>NZ_MATO01000039.1 GCF_001700325.1 Caryophanon latum
AAGTGATGATGGGAAAGAGGGCACACCTGTTCCCATACCGAACACAGCAGTTAAGCTCTTTAGAGCCGATGGTAGTTGTGTGTTTACCCCTGTGAGAGTAGGACGTCGCTTCGCACACACAAACCGATTAAGCTTCATGCTTAGTCGGTTTTTTGATTAGCGATTTTTACATCGCTAATCGATTATTTTCAGTCACAAAACGGAGATCAAAGCTTATTGTTATGGCAAAGACGGCAAAATTTTTTAGGAAAAAGCCCATCTCTCAACACTCTACAGCGATGAAGAACGAAACGGAGAGCGGGCTTGAGCGGTGCAGCGAGTGTAGTAAATGTTGCATCGATATCGCACTACGTTCAAAAACAAACATCGTATTCACCAATGAGCTTTAAACAGTTTATGTGCGATAAGTAACCGCAAAATGTTAGCTTAATGGTTATTTAATTCAAGTAATGTTGAAAAGCTGTGTTTTGTAAGAGAAAAGTGTCTCATATAGGATTTTCTACATTGCAAATAGGGTATTGAAAGACTAGGACGTGTCTAAAAACTCCAGAATTCAGTATACATAATAGCGAAGAACGAAATAGCGTTCTTTGTCATAACATGGCGTTGCTTTCCACATCGAGGCAGGCTTTCCGCGGACGTGGCGTGAGTCTTTCGTGTCACACTCACACTTTTCCGGCTGGAGTCCGCCTCTTGTTTCGAGCCTCGTTCGCATTCTAAATTTCAATCACCTTGTATATAGAATAAAAAGCGAAATTGTTTTAAAAAGATTATAAAACTACTTGTCACGGGATTTAGTATATGATATTATAATTCTTGTCTTGTTAAAAGATTTAAAAGCATGGCCCGTTGGTCAAGTGGTTAAGACACCGCCCTTTCACGGCGGTAACACGGGTTCGAATCCCGTACGGGTCACCATTAATTTTATACTTAGTAAGTAACAAAAGCCCATGGAGGATTAGCTCAGCTGGGAGAGCATCTGCCTTACAAGCAGAGGGTCGGCGGTTCGAGCCCGTCATCCTCCACCATCATTTTATTATGATTTGTTATTTACGGAGGGGTAGCGAAGTGGCTAAACGCGGCGGACTGTAAATCCGCTCCTTAGGGTTCGGCGGTTCGAATCCGTCCCCCTCCACCATTTTTTTATTTGTCCAAAATTTCATTGGGGTATAGCCAAGCGGTAAGGCAACGGATTTTGATTCCGTCATGCCCTGGTTCGAATCCAGGTACCCCAGCCATTTATGTGCTATTAGCTCAGTTGGTAGAGCATCTGACTTTTAATCAGAGGGTCGAAGGTTCGAGTCCTTCATGGCACATCATCGAAAAAACGGTAACTAACAACTTTGTTAGTTACCGTTTTTTTTTGCACAAAATAAGGGTTCTCAATTCAATACTTACATATGGCATGTGAGATATTGTATATCCAGCGTGTTGCTTATCCCGTTAATTAGCAATAGCGTATGGCGGCTCGCGATGCTTATGTGATTACTCAGCGCAGATCAATCTTCTATGGCTCGGCAGCGAATGCGATGTTCGTCATGGAGGCGGTTTACATGGACGTAGCGTTTATCGCCTTCCTCAAGCTTCCGCATCGCTCATCCTCGTCTTGAGTCACGAGCTTTTCTCCAAGGAGTCTCGTCGCACGCTCACCGCTACTCGTATACATCATTTATTTGCGGTTTGTTGCTGTAAATAATCCATTTCATAAATTTTCGAGTACTTGTTCTGAAATGTTTTCATCGTAGGAATTTCCAACTGCAAGCGACGATATGTGGGGGCGTGTAAACTTTTTTTGCTTAAACAATCTCATGAATTCGCTGAATCTTAATTTCATATGTTAACGTATAATGAAAGAGAATGAAAGGGAAGGTGAGAGAAGGAATGAATATTTTATCAAGTGTTTGGCTACATCCTAAAAAAACAGTGCGTCATATGATTGAGCATCGTTTATTACGACTTGCGATTGGCTTAATATTAGTAGCAGGATTTTTCGCTACGTTTATGCCAGTTGTAGATCCGGCAACGTATGGACTCGAAGGAGATGATGCGCTTGCGACAGAGCCGCTATCGTTTGTTGGGCTTCTTGTATCAGGCTTGTTATCATCGGTTTTTGCATTAATTATGATGTTTATTTCAGTAGGATTTATTTTCTTATTTGGTAAGCTATTTAAAGGTCAGGGGACGTATTGGGATGTGTTTCAAGCAACTGCTTTAGCAACGATTCCGACGATTGTTATGGGAATCATCGGCTTCGTTTGGGCGGCGTTGAGCATTAATACATTTAATAACGGTGATGCATTGTCGCCAATGATGATTGCGTATAGCATTGTGAGCTTAGTGTTAGGTGTATGGTCGATCGTCATTTCGATTGCAACGTTAGCTGAGGCGAACCGTTATTCTAACTGGCGCGCATTTTTCACACTGCTAATGCCGACGTTAATTGTCATTTTATTATTGGTCGTGTTCCTTTTAGCTGTTTTTGCGATGTTTGTGTAAAGATTGTGTGATGAGGGTATGTACAAAGTGAAGTTAAATCAGAAGGGGGCAGATTTTATGAGTTTATCGGACGATTTAAAGAGCACTGTGAACAAAGTAAAAGGTGAAATTAAAGAGCAAGTCGGCAATGCGACAGGTGATCGTGCAACCGAGCGCGATGGTCAAAAGGATAAGTTAAAAGGCAAGGTGCAGGAAGTTATCGGCGACGTGAAAGACAAGCTGAAACATAAATAATCGATAAGCGCTTATTGTAGGAAACGATGTTGTTTCGTACAATAAGCGCTTTTTTGTTATCGTGAGAAATATGAAGTTTAGCGTGAAATGAATTTTTTTTTGTTATAATGAAAACAGAAAAAATGAAACTTCTCAAGCTTTCATCCGTAAATGAATGTAGAGAAGCTGCAAGAGGTGGAGAGGAAGTCGCGATGGATGCGTTGATAAACAAACGAATAAAACAAGTGCTGAAGGGCGATCAAAGCGCATTTTCCGACATTGTAAGCCATTATCAGCATTCTCTATACCAAGTGTGCTATCGGATGCTTGGTAATAAACAAGAAGCAGAGGATATTGCCCAAGAAGCGTTTGTAAGAGCTTATATGAACTTGCATACGTTTGACCAAAAGCGAAAATTTTCAACATGGTTATATCGCATAGCGACGAATCTTTGTATCGATCGCTTACGTAAAAAGAAACCAGACTACTATTTAGATGCGGAAGTTGCCGGCACGGAAGGCTTGAATATGTATTCGCAAATTGCAACAGATGCACCATTGCCTGAAGAGGAGCTGGAGAAGATGGAGCTACAGGAGCGCGTACAGTATGAAATTAGTCGAATGCCGGAGAAGTATCGAGTCGTCGTCGTCTTAAAATATATTGAAGAATTGTCGCTACAGGAGATTAGCGAAGTGCTAGAGATGCCGCTTGGGACGGTGAAAACTCGATTGCATCGCGGACGAGAAGCGCTGAGAAAGCAGCTAAATTCTTTATAGGAGGGGGGCACAAGCATGATGAATAAATGCCCACAATACATTGTTGAGTATATGCATGAATATTTAGATGGAGATATTCACCGTGAACAAGAACTCGAATTAAAACATCATTTGCAAATGTGTTCGAATTGCCAACAACATATGCATGAGCTAAGTGATGCCATTGCTTTTATTAAAAGTACAACGCATATTTCAGCACCTCCAACGTTACAAGCGAATGTAATGCAACGTCTGCCGAAGCAAAAGCAACACGTAGGCATTCAAAAGTGGTTACGACGCCATCCATTTGTCGTAGCAGCGGCGACATTTACTTTGTTAATGGGTGGTACATTGTTAACAGGTTACAATGATAATGAGCAGTTTTCTGTGACGAAGCAGCCGAATCTAGTTGTAGACGGTCAGACGGTAATTGTACCTGAAGGCGAAGTTGTAAAAGGTGACATCGTCGTGCGTAACGGTGATATCGTTGTTGAAGGTGAAGTAGACGGAAACGTGACTGTAATCAACGGCGAATACATGGCATCTACATCTGTTGTGACAGGTGAAATTGAAAAAATTGATGCGGCATTTGAATGGCTATGGTATGAAATTAAATCGGCATTCAAAGACGCTGCAACGTTATTTAATAAAGAGGATGCAACAAATGAATAATACGTAGCGTCTATTAAAAGGTTGATTGATAAGTGTATGCTTATCGATCAATCTTTTTTGTTGAATTGAATACGATCTGTTATGTGGTGAAGTTGATTCACAATGCTTGCCTAGCGAATGAACGTATGACCGTTTCGTCAATCTCCGTTTGCGTTCGGTCAATGTAAGACGTCAATTTATGATATAATTTGAATATGTATTCGGAAAAAAGTGGGGGATGACCACGTGGACTTATTAAAGCAGTTAACAGATATTACAGCTGTTGAGGTGCTCATTAATATGGCTGATGTTTTAATTGTTTGGTATGTCATTTATATGATACTCAAGCTAATTCACGGAACGAAGGCTGTGCAGCTGTTAAAAGGGATTTTCATTATTATTATTGCACGTATTATTACGGTGTATTTAGAGCTCAATACGATTGGCTGGCTGTTGAAGCAAGTAATCGACTACGGATTTTTAGCGATCATTATTATTTTCCAGCCAGAAATTCGTCGTGCGTTAGAGCAAATTGGGCGCGGGAAGTTTTTCCAACGTACGAGTGGGCAAGAGGAAGAGGAGCGCGCTCGCTTAGTTGAGGCGATGAAAAAGTCGGTCAGCTACATGGCAAAACGACGCATCGGTGCGCTTATTTCAATCGAGCGTGAGACGGGCTTAAACGAATATATTGAGACGGGCATTCCGATGCAGGCGCACATTTCGTCGGAGCTATTGATTAATATTTTCATTCCGAACACGCCGCTGCATGATGGGGCGGTTATTATTCAAGGTGGGAAAATCGCGGCAGCAGCAGGCTATTTACCGCTATCGGAAAGTGCGTTTATTTCGAAGGAGCTTGGAACGCGCCACCGTGCAGCACTTGGCTTAAGTGAAGTAACGGATGCGATTACAGTCATTGTCTCAGAGGAAACAGGTGCGATTAGTATTGCCGATGCTGGGAATTTATATCGCAATTTAACGATTGATGAATTTGAAGCGCAACTACGTAAATTATGGTTTGGCTCAGCATCAACGACCAAGGAAAAATCAAAATGGTCATTGAGGGGGAGAAATAATGGATAGTAAATGGACACTGCGTTTAACAGCGCTTGGCTTAGCGTTATTACTATTTTTTACAGTGCGCTCAGAATTAAATCCCGCACAAACGGAAGGTCGAGTAGACAATCAAGGCTCGTTTGAAATATTACGTGATGTGCCGTTAGAAGTATTTTATGACGATGCGACATTAATTGTAACAGGTATGCCAGAGACGGTCGATGTAACGATTCAAGGCTCGTCAAAGGACGTGACACAAGCGACGTTATTTAAAGATTTTACAGTGTTTGCGGATTTAGAGTCTCTTAGCATAGGGCAGCACCAAGTCGCGTTACAGCACGAAAATTTATCGGACAACTTGACGGTGACGATCGAGCCTGCGCTTGTTGAGGTGACAATAGATGAAAAAGTATCGAAGGAGTTCACGATTGAGCCGGAAATTAATACGCGCTTAATTGGTGAAAACTACTCGCTACGCAGCATTCAAGTATCGCCAAATAAAGTGCTCGTAACAGGTGCGAAAACGGTCGTAGAAAGCATTAACGCAGTGAAGGCAACCGCTTCACCAGATGAGGTTATTAACGATGATTTCACGCAGCTTGTAAACGTCAAAGTGTTAGACCGTGATTTAAACCGTTTAAACGTTACGACGTCGCCAGAGCAAGTGCGTGTTGATGTATCGCTTGAGCCGTATTCGAAGCGTGTTCCTCTTGTGCTATCAGAGCAAGGAGAGCTACCAGATGGATTGACGCTTGAGCACATTTCATTGCAGCAACAATCGGCAAAGCTTTACGGCACGAAATCGTTTATCGAATCACTCGCTGAATATGCGATTGAAGTGGATTTAAGTAAAATTAAGCAATCGGGCACGCAAAAAATTACGATTCCGTTAAAGGATGGCGTAACGAGTGTAGAGCCGACATCGGTTACAGTGGAAATTGATGTGGCGGAAAAAGAAGAGGGATAAAGTGCTGTAAAAATACCGCTTTTAGATTGCATAAAAAGGGTGTATGATAAAAGCGGTTTATTTTGAACAAGACATTGATGAAACTTTACATACTTAAAGGAGAGAATTAAACATGGGTAAATATTTCGGTACAGACGGTGTACGCGGTGTTGCAAACACAGAATTAACACCAGAATTAGCGTTTAAATTAGGACGCTGTGGTGGTTACGTGTTAACGCAACACGCAGCAGGTCGTGCAAAAGTGTTAGTTGGTTTAGATACACGTGTATCAGGAGCGATGCTAGAGAGCGCACTTGTTGCAGGGCTATTATCAATCGGTGTCGAAGTCATGCGCTTAGGTGTTATTAGCACACCAGGTGTTGCATATCTTTCACGCATTATGAACGCAGATGCTGGAGTGATGATTTCAGCGTCACATAACCCAGTTGCGGATAACGGCATTAAGTTTTTCGGTCCAGACGGCTTTAAATTAACGGACGATCAAGAAGCACAAATTGAGGCATTATTAGATGCAGAAGATACGTTACCACGCCCAGTTGGCACGGAACTTAGCTCAATTACAGAATACTTCGAAGGCGGACAAAAATATATTTCTTACTTAAAAGGTACAGTGGACGAGGAGTTCGGCGGCTTACACGTAGCGCTTGACTGTGCGCACGGTGCAACATCTCCACTTGCGACGCATTTATTTGCGGACTTAGAAGCGGACATTTCAACGATGGGTGCTTCTCCAGACGGCTACAACATTAATGCAGGCGTTGGTTCAACTCACCCAGAGGCACTTGCTGCATTCGTAACAGAGCGCGGCGCAGATGTCGGCTTAGCGTTCGATGGCGATGGCGACCGTGTCATTGCAGTAGACGAAAAAGGGCAAATTGTAGACGGCGACCAAATTATGTACATCGTCGGCAAATATTTAAACGAAAAAGGTCGTCTAAAAAAATCGACAGTCGTTTCTACCGTTATGAGTAACATGGGCTTCTACAAAGCGCTTGGTGAAAACAGCATCGACTCTGTACAAACAGCAGTTGGTGACCGTTACGTAGTAGAAGAAATGCGCAAAAACGATTACAACTTCGGCGGTGAGCAATCAGGGCATATCGTATTCCTTGATTACAACACGACAGGCGACGGTTTATTAACAGGCTTACAGCTCGTGAACATTATGAAAGTAACAGGCAAAAAGCTATCTGAGCTAGCGGCGGAAATGACAATTTTCCCTCAAGAGCTAGTTAACGTGCGCGTGACAGATAAGCATGCTGTAACGCAAAACGACAAAGTAGCCGCGATCATTGCACAAGTGGAGACAGAAATGAACGGTGACGGTCGCGTATTAGTGCGTCCTTCAGGTACAGAGCCACTTGTACGTGTCATGGTAGAAGCGGCAACAGAAGCGGCGTGTAAAGATTACGTAACACGCATTGCAGACGTAGTACGCGCTGAAATGGGCTTAACGGAATAATAGAAGCAGGCGGTGCATTCGTAAATAGACGGATGCATCGCCTTTTTGTGGACACAATGTTTCAGCGCATGACAAAAGGGAAAAGTATTAAAAATCTGATGTATGAAGGAGTGTTTCAATTGGCAAAAGTAGCAACGGTGTTAGCGAACGATTTTGAAGATAGCGAGTTCACAAGCCCGAAAGAAGCGTTAGAAGAAGCAGGTCATGAAGTCGTAACGATCGGTTTTCAAGCAGGCGACGTCGTAAAAGGGAAAAAGGATGGAACGGCGGTGACGATTCAATACGGTATTGAGGACGTAACACCTGCTGATTTTGATGCGCTACTCATTCCGGGTGGCTATTCACCAGACATTTTGCGCGGCGATGATCGGTTCGTCGCATTTGCAAAGCAGTATATGGATGACATGAAGCCAGTGTTTACAATTTGCCACGGACCGCAGCTATTAATTAATACGGAAACGCTTAAAGGGCGAGACATTACAGGTGTGAAGCCGATCGTCATCGATTTGAAAAATGCGGGTGCTAAGTTTCATGATGTCGAAGTGTTCGTTTGTCAAAATCAGCTCGTCTCTAGTCGTACACCAGCAGATTTACCGGCATTTAATCGTGAAATCGTCAAGCTGCTTGCGAAATAAGGAACTATGCTGCCTCGAGTGATATATCGAGGTAGCTTTTTTTGGAAAATGACGTTTACACACATCCGATGACGGGAAATAAGTATAAGCATTCGTCTTTTACGTTCAATATGTAACGCAGTGATGTAAGGAACGACATCATATTTTTATTGAAAATGATTTGACGTTTTTTTATGTTTTAATGTATGATAAACGTGCTTGTTCAAAAGGTTGAATGTCTTTTAATGGCAAGCGCTACATAAAAAGGAGGACCACATTAGGAAAACAGTTATAGCGCCAGAGCTAAAAAAATCGGACGACACATATTTTTAGCTGACGAGGTGGAGGAGTATCGAAATTTCGGCGGATGCCTCCCGACTTTTAGCCAAGTCGAAAAAGAACGGATCGGAAAACGGTTGAGCAATCGGTCGGACAACGATGCGTTTACGGCACATTTAAAATAAGAATGAAAGCCCTCGCTACAAGCAGTCAGCATTGTCGCTTGTTTTTGGCTTGTCATTCGAGTGGCTTTCTTTAGAGGAGCTTTTTTATATGTGTGGAATTGTAGGATATATTGGCGAAGTAGATGCAAAGGAAGTTTTATTAAAGGGGCTTGAGAAGCTAGAATACCGCGGCTACGACTCAGCAGGTATTGCAGTACGCAACGAACAAGGCATTACAGTGTTCAAGGAAAAAGGACGCATTGCCGACTTACGCGCAGCTGTCGATACGAGCGTAGAAGCATCAGTAGGAATCGGGCATACACGTTGGGCAACACACGGCGTACCGAACCGCAAAAACGCCCACCCGCATCAAAGCGCATCAGGACGTTTTACGCTTGTGCATAACGGGGTCATCGAAAACTATCATTTACTACAAAAAGCGTACTTAAAAGGAATTCAAGTCGCTTCAGATACAGATACAGAAATTATCGTACAGCTTGTTGATTTATTCGTATCAGAAGGTTTATCGACAGAAGATGCATTCCGTAAAACGCTCGGCTTATTGCATGGCTCATACGCACTTGCTTTACTCGATAGCGAAGATGCGGACGTTATTTACGTGGCGAAAAACAAATCACCGTTACTTGTTGGCGTAGCAGATACGTTCAACGTCATTGCATCAGACGCGATGGCGATGCTGCAAGTGACGAATCAGTTTATGGAGCTGCACGATAAAGAAGTCGTGCTCGTGCGCAAAGATGGCGTGACGATCACAAGCTTAGAAGGTACAGTGCTAGAGCGCGAGCCGTTTACAGCACAGCTTGACGCAAGCGATATCGAAAAAGGTACGTACCCACATTACATGTTAAAAGAAATGGACGAGCAGCCGACTGTCATTCGTAAAATTATGCAAGCTTATTCAAACGAAGCGGGCGAGCTAACGATTGATGCGGACATTTTACAGGCGCTGCAAGAAGCGGATCGCCTATACATTATCGCAGCAGGTACGAGCTATCACGCAGGCTTAGTCGGCAAAGAATACTTCGAAAAAATTGCACGCATTCCAGTAGAAGTGCACATTTCATCAGAGTTTGGCTACAACATGCCACTGCTGTCACAAAAGCCGCTATTCATCTTCATCTCACAATCAGGTGAAACAGCCGATAGCCGCCAAGTGCTCGTGAAAATTAAAGAGCTCGGCTACAAGGCGTTAACGATGACGAACGTGCCAGGCTCAACGCTTTCACGAGAAGCGGACTACACGTTATTACTGCATGCAGGTCCAGAAATCGCCGTAGCGTCAACGAAAGCATACGTTGCCCAAATTGCCGTGCTTGCCGTCGCTGCATACGTAACAGCAGGCGAAACGGACTTTGATTTAAAGCAAGAGCTAGCGATTGCAGCAAACAACATTCAAGCGATTATTGAGCGCAAAGACCGCTTAGAAAAAATTGCAGAAGATTATTTAAAAATCGCACGCAACGCTTTCTTCATCGGACGCAACTTAGACTTCTGCGTATCGCTTGAAGGCGCACTGAAGCTAAAAGAAATTTCATATATCCAAGCAGAAGGTTTTGCTGGTGGTGAATTAAAGCACGGCACAATCGCATTGATCGAAGACGGCACACCGGTATTTGCGATCGTGACGCAAAAAGCAGTTGCCCTTAACATTCGCGGTAACGTTAAAGAAGTAACTGCACGCGGCGCCAATGCATGCATCATTTCAATGGAAGGCATGGCAGAGGACGACGACGCCTTCATCTTACCGAAAACGCACCCGCTGTTAACGCCGTTAGTAAGTGTCGTGCCATTACAACTCATTAGCTATTATGCAGCACTGCACCGCCGATGTGATGTGGATAAACCACGTAACTTAGCGAAGTCAGTGACGGTGGAGTAGGAAATATGTAAAAAATCCTCTTTAGATTATCATGATCTAGAGGGGATTTTTTGATGGGGGAGATTGGAATAATGGACGTATTAGTTGAAAAAAGCACTTAAATTTAATGCAATTTTTTGAAGGCTACGTGAATTGTTATCGCACAATGAATTTGTCAGCCGACCACAATACATCGATGTTTACAAAAAGAGAAATAGAATTTTTTATGAAACTAGGCGAAATGCTAGGCTTTCATGTGTTTATTGAGGATTTTAAGCCAAATGAAGAACTAGGACGCTCTCGACCGATGGATTTAGCTTGGTGGAAATGGGATGCGCGCATTGACTTGAAACATTATGCATATTTGGCTTTGCATTTAGAGCGAGAAAGCTTAGCGCAAAAAGATATCGAAACGATTGATAAGCTATTTTCAACGACAGATAGCGGATACGTTCCACATAATGTAATCGGCATTCAATACGTTACAAGTGCGGACAGAATGGATCTGCTAAATGAAAGAATTCTTGAAAAAAATAAAGTGCAGCAGTCGAATGTGCTCATTGTGTATCGCTATATAGATGACGTATTAAATGTGCAACGAGTACATGCATATAGCATTACAAATGAAGGAATAAAAGAGGAACGTAACGCAATTCTTCAGCAAGACCGACTCGGCTATTACTACATGTGCTTTGAGGAAGAGTATGCGCGTATTAAATAGGAAAACATATTATAGAGCTCGTTAATCTTGTTCAACTAAAACTTCTATTTCAAGTTTGTGTATCGCTAAATTACACGTATAGCTTACAAATCGATTGATACGATGATACATATTGTTTGTAACAATAATTACAGCAATTGGAACGATAAACATGTATGCACCTAACTGGAATACGTATATAAAAAAGAGAGAGAGTGCGAGAATCGATGCATTAAAATAAAAAGCATTTCTTATTTTGTCGCCTACTTTACCTATTTTACGCAAAAAGGATATGTGGTCTAGTTCCTCCTTTTCAGCGTGTTCATCGGAAAGACTATCGAAAAATTTATGCATTTCCTTTAACTCTTTCTCGCTCGAAATATAACTTAAAATGAAGTAAGTTACGTTTAGCAGCATGACAACTACAAATAACAATAAAACGTTCATTGTATACACGTCCTTTCTAACGTAGTAAGTAGCTTCTAGTTTCAATAAGTCATTCATTTTACTAAAAAGCTAATATAGACATTTACCCAAAATATTATAAATAGCGTATAAAATATAAAAAAGTTCAAAGTGTTTATTAAAATTTTTCGTATAATCTACAACACTTTTCAAGCAAATATCCGAATTTCTAAAACCGTCTGAACAACCAATGCTATAATTAATACGGATCATATACATAGCACAACTGGTTGAAATGGAGGAACATACATGATTTTGGAGAAGACGCTTGCCAATCGGGAGTCGTATAAGCCGCTGTTGTTAATGGCGGATGAGGATGAGCAAATTTTAAATCGTTACATTGGCGAGGGCGATTTGTATGAAATGCGTGTGAATGACGACATTATTGGAGTCGCGCTGTTTATTCCTGTCGATGAGGAAACGATTGAGCTACGAAATATCGCATTGCGTCCGTCGTATCGCGGGCAAGGGGTAGCGAAAGAAATGATTATGCAGGCGGAGACGATTTTTGCCGCGAAGCAATATACGCGCATTATCGTTGGGACGGCGAACTGCAATTTAAACAACGTGGCGCTGTATCAAAAGCTCGGCTTCCGCATGTACGACATTAAGCGTGATTTTTTCGCACAGCATAAAAAGCCGCAATATGAGCAAGGGATGCAAGCGATTGATTTTTGGATGTTTGAAAAAAATTTGAAATAAATGACGGGAAGTGGAAAGGTTTTATCCTTTTCCACTTTTCTTTTTGTATAATAAAGGATAGCTCGTCACAAAGATCGTCGTGGCGAGCGAAAAGGTTGAACAAATTTAAGGGAGGTTACATATATGAAGAAGTACGTAGCACAGCTGCTAATGTTTTGCTTAGTGTTAACGGCGACATTTTCAACAGCAAGTGCGCAGCTATTTACGGACGTGAAAGAAACGAGCAATTCGTATGCACCACTTCAATATTTAGCAGATGCTGGTGTCATTGAAGCGGATTCAGAAAGCGCGTTTCGTGTAACGGAGGCGATTACGCGATACGAAGCGGCGGAAATGCTCGTAAAGGCATTGAAGCTAGATACAGAATTACGTCCATTGCCAACGTATGCAGATATTGCGGCAGATGATGTGCGTATGCCAGTCATTGCAACGGTAACGGAACTAGGCATTATGAGTGGATCAGAAGGTGCGTTCAATCCGGACGGTCAGTTAACGCGTGCGCAGGCAGCAGGCATTATTACGCGTGCGTTCGGTTTAACGACAACATCGACGGATACATTCCCAGACGTTGCGGCAACACATTGGGCAGCGAGCGCCATTCAAGCATTAGTAGGAAATCAAATTACGACAGGCTTTGAAGACGGTACATATCGTCCAGCTGGCAAAGTAACGCGCGGCAACTTCGCGGTGTTCGTGGCGCGTGTGTTAAAGCCAGAGTTCCGCGTTGCTAAAAATGAAGTGCCGATAACGCCTGCACCAGTGCCGGAGCCAACACCGGTAGCACCTGCTGCAAGCTGTGAGAAGGAAACGACGCAAACGACATACAAAGTAGACGTAGCGGTTGCGAACTTATGGAAGTATTACAATAAAGCGCGTACTGTTGACCGTCCTTCTTTAACGAATCCGGTTGATTATAAAGCGTGGCTAAACAGCATGTCACTTTCACAAAAGAAATGGCTTGTAGGGCAAACAGATACACAAGCGTTATACGGCGATGAAGTCGTATTGCTTGAAACGCGCGGCAGTTGGTCACGTGTTGCAGCAAAAGGTCAATACGTACCATATCAAAAAGAAGGGTATCCAGGCTGGGTACCAACTGCACAAATTGTAAAAACGAACAAAAACTATGATGAATGTGCAATTGCGATCATTACAGCAGATAAAGCACCATTATATGATGATGATTATAAAACGGTTCATATTGAAGTGAGCTACGCAACGATTTTACCAGTCATTAAAGAAGCGGGTAACTATTACATCGTGCAAACACCGAGCGACGGTACGAAATTACTGAAAAAAGGGCATGCGAAATCATTCCAAGATTACAGCGATGTACCGAAACCGTCTGCACAAACGATTATTGATGAGGCGAAGCGCTTCTTAAACTTACCGTACTTATGGGCAGGTACGTCTTCATGGGGCTATGACTGTTCAGGTATTTTACATGCGGTATTCCGCGCGCACGGCATTATGATTCCACGTGATTCATTCTACCAAGCGACAAAAGGTACAGCAGTAGCGAAAAAGAACTTACAGCCAGGCGATTTAGTGTTCTTTGCATACGAAGGTGGGAAAGGCAAAGTGTATCACGTTGGTTTATACATCGGTAACGGTCAAATGTTACATGCACCGAGCTACGCATCAAAAGTACGCATCGAGCCATTAAACGCAGGCGTATATTTACGCAACTACGCGGGCGCTCGTCGCTACTTATAATTTCTCAGCGATCATTCGAAGCTATTTCGAGTGGTCGCTTTTTGTTATACTCTCTAATAGTAGATTGTATGAATTCATAACGAGGAGAGAACGACATGCAGCACATTTTATCGTTTTTACATACGGCTGAAAAATTAAAGATGGAGCTGCGTCACAGTTGGCTAAGCGACGGTCGCCAAGAAAGTGTTGCTGAGCATACGTGGCGTCTTACGTTAATTGCGATGACGCTTGAGCCGCACTTTAAACAGCCAGTTAATATGGAGAAGCTGCTGAAAATGCTCATCATTCACGATTTAGCCGAAGTCGCAATCGGAGACATTCCAGCATTTGAAGTGAGCGAGCGCAAAAACAACAAACATGAAATGGAAGCGGCCGCGATGAAGCGCATTTGCGAAACACTTGGCGAACAAGGCGATGCATTTTTTGCGCTATGGCAAGAAGGCGAAGCGAAAGAAACATATGAGGCAAAGGTTGCGAATGCGATCGATAAGCTAGAAGCACAGCTGCAACATAACGAAGCGGGCGTTCATACGTGGCTGCCAATTGAGCATGAAATGACATTCCGCCTCGATCAGCATACGCAGTTTGATGAAACACTTAAAGCGCTGCGAGCCGTTATTGTAGATGAAGCAATCGATAAAATGAAACAGGCGAACAGCCCGTACATCGCTAAATAACAATGAGCAGACGGTGATCGATATTGCCGTCTGTATAAACTTTAAAAACTTTTTAAAAAAAAGGGTTGCGCAATGAAAAGTTATCATGTTATTATATTGAAGTCGCCAAGAGAGCGGCAAACAAAATTAGCTGAAAAAACTTTTTAGAAAAGTTGTTGACAAAAAGTTGGTTAAGATGCTAAGATATAGAAGTTCGCTCGAGACAGCGACATGAACCTTGAAAACTGAACAACAAACGTTGATGAAACATAGCTAGTTCAATCTAGCAAACAATTTTGGACATCATAATTGATGCCAGCAACATT
>NZ_MATO01000040.1 GCF_001700325.1 Caryophanon latum
TACAAGCGTGTTGATCAGCCATTCAACTGGCAGTTCGCGTATTGCGGCTCGCTTTCCTGGGGTTCGGCTCAAGCCTCCGCACCGCTCCTACGTCGCGGCTTACGGGGTCTTGAGGCACGAGCTGTTCCCCAAGGAGTCTCACCGCACGCTCCATGCCACTACGACGCTGCATTCATGTCAGTATTTGCTGCTGAAAACAACAGATTCAGCTGTATAAAAGTGGCTAATCAACAGACCTGCCTTCAGAACAAACATCGTGTTCGCCTCCACGCCCGCGAAAAGCGTCCGCCGAAACAAAAGAACGGTACAATATTAAGTTCAATGTATATAGATTGCACTTTATAAGTAGAGTTACGCGTGAACAGGTTGTAATTGAATTTCGAGCACATCGCCGCCGAAGATCGGATCGTCGAAGCTGCACGGTGTATTGTTGCGTAAAATGGTAAACGACCCTTTAAACGCCGTCGGAAGCTGCCACGCAGATACGCGGAATACATCTTGATACACCCATGGACCGCTTTCCTTCGTTACGACTTCGATGCGTGCGCCCTGGCGAATCGGTGCATCAGGTGCAACAGCCTCACCATCAACAAGCATTTCTGCAAGCGTACGTGATAGTGTGCACGTTTCTTTTTGGAACGTTACTGTAATCGAATCAACGAGCGTTAAATTGAGCTGCTGGGCAACCATTGTCGCAGTCGGTAAGCTCGGAATTGTGACTGCTAACACATCACCATTTTGCAGCGGATAATTCGTTTTCACTTTATGCCCATTTAATAGCACTTCGCCAGAAAACATTGGCATTGTCACAGGTTTTCCGTCAATCGCTACGTAAAACGCTTGTAGCTGCTGTAATACACTTTCTTGACCAATCATCGTTAAAAATTGAGCAATCGTATCGACCATCGTAATTTTTAACCCGTCGCCGTTTTCGATTTTCGTGTCGGCTGTTGCAGGCTGACCATTGATCGTTAACGTTGGTTCAACCGTGTATGATTGCTGCTGAAACGTAATGACCTTCGCCGATACATCATCGAGTAAGTCACGCATGTAAACGTTCGCGCGTTCACCTTGCGTACCTTCTGTTAATGTAACAACGTCGTTATGCTTAATAATTGTTTTCAGCGATGCTCGCTCACCATTAATTAATAACGTTGCTGGCTCGCCGACTGTACCTGGAATCGTCATTACTTGTCCGTTTAACGTAATTGTTGTCGGTGGACCTTCTTTGCCATATAGCGTATCAGCTGGCACATTTGCGGCAAGTAGCGCGTCCGACACTGTCATATCGCTCACTTCGAATAGGCGCACGACGCGACCGTTTACTGTAAGCGACATGTAATGAATAGGCGCACGTTTTGCTGCAATTGCGATACCAATTGGCGTCACAAGCTCTGGCGTCATTGGAATCGATTCATCGTACGTCACGTCCTGCAGCGCTTTTAAATCACGCACAGCAACGCGGTTAAGCGGTAAATCTAGCTCAGCTGAAAGCGCCTCTGTAATGCGCGGTGTTAAGCTACCACCACCGATGAGCATAACCGCTTTTGGGGCTGTACCATTTAAGCGTAAAATTTCCTCGCTAATTGATTTAGCTAAATGCGTAATCGCTGGTGCAATCGCTTCGCACACATCGTCAGCGCTATGAATTTCATCAAAGCCTAAAATATCTTGAATGACGATATCTTCACCGAGCGTAATTTTTCGCTTCGCTTCCTCTGCCACGTGGAAGTCGAGTAAATAATGATCGCTCAGCGCCTCTGTAATTTCATCGCCTGCAGTTGGCACCATGCCGTATGCGATGACCGTATTTTTGTCAGTAATCGCAATATCGGACGTTCCCGCACCGATATCGACGAGCGCGACGTTTAATCGACGCATCGACGGCGGAATGAGCACGTTAATCGCTGCAATTGGCTCAAGCGTTAACGCATCCATTTGTAAGTTTGCACGCTTTAATGCAGCTAGTAATGATTCGACAACGACACGCGGTAAAAACGTCGCGATTACTTCTACTTCTGCGACGTCGCCTTGTTGGTCGAGCAGGCTGCCAATTTCATCATCGTCTAAACGGTAATACAACACCGAATAGCCGACGCAGTAATAATGGCTCGCCTTCGCATCGGTGCGATTTGCGACTAGCTGCTGCTGAGCGAGCTGAACGGCTTGCAGCTCTAGGCGGTGAATGTCTTCTTCGGTAAACTGCGACTTGCTTGCAATCGACATTTTAGCAACGGCTTGCTCGGTTTTTAATGCGCGACCGGCTGCTGCAACGCTAACATGTGTTAACGTGCCATGCGTTTTTTCGAGTTCTTCTTTAATTTCTTCAATTAACTGCGCAACGAATAGCACGTTATGGATTTGCCCATCGACCATCGCGCGCTCTTTATGTTCTTTTGCTAATATATCAATGACGTGGAATTGCTCACCGCGTTGCTCTAAAATGATGCCGACGACAGAGCGTGTGCCAATATCGAGTGCGAATAACTTTTCCACAGATGAATGATTTGCGTTTGGTGTGTCAATAGTTGACATACCGGCACTTCCTTTCTATAATAAGATAACAATAGATTACTTTAGTGAGTTGAAGCGCTAAATTAAAAAGCGTGACAATTCAAAAAATATAATGTATAATAAAGTTATATAGAAAAATGTATCATACATTAGCTTGTTAGGAAATGGTTTGATACGGGGAAGAGAGGGAAACGGTATATGAATCAACAAGAATTAGAAGTGTTACGTTCAAAAATTGACGGTTTAAACTTAGAAATTTTACGTTTAATTAATGAGCGTGCCGAAGTGGTAGAACAAATTGGTAAGATTAAAGAGAAACAAGGTGTTAACCGTTATGATCCTCTTCGCGAGCGTCACATGCTTGATTTATTAAAAGAGCATAACAACGGCCCATTAAACCAAATGACAGTAGATTTCATCTTCAAGCAAATTTTCAAAACAGCGCTTAAGCAATTAGAAGCTGAAAAGAAAAAAGAGCTGCTTGTATCACGTAAGAAAAAAGCAGAAGATACAATCGTTAACGTCAATGGTGAGTTAATCGGTAAAGATGGTACATCATTCGTTTACGGTCCGTGTGCAGTTGAGTCTTACGAGCAAGTAGATGCAGTTGCAAAATCAATTAGCGAAAAAGGCTTAAAATTAATTCGCGGTGGTGCTTACAAGCCACGTACTTCTCCATACGACTTCCAAGGTTTAGGCTTAGAAGGCTTAAAAATCTTAAGCGAAGTAGGGAAAAAGCGCGGTTTAGGTGTCGTTACTGAAATCGTAACACCAGGCGACTTAGATGAAGCGTTAGAATACATCGACGTAATCCAAATCGGTGCGCGTAACATGCAAAACTTCGAATTATTAAAAGCAGCAGGTGCAACTGACAAGCCTGTATTATTAAAACGCGGTTTAGCAGCAACAATCGACGAGTTCATTCACGCAGCAGAATACATTATGTCTAAAGGGAATGAAAACATCATCCTTTGTGAGCGCGGTATTCGTACGTACGAAAAAGCGACACGTAACACGTTAGACATTTCAGCTGTGCCAATTTTAAAGCAAGAAACACATTTACCAGTAATGGTAGACGTAACGCATTCAACAGGTCGTCGTGATTTATTATTACCATGTGCAAAAGCTGCAATCGCAATCGGTGCAGACGGCGTAATGGCAGAAGTTCACCCAGACCCATCAGTAGCGTTATCAGATCAACAACAACAAATGGATATTCCAACATTCGACGCATTCCATGATGAATTATTAAAGTTCATGAAGCAATACGACGTAGTAAAATAATCTACTAACAGCGAGCACGACATGGTCAAACATGTTGTGCTCGCTTTTTTCGTGATTTACTGTATGTGACGTTGATCGTAAATTGTTGTGTTGTGATTGATTAGATTATTTGATACCGCAGAAATAGAGTTATTATAAATATATAACGCGTATGTGCCACCATCATAGAAGTTGCCTGTACGCATAACATATTCGTATGATGCTATATATTGATTTACGGAAACACCTACCGAACCAGCAAAACTTTGTGCTTTCACACTAATCGGCATATCTGTATTCGTTTTTTCTAGATATATAGGACCACCACCTTGTACTCTAAATTTACGTTCTTTATGAATTTTCATAGCTCTTTCGTGGTTTTTAGCTTGCTGTTCAGGACTTACATTTAAGCTTCTGACTTGATCCATAATAGTTGAATTGTTTTTTACATAGTTTTTAGGTAAGCCGAGTGTTGGATGCGTCAAATTAACTTGTTTAATAGTCAGTTGGCTTGTATCAGTATTTAGTGTCATAAAACCAGTTTTAATATTTTCAATTGTTGTTTTATACGTAGGATTATGTTTTGAAGTATCGACAAATACATGATTTGAAGGTACATATGAGGCGTAACCAATTTTAATTGGCTCAGAAGTATCATCGAATACAACTGGTTTCATTTCTGGAAGTACCTCAGTTGCGATAGCTAACGCACGATACATGAATAATGTATAATGCGCGCGTGTTAAGGTTTCATTTGGTCTGAATGTACCGTCTTCATATCCAGTTGTAATGCCATTTGTATACAGCTTTTCAACTGCCTTTTCATAATTTGTACCAGCTGTATCAGAAAATGTGTATGTAGCTTTTGTATCAAGGTCGAACACAGTAGCAATAATATTTGCCATTTCGCCGCGTGTTAGTTCCACGTTTAAATTAATATTCCTATCTTTATCTACATTTAGTAAATTACGCTCCATTAAGTATTTAATTGCTGTGTAATATGTGTCAGTTGTCGCTACATCAACAGGAGCGAAAAAAGCAACAGTGGGTTTTGAAATTGTTAATTGTGCATATTGTACAGCACGATACACTAGAGCTGCTGCGTGTTTACGCGTAATTTTACTGTTTGGACGGAATGTGTTATCTTCATAGCCATTAATAATATTTTTCTCACGCATCGTATAAATCTCATTAGCGTATACATGTGTTGCTGAAATATCTTTAAATAATTTTGTAGCTTGAGTAGTTGTAACAGCTTCGTTCGTTTGTGATGCTTGCGCAGGTGGTGTAACGGCTGTTAATCCTAATGAACCGATTAACGCAAAAGTAAGCATCATGTACCGTTTTTGTTTGTTTAACATGAACATTTCTCCTTTTTTAGTGTGGCATATTAACAGTATACATTAATTTGGTAATTTTTGTTTTTTATTGTGAACAGATATGATAAATAATTAGTTTTTAAATTAGGTGTGTTGATTAGTCATTTATATACAGCGAAATCGGCTGTTTTTAGCAACAACTTGGAAATAAATGTGGCATGTTAATGGCTGGAAGCGTGCGGCGAGACTCCTTGGGGAACAGCTCGTGCCTCAAGACCCCGTAAAGCGCGACGTAGGAGCGGTGCGGAGGCTTGAGCCGAGCCCCAGGAAAGCGAGCCGCAATACGCTTCTGGCAATTGATTGGCTAATTAACACGCTTGTTTTTAAGTGTGTATATGCAGATTGGAACTTATAACGAGAAGAGGAGATAGTTGGTGACCTAATGTGATGAACGAAGGCGAAGTGTGTCGCGTCTATATGACAATACTTTTGTAATGAACATCAAGTTGACCACAGTGTAAAGCCCGGATTGACGTAAATAGCAAACAATAACACTGCAACATAAAGCTTCTTTCCTCCTGTTACATTACAAAAAAACAGTAAATGTGTGACAACATACAGAAATAGTTAGGGAAATGCAGTGCTTTTCCACGGCAAAGCATTGAAAATAGTACAGTTTTTGTCGTATGATGAATACAGAGAAAAGAGAGCAAAGGAGTTGAACGTCCTTGACTGTTACAATTTATGATGTTGCGCGTGAAGCGAATGTTTCGATGGCAACTGTATCACGTGTTGTAAACGGCAATCAAAATGTAAAGCCTGCTACACGAAAAAAAGTATTAGAAGTGATTGAACGTTTAGAATATCGTCCAAACGCTGTAGCGCGAGGACTTGCAAGTAAAAAAACGACGACCGTTGGGGTAATCATTCCTGATATCGCCAACAACTTAACGGCGGAGCTAACGCGCGGTGTAGAGGATATCGCAACGATGTATCATTACAACATCATTTTAGCGAACTCGGACCAAAGCGAGGATAAAGAGCTACAGCTACTCGATACGATGCTAGGGAAACAAGTAGACGGCATTGTCATGATGTCAAACGAAGTAACGGATAAAATTAAGTTTGCGCTCGATCATACGTCTGTACCGATTGTGCTTGCCGGGTCAATCGAAAAAACGAATAAAATTCCATCGGTGAACATCGATTATTATGAAGCGGCATATGAGGCGGTCAATCAATTAATCGCGAATGGGCATAAGCGCATTGCGTTCGTGTCGGGCTGTTTAACATATACAGTGAACGGGCATTACAAGCTACGCGCATATGAGCAAGCGCTTTCAGATGCGGGGCTGTCGACGGATTCAAATTTAATTTATGCAGAAGATGACCAATACGACGACGGGTTAGAAGCATGGTCGAAGCTAAGTGTCATCGATAATCCACCGACTGCGTTTTTTGCGGGCAACGATGAAATTGCGATCGGGTTAATTCACGGAGCGCAAGATAGCGGTGTGCGCGTGCCAGAGGACATTGAAGTGATGAGCTTTGAAAACTCGAAGCTTGCGCGTATGGTACGCCCTCAGCTTACAAGTGTTGTGCTGCCGCTTTATGATATCGGTGCTGTGGCGATGCGTCTACTTACAAAGCTCATGAATAAAGAGCAAGTAGAAGATGTGAACGTCATTTTACCGCACCGCATTGAGCAGCGTGAATCGGTGAAAGTCGGGAAGTAATGTACAAATAAAGGGTGTGCGATTAGTCGAACTGGACTGTCGCACACCCTTTTTTCGTTATACGTTATTTTTATGAATAATATGCAGCGCTTTTTTCATCATTTGTGCATTTTTTTCTTGAATTTCAGCTGTTCGTGGAATCGGCTCATATAAATTCGGTGGATCGTCCCACGTCGGTACAAGCTGCACAGGTGCTTCTTGTTGATATTTTTCAAGCCACTCATCCGAAATGTTTCCAGTCGGATACGGAATGTCATTCATTGCAAGCCATACGTAGCTCCAAGCGCGCGGTACGACACGCCAAATGTCGTAGCCGCCGCCGCCAACGCCAATCCATTTACCGCCGCAATATTCATTCGCGAGCTCACGCGCAAGCTTCGGAATGTATTGATAAATATTCATTGTACCGTATAAGTGTGTAAGTGGATCGAAGTAATGAGCATCAGCGCCATTTTGTGTAATGACAACGTCTGGCTTGAAAAATTCAAAAATGTCGCGCATCGATTGCTCGTAAATTTCAAGGAACGATTCGTCCTCGGTGAACGCATCAATCGGAAAGTTAAACGACGTGCCGTAGCCTTCACCGTTGCCACGCTCGGTCACTGCGCCTGTACCAGGGAATAAGTAGCGACCTGTTTCGTGAATCGACAATGTACAGACGTTCGGGTCGTCATAAAAGCCCCATTGTACACCGTCTCCGTGATGCGCGTCTGTATCGACGTATAGCACGCGCGCATTATATTTTTTTTGTAAATATTTAATGGCGACGTTGCTATCGTTGTAAATACAAAAGCCTGATGCGCGACCGCGGAAGCCGTGGTGCAAGCCGCCCGCTAAGTTAAGCGCATGTTTGGACTTGCCTTCCATGACGCAGTCGACAGCGGTCAATGTACCACCGACAAGCAGTGCGCTCGCCTCGTGCATGTTTTCGAATACGGGCGTATCTTCTGTGCCGATGCCGTAGTTTTCACATTGTGCAGGGGATAGCTGACCGTGCCCTGCTTTTTTGACGATATCGATATACGCAGCGTCGTGAGCAAGCAGTAATTCCTCATCTGTCGCCATGCGGGCTGGAATAATATCGTCATCGTGTAATGCACCAATTGATTTCAGTAAATCGATCGTCAACGTTAAACGCTTATGGTTAAACGGATGATCGTCTGAAAATTTATATCCGAGTTGTTCTGGTGAATACACGAAGTACGCGTTACGCATTACACAATACCTGGAACGTTTGGCCAAAGTACGTCAAAGTTACTTTCGCGCAGTTCCGTAATAATTGGTAATGGGTTGATCATTTGCACTCGGATAGACAAAATTTTCGCGGTATCGTCCGTTTGGTCAGGATAAACGAGTACGCTTAACACGTTCGCTTTATGCGCTGCGATGATCGCTGTCACGTCGTTTAATACACCTGGTACGTCCTTTACGCGAATTTCAATTTTCGAGCCAGGCTCATTAGCACCAGTCATTTCAATGTACACGTCGAGCAACTCGTTCGTCGTTACTGTACCGACAAGCTTGCCACCTGATAAAATTGGCAAGTAGCCGATGCGTGCCTCGTAAAAAATAAGCGCAATTTCCTCGACGAAATCAAGTGGGTGAGCAGTAATGGGCTCTGAAATAAGCACCGTCGTAAGCGGCTCATGATATACCGGTGAATTTGGTACGTTTGATAAATAAGAAGGAAGTGCTTCTTTAATGTCGCGCTCTGTCACAATGCCTAAAAATTCCCCTTGTTGATCGACGACGTTTAAATGACGTACCCCTTTATGACGCATAACTTCGCGTGCTTCTGTAATCGTTAACGTCGGCGGTACTGTTACTAAATCTGTTTTCATAATTTGTTCTACAATCATCATATACACCCCTTTAAAAATATGAACGTTCGTTGCTTCAGTTGAGCAACAAACGATCTCCCAATCCCGAATGTCGTAATTAGAAGTTAAATCGACTTCTAAAGCGCAGGCGATCGAAGCGCTCCATCGTTTCTGGTTTCACATGTTTGCCAATACGCGCCATTAAACAGTTCGCCGGATGGCTGCTAATTTCAGGGTCGTCTGTTGCGAACTCCTCAAAGTTAGCTGTTTTCATCATGCGATCCATCATTTTGCGGTATTCCCATACAGTGCGGTTCGTTCCTTTTAAATCCCAATGCCAATAATATTCATTTGTAATAACTAAGTATTGCTCCATTGCTTCGTCTTGGAACGAGATGTCGAGTAAAGCACGTCCAAGCCCCATGCCACGCGTTTCATTGACAACTTCGATTGCCCCTAATTCAATCATGTTTTCAATGCGGTCTTGTGCCCAGCGTTCCATCGGGTCTGGATATAAATATGTAACGTAGCCGAGCACTAACAGGTCATGTCTTGCAACGATAATGCGACCTTCTGGCAAGTCAGCAATGCCGACCAATGCTTTGTGCTGCTGCTCTGGCTGGCGAAACGCTTTAAGCCCTTCGTGAAACGTGTAACGAGCAAGCTGTTCGCCGGTGACCGGTCCTTCGACGATGACTTCGCCGATGGATGTTTGCAATGTTTTTGAGTGATACGTTTTAATGTGCTCCATTTTTACCTCCATTACTTAGATTATAGGTAACATTATACAGTATATTATTGTATGAAAGAGCAATTTATTGCGTGAATATTTTCGTTTTTTAGCAATTGTGAAGAAGTTATGGACAACTTTACGTCATAACGACAAGATTTCCCGTGAAATTGAATGTTTTTTCTAAAAATTTAACAAACAAATAAAAATTCAATTGACTTAATAAATATACATGTATATAATTTCTCTATTATCGAAATAATTAGACGGTTTAAAATATATAAATAGAGCGATTTTAATGGAGGTTTTATAGATGAAAGTAGGTATTATCGGGGCAACAGGTTATGGAGGTTTAGAGCTAATTCGCTTTTTACATCAGCATAAGGAAGTGGAGTCGTTACAGCTGTTTTCTTCATCTGAAGCAGGCGAATCCTTCTCAGCAAAATATCCTCATTTAGAAGGCTTATACGACGCGCCAATGGAAGCGATTGATGAAGCCGCGATTACGAAGCTTGACGTCGTGTTTGCATCAACGCCAGCTGGAGTGACGAGCAAGCTATTACCATCACTCGTGAATAAAGGGACGAAGCTAATCGACTTATCAGGAGACTTCCGTTTGCAAGACCGCGCGCTTTATGAAGAGTGGTACGGCAAGGAAGCAGCACCAGCGGACACGCTTTCACAAAGTGTATACGGCTTAACAGAATGGAATGCAGATGCAGTAAAAGACGCAGCACTTGTCGCAAATCCAGGTTGCTATCCAACAGCTGTACTTCTTTCATTATTACCGCTTATTAAACATCGCTTAATCGACCCGAGCTTTTTAGTAATTGACGCAAAAAGTGGTGTATCAGGAGCAGGGAACAAGCCGTCACAAGGCACGCACTTTAGCGAAACGAATGAAAACTTCTCAATTTATAAAGTAAACAAGCACCAGCACATTCCAGAAATTGAACAAGCGATTTCGATGTTTGCTGGAGCGGACGTATCGATTACGTTTAACACGCATTTAGTGCCGATGACGCGCGGTATTTTAGCGACGAGCTATGCGCAAGTAATGCCAGGTGTCACGCAAGCACAGCTTGTCGCATGCTTACACGAAACGTACGCGAATGATCCGTTCGTGCGCGTCGTAACAGAAGCGGGCGCAATCGGCACAAACCGCGTAAAAGGCTCGAACTTCTGTGACGTGTTCGTGCAGTTAGACGAGCGTACAGGGCGCGCAACGATTGTCGGCGTCATCGACAACTTAGTAAAAGGCGCAGCAGGACAAGCAATTCAAAATATGAACGTACAATGTGGCTTTGCACAAACAACAGGATTACATGTTGTGCCACTATTTATTTAAGGGGGAAACATCATGACAGTTAAAAAAATCGTAGGCACAAACATCACTTCACCAAAAGGCTTTAAAGCAGCAGGGATGCATTGTGGTATTAAGCATAAGAAAAAGGATTTAGCATTACTTGTAAGTGACGTGCCAGCAGCAGTAGCAGGTGTGTTTACAACGAACGCTGTACAAGCAGCACCGCTGAAAGTAACGAAGGAAGTTGTATACAACACGAAAAAAATGCAAGCAGTTATCGTCAACTCAGGTAACGCGAACGCTTGCACAGGGAAGCAAGGATTACTTGATGCGCAAGCGATGCAGCAGCTAGCAGCAGAGCGTTTAAACATCGACCCATCATTAGTTGGTGTCGCATCAACTGGTGTTATCGGTGAAATTATGAAGCTTGCGCCAATCGTTCAAGGGTTACCGAAAATGGAGCCAAAGCAAGATTTAGAATCAGCAATCGACTTTGCACAGGCGATTTTAACGACAGATACAGTAATGAAAAACACGCAGTACAGCACGGAAATTGACGGCAAGGAAGTGATCATTGCTGGTACAGCGAAAGGTTCAGGTATGATTGAGCCGAACATGGCAACGATGCTTGGCTTCATTACGACGGACGCAAACATCGAATCAGAGCATTTACAAGCAGCACTTTCACACATTACAGACATTACGTTTAACTCAATTACAGTAGATGGTGATACGTCTACGAACGATACAGTGCTTGTCATGGCAAACGGCTTAGCAGGGAATGAATCGTTAACGCCAGTGCATCCGGAATGGTCAAAATTCACGGAAGCACTTCACTTAGTAGCACAAGATTTAGCAAAAGCGATCGCAAAAGACGGCGAGGGCGCAACGAAGCTAATCGAAGTGGAAGTAACAGGTGCTGAAAACGACGTAGAAGCGCGTAAAATTGCGAAAACAGTTGTCGGCTCACCACTTGTAAAAACAGCAGTATTTGGCTGTGACGCTAACTGGGGACGCATTATCGCAGCAGTTGGTTATTCAGGCGCGAAAGTAAACGTAGAAGCGATCACAATTCAAATTGGCGGCACGACGATGGTTGAAAACGGCGAGCCGATTCCATTCTCAGAAGAAAAATTAATTCAAATTTTAAAGCAGCATGAAGTGAAAATTGATGTATCAGTCGGTGTCGGCGAAGGGCACGGACATGCATGGGGGTGCGATTTAACGTATGACTACGTACAAATCAACGCAAGTTACCGCTCGTAAGCGAATCGTCATTAAGCTAGGCGGTTCAACGTTAGAGCAGTTAAACGAGCAATTTTTCAAAAACTTTAAAGCGTTGCAGACAGATTATGATTTAGTCATTACACACGGCGGCGGTCCAGCAATTAACCGCGCGCTAAAGAAGGCGAACATCGAATCGACGACAGTAAACGGATTACGTGTGACGACAGACGAGATGATTGATATTGTGCAAACGACGCTAATCGGCGAAGTAAATCCGTATTTAGTAAGCCAACTAACGCGCGCAGGCATTCAAGCAATTGGCTTAAACGGCTTTGACGCGAAGCTACTAACGTGCACGCATTTAGACGAAGCGGTATACGGTCACGTTGGCGAAGTGCAAACGATTGCACATGAGGCGATTGAGCAATTATTACAAGCAGGGTTCGTACCAGTAATCGCATGCATCGGTGCAACGGATAACGGACAGGCGCTTAACATTAACGGCGATACAGTTGCAAGTGAAGTGGCGCTAGCGATACAAGCGGAGAGCTTACTGCTTGTTACGGACGTATCAGGCATTCGCATTGAAGATACGTGGCAAACAGAAGCGACGAAAAAGCAAATTGATACGTGGATTGCAGAAGGACACATTTACGGCGGCATGATTCCGAAAGTACAAGGTGCACTTGACTGTTTAGCAGCAGGCATTCCGACTGTACAAATTGTAAATGACCAGCTGACAGGCACGACGATCGTAGGAGGGTAACAGCATGGGCGCATTATTTGGCAACTATGCAAGACGTCCAATTGCACTCGTAAAGGGGCAAGGAACGTACGCATGGGACGAGGCAGGAAAAAAATATATCGACTTCACATCGGGCATTGCGGTGCTTAGTTTAGGGCACGCACACCCAGCAATCGTGGACGCAATTACGAAGCAGGCGAATGAAATTTGGCATACGTCAAACTTATTTGCAAGTCCGTCACAAGAAAAGCTTGCGCAAACGCTCGTACAAGGCACGCATTTAGCGCATGCTTTCTTCTGTAACTCAGGTGCAGAGGCGAACGAAGCGGCAATTAAAATGGCGCGCAAGCATACAGGCAAGCATCATATTATTACGTTTGAAAAATCATTTCACGGGCGCACGTTCGGGGCAATGTCAGCAACGGGGCAAGAAAAAGTACAAGCAGGCTTCGGTCCGCTCGTATCACAGTTTACGCATTTACCGTTTAACGACGTTGCAGCATTACGAGCAGCAGCGGACGATTCAGTAGCAGCGATCATGCTAGAAGTTATTCAAGGTGAAGGCGGCTTAGCACAAGTAACACCTGAATTCGCGCAGGCGATTATGGACATTTGTAATGAAAAAGGCATTTTATTAATCGTTGACGAAGTGCAAACAGGTATCGGCCGTACAGGTACGCGCTATGCATTTGAGCAAACGGTGTTAAAGCCGCATTTAGTGTCGCTTGCAAAAGGGTTAGGCGGCGGTTTCCCAATCGGCGGCTTACTCGGTGTCGCTGAAATTTACGACACGTTTAGCGCAGGTTCACACGGCACGACGTTTGGTGGCAATCCACTCGGTGTTGCAGTTGCGCAAACTGTACTCGATCACGTGTTTGACGAAAGCTTTTTAGCGCAAGTAAAAGAGCGTGGTGCATACTTACAACAAAAGCTAGCGGATGCATTAACAGGCGACAAGTTTAGCATTTTAGGACAAGGACTAATGGTCGGCATTTATTTAGGCGGTGAGGACGTATCACCGTACGTTGCGAAGCTTGAGGAAGCGGGTGTGTTAATGGTGCAAGCAGGACCACACGTGTTGCGCGTATTGCCACCACTAAACGTAACGAACGAAGAAATTGATGAGGCAGTCGCAATTATTGCGAGCGTGCTTCAATAATAACAGCAGGAACTTGATGACGTGTTCATCGAGTTCTTGTTATTTTTTTTACAATTATTACGAAATCATTACGTTCGTGTTTTCGATGAACATTTCGAATAAATTTACGTTACTATATGTAGTAGAAAGGAAGTGACATATGCGTACATTACATTGGCTAACGTTATGTCTCGTTTTACTGCTTGCTGGCTGTACGACAAATGAGCAGCAAGAAGCGGTGGAAAAAGAGGAGGGCATAACGAAAATAAAGCCAGATGAAACAATTACAATACCGTTTCATACACCGATCGATGCGACATCGATTACAGACGAGCGGGTGAGGCTTGTACATGAATCAGGCGAAGCAGTTGAGCGCATTATCACATTAAGCGACGATCGCCTCGAGCTACACATCTCACCGCCAGAGCAAGGATTTCCAGTAGGGCATTACACATTAACAATTACATCGAACGTGCTGACGATAGGTGGGCAGCCACTTGTCGCATCGGATTACGAAAAAAAATATAATGTACCGATGCGCTATCGCGTAGAACAGTTAGTTGATGGTAAAATAGAAATAATTGGGATGTTTATGTCGCGTGAAGAAGCAGATGCTGTTATGACAGATGAGACGGTGCTGTTTGATTATGATGAAGCGATTGTCATTCCGGATGGGCAAGGGCTCGTCATCACGACGGATCAAGGCATTACAAAACTTTATTACGATAAGGCTTTGACCGACGCTGCGACATATGTAGCGGGTAGCTCTGAGCTACGATTGCTCGAGAAAACAGCGTCGTACATAAAAGTACTTGCGGCAAATGAAGTGTTTTACATGGAGCCAGACGACGTGACGTACGTGCCGTTTTATATGGAGCGCACGCATTACACAGTCGAGGACGGGCAATTAGTGTTTCACGTACGCCATTATCGTTACGATCATACGTCGTCATTTGCGGTAAGTGATGCGCCGTCGTTTTTAAAAGAAGGTAAGCGCTACTACAGCAATGATGGGCATACGTTTTACGATGAGGAAGGTGAGCGTGTAGGCAATGAGCCAACGTACTTCCAGTTTTTATCGATGCGTTCTACGACGTCTTACAGCGCTAAGCAGCTCGATAAGTACATTGTTGAAATGCTAGAGGAACGACAGCAACAAGGCGGTAAATATGCTAATGCTGCGACGAAATCAAAGCTGCTCGGCTTAGGTACGGTGTTAAAGAAAGTCGAGCAGGAGCTACATGTGAACGCATTGCTTATTTTAGCGCTCGCGCAACATGAAAGCGACTACGGCATGAGCAACCATGCACAAACGTACAACAATTTATTCGGCTTGTACGTGTTTGATGAAAATCCAGCGAACAAAACATTTTCATCGATTGAAGGAAATGTGTTAGAGTTAGCAGGACAATTTTTAAACAAAAACTACATTCCACCAGGTGCTGGATATGCGCACGGTGCGTATTTTGGCAACAAAGTGCAAGGTGTGAACGTGCGCTATGCATCGGACCAATTTTGGGGTGCGAAGGCGGCCGGGCATGCGTACCGAATTGATCGCGCGCTCGGTGGAAAAGATTTTGAGCGCTACGATATTGCGCGAGTCAACGATGATATTTTAGAGCAAAGCAATCGTCTCGACGTATACGCGCAAAAAAACGATGAACAAGTCATTTACACAATTGATGCAGCACACGGACAATTCGTCACAGCACACAAATCAGCGTCCGGTAGCTGGAGAGCGATTATTTCCGATTCCGGACGCTATGACGAAGGCTACGTGCGCAAATCAGTAATCGATTAACAGACGATATTGGAGGTTAAACATTTTGAAAAAAGTACAAGCAATGATCATTTTCTGTGCTATGTTGCTTGCGATTATCATGCCACATAGAGCGTCTGCGGATGTACCGTATACGTTAAAAATGTCGAGCGACTATACATGGACTGTGACGTTCTCTGAAAATGTAAAATCAAGCGTTATTAATCGCTCAAACATTTACATTGGTGATGAAAATGGCAAGAAGTTAAGCGGCTATACGTATAGCTTCGTAACAATAAAAGGGAAGGTCGTAACGGTAAAGCCACCAAAAGCAGGCTATGAGGAAGGCAAAACATACACGTTAGTCATTACAAACAGACTCGTAAAAACATCGGGCGAATCATTTAACGTCAATGTAGCAGAGAAGTTTTTAACTGGACCAGCTGCAACTAAGCCTACAGATAAGCCTACAGATAAGCCTGCAGTAACAGCACCGACGCCACAACCGACTGAGAAGCCGAGCATTACGAGCGATGCTTATACAGCGAAGCTTAACGATGACAACACATGGACGCTTCAGCTAAACGAGGCACCGAAGAAAACGGTCATTAACCGTTCGAATTTTTACATCGCCGATCAAAACGGTAAAAAGTTAAGTGGTTATACGTTTAGCCGTGTAACCGTTTCAGGTAAAACGGTTACGTTACAGCCACCGTTAAGCGGTTATGAGGACGGTAAAACGTATCAATTAGTTATGACAGAGCGCGCTGAAACATCGACTGGCAATCGCTACGGCTTTAACATTGCACAGTCATTTACAATTGGTGAAGCCGCAGTGGAAGAAACGCCAAAACCAACACCAGCCCCACCTGTTGTAGAGCAACCAAAGCCAGAGCAACCGAAGCCGACAATACCAGCACCGACGTCGAATTATAGCGTCGTGAACATTTTAAGTAACGGTAGCTACAAAGTGCATTCAACATACTCAACATTTGCAGAGGCGAAAAAGCGTGTAGGTAACAACCAAGGTATTGTGAAAAACGGTCAGCTCGTTGCGATGAAAAGTGGCTTCATTCAAACGAAAGCAGCAAACGGCAACGTATTAACGCGCGTATTCAATGACGCGAACTTAACGAGTGAGCGCACATATTTACCGGCGAACTCTGAAATTGCGTACGTTGATGCGACAGAGCGTTCAATTAAAGTAAATGTTGCTGGGCAAGAAGGTTACATTGCGCATGATAACGCTGTGTTAAAGCCATTTAACGCTTACTTTACGCGCAACTACTATGCGAACGTAAACGGCGAGCTAGCACATTACATTTACGCACCATCAAAAAATAGCTACGATTCATACACAATTAGCGCAGCGCCAAAATTCATGGTGCGCGGTGTGAAGTATTACAGCTTAGACGGTGCAACATTTACTGATGCGACAGGTAAAGTGATCGGCACAAGCTATCCGTACTACCAAGTTGCATCTGTGCGCTCACAAACGAAATTTACAGCAGCACAAATCGACCGCTACATTCAAGAAATTTTAAAAACACGCGGTTCGTCGGCAGTGCAAAAAAGTAAAATTAAAAACTTAGGTGCAACACTTATTGCATTACAAAACAAATACAATATTAACGCACTGGCCATTCTGTCAATGGCGCAGCATGAAAGTGCGTACGGCATGAGTGACCACGCGTTGAAGCATAACAACTTATTCGGCTTAAACGTAACAGATAACGGCAACCCAGCCGACACATATCCATCAGTGGCAAACAACATTGAAACGTTAGTTATTCAATATTTAGAGAAGAAATATTTACCGCCAACAGCTTGGTTCCCAAACGGTACAGTATTTGGGAATAAAGATTACGGCATGAATGTAAAGTATGCATCGGATCCATATTGGGGCTCAAAAATTGCTGGGCATTACTACCGCATGATGAAGATGATGGCAACGCTTGGCTACGGTCAAGATAAGCGTTACCAAGTTGCACGATTAAAGGACAACACTGTACAAACGTATCGATATTCAGGATTAACGCAAGCTGCATTTACGTATAACGGCAATGCAAAAGGAAAGTTCGTATTAATTTTAGAAGAGGGTGCGAACTTCTACAAAATTTCATCTGACACAAGCGCGTACAAAGCAGTATACGTACGTAAAAACGTGCTAGAAAAAGTAGCGACACATTAAACATGAAAAAGGCTATGCTTGTCATGAACTGACGAGCATAGCCTTTTCGTTTGTTTATGGAGTGCCGCTTTCTGATTCACCTTCAGCAGCAGATGGTGTAGCAGTCTCTTCAGCAGGTTGCTCTGCTTGAGGTGTAACAGGCGTTGCTGGTGCATTGCCTCCCTCGTTTGAAGAAGAGCCCTCGCTTGTTGAGCCACTGTTGCCACTACTATTCGTTGAAGGTTTTGGTTTTGGTGGAGGCGGTGCGCTGTATGATACGACATTAGACGCACGCGATTCACGTCCTGCAATATCAACAGCTGTTACGTAATACGAACCGTAGCCGACCGTGCGAGAACGGCGGCTGCCTTCTGAAATCGTACCGATACGTCCGCCACCTTGTTTGTAAATGTAATATCCAACTACGTCACGAGAAGAAGATGCTGACCAAGAGATTGTCGAACCATTTACGGCTGCACTGGGTGCGGCAGGGGCCACCCCATCATCTCGCATAGAGCGGACAGCTCCACCTCCGTACGACGCGTGAGAAATTAATTTCGATGGATCGCCACCGAGTGAACCGAGCATACGTTTTGCAAAGCTCGGGCTTAATGCAATACCACCATTTGTAATGAATGCAGATGGTGTGCCTTTAAGCGGTGTATATTTTTGACCGCCAATTGTTACGGCGCTAGATGACACGATACTGTCGTCCACTTTTGTCGGAACGAACACCGCTTTGTTAAATAAGTCCGTTACGCCAAAGCCTGCTGCAGAACAAGTGCTTGATAAAAGACGTCCTGAAATGCCACAGAATGATTGTGCGACAACGTTTGCTGGTTTTTCCATTTTCGTGTTTGGACTTACTAAATCAGGGTTCGTTGCATAAACCGTATTCATTAGCTTCGCCCATAATGCGTTAACGCGCGCACTCGGCTCACCGTACGTGTTGACCATCGTGTTTAGCGGCTTTGGAATTCCGTAGCCTAACCAAGCGCTTAACGTAATGTTTGGGTTATAGCCCATTAACCATACGTCATGGAATGTTTGTGATGTACCTGTTTTTGCGGATACGTGCTCACGGCTGAATCGTAGCTGACTACCAGCCTTCGCTCCGGTATGTCCTTGATCGAGCGTATCTTTTAACATATCTGATACGATATACGCTGTTTCTGGCTTATAAATTTGTGTCGGTTCTACTTTATGTTCGAACACGATATTGCCGTCTAAGTCGACAATTTTTTCAATCATGTAACCTCGGTTGTATTGTCCACCGTTTGCAAGTGAAGCATACGCCGCTGTATTTTCCTCAACCGTCATTTCAATACCGCCACCAAGTGCAGCAGATAAGTGGATTAAGTTATTTTCATTAATGCGGCTGAAGTTCATTTTTTCAATGTATTCTTGCGGTTTGTGATCTGTTAGCGTCATATTGTATAAACGAAGCGCTGCTAAGTTTTGCGATAACGCTAACGCTTTACGTGCTGGAATTAGCCCAAGCTCCTGCGTCGGAATGAAGTTTTCCGGTGCATAGCCATCGCTTTTTCGTTTAAATTTTACATCGACTACAGGACTACCCGCGCCGATAAAGCCTAAATCAATTGCCGGTGCGTATACGAGCAATGGCTTCATCGTCGAACCATTCGAACGATAGCCTTGTGTTGCATAGTTCAATTCATCTGCTGCGAAATCACGTCCACCGACGAACGCAATAACGCGACCTGTTTTGTTGTCCATTAATACAGAAGCAACTTGTACAGGCTCCTTCACTTCAATCGTTTCACCTGTTTCAGGGTCCGTTTTCGTTGATGTCATCGTTTGACCGTACGAATTAAATTCAGCTGCTGCTTTATTTAATGCATCGTACATCGTTTTGTCGATCGTTGTGTAAATACGGTAACCGCTTGAACGCATGTCGCGATCTGCTAAAATGCTGTACTTTTCATATAGCTTCGCATTTTGTTCAAGCTCAAGCTCCGTTACACCATCTTTTGCAGCGAGCTGCTTCGTCAAAATTTCAACGGTACGGCGCTCTGCCTCATACGTAATGTACGGGTATAGCTCTGTGCCGGACGTTTGCTTCGCGCGGAAGTCAGCTTTCAAGTCATACGCTACCGCTTCATCGTACTGTGCTTGCGTAATAAAGCCTTCTTCCTTCATACGGAACAGTACTGTTTTCATACGGTTAAAGCCTGGCTCTAGCCCTTCAGCACTTTTTACTTCACCGCGCTGTGTAAACGGTGTGTATGCAAAAGGCGCTTGTGGAATACCGGCGATGTATGCAGCTTGTGGTAAGTTTAATTTGTCTGGCGTTGTGCCAAAAATCCCTTCTGCTGCTGTAGCAATCCCTGCGATGTTACGACCTTCTGCATTACGTCCATAAGGAATAATGTTTAAATAGGCTTCTAAAATTTCTTCCTTCGTCATGAAATGCTCTAGACGCATCGCAAGAAGAATTTCTTTTGCTTTACGCTCATATGAAACTTCATTCGTTAAAATTTGGTTTTTAATAAGCTGCTGCGTAAGTGTTGACCCGCCCGTTTGTGTCGCCGAGTTTGAAAGATCTTGCACAATTCCTCGGAGAACAGCTTTCGGTACGATTCCGTTATGCTCACGGAAATATTCATCTTCTGTCGCAAATACGGCATTAATGACGTTTGGTGAGACGTTCGTTAATGACGTTTCACGACGTTCTAAATCAGTACGTACTTTGCCAATGTAAATATCGTTCGCAAAGTAAATTTCACTTGTTTCTTCATAGCTGAAAATATCTTCGCGCATTTCTTCACTTGAGCGAAGTGGCTCCTCCCGAACGAGCGCAGCAAAATAACCTGCGCCGACTGAGCCGACGAATACAGTAAATATGACAGCAAGTGTGCAAAACAGCAAAGCTAAGTTCCACAATACGCCACCTGTAATACGAAGTTTAGGAATCCATTTATGTTCAGCTATGCGATCTAAAAAGTCATTTATGTTTTTTAACATCGCTGTGATTAACCCCCCTAAAATTCCAATCTATTATAACATATATTAATTGCAGAAAAATATACATATTGACATCGAACTAAATTCAATTACAATAAGGTGTATATTGATTTGACAGCGATGAAGGATTTGCAGTAATAGATGATTTCCCTGTGTAGAGAGCTAGCGGTCGGTGAAAGCTAGTCACAAACCATCTATGAATTACGTTTCCAGAGCGTCAACGGTTCGTCGCGATATAGACGCTTCAAAGTGGTGTTAAGTTCCATGCTTAGCACAAGCCGGGTGGTACCGCGTTTTCAATTGACTTGATAACGTCCCTGCACGTAAATACACGTGTAGGGGCGTTTTTTTATGTTTCTACACGAATCGACTTGGAGGAATAAACAATGAACGAATTATTACAAGATTTAAACTGGCGCGGACTGCTATACCAACAAACAGACGCAGAAGGTATGGAGAAGCTACTTGATGCAGAAAAAGTATCGTTATACGTTGGTGTTGACCCGACAGCAGATTCAATGCACATCGGTCATATCGTACCACTTCTTACACTTCGTCGCTTCCAAAAGGCAGGGCATAAGCCGGTGCTATTAGTCGGCGGGGCAACAGGTACAGTAGGAGACCCATCAGGACGTTCTGAGGAGCGCCAATTACAAACGATGGAGCAAGTAGAAGCGAACGTGCGTGGCTTAAAAGCACAAATGGAGCGTTTATTCGACTTCTCATCAGATGCAGACAACGGTGCGATTTTAGTAAACAACAACGACTGGGCAGGGCAAATGACATTAATCGACTTCCTGCGCGACTACGGAAAATTAATTAACGTTAACTACATTTTAAGCAAAGATACAGTTGCATCACGTTTAGATTCTGGTATTTCATTTACAGAATTTGCGTACACGCTTATTCAAGGAATGGACTTCAACCACTTATACGACAACTTCAACGTGCGCATTCAAGTAGGTGGCTCAGATCAGTGGGGCAACATTACGACAGGTTTAGAAATGATCCGTAAAACGCATGACGAAACAGCGAAGGCGTACGGTATTACGATTCCACTTGTGACAAAAGCTGACGGCACGAAATTCGGTAAAACAGCAGGCGGCGCGGTTTGGTTAGACGCGAAGAAAACATCGCCGTACGAGTTTTACCAGTTCTGGGTAAACACAGCGGACGCAGACGTCATCAAATATTTAAAAATCTTCACGTTCTTAACGCGCGAGGAAATCGAAGTGCTAGCACAAACAGTTGAAACAGAAGCGCATTTACGTAAAGCGCAAAAAGCGTTAGCAGAAGAAATGACACGCTTAATTCACGGCGACGAAGCACTTGCAACAGCACAACGCATTACAGCGGCACTATTCTCTGGTGACTTAAAAGCGTTATCAACAGACGAAATGAAGGACGCATTTAAAGACGTACCTTCTACAGAGCTACCAAAAGAGGACATCAACATCGTCGAGCTACTTGTGCAAGCAGGCATTTCACCATCGAAGCGCCAAGCACGCGAGGACGTAACGAATGGTGCGATTTCAGTAAACGGTGAAAAGGTACAAGATTTAGACTACACAATCGATGCAAAAGACCGCCTAGACGATGCATTCTCAATCATCCGTCGCGGTAAAAAGAAATACACGATGGTGCAGTTTAACTAATACACAGCAAAAAAGGGTATGAGCTACATGTTAGCTCGTACCCTTTTTTATGATCGTTTGTAATATAAATACGCATGACAAAGCGCTAAACAGCCACTAAAGCTGTACGTTTCATGCTCAACATTATGCGCATGCCCGAATAATAAATGAATCGGCTGTTCGACATTTGCGACCGTATTGGTGATCGCTTGTTCAATCGATAGTGCCGCTTCATCGAACGTTTCTTTCACGACGTATAACATTTTATGCGTTTCAAACATGTTATGTGCAAGAAACGTCAAATTTGTTTTTTGTAAATTTGTATGCAATAGGTTAAAAATGACACTCGTTTCCTCGTATGGGAGCGGTTTCTCACTTTCGATAAAAAATAATAAAAGCGCATAGCCATCGTGTTGCGTCGTAAATTGCTCTGCTCGTTTTTTAAACGCTTTAAGCCCATCAAAATGCGAAGGTGCCTGTTCATTTAACTCATTTTTGAATGATTGCTGCTGTCGTCTGTCGTGCATCGCTTCATATTGCTGCTTCAGCATAGGAATACGCTCTAGCTGATTCGTTTCTTCAAAAGCTTGAATGACGAGCGATAGCGCTTGTGCGTACAAATCATATTCGTTTGATTGCTGTAGTTTTTCAAGAAGGGCAGTGCCTTTTTCGATGACTCCTTCAAATTGCTGTTGGAATACGTAATAATGAAGCATAATTGTTTCAGCGTATAATTGCTCACGAATGTACGGGTGCTTCTCCAGCAATTGCTGTAGCTCATCGCAAAGTGCCAACGCATCGTCTACTTGCGCTGCTTGTAAATAAATTTGTGTTAATGTGAGCAATGCACGTGTCACATATAAGCCGTGCTTGAGCTCACCTACTTTAGCAAACAGCACACCTGTACGTGCGAGGTTGATTGCTTCTTGACTATGAATTTGTGGCAGTAAGCTCATTTTCGTATACGCTGCAGACAATGTAAGCCATTCGCCGCGCTCGTAAGCAATCGAAATCGCATGACTAAACTGAGTATGTGCCACTTGTGGGTTATTCGTTAAAGCGTTTAACGTACCAGACGCATAGTAAATGAGTGATTCATATATTTTAAACGCTTCATGCTCATTCATTAGCTGCTCACATATGTGTAAATCGGTTGCAGCTGCTTCAAAGTGCTGGAGTTGTAAATGCAATGTAAGTCGTTGAATGTAACCAGTTAGCTGTAGCTCGAGATTATTCGTACGTGTTGCTTCTTGAAGTAATTGTTCGACATAACGATATGCTTCTGTAAATCGACCGTTCGCAACAATTGATTGTAAATCATTGTGCAATTGAAACTCCATCGTTTTCCACCACCTAATATGAGATTGTTGCTTTCGCATATTGAATCGCTTTAATACGTTGTAACGTGTTTTTAATTAATAGTTGTAACGGTATTTCCCAATCGCTTGCACTGCGCACCGCTAATTTTACTAAATATGATTGCATTTCTGTAAATCTTCTCGGATGCATGTCGTCATCTTCTTTAAAGCGCTTCGTAAATAAAATTTTCGGATCAACGCTTTGGAATTGTCTCGATAACGAAGCGTAAGTAGCATGAGCTTCATCTTCAAGAATTAACCGTTTATATAGATCAATGCATAAGTTCGTCAGTTCAATCGCAGCTAACAACGATTGTTCGAGCTTGCCATTTGTCGAAACAGATGCTTTTTGAATGTTAACGTTCGATGTGAAAATGTTTAAAATCGTTGTGCGAACGCTGTAATAAAGTGCGTTAGTTGGTTCGACGATTAAAGTTATTTTTTCATAGTAGAAAAAATGCCAAAAGTCGTTTAGCAGCGCATATACATGGAGGTTATCTTGCTCGGGACGACGTAGTAACATGTAATAATGTGTGTAGTTCGTAATGGCTAATTGTAAATGAGTGTCTGAGCTGTTTACAATATAAAGTCCCATATTGTTTTCGAATACTTCAGTCATTAAGTGATCCATCATAAACTCCTTTTTAGTAAATATAAGTAAAAATATTATAAATTTATTAGTAATTTAAAGCAACTATGTATATGAATTGAATATTTTTTCGAGAGTTTAATTTATATTTTAGTGCATAAAGTCTCTTTAATTAGTAAATATAGGTTTAAGTGTGAAGTTTTTGTGTAATGAAACGAAAAGCGAGCGCATGAAAAAGCCCTAAAGCATATTGTATGCACAATAGCTTTAGGGCTTCGTTTGTCGCTAAATGCAACAAGTTTAAATTAACGAGAGTAGTACTCTACGATTAATTGTTCGTTGATTTCAGCTGATAATTCAGAGCGCTCTGGTAAACGTACGAATGTACCTACTTTAGAGTCAGCATCGAATGATAAATATTCTGGTACGAAGTTGTTTACTTCGATTGCTTCAGCAACAACTGTTAAGTTAGCTGATTTCTCACGTAAAGAGATCGTTTGACCTGGTTTTACTGAGTAAGATGGGATGTCAACGCGTTTACCGTCAACTAAAACGTGACCGTGGTTAACTAATTGACGAGCTGCACGACGAGTACGAGCTAAACCTAAACGGTATACTAAGTTGTCTAAGCGAGTTTCAAGTAAGATCATGAAGTTCTCACCGTGTAGACCAGTGCGGATTTTACCAGCTTTAATGTATACGTTTTTGAACTGACGCTCAGTCATACCGTACATGTGGCGTAATTTTTGTTTTTCTGTTAATTGTTGACCATACTCTGATTTTTTACCACGAGCATTTGGGCCGTGTTGACCTGGAGCGTATGGACGCTTTTCTAATTCTTTACCTGTACCGCTTAAAGAAATACCTAAGCGACGTGAAACTTTCCAAGATGGACCTGTGTAACGAGACATATTGTAGTCTCCTCCTTCAAATTTGGTTTTTTTATTGTGAAAAATAAAAACCAGTTATACCCGTGTCTTTCGCGCATTTTGTTTTCACATATCTTCGCCCTTGCAGCCTGTAGGGTTACGCAATACACCGTCTAGCAAGCTAGAGGAACAAAATACAATCGTAAAGTTATATAACTGCTGCGATTCATTTAACACAAAGGCTATTGTAACAAGATTGCTTGTTTGCGTCAACAATTAAACATGGCGTAAAAGCGTTTCGACAAATTGCGTTAAGCCGGTAACGTCGTCTTCTGTGAAGCGAGCAAGTGACGGGCTATCGATGTCGAGCACGCCGATTACTTCGCCGTCATGAATGAGTGGCACAACGACTTCTGAATTTGTTGCACCGTCGCACGCAATATGACCCGGAAACGCATGCACGTCTTTCACGAGCTGCGTTTGTTTCGTTGCGACAGCTGTGCCACAAACGCCGCGCCCGACTGGAATACGCACGCATGCAGGCAATCCTTGAAACGGTCCAAGCACAAGCTCACCGTCTTTCATAAAGTAAAAGCCGACCCAGTTAATGTCGTCTAAAAATGTGTTCAGTAGTGCAGCTGCGTTGCTGTAGTTCGCGATCGCATCTGGCTCTCCTGTGCAAAGTGCATCAAGCTGCTTCGTGACAGTGGCGTATTGTTCAAGCAACGTGCCAGCGTAAGTCGTTTTCGTAAACATAAAAATTCCCTCTTTCTATAGAGACGCAAATACGTCGTCGTAAAATTGATGTAAGTCTGCTGCTGTGTGGGCATCTGAGCCGAAAACGAGCGGAATGCCGAGCGATTTGGCGTAAGCGACGTATGGCTTCGGTGGATACTGCTCTAAGCAATCTTTTTTCGCAAGCCCGGCGCTGTTAACGTCTAGCTCGTAGCCGTGCTGCTGCATAAGCTGAAGCGTTTTGCGAATCGCTGCGTCGTCGTCAATCGCTTCGCCGTGTGCTCGTTGGAATTTATGCACGAGCGTCGGGTGTCCGATTCGCTTTGGCTTGTACGGTCCTAAGTCCGCGATGATCGATTGCTGCAATGTGTCATAGTATAAATCGTACACCGCTTGAACACTACCGATTTGCTTGGCGACGCTTAAAAATTCGTCCGCTGAAAAATCGATGCACGTATAACGGTCGGCAAGCTGTAAAAAATGCACCGATAAAATCGCATCGTCTAGCTCGCGACCGTACGTATTTAAAAATTGTGTCGTTTCTCGTTCATAACCTTGAATAAAATCGACTTCTAAGCCGATAGAAATGGAAATATCTTTTGCATACAATTTTTTTAATTTGTGTAATGTGGTAAAGTATTTTTCAAGGTGTGTTTCATTCATACCAGAATCTTGATCAGGTGTTGGATCGACAAAGCTTTTTGGTAACGGCGCATGTTCTGTAAATGTAATGTGTGTAAACTGCTGTGTAATCGCTTTTTCGATGTATTGCTCAAAAGAATCTGGGCTGCCATGTGGGCAAAATGGTGTGTGAATATGTGCATCTCTTTTCATTGTAGCTAAATCCTCCAAAAAGATTGTAAGTTTTACGATGATATAGAAGAAAAAACGTGCTAAAATAAGAAGTAATATGTTTGATAGGGATTATGCGACAGGAGGGTTATGATGGAGATTGCCATCCTCATACTCGCTCTTATTTTAATCGTTGCAATCGTCAGCTTTAGTATACGACGAAAACGCAAAAAAGAAATAGAGCGACTTGAACAGAAAAGAAAAGAATTAGAAAACCGACCGATTTCAGAGCAGTTAACGCGAGTTAAAGACTTAAATATGGACGGTCAAGCAGAAGAATTATTTGACAGATGGCGTGCAGAATGGGATGAAGTTGTTAGCATTCATATGCCAGCAATCAAAACGCTTCTTTATGAGGCAGACGAGGCGATCGATCGATTACGCTTTTCAAAGGCGCAGGAAATCGAGAAGGAGATCGAGGAGTACATCGAACAATGCCATAGCGATATGGACAACATTTTAGCAGAGCTAGAGCATTTAATTGGCAGCGAGGCACAAAGTCGTGTCGAAGTGGAACAGTTAAAGGAACATTATCGCAATGCACGTAAAACGTTGTTAGCACACCAATATTCATTCGGCCCAGCGCTTTATGAGTTAGAGCGACGTTTAGAAATTTTTGCCCCAAGCTTTGAGCAATACGAAGAGTTAACAGAAGAAGGAAACTATTTACACGCAAGCGAGCTAGTAAAAAGCTTAGTCGGCGAAGCGGTAGCGCTCGAGGCGATGATCGTCGAAATTCCAGATATTTTAACGGAGCTGCAAACGAGCATTCCAGCAACGATTAGCGATTTACGTGCAGGTCACCGTGAAATGGAGCAGCAAGGCTATTACTTAAAGCATTTAGAAATGATTTCGTTTTTAGATGAGCTAGAGGCACATTTACACGAGCTATTACAGCTTGTACAGCAGCTAGAGCTTGATAAAGTAAAACCGAGCATTAACGTGTTAATCGAAGAGCTTGATTTTTGTTACGACCAGCTTGAAAAAGAAGTTATTTCACGCGTGTACGTTGAGCGCAATGCCTTCAACCTACAAGATCGCCTATTAAATGAATTATTACAGGCAAAAGAGTTGATTACTGAGGCGATTTTCGTTCAGCAATCGTACCGTCTCGAAAGTGAAAAAGCAGATAAGCCAAAGCGTTTAGCAAAAGAGCTTGAACTATTGCAGCGTCGTTACGATGTATTGCTAGAGCAATTTACAGACGGGCATTCAGCGTTTACGAGCTTAGAAGCTGACTTACAAGACATTACTGCTTCATTTGAAAAAATTGCAGAAGAACAAGCTTCATTTGCCGAATATTTAAAAACGCTTCGTGTAGAAGAAATGGATATTCGCGTAGAGTTAGATGAGCTTCGCAAAGAGCTGCATGAAGTAGACCGTAAATTACATAAGGCGAACATCCCTGGAATTCCAGATGAGATGCGCAGCCGCGTTGCAGAAGTAGAAGAGCAGCTGTTTGTCGTGGAAAAAAGCTTAGAAGAAGTGCCACTTAACATGGTGCAAATTCGCACAAATGTGAAGGTTGCAAAGGAATTGTTAGAGGGCGCACGTACGAAAGTAATCGAAATGGTTGAAAACGTTATTTTATTCGAGCATACGATTCGTTACGGCAACCGTTACCGAGCGACACATCCAGATGTGCAAAAACGTTTCCGTGCAGCAGAGAGATCATTCACTGCGTTACGTTATACAAAGGCGTTAGAAGAAGCGGGAGTTGCGGTTTCACAAGTCGATCCAAAAGCACTTGAGGCGATTCAACGTCTTGCGCAAGATGATTTATATAAAGCGACAAAATTGTAAGCACAAACGTATGAAATTTTAAAAATGTTGTATATAATAAAAACAGCATACACGAAATGTTTTAAAGGACTTGTCTCGAGCCATGCTTAGACGAGTCCTTTTCATATTGGCAAAACGTTTCATTTACTTATGCGCAGTTTTTGTTAAAATAAACAATTGATGTTCAAATGCAAACGAGTGTGTCGATTAACGAATAATTAGGCTGGACGCGTTCAGCCACACTAGTTCAACTTTGTATTCGATTTACACAATGAAAAACACGAAGTTCATTTCGTGAAACGAGTTAATCAACAGATGTGAAATGTAAAAGTACTAACAATAAAGGAAGGCTTCATATGATTTATTTAGATAATAGCGCAACGACGAAAGTGCATGACGATGTGCTTGCGTCATTTATACAAGTAAACAATCAGTATTATGGCAATGCGGCATCGATTCATGCAATGGGTGTGGAGTCAAACGATTTATTAACACGTGCGCGCATGCAAGTGGCACAACTTGTTTATGCAGAGCCAGAGAATGTTATTTTTACATCAGGTGGCACGGAATCAAACAACTTTGCGTTTTATGGTGTCGCAGCGGCAAGTAAGCATAAAGGTCGCCACATCATTACGACAGCGGTTGAGCATCCGTGTGTGTTAGAGGCAGCAAAGCGTTTGCAGCAGCAAGGCTACGAAGTCGATTATTTATCTGTCAATGCACAAGGTGTCATTTCACTAGAGGAGCTGCGTGATAAAATACGAAAAGATACCGTACTTGTGAGCATTATGCACGTTAACAATGAAATGGGTGCGATCATGCCGATTCAGCAGGCGGCGGCAATTATTCATGACAACAGTCGCGCTGTATTCCATGTCGATGCGATTCAAAGCTTCGGCAAACTGCCAATTACACTAGCGGACGGCCCGGATATTATTACGATTTCAGGGCATAAAATTCATGCGTTAAAAGGTTCAGGTGTACTTGCGATGAAAAAGCATGTGCAAATTGAGCCGTTCATCGTCGGTGGTGGGCAAGAATTCGGCATGCGTAGCGGAACGGTCGCAGTGCCACAAGCAGTCGCATTTGCAAAAGCAGCGCGCATGGCAGTTGAGCAAATGCCAGCGCATGCAAAAACGTACAGTGCATGGAAGCAACAATTATTTCAATATTTTGAGTCGTTAGGTGATGCGGTAAACGTTATTTCACCAGCAGACGGTGCACCGCATATCGTGTCAGTTGGCGTACAAGGCTTAAAAGGTGAAATTTTAATTAATGCACTGCAAAAAGAAGGCATCATTGTATCGACATCAAGTGCTTGTTCATCACGTCAAACGAAAACGAGCCACGTCATGGAAGCAATCAAAGTGCCACAGCAATATAAAGACGGTGTCATCCGCATTAGCTTTGGCGCAAATAATACAGAGGCAGACATACAAAAGTTTAAGCAAGTATTTACACATGTCATGCATCAATTAAAAGGAGAATTCGTACGATGATGTATAAAGAAATTTTAATTCGCTACGGTGAATTATCGACAAAAGGAAAAAATAAAAAGGATTTTATCGCGCGTTTACGTGATAATATTCGATACAGCTTCACAGATTTAGCACCGTTGAAAATTCGCACAGAGCGCGACCGCATGTTTATCGAAACAGAAACAGAAGAGCGCATGGAGCAATTAATGACGCGCATTCCGAAAATTTTCGGCATTCAGTCGTTTTCAGCAGTTGCATCAGCGGAAAAAAATATGGATGCGATTAAAGAAGTCGCGCATAAAATTATGGAGCAGTATAAAGAGCCAATTACATTTAAAGTAGAAGTAAAGCGTACAGACAAATCGTTCCCGCTTGAAACACATGATATTCAACGTGACGTCGGTGGTTATTTATTGACACATTTTGATCACTTAACAGTAGATGTGAAAAAGCCTGAGCTACCACTGCGTATTGAAATTCGTGACGATGCAGCGTATTTAATGGCAGGTGTTATTAAAGGTGCAGGTGGTATGCCAGTCGGTTCGAATGGTAAATCGTTGCTTATGCTTTCAGGCGGTATTGATAGCCCAGTTGCAGCGTATTTAATGATGAAGCGAGGTGTGCGTCTTGAAGCGATTCACTTCTTTAGCCCACCGTATACGAGTGAAAATTCACTGCAAAAAGTAAAGGATTTAACGAATCTTTGTACGCAGTTTGGCGCGCGCATTCGTCTGCATGTCATTCCGTTTACGGAAATTCAAACGCTTATTAAAGATAGCGTGCCAGCGAACGTTTCGATGACGACGACGCGTCGCATGATGATGAAAATTGCAGATCAAGTGCGTGAAGAAGTTGGTGCACTCGGTATCGTAACAGGTGAAAGCCTAGGACAGGTAGCATCGCAAACGTTAGAAAGCTTAACGGCAATTAATGATGTGACGACGACGCCAGTGCTGCGTCCGTTACTGAGCTACGATAAGCTAGAAATTATCGACATTGCTGAACAAATTGGCACGTACGAAACGTCAATTTTACCGTATGAAGATTGCTGTACGATTTTCACGCCGTCGAATCCAAAAACGAAGCCGAAGCTAGAAAAAGTAGAATACTACGAAAGCTTCACGGAGTTTGATGAGTTAATCGCAAAAGCAGTGCGTAACCGTGAAACGTATAGCTACCCGCAAAAGCAGCCGAAAGCGGATAAGTTTGCAGATTTGTTATAAATAACGACAGTCACATAGCGATGTGAGACAAAATAAATGCCTGTGGAGCGCTTTTCGTTCCGCGGGCATTTTTTCGTTTACTTTTAGCATAGCGGCGTATTTCCATTTCACGATAGTAATTAAGACTAGGTGCTAAAATTTGCCTATTTTATAAAAATGAACTTTAAGTTTAAACGAAGGAATTTTTGTTTGCGATAGAAATTATAAACTTTTATAAAAATTGTGACTTGATAATAAAAAGTTGAATATTTTTTTGAAAAAACAAAAAAATGGAGGTATAATGGAAATAGGTACACAAAAGGGGTGTATCGTTACACAAAGGGGGAATTGAATATGGATCGAAATGAGCTAGTAGCACCGCAGATTTACAACATTGTAGAAGAAATTGAACGCTATGCTAATGTGTCTAACGATGCGTTAATCGTACATAACGAAGATGACACAATCGAGCGTATTTCATACAAAGCGTTAATTGAGCGTGCAAACCGCGTAGCGAATGTTTTCCAGCAAGATGGTTTACAAAAAGGGGACGTAGCACTCATTATGGTACCGCGCTCAGTTGAAGCGTACGTTGTGTACATTGCAGCATTAAAGGCAGGATTAGCTATTATTCCGAGCTCGGAAATGCTGCGTGCAAAAGATATTGATTACCGCATCGTGCATGCTGAGGCAAAGGCGATCATTGCGGATGAAGCATACATTAGTGAATTTGAAGAAGCGGAGCATGCGAGCTCGATTAAGCAATACGTAATCGGAGCAGCACCAGAGCCTTGGCGTCAAATTCGTCAGCTCGTGCAATCGCAGCCGACGACGTTCGAAACAGTAAAAACAGCGAGTACAGACGTAGCGTTTATCGCATACACAAGTGGTACGACAGGCAATCCAAAAGCAGCCGTGCATCCACATTCTTGGGGCTATGCGCATTTACGTACAGCTGCTCCACAATGGTTAGGCATTCAAGAAGGCGACGTTGTTTGGGCAACAGCAGCACCAGGCTGGCAAAAATGGATTTGGAGTCCGTTTTTAGCATCACTCGGAAGCGGCGCAACAGCATTTGTGCATAAAGGACGCTTCTCACCAGAGGACTTCTTACACATTTTAGAGGAGTACAAAGTGAACGTGCTTTGCTGTACGCCAACAGAGTATCGTTTAATGGCAAAGGTAGAAGATTTATATATAAGGTGATTAATATTTAGATTTAAATCCTTTTTCTTC
>NZ_MATO01000041.1 GCF_001700325.1 Caryophanon latum
GTGCACACTCTTTTTCAAGTGTCCACTCCACAGGTACCATATTACTATGTTCATCCCTTGGAAAATTCCTGATCCATTTATTCGCCTCATTTCCATTACCGAACAAGCAACGGGTTATCAATTAGCCTTAGCTAGTGTCAATACGATTGCTACTTGTCCCAAATGTCACTGCCGTGTATTTGTTAAGCTAAAACTGGTTCTTACGCACTTTTGGTGAAAGCTAGTGACTCTTATTTTTCGGGTATAGTATCGAAAAGGAATGATTTACATGCTAATCCCTTGGCAAGCACCCGAAAAACATCTTTCGCTTTTGTTACTTCAAACAACTCAACAAGAGATCCACATCTATTTACGATTAATCAAAACAGCGGCATGTTGCCCATCGTGTGGGACACGAAGTCAAAAACAACACAGCTTCTATTCCCGTAAATTGCAAGACCTTTCAATCAGGATGCAACACGTACAAATCCACTTACAATCGCGGAAATGGTTTTGTGTTGAACGATTTTGTACGCAACAAATTTTCACAGAACGTTTCACCTGGCTTCAGCCATATGCAAGGAAGACAGAGCGACTGCAACAATTTTTAAGACAGTTGGTCTTTTCGATGAGTTGTCGACAAGCGGAACGAATCATACAACCCTATTTGCGTAGAGTGAGTCATGATGCTTTTTTGAGATTGATACGTGCGACAACAATTGAACTACCTCATACAACAGCGATTGGCATCGACGATTTCGCCTTTCGTAAAGGTGCGGATTATGGCACGCTGATTTGCGATCTAACTACCCACCAACCACTCGCGATTTTACCTAGTCGAACGAGCACAGTAGTCGAAAGTTGGTTAAGGACTCAGCCGCAGCTTCAAATTGTTAGCCGAGATGGTTCTAAAACCTATCGTGAAGCGATTACGGCAAATTCGTCGATTACACAAGTAAGCGATCGATGGCATTTAATCAAAAATGCGAAAGACACACTGTTTAAATGGCTCGAGCAAAAGCTACCTACTCAAATCGAATGGCATCAACTAGGTGATGAAGACGTTGTCCAACCAGCCGCAGAGAAACCAATTGACGAACCGAAATGGCAGCTCATCCAGCAAGTACAACATGATTACAAGGCAGGGATACGTATTACGCAACTTACTAAAAGTATCAACTAAGCCGAGGAACGATCTATAACTATTTGAAAAAACAATCGCCTCCAAGAAAAACGAAGCGTAAAATCAAGACAGCTCAGCTAAAATTACAGCCGTATTATGAAGCAATCATGGCATATGATGCCGAGCATCTCACACTGAACCAAATTCTAAAAAAAATCCAAACAATAGGTTATGATGGTAGCCGCTCAGCATTGCGTCGTTTTTTGGACCCCTATCTGGCAAAGAAAAAGGCAAAAGTCGCGCAAACCATGTTGTATCGTATTTCAAGAGCACGACTTTCCCACTGGATTTGGAGGGGGTTCAATACACTTACTGAGGAGCAAAAAGAAGTGTTACGGCATTGCCAACAGCTGTATCCTTTTCTTCAACCGATTGAGCAACTGATCCAAAGCTATCGATCGCTTTTTGACAAACGAGATGTGAAATGTTTACTCAACTGGATGAATAGACAACTGACAAATAAAAATTCACCATTGTATCGCTACAGTATTGGCTTACGGTTAGATTTAGCCGCTGTCAAAAATGCGTTTCAATTACCCTATTCCAATGGTTTAGTAGAAGGGCAGGTAAATCGACTGAAATGGCTCAAGCGTATGATGTATGGTCGTGCCAAACCAGATTTATTAGAAAAACGCATGCAATATCGTCTGTAATATTATTTAAAAATAACGTTGGATTTCAGTTATATATAGGCAGGAATGTTTTCACCAAAAGTGCGTAAGAACCTTTTTTATTTTGCACTAAACAAGCGAGCTTTAATTCTTCTAACGCAGCAGGGATTTGATGTTCAGGAAGTAGCACAATTTTACGCATCTTTTTTCTTCGTTTCGTATCTGATAGCACAAGTATACAGGAAAACAAGAAAAAGAGCTTTTGACTATAAATTTTAATCACCGTCTATATAGAAATACTTATGTCCCAGCCTCTTCTTAACTTTTATATATAATTGCCGATAATTTTAATATATAAGAAGAGTATAAGAGAGAAGGAGCTTTTGAATGTATCTTGATGAAAATATAAAATTATTAGGTAAAAATCCCTTGAATAGTATAGGAGAAGCATTGGAGTCAGACTTTACATTGCAATATATTGGTACTAGAGAAAAAATAGATTTTTTTGAAGATAAGATAGGAAGATTAATAAAAGTCGAAGATTGTTTTGAAGATAGTAACCAAGGGGATATTCGTATCCGCCAAATGGTTTTTGCCTTTGGTATTAACTCGCCTAATGAATTGAATAAATTATATAGAACATTAAATCGAACGTCAGTTTTGATTGTTATAGAACCTAATCCTACTTTATTTAATGTAGCTTTAAATACTAAAAAGCTAAAAGTTTTTGAAAATGATAATGTGATTTTATTTGCTAATAAGATTGAATTTTTCCAAGCATTTTTGTTAAATATAATGAGCGACTTTTATTATTTTTCATTAGTAAATAATACGTGTTTTTATCTTACAGATTATTATCGAAATTATGATTTTGAAATTACCAGGGCATTCATAAAAAATATTCGTCAGAATATAAAATCTCAAGTAACACTTACTGGTAATAGTATAGAAGATGGATTAGAAGGTCTTGAAAATAACTTTAATAATATTTTATATATGCTAAAATCTAAAAATCCACATTTTCTTAAAGATAAATATAAAGATAAACCTGCAATCGTTATTGCTGCAGGACCTTCTCTAGAAAAAAATATAGAGTATTTAAAACAAGCAGAAGGAAAAGCTATTATATTAGCTGTTGATACTGTAATCAAGAAAGTCTTGAAAATGGGTATAACTCCAGATTTTGTATGCTCATTAGAGCGTATTCCAGAAGTGTATGATTATTTTTACAAGGATACTATTATACCTGAAAAAGTAACTCTTGTAGGACCATTATTGCTAGATAGTCGAATCTTTGAGGAATATAAAGGTAATTGGATATTACCTTACCGAACAGAAGTTGCAGAATACAAATGGTTAAGACATATAATGAAGGCAACGGGTCATACAGGAATGCTAATGGGAACATCTTGTGCACATGTTGCTTTTGGTATGGCGCAACATTTAGGAGCCTCTCCAATTATTTTAATTGGTCAGGATTTAGCTTATGGAGAAGATGAAAGTAATTCACATGTAAGCGATACAATATATGATACTTTAGAAAAGAAGCCTCAAGTAAAGAGTGATGATTATATTGAAGGTTACTATGGTGGACAAGTAAAAACTACAGATATTTGGTTGATGTTTAAAACGTGGTATGAGAAAACGATTGATAAATATAACTTGAATGTAATCAATGCTACTGAAGGTGGCGCGAAAATTGGAATGACAATTCAAATGTCTTTTAAAGAAGCAATTGATAAATATTGTAATAACGATATCGATAGTGTGTATTCAATAGTGGAAAGTATACCTACGTACGAATTTTCTAAAATAGAGTTACAAAAATCTTTTGAACATGAATTAGCAGAGTTTAAAAAAATTCGAGAAGAAGCAGAAGGTTATATAGATAGATATAATAAGATGGAGATAAATGGATTAACTATCAGAGATAATTTAAATACTATTCAAAAAGAGCTTGATTTATTTGATTTATTTGTTCAAAAATCGACTAGTCATCCTTTAATGATTCACAATATACAGGGCTTTGTTTTAAAAACAAGTTGGGATTTAAGTTCGATTGAAGATGTTATATCAGTGGATACTTTATCTGCTAAAAAAGCTGTTCATATTAAATTTTTAATTGTTATAATATCGACAATTCAAAAGATTGAGAAACTTTTTGAACTTGTAATTAATAAAATTAAATTTTAAAATATTATTTAAAATGAGGTAACATTCAATGTTAAAAGAAAAAACAATCTTAGTTACAGGTGGCACTGGCTCGTTCGGTAAAAAATTCATTACGAAAGCGCTCACACTTGGCGTGAAAAAAATTATCGTATTCAGTCGCGATGAGCTAAAGCAATACGAAATGAAGCAAGAGTTTCAAGATGAGCGTATTCGCTTCTTTATTGGCGATGTTCGCGATAAAGACCGTCTATATCGCGCGTTTGATGGCGTTGATATTGTCATTCATGCTGCGGCGATGAAGCACGTAGATGCATGTGAATACAACCCGTTTGAAGCGGTAAAAACAAACATTCACGGTGCGCAAAACATTATTGAAGCTGCGATTGATCGCGGCGTAGAAAAAGTAGTAGCATTATCGACGGACAAAGCATGTTCACCAGTGAATTTATACGGTGCGACAAAGCTTGCTTCTGATAAGCTATTCGTGGCAGCAAATGCCTATGTCGGTGAAAAGAAAACACAATTTTCGGTTGTACGTTACGGTAACGTAGTCGGTAGTCGTGGCAGTGTTGTACCGTTCTTCAAAAAAATCCGTGAAACAGGCGTTGTGCCGATTACCGATGAGCGTATGACACGCTTTTGGATTACGTTAGAGCAAGGTGTACAGTTTGTATTAGATAGTTTAGTGCGCATGCAGGGCGGCGAAATTTTTGTGCCGAAAATTCCAAGCATGAACATTATGGATTTAGCAAAAGCGATCGCACCGGAATGTAAAACGGAAATCGTTGGCATTCGCCCAGGTGAGAAATTGCATGAAGCAATGATTATGGAAGACGATGCGCGTCATACGTTGGAATATGATACATATTACGTCATTTCCCCTGAATTATCTTGGTGGAATCCAGCAGACGGTGTACAAGGCAATACGTTACCAGAAGGATTTGCTTATACGAGTGATAATAATACAGAGTGGTTGACGATTGAGGAATTGAAACAATTAGTGGAGGAAATGTAGTCGACAAGACTGCATTTTTTTCAATTATGAAGCATAGAACAACGATTAGAAAACAACAAGTTGAATTTGTTGATGCAACAAAAGAGCATATGCAATTAATTTATAAATGGCGTAATCAATTATTTATACGAGAAGTGATGTACAATAGTGAACATTTGCAATGGGAATATCATATTAAATGGTTTGAAAATAATTTAATAGACGACCAAGTTTATATGAAGATTTTATATTATGAAGGTATGCCATATGGACTAGCAAATTTTCGATTAACAGATAATCAATCTAATCTAGGGGAATGGGGATTCTATATTGGGGTAAAGGAAGCACCGAAAGGGATGGGCATGTTATTAGGATATTATATGTTGCAGTTTTTATTCGAAGAAGTAATGATAAGAAAGGTATGTGCAGAAGTAATTGACTATAATGAACGAAGCTTGCATTTTCATAAAAAAGTAGGGTTCACTCAAGATGGTCTATTACGTAAACATATTTTAAAAAATGGCGAGTACTGTGACATTTATTTATTTAGTATATTTAAAGATGAGTGGCTAAAAATGAAAAGTGAACTTGAAAAAATGTTATTTACGGAGTGATTAGATGAAAACAATTGCTATTATTCAAGCCCGCGTCGGTTCATCACGCTTACCTGCAAAAGTGCTAAAGCGACTTGGCGATGCGGACGTATTAAGTTATGATATCGCTCGCTGTCGTGCAATACAAGGTGTAGATGAAGTTATTATTGCAACGAGTGATTTGCCACAGGACGATGCAATTGCGAAATGGTGTGAGGAGCATCATGTCGCGTGCTTCCGAGGTTCAGAGGAAGATGTATTAGATCGTTACGTGCAATGCGCGAAGCAATATGAGCCGGATTATGTTATGCGTGTAACGTCAGATTGCCCGTTTGTCGATTATGAAATGGCATCTGAAATCGTTGAGCTAATGGCACATGAACGAAAAGATATTGTGTTACTGCAAGGCGAATTACCACGTGGATTAGCGGTAGAACTCATTGCATACGACGCATTGCTAAAAATTCATGAAGTCGGAAAAGAGCCACGCCATCGTGAGCACGTAACGTACTATGCATACGAGTATAGTGAGCAATTTGAAGCAGTAAGGTATACAGTACCGAGCAATCGACAAGCACCTGAGCTACGCATTACGCTTGATACAGAAGAAGATTATGACATGCTTTCAAAAGTGGCAGCGTACTTTAATGATCCACTCGTTTCCAGTGTCGACGTTATTCGTTATTTACAAGAAACGCCTGAAGTAGCGAGTATTAATGCACATATTGAACAAAAGCCGGTGATATAGATGAACATAGTTATTCGAGCGGATGCTTCCGTTACAATTGGTAGCGGTCATGTAATGCGTTGTTTAACGATAGCAAAAAAGCTACGAGCAGCAGGCTGTGACGTTGCATTTTGGATGGAGCGATTAGAAGGTCATTTAATTGATTACGTGGCGCAACAGGGGTTTCGTTGTATTGAAGAAGCGGAGCATGCACAGCTTTATATTGTGGATCATTATGGGTTAGGAATTGAATGGGAGCGAAGCATTCGACCGTTTACGAAAAAGCTTGCAGTTATTGATGACTTAGCGCGCGAGCATGATTGTGATTTGTTGCTCGATCAAAACGTTGTGCCACATTTTGCGACGCGCTATGACGGGATTGTGCCAGCACATTGCGTAAAGCTACTTGGACCGACTTATTTAATAATGCGTGATGAGTTTATTGAAGCGCGAGCAAAACTGATGCCGCGAAGTAAAAACGTTGAGCGTCTCCTTATTTTTATGGGTGGAACGGATCCGACGAATGAGACGATGAAAGTGTTAGAGGCGTTAAAAAATCATCACTTTGCGCATGTCGATGTTGTTGTTGGTAACGGCAATCCAGTGAAAGAACAAATTGCAGCGATTTGTCATGAGCGAGCATATCATTATCATTGTCAAATTGATTATATGGCGCAGTTAATGATACAGGCAGATTTTGCAATAGGTGCAGGTGGGTCAACGCTTTGGGAACGCTGCTACGTCGGGTTACCTTCAAGTTCGACCATCGTTGCCGATAATCAAAGTGAGACGACAACTTTAGCGCATGAGCTACAAGTTACGATAAATTTAGGATGGCACGAGCACGTAACGGCAGAAACGTATGCACAGCTGCTACAATATATTGCTGTAGGGTATATGAGTGAAAATGGATTACAGCTCACTGCTACAGATAAGCCGAACGCTTGGTGTCATAAAGTGTTGGAGCTGATAACATGATTAAAATTGGACAAAAAGAAATTGGACGACATACGAAGCCTTTTATTATTGCCGAAATGTCGGGCAACCATAACCAGTCGTTAGAGCGTGCACTACATTTAGTAGAGCTTGCGGCTGAAGCGGGTGTCGATGCATTAAAGTTACAAACGTACACGCCTGATACGATTACACTCGACGTACATACAGGTGAGTTTTTCATTCAAGATGATGCGAACCTTTGGAAAGGGAACTCACTGTACAATTTATATAAAGAAGCATACACGCCGTGGGAATGGCATGAAGCGATTTTTAATAAAGCAACAGAGCTTGGCATGTTAGCATTTAGCTCACCATTTGATGAAACAGCGGTCGATTTTTTAGAAACGTTAAACGTACCTGCGTACAAAATTGCATCATTTGAAAACGTTGATTTACCACTTATTCGCAAAGTAGCACGCACTGGCAAACCGACGATTATTTCAACAGGTATGGCAACAGCATCAGAAATTGACGAAGCTGTGCGTGCATTCCGAGCAGAAGGAAACGACCAGCTCATTTTATTAAAATGCACGAGCACGTATCCTGCAACACCTGCGAACTCAAACATCGCAACAATTCCACATATGCGCGAGCTGTTCCAAACAGAAATCGGTTTATCAGATCATACGATGGGTGTCGGTGTATCGGTGGCAGCAGTCACGCTCGGTGCAACGGTAATTGAAAAGCATTTCACGACGTCTCGTGCAGACGGCGGCGTCGATTCAGCGTTTTCAATGGAGCCACATGAGTTAAAAATGCTCGTAGAAGAAACTGAGCGCGCATGGCAAAGTTTGGGGAATGTCACATACGGACCGACTGATGCAGAGAAGGATTCAACAAAGTTCCGCCGTTCACTTTATATCGGGGAAGATTTACAAGCAGGCGATGTATTAACGGAGCAAAATGTGCGTAACGTTCGACCAGGGCTAGGTTTACCAACGAAATATTATGATTTAGTGTTAGGGAAAGCGATTAAGCAAGATGTGAAAAAAGGTACGCCTTTAAGTTGGGAGTTATTAATATAAATTTAAAATAGTTGAGGTGAACAAAAATGGTTAATTTGCGTAGAATCACTGAACAAGATTTAAATATGATTATGGAATGGCGAATGTCACCAGAAGTTACAAAGTATATGTATACAGATCCAATACTGACATTGGATGGACAAAAAAAGTGGTTTGAAGCAATTCAAAATGATGATACATGTCGCTATTGGATAATTGAGCTGGATAATCATTTACCAGTAGGTGTTTTAAACTTAATAAATATAGACTATATTAATCAAAAATGTGATTGGGGGTATTATCTAGGCTCTTTAGAAGCTAGAGGTAAAGGTTTAGCAAGAATATTAGAGTGCAATATTTTAGATTATGTATTTTATGAATTGAAATTAAATAAACTATGCTGTGAAGTTTTTTCTTTTAATGAGGCTGTAGTTGAAATCCATAAGAAATTTGGTTCTGTAGTAGAGGGTGTATATAAGGATCATATTTTTAAAAATGGACAGTTTTATGACGTAGTAAGCATGGGGATTACGAAGCATAGGTGGGAATCTTTAAAAAAAGTAATGAATTATGAAAGGTTACACATTGAGCTTTAATAATGTGTAAATTAAAATTATGAAAAATTATGATTTTATTTCCTATGGTAAGCAAAGCATCGACGAAGAAGACATTCAAGCAGTAATCGATACGCTGCGCTCACCGTACTTAACACAAGGTCCAAAAATTGCAGAATTTGAGCGCGCAGTGGCGGATTACGTCGGTGTGAAGTATGCAGTGGCATTTTCAAACGGCACAGCGGCACTTCACGGCGCGTGCTATGCAGCAGGTGTCGGTGAGGGTGATGAGGTCATTACGTCACCGATTACGTTTGCGGCAAGTGCGAATTGTGTACGTTACGTCGGTGGAACAGTTGTGTTTGCAGATATTGATGAAAAAACGTACAACATTGATCCAAATGAAGTGCGAAAACATATTACACCGAAAACAAAAGCAATTATTCCCGTTGATTTCACAGGGCAGCCTGCGGATATTGATGAAATGATGAGCATTGCGAACGAGCACAATTTAGTTGTCATTGAGGACGGGGCACATTCACTTGGTGCGACGTATAAAGGGCGTAAAGTTGGGCAAACTGCGCATATGACGATGTTTAGCTTCCACCCTGTAAAGCCTGTCACAACGGCTGAAGGTGGCATGATTGTTACAAATGACGAAGAGTATTACAAAAAGCTACTTCGTTTCCGTAGTCATGGTATTGAGAAAACAGAGTATGCCGCTGAACAAGGTGATTGGTATTACGAAATGGTTGACCTTGGTTACAACTATCGCATGACGGATTTACAAGCGGCACTCGGTGTATCACAGCTGAAAAAACTAGACGACTTTATCGAAAAGCGCGCACAAATTGCAAAGCAGTATGACGAAGCGTTTTCAGGTCATGATGGTATTACGACACCATATCAGCTAGCAGGCACACAATCGGGCTGGCACTTATATATGGTACAGCTTGAGCGAGCAAATCGTAAGGACGTGTTTGAGAAAATGCGCGCGGCGAATGTTGGTGTGCATGTGCATTACATTCCCATATATTGGCATCCGTACTACGAGCAGCTCGGCTATAAGCGAGGGCTATGTCCTGTGGCAGAGGCATGGTATGAGAAGGCGTTGACGTTGCCGATACATCCAGCTTTAAAGCAAGAAGAAATTAGTTATATTATTGAGCAATTTAATATGGTTATGAAAAATAATTTATAATGTAGATAAGATAATCAACTTCTAACGGTTATCACCGATATAAAATACATTATGAATTATAAAGGAGTCCCCCTAATGGCAGAGAACATAGTAGCGTTAATTGAAGATACAAAAGTATCGTATTACGAATATGTAGTGAAAATTGAAGATGGTTGTACACGTATTGTGGCAGCTCTTAAAGCAGATCAGCTAGCAGAAGGTTTACGAGGTATCGTAGATTTAAGTGAAGGGTTATCATGGTTAATTGAAGCAGAGACGTTATTAAAAGGTCAGTCACTACATATTAACAGTCCAATTTCTTCAGTTGTGCCATTATTTGAAAAAATCAATGTAGCGATTGAGGCAACGAATTATAATGAAGTGATTTCATTAATTGAAGATGAACTAAAGCCGTTATTTAAAAATGCGGCTGATTGGCAGTTTGAAGAAGTCATTAGTTAATTTATTGCTCACTATTTTTCAAACATGAAGGAGCCCACATGGACGATGATGTGTTAAAATTTTTAATCGAGCAAGTGCAATGGGCGAAAGAGCAAGAGGTAATACTAGCAAAGATTGAAGGCAAGCTGCGAGTGATGCGAACGTTAGCACAATATCGCTTACAATATGTGTTAACTGCTCAAGAAATCGTAAACCTTCAGCAACAGATAGATGTCCTTCAGTTAGAAATTGATGAGCTTGAGCATCAATTGAATTCGAATATCGTGCATTGAAAAAGCATCGCGCTTAGGAACATTCCTTTGGCGCGATGCTTTTTTCATTTTTTGCGATCGTAGTAGCGACCGTCCATCGTTTGAACGTTGGCGTAAGGATTAGCGTATCGCTGTTCCTGTGCCTTTAATGTACGTAAATCACGTAAGTCAGCCTTTATTTGCGTCATGACGTGCTGCAGTCGTTCGTTGATGCCTTTATCAAGCTCTGCTAATGTACGGTGTAGACGATTATTTTCATCGTACTTAAACTGTGCATCTTGTAGCGCATCAATTAAGTCACCACGTTCGTCAAGCTTATCATGTATAGCTGTAATGAAAGCATCTCGGTTTTCACCTGTAACGGTTTGACCGAGCTGCTCATATAGTTTAGCAGATAGCTGTAATAGTTGCTGTAGTTGTTGTTCCATCGTCATCGCCTAACTTATTACGCTGTTGTGCCTGACATGAATAATGTCGATTGCTCGTTTGCTTTGTTAATCGCAGTTTCCATAGCTGTGAATTGTTTCCAATATCGTTCTTCGATCATTTTAATTTTGTCTTCCCATGTACTAATACGTTTATCTAAATTATCTAAGTTACGACCGATTGAGAACGTATTTTGTGCTGCAGAATCTTTACCAGCTTTTACTTCGATTTGATCCTCGAACTTATCTAAAGACTTACGAATTTGTTGGATTACACCTTCTGGCTCGCCTTCAGTAGAGTTTGAGAATACTTTAAATACTGCTTCTTCATCTTCTAATAACGCTTTACGTAGCTTGTCCTTATCTAGCTCAAGCATACCGCCGTCATTATAGTTTTTCGTCGTCGTAATACCGATTTCACTTAATGTATCGTAGTTTTTACCAGATTGACCTGCGTTTGAATAAATGATTGAGCGTAAGTCTTGTAAGCCTGAAGCAACTGTTTGGTCACGGCGGATTACACCGCTTTTCGCGATTTTTTCCCACTTCTCAATTTCATCTTCAGACATATCTTTCTTTTGCTCTTCTGTTAACGGTGCATAGTTACGGTTTTTCGTTTCGTTAATCGCATCATGTGTTGATTTAATGAACGCATTGTAGTTGTTAACGAATTCTTCTACTTTGTCGATGAAGTTGTCAACATCTGTTTCAGCCTTTAATGTAATTGGTGGCACATTTAAGTCATTCGATTCGTTAAATGTTTTGTTTAACGTCACTTGGTAGCCGTTAATTTCGAACGTGTTTGAGTTACGTTCAAGCTCTAAACCGTTGTAAGTAATAACCGCATTTTGACCAGCAGATGCTACAGAGTTTGGACTATCTCCGAATTTGCTATCCGTTAAATCGCCTGCGCTATTGAAACCTAATTTTTGGAATAATCCACCTGAATCGCTTTCTAAATAAATGCTTGTATCAACCTCATAAATTGAAGCGCCATTTGTTGTTGATAAGCTTCCTTTATCAGCTGATACGCCACCTTCACTGCTTTCGTACACTTTACCAAGACCTGTCGCCTTTGTAGAGATTGAAAGACTACCACTACGCTCATCGTAATAAGCGTTTAAGCCTGTAGAAGAGTTGTTTAATTTCGATACCATCGTGCCAATCGTATCGTCCTTCGTTAACGAAATCGTAACGTCTTCCATCTTGCCGCTATCCTTTAAAACTTTCATTTTTAAATCAACAGTATCTTGACCAGCTGGGAATAAATCAGCTAATGCGGCTGTGTCTGAAAGCTTTGTATTGCTCGCTGTACCTTCTTCAAAAACACCTGCAGATTTAATTGTTGCTGATGTTGCTAATTGCTTCACGCTTGAAATTGCAAGTGTACCTGTTGCGCCAGCAGAAGCTGTAGCAGATACTGCATCGTTGCTTGATGTTACTGTTTTCTTAATTAAATGTGATTGTAGCGTCATATTTAATGAAGAATCACGTAACGTTTTGTTGTTTTTGTTAATTGTACGTAACGCATCACGTTGCCATTCGAACGTTTGCTTTTGCTGTTGGAACTTGTCAAGTGGTGCTCGTTCAGCTTGCATCATCTTTGCAACGATACTATCGATGTCCATACCAGACGCTAAACCGCCAATTCGCATACTCATTTATAAAACCTCCATTTTTTCTTTAAATTTTTTCATCAACAATCATCCCAGCCATTTTTTGAAGCTCATAAAAAGCATTTAATAAGCTCTCTGGTGGAATTTCTTTAATGACTTCTTCTGTTTTTGCATCCACTAAACGTACAAAGTATTTGTCTAAACCTTCATGTAACACGAATTTTGCAGCTTTATTCGTTGTGTTTAGTAATTCGTTCACTGCCTCCATTGCAGGTTCAAGCTTTTCTTTCATCGCGGGTTTGTCTAATGAAGAAAATTTAATAGCAGTTGGCTCAGTAGTTGTTGAAGCTGCTTCTTTTTTTTGTTTTGGCTCAGCTTGTGAGCTTGTAGTTGCTGAAGGTTTAATAGAAGACTGATGTACAGATAAGCCTATATTACTTTGAGATGCAACGCGCATAATGTTCCCCTCCAATTTATACTAAATAGTTTGCGATGCTTACGTTTTTTATCGGTTATAAAATCACAACATTGACACTTTGGTGCTATTACAAATTTCTTATTTTATGTCGATATAAATTTGAACAGAAATATGCGACGTATTCCCCTTTCGATATGTAAATTTGATAGTGGAAATCACGCATTATTCAATATATACGACGGAGGGCAACAGGATGAAAAAGAAAAAATCACGTACCGATCAGCTAGCGAAAATCTCGATGAGCACCGCATTAGTCGCAAGTACGTTAACGATAATGACACCTCAAGCAGAGGCGAATCAATTTAGCGATGTAGACGAAAAAAGCTCCCATGCAGCAAATATTTATGCATTGGCGAACCAAGGTGCTATTCATGGCTATCCAGATGGCACATTTAAGCCGAATGCGCATGTGACGCGAGGTCAAGCGGCTAAAATGATTGCAAATGCACTTGGCTTACAGGCGACATCGACTGCACCAACATTTGAAGATGTGCCGTCAACGCATCAATATTATACGCATATTTCAGCCCTTGCCGAAGCAGGAATTATTAATGGAGATAATGGAAACTATCATCCAAATGCTTCATTAACACGTGGTCAAATGGCAAAAATTATTGCTCGTGCTTTTGAGTTAGAGCTTGGCGGAGAGCATTTATTTTCAGATGTTCCGAAAAATCATGAATTTGCGCCATATATTAACACGTTAGCACAGTTTGATATTACGACAGGAAAAACAGAAACAACATTTGCGATGGGGGATTTTGTTACACGTGCACAAATTTCCTCGTTCATTGTTCGTGCACAACAAGCAACGACAAAAGATCGTATTGAAGGAACAATTGAAGCGATTTCTGCAGATGGTGTAACGATTAATGGTAAAACGTATAGTGTTGGTGAAGCCGCATCATTTTTACAAGCAGCACAAAATGAAGATGCGTTAAACGGTGCAACAGTACAAGTTGTAATAGAGAAAAATGAAATTCAACGAGTAGTAGTGCTTTCATTAACACAAGGAACAACTTTTGATGGACAAGGTGCAGTAGTCGAGCAATTCAATGCACCGACGACATTAACAACATTAAAAAACATCACTGCTACAACAGTACATCAAAAAATTAGCAACCAGGGAGTAACGTATGAGAAAGTGGTCGCGCAAAATGCAACGTTAGATGTTGTAAATGTTGCAGTTGCTTCAACGAGTGCGCTAGTTTGGCAACAACAACGGCTGAATTTAATTGATTCCCAATTAACAGATGTAACATTCCAAGGGCAACAAATCGATGTAGCGTTAGACGGAGAGAGTAGCATTGAAAATCTTCGTGCACTACTAGCAAGCTTTTTAAAATTAAATGGTGATTTCCAAAATGTGTATGTAGGACAAAACTTACAAATAAATGGTATGGGTAAAGTTGAACAGCTTATTTCAAATGGAGCAACAGGTGAGTTGACGACAGTGAATACAGGGTTAACGATTCGTTTTGTCACAATTAACGGCACTGAGTACACATGGCAGCAAGCAGTTGCACAATTTGGTTTTAATAATGGTAGTACAACGTCAAATCGTCCTCCTGTAAACAACATTGTTGGTGGTACATCGAACGGTAATACGGGTGGTGGTTTATCAAATGTAGGTAGCACACCGAACAGTAATGATTCATCAGCAGGTGGTCAACAAACTGATTCAGGCAACGAGCCGGAGCAACCAGGTGAAGGCGGCAGCGACCCAGGAACCGATCCAGAGCAACCAGGTGAAGG
>NZ_MATO01000042.1 GCF_001700325.1 Caryophanon latum
ACTAGTGTCGCATTAAAATAATTTAATGCGTTAAATCGAACTGAATTTTCTATTATTTATTACAAGCACAAAAAAATCCTTTATACTGGTTGGGCGGTAGGTAACCATCCAAATCCAACATAAAGGACTCACTTATGCATAATTTTACACGAAAAACATCATTTGAACAATGGTTTTCACCGATTTCCTCCACAAAACTAGCGGAATTGGTTGAAATCAATCAATTAAATACCTATACGAAGAAGCTTCATATGGCTTCCTTCTTGAAATTACTCTTGTTTGCGCAACTGAATGAAACCGAAAGTCTACGGGCAATCAGTGAGACATTGTTTTCAGATGACCTTCAAAAAGTAACGGATTTAGAATCGATTAGCTTCTCACAATTAGGACGCCGATTAAATCAAGTGCCGACAGCGGTTTTTCAAGAGGTCTTTCTCGATTTAGTTGCTCAAATTCATGAAAAAACGCACGATGAGCAGCGCCGAAAAACGACAACACCACTGAAAATCATTGATTCGAGTACGTTGCCACTCAACTTAAACCATCACAAGTGGGCGGAATTTCGCAAAACAAAATCAGGGATTAAGCTTCATTTGCGCCTCGTTTACGTAGAAAAAGGCTGTTCGTATCCAGATAAAGCGGTGCTGACGAACGCGAAAGAACATGATCGTGGCCAACTAGAAGTACTCGTAGATGACAAGGAATGCATGTACGTGTTTGACCGTGGTTACTTGGATTATGAGCGATTTGACCGCATGACGGACGATGGCTATTTCTTCGTCTCGCGCTTGCGGAAAAACGCGGTCACACGTGTCACAGAACAGTTTGAACTGCCAGAAGAATCGCTCGTGTTATCGGATGAAATGGTGTTGATTGGTACCACACAAAATCGTGCAGAAAATGTCTTTCGTTTGATTAAAGTGTTAGATTCAAAAGGAAACGAACTGCATCTCATCACGAATCGATTTGATGTAAGCGCTGATGAAATCGCGGAGCTGTACAAATCACGTTGGGCCATTGAGCTGTTTTTCAAATGGCTGAAGCAGCACTTGAACATTAAAAAGTTCTATGCACAGAGCGAGCAAGGCGTGCACAATCAAGTGTACATCGCGATGATTGTGTATTGCCTGCATGTGCTGGCACAATTGGACACGAACAGCTCGAGGACGTACTTACAAATTAGTCGGTTACTCAAAGCAGCACCGTGGAAATCCGCTCACTTATGGACGCGAAAAATTGCCGGAAAAGCCGTTCCATAAAGATTTTCACCTGTCTGTCGCACCCGTCACAGGTTATAGTAAAAAAATGGATGTTTACTACCTCTGTTTAAGTGTCTTTATTTTTCTTCTCAGGTGGAAAAATAAGTAAATTTAAAATTCGGTTAACATTTATGCGACGCTAGTG
>NZ_MATO01000043.1 GCF_001700325.1 Caryophanon latum
TGCACACTCTTTTTCAAGTGTCCACTCCACAGGTACCATATTAGAAAGCTACTCGGACACATTCCTTTTTAAGTTAATTCAATATCGGCTGAATAAATACCACGCACTTCGCCTGAATCAAGTTGAAGCTGTAATACGCCGTCTTCTGTAATACCAATTGCAATTCCTTCCAGCACTTCGCGTAACGTCGTCGCACGAATACGCTTACCAATCGTACCAGAAGATTCCTCCCATAACGTTTTCAAACGCGAGAAGCCGTGCTTAACGTATAGCTGCGTATAGTTTTCTAAATAGCTACAAATCATCGCGACAAGCTCGGCACGGTCAACGGTATGTCCTAGCTCAACCGCAAGCGACGTCGCAATCGTTTGTAGCTCGTCTGGGAAGTCGGACATCGCTTGATTCATATTAATGCCAATGCCGACGAGCAGCGCATTAACGCGATCGGATTCGGCAAGCATTTCCGTCAAAATACCGGTCGTCTTTTTTCCGCCAATTAAAATGTCATTTGGCCATTTAATAACCGGCTCAAGCGACGGATACAATGCTTTCATCGCGTTAATGACCGCCACAGCCGCAACGAGTGTAAACTGCGGTGCTTGATGCGGCGGAATGTCAGGACGTAGCACAACGGTCATCCAAATACCTTTTGCTGCTGTCGTCTCCCACGGACGCTCCATGCGACCACGCCCTGCTGTTTGCGACTCCGCAATGACGATCGTGCCGTGTGGAGTGTTCTCCTTCACCAGTTCGCTCGCAACCGTTTGTGTCGACGTTACTTCCTTTTTATACACAATCGTGCGCCCAATTTCTTTCGTTTGTAAATACGGCTCAATGTGCGCAGCGTCAACGAAATCGCTGTCGCCGTCTAAACGATAGCCTTTCGTTTTTGCTGACACAATCGTATAGCCATCTTGTTCAAGCGACTGAATCGCCTTCCAAATTGATGTACGCGACACGTCACAAAATGTAGCGAGCTGTGCACCTGAAATATAGTCATCTTTTTTTGCTTGTAGTAGCGCCTGTAATACGCGCTCTTTCGTTGATCCATTCACGCATAAACCAGTCCTTTATTCGTTGTACGTCGTTTTGTACGTCGCCTGTTACGACCGCCTGTAAAATCGCAGAGAGCGCATCTTTTAGCCACGGCCCTCGCTTTTCATCATGCCACGCCATAACGTGCTGCCCGTTCACCGCAAGCTCGTCCTTCGTTTGAATCGGCAAGCTCGCCTTCACCGCTTGCACATCTTCCGTAATAGGCGCTAAGCTTTGCCACGTACGAATGGCTTGCGCCGCTCGTAACACGTCAATTGAAGCATGGAAATAATCGATCGTCTCCCACGTTTCCTTTGCAACAAGCGTGAGCACTTGTGCAATAAACTGCTTTTCCTTATTCGCTAAACGATACGCACGCGCAACTTCAGCCGCATCAAATTGTGACACGTACGCAAAATACGCCCAGCCGACTTGTACGTCTTCGATATGCACATGTTGCCACTGCGCCTCGTTAAACGTGCCTGCAACGTAATCGCTTAATTGCGTTTGTCGCATCGCCGCAATACCCCGCGCAACAAACGGGCTAACGAACAATTTATTTAGCTCCATTTGCACGCGCTCAATCGCAATGTGCTGGAGTAAATGCGCGTGCTCGACAATGGCCGCTTCCGTTTTCTTCTCAATCGTAAAACCAAGCTGCCCGACAAATCGCACCGCACGAAGCATGCGCAGTGCATCTTCAAAAAAACGCTCGCTCGCATTGCCGACTGCACGAATAACGCCTGCTTGTAAATCCGATTCACCGCCGTAATAATCGACGAGCTCCCCGTTTGCACGCATCGCTAACGCATTCATCGTAAAGTCGCGGCGCTGTAAATCATCACGTAAATTGCGCACGAACTGCACGCCATCTGGTCGACGATGATCGCTATACGCAAGCTCGGTGCGATACGTCGTCACTTCAATACCAACGCCGTCCACGAGCACGAGCACTGTACCATGCTCGATGCCGACGTCGACCGTTTTTGGAAACAGCACCTTCACTTCTTCAGGCAATGCTGCCGTTGCAACGTCGACATCGTGAAACGGACGCTGAAGCAGCATATCGCGCACCGCACCACCGACGAGTACCGCTTCATAACCCGCTTCCTCTAGCTTGTGCATGACATGTTTTGCTGCTTGCATTTGCTCATTCATGAAACTTCGCCACTTTCTCGTATAGTGCCTCGTATTGTGCGACGATTGAGCTCGAACTAAAGCGCGACTGCACGGCTTCCTTTGACGCCTCTTTAAACTGAGCAAGCGTTCGTGCGTCTTGTAATAGCTGTACAATTTGCGCTGCCGCACCGTCAATATCGCCTTCTTCGACGATATAACCGGTTTTGCCATGCTCAATCACTTCTGGAATGCCGCCGACGTTCGTGCCAATACCTGGTACACCACACGCCATCGCCTCTAGTAATACTAAACCAAACGACTCCTTTGACGACATGAGTAGCATTAAGTCACTAATCGAATACAATTCCGCCACATTTTCTTGTCTGCCTAAAAAGAGCACATCGTTTTTGTACGGTGAATCTTTTACGAGCTGCGTAATGCGGTTCATTTCCGGTCCGTCACCAACGAGTAATAGCTTCGTACGCATTTGCTCACGTACTTTCAAAAACGTTTCCACAATATGGTCGACGTTTTTAATTTTGCGGAAATTCGATACGTGAATGAGCACTTTCTCGTCTTCCGCAACGCCGAAATGCTCCTTTAAATGCTCAACTTGCTGCGGTGCATACACACGCTCATCAACAAAATTATATACCGTCTCAATCGGCTTGTTCGTGTCAATAAGCTCGTACGTTTGCTCCTTTAAAGCTGTCGACACCGCCGTTACGATGTCAGACGCTTCAATGCCGTATTTAATCGGCTGGATCATCGACGCGTCCTGACCGAGCACCGTAATGTCTGTGCCGTGCAACGTCGTTACAATGCCAAAGTCAACGTCGCTCATGCTGCGAGCAAGTGCGGCACATACCGCATGTGGAATCGCATAATGCACGTGCATAACGTTTAGCTTTTGCTCCTTTACGACTTCTGCAATTTTACTCGCTAACGCAATATCATAAGGTGCATATTGAAACACCGAGTATTGATTGACATCGACTTCGTGAAAGAAAATATTTGGATACATGCGATTTAAACGAAATGGCATGCTCGATGTAATAAAATGAATTTCGTGCCCACGCTCTGCTAGTAGCTTCCCAAGTTCCGTTGCGAGCACACCTGACCCGCCGACTGTTGGATAGCACGTAATGCCAATTTTTAATTTCGTCATACTAGCCCTTCTTTCTTAGCGGCGCTCCTGTAATAGGCGCCAATCAATAAAGCCTTCTTGTAATCCTTTTAACAATACTTCTGCTGTACCCATGTTCGTCGCAAGCGGCACATTATACACATCGCATAAACGAATGAGCGCCGTTACATCTGGCTCATGTGGCTGTGCTGTTAGCGGGTCTCGGAAGAAAATGACCATATCCATCTCGTTCATCGCAATCATCGCGCCGATTTGCTGGTCACCACCGAGTGGACCTGAGCTAAAGCGGTGAATCGATAAGCCTGTTGCCTCCATAACACGTAACCCCGTCGTCCCCGTCGCGTACAGCTCGTGTTCCTTTAAAATTTCCGTATACGCAATCGCAAATTCAACTAAATTGTCCTTTTTACGATCGTGTGCAATTAACGCTATTTTCATTCCAAACCATCCTTTTTCAACAAGTACGCCCTTTCTACTAATAGAAAGAGCGCAGTCGTTTAAATAATATTTTCTAAGCCGTACACAAGCGTTTCCATTTGCATCACTTCCTGCACGCAAAATGCGATGCCTGACATGAACGATCCGCGGTTTAACGAATCGTGACGAATTGTTAATAGCTGCCCTTCTCCGCCAAATAACACTTGCTGATGCGCTACTAAACCTGGTAAGCGTACGCTATGAATGCGCATGCCGTCAAAGTCCGCACCGCGCGCACCAGGCATCGTTTCCTTCTCGTCAGGATGCCCTTGCCCTTTTGCTTCACGCACTTCTGCGATCATTTGTGCTGTTTTCACACCTGTTCCAGACGGTGCATCAAGCTTTTGGTCGTGATGCATTTCGATAATTTCAACGTCCGGTAAATATTTCGCCGCTTCCTTGGCGAACTTCATCATTAAAATCGCACCGATCGCAAAGTTCGGCGCAATAATTGCCCCAATTTTTTTGTCTGCTGCAAGCGCTGTTAATTCCGCTAGCTGCTCATCTGTAAAGCCTGTCGTACCGATTACTGGACGCACGCCTTGTTGCAACGCCTCCTTCGTATGTTTGTATACGAAGTGTGGATTCGTTAAATCAACTAATACGTCTGGCTTCGTTTGTGCGACCATTTCTGCCATGTCCGTAAATACTGGCACACTGTAGCTCGCTGGGAATAAGCCTGTATCCGCAAGCGTCGCCCCAATATCTTTATAGTCTAATGCTGCGACAAGCTCCATCGCCTCATGCTTCATTACTGTATGAACAGCCTCTGTACCCATTTTACCACGCGCACCTGCAATTGCTACTCGAATCATGTTCAATCATCTTCCTTTCCGTTATTGCTTTATGTATGTAGCGAAAATTGTTTCACTATGCTCCATCGTATCGAATGAGCATAGTGGTTGTCAAAGGAATAAAGAGCATGATACGGTGATTTTACGACATCTATTCATTCATATGTTTATAATTTATTATCATTCATGTAACATGTGCCGTTATCTTTTATGAAGCAGTTGCAAAACATCATGGCAGTTGTGAGCGCCGCGGCGAGACTCCTTGGGGAAAAGCGTGAGACTTGAGACCCCGCAGATGCGAGGTACGAGTATCGAGGAGGCTCAAGCCACGCCCCAGGAAAGCGAGCCGAATGGAGCGAACAACGACGTTCAACTAGCAATGCAATCCATCTTAAGAAATGAGGTACGTCCATGCTCAAACTAATCAAATGGCAAAATGTACTCGGCATTTTAATTGGCTCGGCGATTTTCGCATTCGGCTTCGTGCATTTCAACATCGCACACGAGCTAAGCGAAGGCGGCTTCACCGGCATTACGTTAATTTTATTGTTTACGCTCGGCTGGGACCCGGCACTGATGAACATTTTGCTCAACATTCCGGTCTTTGTCATCGGCTATAAATTGCTCGGCAAACGGTCATTCATTTATACGCTCATCGGCACGGTGTCGTTCTCCGTATTTTTAGCTATTTTTCAGCGCTATGCGTTTACGTTTCAACTGCATGACGATATGCTGCTCGTTTCGCTATTTGCCGGTGTGTTTATCGGCGTCGGGCTCGGCATCATTTTCCGCTTCGGTGGCACAACAGGCGGCGTCGACATACTCGCACGACTAACGCATAAATATTTCGGCTGGAGTATGGGGAAGACGATGTTTGCATTTGATGCACTCATTATTTTACTGTCGTGGGTGACGTTTTTAGATGCGCGCTCGATGATGTATACACTCGTTGCAGTGTACGTCGGTGGGCATGTCGTCGATGTCGTACAAGATGGGCAATATGCGGCGCGTGGCGTGTTTATTATTTCACCAAAGCACGAGGAAATTGCGGCGCGCATTACGACGCATATGGAGCGCGGTGTGACCGTACTTAGCGGCAAAGGATACTTCACAAAGGAAACGAAAGATATTTTGTATTGCGTCGTGCCAAAAAACGAAACGGTGCGCATTAAAACGATTATTGAGCTCATCGATCCGCATGCGTTCGTATCGATTAGCGAAGTGCGCGACGTCTCTGGTGAAGGCTTTACGCTCGATGACCAAAAGCGACCGCTGCATTAAGCGTTCATAATACAAAGTTGCTTTACACTTCGAGGCAGGCTTTCCGCGGGCACAGCGCAAGCCTCCTCACCGCGAGCGGTTGCGGGGTCTTGACGCTCGTACTATTCCCGCAGGAGTCCGCCTCTTGTTTCAAGCAACGTTCACGTAACACAAAATAAACCGTTATCGGAAAATGAACTTTTCCAATAACGGTTTTCTCCTATTGCAGCTATACTTAATCTTCGCTGCTTGTCATACCTGTATACACTAAAATTAAACGAACAAGCTCCATCACCGCAACAGCAGCTGCTGCTACGTACGTCATCGCTGCAGCGTTTAACACTTTGCGCGCTTGTGGGTATTCCTCGTTATTAATAATGCCCATCGAATCAATTTGCTTCATCGCTCGACTTGATGCATCAAATTCAACTGGTAACGTGACGAGTTGGAACGCAACCCCAGCCGCCATTAATACAATCCCTAATAATAATAAGTTCGACATACTTGCTAGCATACCAATTAAAATAAAAATCCATGATGCATTTGAAGAAATGTTTGCAACTGGCACGAGCTTTGAGCGAATTGCTAACATCGTGTAACTTTCGGCATGCTGAATCGCATGTCCTACCTCATGCGCTGCAACCGCTGTACCCGCAACAGATGTGCCAAAATAGTTTGACTCTGATAGTGCAACCGTTTTTGTTGCTGGATTGTAGTGATCTGATAAATAACCTTGTGTTGGTACGACACGCACATCGTATAAACCGTTTGCGTCAAGCATTTCACGTGCCACTTGCTCACCTGTTTTACCAGACGTTGAGTACACTTGTGCATACTTTTTGTACGTGCTTTTTACTTTCCATTGTGCATACAACGGCAAAATTAAAATGAGTAAAAAGTAAACAATAAACATGAATTAACTTCCTTTCCTTTAGCATTCGCTAATACGTGGTAAAAGCGTAACGTTTCACCTTCGATAACACTATTTTATCTATTTTCGCGCATATGGGCAAATAATCCGCGTTGCTTACTGACGTATAGTGCAAAAACAATACAACTAATCGACAACCAGAACGTGAAGTATCCAATTTCGTTCGCATATTGCGCAATCGACGGATACGATGGCATTTGCCCAAACACGTAATCGATGACGTCATTATGCAACGTCCAAATCGCCGCTGCAATGACGGCGATAAAGCCAAAATTGTACTTCGGAATGTATAGCACTGCCTGTAATGCCATCGCAAAATGTGACGCAACGAGCATCCACCCTTGCGCACTTAACGTTCCGCGCTCATACCACGTCAGCATGTTCATGACGTCCGCCCATAAGCCATATTTAATGAGCGTAATGAACGCAAGCACCTCGATGAACCGATAATTCGTGCCGCGCAGCCAGCCGATAATGGCGATACAAAAAAATAACGAAGCAGTCGGACTATCCGGTACAAATATGTAAAAAATCGGCTCCGTTCGTGACAGCTGTGCGCCGTACCAAATATAGCCGTATACTGTTCCTGCTGCATTGACAATAAGCAGCAGCCATAAAAACGTGCGATGCGATAGCACGTACCAAAGACGCATCCATAATTCTCGCACAAAATCCTCTCCTTTCTACTGTTACAAAGTGTACACTACAGACTTGCCATTGAAAATAAAAAAGCTGCGCGATTCATTCATCGCACAGCTTCACCGTTCTCATTCGTATTGCTTATTCTTCCTTCAAGCTCGCGATAAAATCTGCGACAACTTGAAGCTCTTCATCCGTGCCAGCCCATTGACCTGCTGGCATCGTACCGCGACCGTTCGTAATGACGTCCGCTACTTCTTCCGCCGTCAGCTCATTGCCAACGAGGGGAGGTGCTGCACCGCCGCCTGCTAAATCACCGCCATGACACGCAATACATGACGCACCTTGCGCACCGGACAGTAAAACAAAGCCTTCAGCCGTTTCATCAATTTCAATATTTACTTCTTGTTTAATTTCACCTTGTGCTTTCGCTGCTTCCCAGTCGTGGTTCACAACCGATTCCCACGTTAAATATACCATCGATGCAAGCGCCAGTAACATGAATGCAGTCGGCAATGGACGCTTAAATGGACTGCGCTCCTTCGTTGTATCTAAAAATGGTGCAAGCGCTAATGCACCAAACGCAAGCCCTGGAACAACGATCGCGCCGATAATATTATACGGACCTGATGCATACGTATACTTCAATAACTGATACAGCTGTAGGAAGTACCAGTCTGGCAGTGGAATGTATGCGGTGTTCGTCGGATCCGCCTGCCCTTCAAGTGGTGATGGGTGCGCGACCGTTAACAGTAAATAACCGATTAAAAATACAGCGCCAACCATCCATTCCTTTAGTAAAAAGTCAGGCCAAAACGCTTCGGTGCGCCCTGGATATTCGGAATAATCTTTCGGTTTATTTGGCATACGATTGTTCGCTTTAACGCGTGAATCGCCGACAAATTTCATCCCTTTTCCACGATGCATAAAGTTCCCCCTCCTTCATTATTCGCTCGCAATGTTCATTACAATGGTCCTGAAATCCCTTGGCGTCGAATCATGACAAAATGTAGTGCGAGTAACGCGAATAACGCAGCGGGTAAGAAAAATACGTGAATGGCATAAAAGCGCGTTAACGTTTGCGCCCCTAAAATCGTTGCGTCACCAGCTAATAATGTTTTAATGAGTCCACCGACAAACGGTACAGAAGCCGCTATTTCGATTCCTACCTTCGTGGCAAATAACGCTTTCATATCCCATGGCAATAAGTAACCTGTAAAGCCTAAGCCGAGCATTATACCAAAAATCCCTACTCCAACGAGCCAGTTTAACTCACGCGGTTTTTTATACGAGCCGGTAAAAAATACTCGCAGCGTATGCAAAAACATCATGACGATTACTAACGACGCACCCCAGTGATGCATGCCGCGCACAATTTCACCGAACGCGACTTCGTTTTGTAAGTAATATACTGACTTCCATGCGTTGTCAATATCTTGCACGTAATACATCGTTAAAAACATGCCGGATAAAATTTGAATGACTGTAATGAAAAATGTCAGCCCTCCAAAGCAGTAAACAAACGCAGAAAAATGATGGGCAGGGTTTACGTGCTCTGGTACTTCATGGTCGGCAATATCTCGCCAAATAGGCGTAATATCAAGGCGTTCATCAACCCAATCGTAAAGTTTATTTAGCACTGATGTCTCCCCCTAACAATTATTAAACTAATTCGTTCGCAATTGTTTTACCAATCATCACAAAGCCATCTTTTTCAGATACTTCATATTGATCGAGTGGACCAAGCGGCGGCGTCCCTGCGATATTTTTGCCGTTTTTTTCGTAACGCCCTAGATGGCACGGACAGAAAAATTGCTCAGGTTGTGCGGGGTCGCCTCCCCAGTTAACGGTACAGCCTAAATGTTTACAAACCGGCGAAAGCGCCACGACTTTATCGCCTTCTTTATATACCCACGCAGAATTGGTTACATCCGATGTGTACCAGCCGTCCACTTGCTCAAATGAGAAATCGACACGCACAGGCTGTTCCGTTAAGTCACTTACTTTTTGCGAGGTCGCAATAAAGTCCCCGCTATCTTTCTTTTGTAAAACAGGATCAACCGCAAAACGCACCATTGGCATAAGCATACTCGCTGCCATAAAGCCTCCGACGCCGGTTAATGTGTAGCCGAGAAATTGTCGTCGTGAAACTGGATTTTTACTCATCCTTTTCCCCCCTCCAACTAAAACGTCACACTGTCACAATAATAGCAATACTACGACAATTCTATGATATATCATTAAATATTCTCGGTCAATACACGAAAATCCTATTTTATGAAGTTAAGGAACATTCTATAAGCCGTTACACATGGCTCCACTCGGTAATCATCTGCGGCACAATTTGCTTAAATTGTTCTTCTAAAATACTACTGCGTATGTTGTCATCCATCGATTCAAGTGGAATGGCAGGCATCCATATAATTGAATGTCCTTCCCCTAAATTGCGCCAACACACGTCTGATGTCATATAAAAAACGTGCTTAAAGCCTGCATTGTCAAGCTCGCTATGTACATTTTGAATGAGCTCTTTACTGCGCAGCAGCGTCGTATAACAAACGGGTGGCAATAACACAACGCGTCCTTTAAATTGTTGTTCAATATAATTTGTAAGTGCGAATAAATAGTTCGCCGCAGCGCTCGATTGCAGCAAATTTGGCACCGAAAAATCTAAATGCACAAGCGGCACAATTGCCGTGTCGATAAAATCTTTTTGTTGTTGAAAAATCGTCATATCATGTACGTTGAACTTCACGTTCGTCACCTTCTTTTAATTTTTTTAGTTCATTTTGGCTCTTCACTATAACTTTAGGTTGCTTTTCACATCGAGGCATGCTTTCCGAGGGTGAACAAGATGTTTATTCTGAAGGTGATAGCTCGTATAGTGGCGATTATCACCTTCCTCAAGCATCCTCGTCGCTGCGCTCCTGCGGGGTCTCGAGGCTCGGGCTTATCCCGCAGGAGTCCGCCTCTCCACTACGAGTAACATCACATTTGATTTGTCACCCCTAACTTACGATGATGAACCTTCATTTTACAAACGCATCTTACAACATACAAAAAGCGAAATAACGGCACGCCAATTATTTCGCTTTGTTGTTATAACGCTCGTATTTTTTTTAATAGTTGAGATAATTCAATAAAGCGTTCTTTATCACCGCGGTCGAGCGCCTCGTCAATTTCAACGAGCAGCTTCTCCTCTTGGAAATGATGCAAGCTTTCATTGACGAGCTGCTCTGCGACGATGCGGTCGTGCTGATTGCTTTGTCGAGATTGCGGCATGTACGGATTTTCCTCAAGCACTGCTAAATATTCAGCGCTCGGCGGTACGTTTTGGAAATTGAGCTGAATGTAAATTGCTTCGTCATCATGCAAGCGCAAGTCATGAAAAGATTTCTCCGCATCAGACGTCATAATATTGCCTTTATAAAAACGAAACGGAATGCCTGATGTGTCTGTTGTCGACATGACCATTGCACGCGGACAATAATGCGCCTCGTCCGTAAAGTGCACGCGCTCTAAAATCGTTTCATCACTTAACAAATAATTCAAAATCCAAACACATTCGCGACGCTTTAATTGATGATTGCGTAAAAACCACTCTACAAATACTCGTTTTTCATCGACGGATACAAATGATGTCAAATACGTAGCCCCCTTTTAATCAAGACTTAATTGTAAATCGTTGTAACGGTCTTCTGACGGATCGAGTGCAATGAGCTCCGCTACAACGCGCTTCGCATCATCACGACGCCCTTCCTCTAATAAAAAGTATGCATACTCCTCCAAAAAGCTCGCATCTTCTGCGTGGTCGCGGTACGCCTCGTCGTAATACGCCGCCGCTTCCTTATATTGCTCTAAATTGACATGCGCCTTTGCAACGAACGGATAAAGCGCCGTCCAGTCAAAGTCGTTGCGGTTTAAATCTTCGTATAGCGCAATGACTTCCTCGTCGCGCTCTTGCTGTGCATAGAGTGACATAAGCACAAGCGCGGCTTCCATATATTCTGGATCAAGCGCTAATGCTTGCTGTAAATGCTCCTCTGCTTTTTGCGGTAAACTATTTTTAAGCGCCATTTTCCCTGCGTATAAAAATAGTGACTTGTCGTACTCATCGCGCGCAATACCTTCTAAAATTGCTGTGTACGCCTTGTCATTTTGCTCCTGCATGCCATAGCTTTGTGCAAGCAGTAAATACGCTGAGAAATAATCAGGGTCAAGCTCCTTTAAATCTTCCAGCTGCAAAATCGCTGTATCGTACTTTTCGACTTGGAACGCCGCATACGCAGAGCCAAATAGTAAGTCGGCTGTTACGTCATCTTCTAGTGCTTTCATGTAATAATCAAGCGCCGTTTCGTACGCTGCGCCTGCTCGGTACACTTCCGCTAAACGTGCCGCTAAGTTCACACCGGCAAAGTCGTGCTGCTGCGCATATAGCTCCTCATATAAACGTGCGGCTTCTGTAAAGCGCCCAATTTCAACGAGTAGCTCCGCCTTCGCAAAATGCAGTAGCGGCTCTTCTGGCAATAGCTCAAGGGCATCGTTTAAACGTTGCTCTGCTACTTCATACAGCCCTTGCATTTGATAAAAGTCAGCAAGTACGAGCAATGCTTGCGGATATTCTGGCTCGTCATCTCGCACGTCCATTAATAGCTCAAGCGCCGAATCCTCGTCCCCTAGCTCCATTTGCACTTGCGCACGGTCAATTTTCAACTGCGCTTCTTCTGGAAATAAATATTGTAAATGTTCAAACACGCGGTCTGCTTGTGCAATAAAACCGAGCTGCACGCAACCTTCCGCAAATGCGTATTGCACATCAGGTGTACCTTGCACTAAAAATGAATCAAGCTGCGCGTCCACTGCTGCTAAATCGCCTTGCTGTAATGCTTCAAAAATCGTTTCTTCCAAATTCGTTCACCTTACTTTTCGTTAGTCATGTATTCATGCTACATGACAAAATCGTATATGACAAGAAAAACACCTAGAATTGAAGCAATGTCTAGGTGTTTTCGTCGTTATTTATTTCAGTACTGCGTCCACATGCTCAAAGAACGTCGGGTACGATACCGCGATACATTCCGCGTCGTCAATTTCAACAGCGCCATCTGTAATTAGTGCCGCTACTGCTGCCATCATGCCGATGCGGTGGTCGCCGTACGTGCGCAGCTTGCCGCCGTGTAAGCGCGTCGGACCTTCGATAATCATGCCGTCATCCGTCGCCTCAATGTTTGCACCTAATTTTTTTAGCTCATCGACAACCGCTGTAATGCGATCTGTCTCTTTCACTTTTAGCTCCTCTGCATCACGAATGATCGTTTTGCCGTTTGCTTGTGTCGCAAGTAGCGCTAAAATCGGCACTTCATCAATTAAGGTCGGAATCAGTGCGCCTTCAATTGTCGTCGCCTGTAGCTGTGACGTACGAATTGTAAGCGTCGCTGTTGGCTCTGCTGCTTCTCCGTCGCTTTTCACCTCTAAGTTTGCCCCCATTTGCTGTAAAACGTCGATAATACCTGCACGCGTTTCGTTCACGCCGACATTTTCCAATACGATTTCAGATTTCGGTGCAATTGCGCCTGCTACTAAGAAAAATGCTGCTGACGAAATGTCGCCTGGTACGTTCACATGTGTTGCTGTTAGCTTTTGTCCGCCTTCAAACGATACAACGCCGTCTACAACGTCCACTTTCGCACCGAATTGACGTAGCATGCGTTCTGTATGGTCGCGTGATACTTCCTTCTCACGCACAATCGTCGTACCGTTCGCGCGTAAGCCTGCTAATAAAATAGCCGACTTTACTTGAGCTGATGCAACTGGCATTGTGTAATCCATCGCCTCAAGCTGCGTCCCTTGAATTGCAAGCGGTGTGTATTGTCCGTTTTCACGCCCTGCAATTTTTGCGCCCATTTGACGTAGCGGATCGGCTACACGACGCATCGGACGTTTGCCGATCGATGCGTCCCCTGTCATGACTGTATGTAAATTTGTACCTGATAACAGCCCCATCATTAGGCGCGTCGTCGTACCAGAGTTACCTGTGTATAGCACTTCCTTTGGCTCTTCCCACGCATCGATTCCTTTACTGTTAACCGTTACGTTCGTGCCGTCTACTTGAATGTCGACGCCTAGCTTTTTAAAGCAGTCGATTGTGCTTAAGCAATCTTCACCAAGCAAGAAGCCTGATACAGTCGTTGTCCCTTCTGCAATTGCACCGAACATAATCGAACGGTGGGAAATTGATTTATCGCCTGGTACCGTTAATGTGCCTTTTAACGATGGTTGTTTGTAATCCATTACTTTTTTCGTCATATGCTCACCTCAAATGTATTTAAATAGCATTGTCTATTCATGTTTAGCGTTGCTCTCCGCATCGAGCAGCATTCTATTTTTATTTAAAAGGAAGGCGCCCGGACGGTAATCGCGGACGCCTCTTATTATGCAATATGTGTTTCGAACTTCGCGCGTGTTTCGATGCACGTTTGCGCACGTAAGCGGTCTTCCTCTGTTTGGAAGCTAATAACTAAAATACCGTATACGTCCTCGCGCGCTTCGACAATGCGTAAGTTCGTAATTGAAATGTTTTCGTCCGCAAGTAAGCCTGTCACAACCGAAATAACCCCTGGGTAATCGGGAATGTCCACTTGCAAGTCAAACGTCGAGAACAGTGCGCCGCCGCTAAACGGTAGCGAATCGCGCAGCTTTTTCGCATCGCCGAAATATTGTTCAACGTGCTGTGGAATGCCCGCTTGTAAAATGTCTTTTACGCGCTCCATTTCTTGCTGCCATTTCGTCAGCTGCTCTAAAATTTTATCGCGGTTTTGCAGCGTAATGTCCCGCCATAGCGACGGATTAGAAGAAGCGATGCGCGTCACATCACGGAAACCTCCTGCCGCAAGCAATTTCGCCATCGGATAATCCGCATCTTCTTGTTGCAATTGATGCACAAGTGAAGCTGAAATGATGTGCGGGAAATGGCTTACGACCGCTGTCATATGGTCATGTTCCTCTGCTGACACTTCGACAATTTTACTATGCGTATAGCGCAGTAAACGCTTTAGCTCGTCCACCGCCCAGCGATCTTGCTCGTCAAGCGCCGTTAAAATGTAATACGCATTTTCAAATAAATGCGGCTTTGCAGCTGTTACACCGCTTTTATGCGAGCCTGCCATCGGGTGTCCACCAACTAACGTAATGCCGCGCGCACGTAATGCTTGCCCTGCAGCCATCACCGCTTGCTTCGTGCTGCCCGTATCCGTTACGATGACGCGCTCCTTTAAGTCCCACGACGGCAATGTATTTAAATGCTCAACGGTAATGCTCACAGGTGTCGCAAAGATGATGACATCCGCTTGCTCTGCCCCTTCTTGCACCGTTTTCACACCGTATTCAATCATATTTATTTGCTTGGCGATTTTCATCGTCACTTCATCTACATCATAGCCAATAACTCGTACGTCTGGAGCTTTTTGTAGCGCAAGTGCGACCGAGCCTCCAATTAAGCCTAGTCCGACAACAAGCACTGTTTTTGTCATGCAAAAACTCCTTGTTCTACAAGCACTTCCTCAAGCTTTTGTAAAAACTTCGCATTTTGTGCATTCGTACCAATTGTTACGCGAATGTAGCCTGGTAAACCAAGTGCTGCTCCGCTTCGAATAATAAAGCCACGCTTCATAAGCTCTTGGAACACGACATTGCTATCTGCTTTTACGTCAAATAAGATGAAGTTCGTTTCTGAATGGAAGTAATGTAAGTTGTGCTTTTCACAAAACGCAACGTACTGCTTACGTCCTTCTTTGTTTAACTCTTTACATTGCTGAATAAACGCTTGATCACGAATCGCAATTTCAGCAACTTTATGGCTAAGTACCGTATTGTTAAACGGCGCGCGCACTGGGTCAAGCATCGAAATGACGTCCGCTTGTGCAATGCCGTAGCCGACACGGAAGCCTGCTAAGCCGTACGCTTTTGAGAACGTGCGTAAAATAATAACGTTCGGAAATTGCTCGACGTATGGCACCGCATTTTCGTGTTCCTCGTTGTCTACGTATTCATAGTACGCTTCATCTAATACAACTAACACATCGCTTGGCACTTTCGCTAAAAACGCTTTTAACGCCGCTGCTGGTACGATACCACCTGTTGGATTGTTTGGTGAACAAATCCATACGATCGCTGTGTTGTCATCAATTTGTGCAAGCATGCCGTCTAAATCGTGGTTGCCATCAACAAGTGGCACTTCACGCACTTCCGCTCCTTCAATTTGCGCATTATGTGCATATTGAGAAAATGACGGTGTTGCCATGACCGTATTCACACCTGGTGCAAGTAGCGCACGCGTTAAAATGGCGATTAAGTCGTCTGAGCCGTTACCGAAAATAAGCTGATTTTCCTGTACGCCAACGAATTCCGCAACAGCTGTACGTAAGCTTTGTGCATAGCCGTCTGGATAAATTTCATGGTGTGATTGGTCTTGTGCTAAAAATTGTTTCACTTTTGGTGAGAAGCCAAATGGGTTTTCATTTGACGCAAGCTTTACAACTTCATCTAAGCCGAACTCGCGCTGTACTTCTTCTACTGGTTTGCCTGGTTTATATGGCTTCATGCCTAAAATTTGTTGCTTCCATTTCATGACGGATAAACTCCTTACTTCGCCGCTAAGTCTGGGCGTAATTTAATGGCATCGTTTAAATAAACGTGCGTAATGTCGCGCTGTGCGATTTCTGTTTCAACGTGTAACAACACGCGAATGCAAAGAGGAAGTGCCCCTTCTACGTTCATTTCGTGCATGCACATAATCGGCACATAATCCCAGCCGTCTAGCATGCGAACTGAGCGTGCTGGAAACGCTGACGTAATGTCTGGTGTTGTTGAAATAATAATTGATGCAATATGATCTGGCTCGACGTTGTTTTGCTCTACAATTGCTTGCACAAGCTTCACCGTTTCATCCCATACTAATTGTGGCTCATCTTTTTCAATTGTAATCGCTCCACGCATTCCTCGAATCATTGTGATCCCTCCGCAATTAATTGGCGCAGTAAAACGTCTACTTCCTGACATTGTGCTACGTCTACTTTTTGTACGTAAGGCTCGCCAATTTTGCTTAGTAGCACAAATTGTAGCTCGCCGTATTCTGCTTTTTTATCTTTTTGCATATAGCTAAGTAACGTTTCAAAATCAAACTTCGCTACCGCATCAAACGGATATCGTTGCGACTGTGCATAGCGGTATACTGACATCGTTTGCTCGCGCGTCACGCCACCGTATTGCTCGCTCAGCAGTAAACAGTAAATTAAGCCAATCATGACGCTCTCACCGTGTGACAAGTTGCCGTAGCCGCTTGCCGCTTCAATTGCGTGACCGTATGTATGCCCTAAATTTAAATATTTACGCACCGATTGCTCTGTTTCGTCTTCTGCAACGATGTTCGCTTTTACTTGCGTCCCTTTTTGCAAGTGATGCGATAATTCGTCATCACTATAATCGTAAATCGAACGGCTCATCAGTTCATTCAACCACGCCTCATCTGAAATGAGCGCATGTTTAATGACCTCTGTCATCCCTGAGCGAATTTCTTGCTCGGGTAACGTCTTTAAAAATGCAATGTCATACACAACTGCTTGTGGCTGATAAAACGCACCAATCATATTTTTCCCTAGCGGATGATTGATCGCCGTTTTGCCACCAACTGCTGAATCGTGCGCTAAAATCGTTGTCGGTACTTGAATGAACGGAATGCCGCGCATAAACGTCGCCGCTACGAACCCTGATAAGTCTCCAACCGCGCCTCCACCGAACGCAATAATGAGCGATTTACGTGTTGCACGCTGCTGTAGTAAAAACGTTTGGCACGCGTTGTATTGGTCAAAGCTTTTACACGCCTCGCCACCTGGTAATACGTATACTTCAAACGGCAATGGGAACGCAGCGGTGAACGTGTCCCCCTGCGCCTTCCATACGTTTTCATCGGTTAAGACGAAAATGCGGTCTGCTGTACGTGTAATGTCTGCAAGTGATTCAAACGCTTCACGTAAAAATGAATGTCCAAATAACACATTGTATGCATGTGATGCTGTCGCTACTCGAATCATATTAGAACCCCTTCGTGTACGCACGTAGCTCCTCGATTTGTGCTTGGAGCTGTGGTAATTGATCTGCGTGGAATTGCTCTAAAATCGCCTTTGCAATTTCAAATGAAATGACCGCTTCTGCTACGATTGACGCTGCTGGTACTGCACAAGCATCCGAACGCTCAACTGTCGCTTTAAATGGCTCTTTCGTTTCAATATCGATACTTTGAAGTGGCTTATAAAGCGTCGGAATTGGCTTCATGACACCGCGAACGACAAGTGGCATACCTGTTGTCATACCGCCTTCTAAGCCGCCTAAACGGTTCGTTGCGCGCGTATAGCCTTTTTCCTCATCCCATAAAATTTCATCGTGTACTTCTGACCCTTTTTTACGTGCCATTTCAAAGCCAATGCCAAATTCAACACCTTTAAATGCGTTAATTGAAAGCATCGCCTGTGCTAATTTGCCATCTAGCTTGCGGTCGTAATGCACATAAGAGCCAATGCCTGCTGGTAAGCCTTCTACGATGACTTCGACAACACCACCAATTGAGTCGCCTTCTTTTTTCGCTGCATCGATTGCTTCGACCATTTTCGCTGAAGCTTCTGGATCCGCACAGTAGCACGCATCTTCTTCAATAATTGTACGAATTTCGTCCGCTGATTTGCCTTCGATGCTCGCTGGGTCTGCTTTAATGCCAACGATTTCTGTTACGTGTGACACGACGTGAATGCCTAGCTCGCGCAGTAACGCTTTTGCGACTGAACCGACTGCTACACGTACTGTCGTTTCACGCGCGCTTGAACGCTCTAATACGTTTCGTAAATCGCGGTGACCGTATTTCATGCCTCCTACTAAATCGGCATGCCCAGGACGTGGACGTGAGATTTGACGCTTAATTTCCTCTGGGTCAATATCTTCTGGTAGTGGGTCTGCCCCCATAATTTTCGTCCAATGCTTGAAATCATCATTTGTTACAACTAATGCTACAGGAGAACCTAATGTTTTTCCGTGACGCACACCTGATGTAATATCAACAAGATCCTTCTCAATTTGCATACGACGACCGCGTCCGTGTCCACCTTGACGACGCTTTAAATCGTAGTTAATCATTTCCTTTGTAACCTCAAATTGAGCTGGTAATCCTTCAATAATGGCTGTTAATTGAGGTCCATGAGACTCTCCTGCTGTTAAGTAACGCATAAAACACTTTCTCCCTTCAACTCGCTAAAGTATGTATTATTCACTATATCATAGTTTCATCAAAAATCTACCCTGCAAATAAGGAAAAACACATACATTAATATGAATTTTCCGAATTTTAATTTACTCTGTTACTATATCACAATTTGCCGAATGAAAAAGACGCTTTTGCCGAAAGTTAGGCGAAAAGCGTCGGAAATTACATATTACAAACTATATTTTGCGATAGAAGAACGTATCCTCTACTTCAAAGCCATATCGTGCTGGGTTGAAAATTTGTTCGGTGCTGCCGACGAATAAAATACCGCCTGAGCGTAATGCTTTACTGAAGTTATGATAAATTTGGTCCTTCGCTTCCTCAGTAAAGTAAATCATGACGTTGCGGCAAACGATTAAATCAAAGTTACTATCGTATGTATCCTTCAGTAAATTATGGCGTTTAAATGTTACAGTGCGCTTCACTTCATCTTTCACACGGTAAAATGAACCTTCCTGTGAAAAGTACTTCGATTTTACATCCGCTGGCACTTCTGCAAGTGAACGCTCTGGGTACACCGCATTTTTCGCCTTTTGAATGACATTTTCATCTAAATCCGTCGCTAGCACTTGCACTTGTGACATCGGAATGTGCTGCGATAACACCATCGCTAACGAATATGGCTCCTCACCAGTCGAACAAGCTGCACTCCAAATTTTTAAGCGTTTATTTTCCGCTAATAGCTTTGGGAAAATTTTGTTTTGTAATACTTCCCAACGCTTACCGTTACGATAAAATTCCGATACGTTAATCGTCATGCGATCTAAAAATTCATTCATTAAATCGCGGTCTGCCTCTACAGCACGTAAAAAATCAACGAAGCTTTTATAGCCTTTTTTCTCATATAAAGATGTTAAGCGTCGTTTCATTTGAGCCTCTTTGTAGAGCGCTAAGTCGATGCCTGTTTTACGCTTAATACCTTCTATAAACTGTTCATAATCAGACATGTACATCTTTCCTCTCTATGTTCGTACATTAATTATAGCGGAAAGTTATGTATGTGCATAGTTGCAACACGTTTTTCATCGGTACATGTAACTACAAAAAACGCTCATAACGCATAAAAAAGCACTTGAACGCCGAAACGTCCAAGTGCTTTTTTACTGCTGAATTATACTAATTCAGAACCGAACCATAATCCGATTTCGCGCTCTGCAGATGCAAGAGAGTCAGAACCGTGAATAACGTTGTGTGATAACGTTGTAGCGTAGTCACCACGGATTGTACCAGGATTTGAATCTTCTGGTTTTGTAGCACCCATCATGATACGAGCTAACTTGATTACGTTTTCACCTTCCCAAACCATTGCGAACACTGGTCCAGAAGTGATGAAGTCTACTAATTCGCCGAAGAATGGACGCTCAGCGTGCTCAGCGTAATGCTTTTCAGCTAACTCTTTTGAAGCTACCATTAATTTAGCGCCTTTTAATACAAAACCGCGACGCTCAAAGCGGTCTACGATATCGCCGATTACTTGACGGTCTACGCCATCAGGTTTAACCATTAAGAAAGTTTGTTCGATTGCCATGTGTAATAACACTCCTTAGAATCTGTATAAAGGGATTAGTCCCCTACTTATCAATTCTACCAAAATGTGTTACATGATTCAACAAAATGTTGTCAAAGTGCGCGATTTCGCTCTTTTCTGTTAACTCTCGATTACAACGCACCGATTTATACGCGCCATATGTCGTTTTTTGCTGTAACTATTTCGTATGGCATTTTTATTTGGCTCTTCACCATAACTCGGGGTTGCTTTTCGCGTCGAGGTAGGCTTTCCGCGGGCGCGGTGGCGAACACGATGTTGGTCATGGAGGCGATGACTCGTGTAGTGGCGCTTATCGCTTCCTCAAGCCTCCTCGTCGTTCGTGCCTCACGACTGCGGGGTCTCGAGGCTCGTGCTGCTGCGGTTACTCGTCGCAAAAGAAACTTTCGCTTTTCCCGCTGGAGTCCGCCTCTCGTTTCAAGCAACTTTTATACGTCAACCCCAGCTTACGGTGATGAACCTTTTATTTATCGCTCAAATAAATCTGTTTAATATGCAAAAAGCATGACACTCTAATGAAATTAGAAGTCACGCTTTCCGATAAATCGCGCAATGTCACGAAGCTTTTTTCGCATTGGGTGCTTCGGTAATTGATCAATTTCGTGTAATGCTTTTTGTAAGTAACGTTCGCTAATAGCGGATGCTTTCGCGATTGCCTCTGAGTTGCGCACGAGTGTTAACATATGCTGACGCTCTTGTTCCGTTAATTGACCTGTCTGGATTTGCTCGACATACGCTTGAATGCGCGGATCGTTTTGCATATAAATGACCGGCAATGTAATGTTGCCATTTAATAAATCACTACCTGCTGGCTTGCCTAATTCTTTATCTGTTGCTGTAAAGTCTAAAATATCATCAATAATTTGATAGCTCATTCCGACAAAATAACCAAAACGCTTCAAATGCATTGCGTCTTTTTGTGACACACCTGCTGCGAGTGCCCCCATGTAACAGCTCGATTCAATTAAGAGTGCTGTTTTACGCTTAATGCGGCGAAAATACGTTTTAATATTTTGATTTAGTTGGAATTTGTCTTCGATTTGAATGACTTCCCCGTTGCACAGCTCAACCATCGTGTGTGCGAGTACTTGGTGAATGATCGGCTGCTCGATATGTGCTAACGACTGTAGCGCACGCGCAAAAATAAAATCACCTGTATACATCGCCACACGGTTGTTCCATTGTGCTTTCACCGTATGCTGCCCACGTCGCATATTTGAGTCATCAATGACGTCATCATGCACAAGCGATGCCATATGGACAAGCTCTAGCGGGACAGCAACATGCTTCAGTCGTTCAATATCATATTGCCCAAATTTCGCACAAAGTAATACGAACACTGGACGAATGCGCTTGCCCCCTGCTTGTACTAAATGAACCGATGCGTCATTTAACATATGTGAAGACGAGTTCAACGCTTGTACTAATTCTTTTTCGATGACATCTATATCTGACTTAAATTCAGCATATAGTAATGCTAGCTTCATCTTTTCCACGTGAACAGACCTTCCTACTATTGTTTTTTGTAGCCTAAATGCATCGCAGCAGCTCCACCGCTATACGCTCGGTAGCTGACGTCTTTAAAGCCTGCTTCGCGGAACATGCTCGCTAGCTCACGCATACCTGGGAACTCGTTTGCCGATTCTTGTAGCCATGAATATTCTTTGTAGCTTTTTGCAAATAATTTACCGAATACAGGCATAATATATGTGAAATAAAAGCGGAATAATTGGCGGTATACTGGAATTTCTGATTGTGATGTTTCTAAACAAACAACCATGCCTCCACGTTTAACGACGCGGTGTAATTCGCGCAACACTTGCATATAGTCTGGTACGTTACGTAAGCCAAAACCAATCGTTACATAATCAAACGTATTATCCTCAAACGGTAGCTCCATCGCATTGCCGTGAATAAGCTCAACGTTTGGCATGTTTGCTGTTTTTTGCTTGCCTACCTCTAACATACTTTCGCTAAAATCTAATCCTTTTACTTCCCCAGTTGGTCCAACCGCCTCGGCAAGTGCAATCGTCCAATCAGCTGTACCACAGCACACATCTAAAGCTTTTGCACCTTTTGGAACACCCATTCGCTGCATCGTGTCTTTGCGCCATTGTACGTGCATTTGGAAGCTAATTACTGAGTTCATTTTATCATAGTTATTTGAAATCGATTCAAATACTTCATGTACGTGCTGTTCCTTCGATTTTACCATTTATTAAACCTCTTTCATTAATGGTGTTAATGCTACTTTGTTTTGTTCAATACGTGCCGCTAACAGCTTCTTTAACATCGGACGTATACTGCTGCTCGCAATGTCTGTTGCAATGCGATTACCTAGCTCTTGCAGCTGCTGCTCAAGTGCTGCGATCGTAATGCCTTGCTCAAGCATACGCATTAGCAAAAGTGATGCTTCGTTCGTTTCATGTGCACGCAGCTCTGACTGCAAGCGCAAATATAAAAGACTTTGCTCTGCTATTTCACGATATTGTGTAAATTGATAGTTGTTGTAAAATTGCGTAACGTGTTCACTTTCAACGGTCATCATCGCATGAAGCCATTCGTTACATGTTGTCAGCTGCCCTTCATACACTTGAATTTGCTGCTCACAACGTTTAACGATCGCCTCTGATAGCGCGCGAATCATACTGAAATTACCTTGATGTGCAAGCACCTCGTAATAACGCCCACTATAAAAATCCCCCGCTAGCACGACAACTTGTTGCGTAATTGAAATGCCACCTTGCTCGCTTATTTTTTCATGCTCATATAAAGCGGTGCTGACGATTGCTGCTGTTACAGCGCTTTCAAAATGCTCCTCTGTCCACTGCTCCTCATTAAAAAACGGCAACAATAAGTAAAACAGCTGATTTTCATTTAATACAGGCTTACCCGTATACGATAGAAGAGATGGGTGATGAATATATGAATAAATCGTTTGCTTAAACTTATCGATTGCCTGCTGAATGGATGTTTCATTCATGTTTCTTGCTCCATTTCGCTCATCGTCGAAGACAATGTTTTCTCTCACTATTATACTCGCTTTTTAGCAATAGCTTAACTAATTAGCTCATACGTTCGAATTGCTCATTTCGCTTTCGGTGCGCTTTCAATGACGCCATTACATGTGTGAATTTTCGCCTTCCCACGAATTTTCATTGCCGACGTATGTTCTGTAAATTGCGCAATCATAACTTCGCCTGCATCTAGCTTCTCAGAATGATGGAATTTTGTATCCGTTCCGCGTGTTAAACCGATGACATGTACGCCATCTTCCTCCGCCTCAATTACAATATAATCTTGTTGTGCCATAAGTAGCTAAACTCCCCTCATTCACTATAGTCTTTGTATATTCTATCACAATGTGTTAGGCATATTAAGACATTTGAATAAATGAAATGATTTCTTGACGCTTCACATCATCCGTTTCGTACACACCGCGTGCAACAGATGTAATTGTTTTTGCTCCCGGTTTTTTTAAGCCACGCATCGTCATGCACATATGCTCTGCTTCAACGACAACATACACACCTTTTGGCTGTAACATTTCCATAATTGTATCTGCGACTGTTGATGTAATACGCTCTTGTAATTGCGGGCGACGAGCAACCGTTTCAACGCAGCGACCGAGCTTGCTTAAGCCCGCTACTTTGCCGTCTTGTGGAATGTACGCAACGTGTGCCTTGCCGTAAAACGGTACTAAGTGATGCTCACACATCGAGTGAAATCCAATATCTTTTACGAGCACGAATTCCTCGTGATCCTCATGAAATACCGTGCTGAAATATTCGCGTGGATCCATTTGTAAGCCACTAAACATTTCTGCATACATTTTTGATACGCGCTTTGGTGTATCTAGTAAGCCTTCTCGGTTTACATCTTCACCAACCGCTTCTAAAATCATCTTTACTGCTTGCTCTATTTTGTTTAAATCAACATTCGTCATTTAGCTTCAATTCCTCCTAAAATCAACCTCAACTTGCATCGTAGCACATTCTATACGCAAGCGCAAAACGACTTTTCACTTCACTACTATGAAAAGAGCATAAAAAAAGAACAGCCCCAAAACATAAACTGTTTTGAGGCCGTTCTATGTAGTTGCAAAGCTGTATTATTTTACAGCATCTTTAAGCGCTTTACCTGGTTTGAAAGCAGGTACTTTGCTAGCAGCAATTTCGATTTCGTCACCAGTTTGTGGGTTACGACCTTTACGAGCCGCACGTTCACGCACTTCAAAGTTACCAAAACCGATTAATTGTACTTTGTCACCCTTTGCAAGAGCGTCTTGAATTGTATCAAATACAGCATCAACTGCTTTAGAAGCGTCTTTTTTAGAAAGACCTGCAGCTTCAGCAACAGAGTTCACTAATTCTGTTTTATTCACACGATTCACCTCCTCTCAAGGGCTACGGTCACTTCATGATGATAAAAGAGTAACATAACGAAAATGTTGTTGCAACCGAATTCAGCTGCGCACGATCGCCGTCATTATTCTCTTGTTCAATCATTTACTTTGCCATTACCAACGTTTCTTTACTCTAAATATACTATACACTATTTTGACTAAAGTAAACGCAAAAAACCCTTATTTTTCAACGTTTTTGTCGATTTTGGTCGTTTTTAACCATTTTTTGCCATAAATCGCTGTAAATTCACAAAAAATCGCCTGTAACCATTGCTGTAACAACATTTTTCATTGCCCATCATACATAAAAATGACATTTTCATTTTCATCAACTGTGTACGGTACAGAATACGCTGGCAGCACGTTCATTTGCTGTGCGACGAGCTGCTGTAAATCATCCCCTGGTGCGGCTTCGATTATGCCCTCATCAATAAAACGTTGAAAATCAATGCGATAGTCAACGATCGGCTCACCAGTTGTCGTCACAACGATTGGCAAATGCGTCGTTGAATATGGGCTCGGCACCGTTAGCTCATCTAACCCCATCTTTTCGTAATCGAGCGTGTAAATGTATGGCGCTACCTTCTCATCGAACGCAGGATACTTTTGAACGAGCACACGCAAATTAATTTCTCGAATGCGCTCGGCTGCATGCAAGTCGACTAGCTTAACGGTCGGATCTTTTTCTACGTTGTACAGCACATATTGATAAATGCCACCACGCTCATATGCATTGTCCGGTATGCTCGCTACATGCTTTGGTACAATCTTTTGAAAATCGAGTAAATATTTTATGTACACGTTCGTATCATGCTCGGTCGTCTTAATTGGCAGCACGCTCGTTTCTGCCTTAAACGTATCGACCGCCTGCTGTACGGCGATTAAATCTGCCTCGCTCACTTGCTGCTGCACGCGCACTTCCTCTGGTGAAGCCGCTAAGCCACCGCATCCTGCTAGCAACATCACACTCATCGCCATCGCATATAATCGTTTGTTCATTTACGATCCCTCCTTATGCTGGCCAAGTCGCTACGACGAGCACCATTAAAAATGACCCGATAAAAAACAAGCTGTATGCGACAAATTTTGTAACGCCTTGCATAAGCCGGTTTTGAATTTTATGGCGCACTAAATAAATTAAACCAATTGATGTGAGTAAAAAAAAGATACAGTAAAACGATACCCACATTACGTCTAGTGCAGGTAAATGTGAAAGTGGTCCCATTCGCTTACACCCTTTCGCCATATTTTTTACTTTATTATACCACATACCTTCGTTTACACGTAAAAATGCTCACTTAAAACATTTTCACTTCACTATAACTATGTATGTTGATTAGTCATTCCACTGGCATTTCGCGTATGACGGCTCGCTTTGTCTGTTCAATTACTCGAGACAAAAAAATAGGTGCCCTTGCGATTACTCGTCGCACATCAATTGCTAGGGCGCGGCGACGAACACGATGTTTGTTTTGAAGGTAATGGCTCGTATAGTGGCGTTGATCACCTTCCTCAAGCTTTCTCGTCGATTGCGGAGTTTTGAGGCTCGTGTAGTTACTCGTCACAAAAGAAACTTTCGCTTTTCCCGCTGGAATCCGCCTCTCGTTTTAAACAACTTTTATGCATCAACTCTAGCTTACGGTGATGAACGAACAAAAAAACCATTAATGGCACATGCGTCCATCAATGGTTTTCATTTTACATCATTTCATCAATTTCGCGCTTTTTCATACGCGCCATTAATGCATCTACTGCTTGCTTCGGTGGTGTTGCTTCAAATAGCACACTATATAACGCGCTTGAGATTGGCATGGCGACGTCGTACTTTGCTGCGAGCTGATGCGCCGCCTTTGCAGTACGAACACCTTCAACGACCATGCCCATTTGCTCTAAAATTTCATCGAGCTTGTAACCTTTGCCAAGCAAATTACCTGCACGCCAGTTACGTGAATGCACGCTCGTACATGTGACGATTAAATCCCCCATGCCTGTTAACCCGGCAAACGTGAGCGGATTCGCCCCCATTTTTACACCGAGGCGTGAAATTTCAGCTAAGCCGCGCGTTATGAGTGCTGCTTTTGCATTGTCGCCGTAGCCTAAGCCATCAACCGCTCCTGCTGCAAGTGCGATGACATTTTTTAAGGCGCCGCCAATTTCAGCTCCGATGACGTCCTCTAACGTATAAACACGGAAATAGCTGCTCATAAACGCATCTTGCACGCGCTCTGCTGCTCGCATATTTTCACATGCGACTGTTACCGTCGTCGGATGCTGTAGCACAACTTCCTCTGCGTGACTCGGTCCTGATAACACGACGATATCACTGCGAAGCATAGACGGAATTTCCTCTGCTAATAGCTCGGAAATACGCTTTAATGAATCTGGTTCAATCCCCTTTGAAACGTGAACGAATAGCTTTTCCTCACGCATGAAAGGTACAAACTGCTGACAAACGCTGCGTATTGCCTTCGTCGGTACAGCGACAACAATCATATCGCTTTCGTCGACTGCTTGTTGTAGTGATGCTGTCGCGACTAAGTTCATCGGTAGCGTCGTGTTTGGTAAATACTTCGCGTTCGTATGCTGCGTATTTATTTCATCCACTTGGTCTTGTCGATGCGACCAAATGCGAATACGATGTCCATTTTCTGCTAAAACAATGGCAAGCGCTGTCCCCCATGAACCTGCGCCTAAAACGGAAATGTTCTCCACATCAATAACCCCCTATGCGCGTGCACGAGTAATTAAACGAATTGGTGTCCCTTCAAAGTCAAACGTTTCACGAATACGATTTTCTAAGAAGCGTTCGTATGAGAAGTGCATTAATTCTGGTTCGTTCACGAATACAACGAATGTTGGTGGTTGAATCGCTACTTGTGTTGCGTAGTAAATACGTAGACGGCGACCTTTGTCTGTCGGCGCTGGGTTACGTGCTACTGAATCTTCAATGACTTCATTTAAAATAGAAGATTGTACACGCATTGCATGGTTTTCACTTACGCGCTGAATAATCGGTAAAATTTGGTGTACGCGTTTTTTCGTTTTCGCTGATACGAAAATGATTGGTGCGTAATCTAAAAATAAGAAGTGCTCACGAATTTGCTCCGTATAGAAGTTCATCGTCTTCTCGTCTTTTTCTACCGCATCCCATTTGTTCACAACGATAATGACCGCTTTACCCGCTTCGTGCGCATAACCAGCGATTTTTTTGTCTTGTTCTTGAATGCCTTCATCCGCATTTAAAACGACTAAAACAACGTCTGAGCGTTCAATGGCACGCAATGCACGCAGCACAGAATATTTCTCTGTCGTTTCGTACACTTTCCCTTTTTTACGCATACCCGCTGTATCGATAATTACGTATTCTTGACCGTCATATTCGTATGGGCTATCGATCGCATCACGCGTCGTACCTGCTACTTCCGATACGATTACACGCTCCTGCCCTAAAAATGCATTTACAAGCGATGATTTCCCTACATTCGGTCGACCGATTAATGAGAATTTAATCACATCGTCGCCGTACGGATTTTCATCTTCTTGTGGGAAATGTTTTGCGCATTCATCAAGTAAATCCCCTAAGCCTAAACCGTGTGAGCCCGAGATTGGGAACGGTTCGCCAAAGCCTAATGCATAGAAGTCATAAATCATGTTGCGCATATCTGGGTTATCGACTTTATTGACGGCAAGTACGACCGGCTTTTTCGTGCGGTATAGCATTTTTGCCACTTGCTCATCCGCCATCGTTACCCCTTCACGACCATTTGTCATGAAAATAATTACGTCTGCCTCGTCAATGGCGATTTCTGCTTGCTGACGAATTTGCTCCATAAATGGCGCGTCGCTAATTTCGATCCCGCCTGTGTCAATAATATTAAAATCATGCGTTAACCATTCAGCCGAACTATAAATACGGTCACGCGTTACGCCAGGAATATCCTCGACGATCGATACACGTTCACCAACAATACGGTTAAAAATTGTTGATTTCCCTACGTTCGGACGGCCAACGATTGCAATAACTGGTTTTGTCATTTCGTTTTCATCCTTCCAACTTTCAATCATGCTGTATAATAAGCCACTTTGTATTATACATCAAAGAGTTGATTATATCACACGAAATCATCGTTCGTACAGAAAGCTGGCGATGAATCCTCTTTATTTAACATCTCACCTATTGATTGTTTCATCGTATAGCGTTAAATCATTGTACGCTCTTTAACTAATTTGCCCAAACAGTAAAACTGTAATCACACTATAATGAACTGATAGTAAAAGGTTTACCTTCTATGCACTTCTGGGAATACTCCACTATACACGTTAAAGGAGGAATTGCACGCATGAACCGAATTGAAACTGTACAAAATGTTGAGGAATATAAAGCATTGCTAAGCCGCCTGCGCGATGAAGGGTATCACGATGAGGACATTACGGTGTTGACGAAGGAAACGGACGCGTACGATTTATTAAGCGCCGACGTAGACGTTGAGCAATCACATACAATCGGCGCGCATTTTAAGGCAATTTTTAGCGGTGCTGAGCCGTCCGCTGAATCATTGCGCGAAATCGGTATTCCAGAAGCGGAGTTTGACGACTATTTAAACGTGCTTCACTACGGCGGCGCCATTGTATATACAGGCGAAAAAGCAGACTTAGAAGAGCAGCATCGAGCATCCCACCCGCAAGAGCGCGACGGACTGCTCGGCACAGAAATTCAGAAAAATGAATCCGAACAAGCAAATACACGCATAGAAGACGCCGCTCAATTTCGTCGCCGCGATTAATCGAGTAGGAGGGAGTGATTAACTCCCGACCTCTCACACC
>NZ_MATO01000044.1 GCF_001700325.1 Caryophanon latum
ACAAGCAATTCAGCTGTATAAAAATAGCTAATCAACAGACCTGATATGAATAACTACCATATTAAACATAAACGAAATGGCTATTAGTGTCTCTAATATATTTTTGATGATTCTGAAAGTTAAATAATTGAACGCTCCTGTTCGGGTTTTACACAACGCTTTAAACGCATAATAAAAACGCTCGGTGTTGCGCCGAGCGTTTTTTGTTCGAAAACCCTCCATTGACACACCAGCGAGCATGGCTATTATACACTGTTGTTTTTAGGAGGGATTTTCATGAATGAGGAACAATATTTAACATATGTGCTACAGGCGCTTTATGAGGAACAAGCATCGCTAAACGCGGCAATTGAAGGAAAGCATACGAATATTCAACAGCTGCAGCAATATATGAATGACTATAAGGCGGAGCTCGATAAATTTGAAGTGTATGATTATGAACAAACGATGCGCATGCTTGACCAGCAAGGATTACAACAAGTGCTAAGACGCGAGGAAATAACGAAGCTGATCGATTCGCCGTACTTTGGCAATTTTGATTTTCGCTACGACGGCGATGACGAGGCAGAACGCTTTTATATCGGACGCTTCGGGTTTCGCGCGCCTGACGATACGACGCTCATTTACGATTGGCGTGCACCTGTTTGCAATATGTATTATGAGTTTGAATGTGGCGCGGCATTTTATGAGGCGATGGAACGCGAATTTCACGGTGAGCTGACGAGAAAGAGACAATTTAAAATTGAGCAAAGCAAGCTACAATATGCGCTCGATAGCTCGCTCACGATTCAAGATGAAGTGCTTCAGCAAACACTGAAAGCAGAAACGTCAAATAAAATGAAAACGATTGTGACGTCTATTCAACGCGAGCAAAATAAAATTGTGCGAAACGTTTCGGCGAACACACTCGTCATTCAAGGCGTTGCGGGCTCTGGGAAAACAGCTGTTGCCCTCCACCGAATCGCTTACTTTTTATATAAATTTCGCGATACGTTACGTCCTGAGCGCATTTTTATTTTGTCACCGAATCAAGTGTTCGGCGATTACATTTCATCGGTACTGCCAGAACTTGGTGAGCAGCCGATTCGTAGCTTTACGCTCGATGAATTAACCGAACAGCTCCTCCCCGCTTCGGTCAGCTTTACGTCATTTGAGGCGGAAACGAAATATATGTTGCAGCGTCCGACAAGCGCGCTAACAAAACGTGCAGCACAAAAAAGCGACTTCGCATTTCTCAAAACGTTGCAGCACTTTTTAGCCGAGCTCGATGAAACGATGTTTACACATGAGGAGCTTACGATTGCGGGCGTCGCTTTTGAGCCACATTACGTGCAGCATCGCTTTTTGCAATACCGCAGCGAGCCTGTTGAAACCCGTTTAAAGCTCATCGTCGAAGATATTATTGACGTGCTAAAAGCAAAGCGCGACCGCGGAAATATTCCGAGCCGCACAGACATTTTACAGCGCTTGAAAAAACGAATGCGCTACACAACACCGTTTTCAATTTACAAACAGTTTTTACACACATTCGACATTCCATTTCTCTTTAAAAAGAAACGATTTGAAAACAATGACGTATATCCATATTTATACGTTCAACATTATATGAAAGGCATTAAAACGTACAACATGACGCAATATTTCGTGCTCGATGAAATGCAAGACTACACGCCAGTGCAATATGCGGTACTATCGAAAGTTTTTGATTGCCCACGTACGATCATCGGCGACTTTTCGCAGGCGCTGTTGCCGTATGACACAATTTCAAAAAAGGCGTTTGAATATTTATTCCGTGATTTGCATTATGCCGAACTCACGACGACGTACCGCTCAAGCTATGAAATTGCAACATATGCAAAACAGTTTATGCGCTCTGGTGAACTGCACCCGATTGAACGACACGGCAAAGCACCCGTTGAACGCGTTTATACGTCTGAAGCACAAATGATAACGTTCTTAAAAGAGGCACTTCATTCTACACATAAAACGACTGCCATCATTTGCAAAACAGATGCGCACGTCATACAGTTGCACGAGGCGTTATGCGATATGCCACATACTATATTAGACGGCACCTCGAAAACATTTGTACACGGCGTCATTTTAACGACGATTCAGTACGCAAAAGGGCTTGAATTTGATGCCGTCATCGTGCCGTTCGTTGATGCGACGACGTACGGTAGCGAGTTTGACCGCGGACTGCTTTACATTGCGGCAACGCGTGCGCTACATGAACTGACAATGCTCGTTTCCGCCAAAAATTGTAGCCCGTTATTGCAGCTGCGTTAATATGTGCTGAATGTGCATTACGTTGTCAATGGCGTGCTGTAAATTGCGCCCTAGCCCGTCCGTCACGTTATAAAACTCCGTTGTAAATGGCACGTCGTTTAACAATGTTTGCATATCGATTTCACTTGCGACTGTATGAAGTGCCATAAATAGCTGTAAAATGCTCGCAATCGAATAATGAGCACTGCGCAGCACGCGAATGATGAGCAACTTTTGAACGTCCTTTTCATGATATTGGCGGCGGTTTTGTGCATTGCGCGATACCTCATATAACCCGTTGCGCTCCCAGTTACGCAATACGTTTTCCGTTAGCTGTAGTCGTGTTGCTACTTGCTTATGCGTATACGTCGTTTCATTTTCAAGCGGCTCTGTTAATAGCGCGGTTGCCACTTTAATTGCTTGCTTGGCAAATGTCAGTTCCTGTCGCAAAAATGTTTCATAGTCGCGTGCAGCGATTAACGCTTCGTGAAATTGCTGTGCGCCGCTTTTTTTCACAATATCGGTCGCCATTTTTCGCAAGTTGTGCTGAATAAACTCATGTTCAAACGCAAGCCGAGCGATACGCATTTGTTGCATGTGCAAATCGTGATAATGACGATAGCCGTTTGCAAGACGCGGTACAGGCGCAATATAGCCTAATTCCTCGTATAGCCGCACTGTGTTTACATGTACGCCGACTGTTTCGGCAATTTCTTTTGTACGCATACTATTCCTCCTTTATAAGTTTTTTGCACATACATCGATCATTAACTGTCCGTATATCGCTATATTCATTGTATTATACTAAGGAGATGTTTCGCTGTTTTTTTGTTAAACTACGTATGAGGTGATTTGTATGGCAATTGAAATGGATCAAGACGTGAAAACGTGGCTGCAGGAAAAAGGAAAACCGATTTGTATTCAGCTGCTAGAGGTGAACGGGTGCTGCGGTCCGTCTGTACAAGAGCTTATGACACAAACACGCACGCCAAAAGATGTACACAACTATTCGCAATGCGACGTGGACGGCATTACGTTCTTTTTGAAAAAGCCGCTGTCGCCAAACGATGCCATTCGACTAAAGCGCTCAGGATTTGGGCTGTTTAAGTTGCTCAGTGCGGCGTTTGTAAAACCGTTGTAACAAATGAAAAATTCGCTGGAGGGCATTATGACGAAGCAAACAAAGGAAAAAATTTTACAAACAGCTACGCGCCTATTTTATTTTCAAGGCTTTCATGGCACGGGCTTGAATCAAATTTTAAAGGAATCGGGCTGTCCAAAAGGCTCGCTTTATCATTACTTCCCCGATGGCAAGGAGCAACTCGCCGAAGAAGCAATCATCGCGTCTAAGCTGCGCATCGGCAACGTCATTTCGCATTTTATGGCTGAGCACGACGCGGTAGAAGAGGCACTGAATGCCCATTTGCACGCGATGGCACAGCTTTTTCAAATTGAAAATGGCGTACAGGAATCGTCGTATACGCTAATGCCGTTCGGATTGCTTGCGGCGGAATCGGCATTTACGAGCGAGCGACTACGTAAAGCCAGCAGCGATACGTATAAATATTGGGAATCACTTTATTATACGAAGCTCATTAGCAATGGCTACAGCGAGGAATCGGCTGTGACAATTAGCCGAACGATTAGCGCATGGATTGAAGGGGCGGTCACATTGTCGCTTACAAAGCATAGCAACGAGCCTCTGTTAACGATGATGGACGTGCTACCGAAGCTGTTGCATCTGTATAAATGATGAAGTTTAACGCATTCGTACCAGAATTATCGGTCACAAACATTGCACAATCGAAATTTTTTTATACGGAGCTGCTCGGCTTCTACATTGAATACGAACGACGCGAGGATCGGTTCGCCTTTTTATCATTTCACGGAGCGCAGTTTATGTTAGAGCAACGCAACGGTCATTGGGAAACAGGCGAGCTGCACTATCCATTCGGTCGCGGTATTAATTTTCAAATCACTGTGCCACACATTGCGCCACTCGTTGCACGCCTGCGCGAGCATAACATCGCATTATTTCGCGAGCCGTTTATGAGCGAATATGCGGTTGGAGAGACGAGCGTACGTGAAATCGAATTTTTAGTGCAAGACCCAGACGGCTATTTGCTGCGATTTTCACAGCGATGCAACGAAGAAAACAGCTAGTGGACATGCGCCGCTAGCTGTTTTCTGTATACGTATAAAAGTAGCTTGGTCCTCGGAAGGAATACAAGCTTGATCGGTAATCATTATAATACTACATATGCTAAATAACAATCTAGTCGATAATAGTGATTCCGCTAAATAAAAATACGCTCAGCTATATACCCTATACCCCGTCGATTAGCTGAAGTTTGAGCTCGCCGCTATTAATCAACGCGTCCGAACGCTCATATGTAAGGTGCACTACGTCTGCAATCACGACCCAATATTTTCTATACTCATGTCCGCTCCATATGACATAACTTGTGGCTCAACTAGAAAGTATAAATTTTATCAGGTCTGTTGATTAGCCACTTTTATACAGCTGAATCTGTTGTTTTCAGCAGCAAAACTGACATGAATGCAGCAGTGTAGTGGCATGGGAGCGTGCGGTGAGACTCCTTGGGGAAAAGCTCGTGCCTCAAGACCCCGTAAGCCGCGACGCAGGAGCGGTGCGGAGGCTTGAGGAAGGCGATAAACGCCACGTCCATGTGGTATTACCTTCATGACAAACGTCGTGTTCGCCTCCGAGCCCCAGGAATTTATCTGCCTCGAGTAATCGCAGAGGCAAAGCGAGCGAATACAGAAATGCTTGCAGAGGCACAATCAATTTTAGACGTCGTGAAGAAACGTTTCACTTTAACAGCGACTGAAACGGACACGTGGGTACAAAGCATACTTGTGTTGTTAATTGTCATTAGCTTGATTAGTCTAGCTGCTGCACTTTTCATTAGTAGGTCGTTAAACCGAACAATTTCAAAGCCGCTTCATAAATTAGCAGCAGCGGCAAGCGAAATTTCAATTGGCAACTTAACGGTAGCAAACATTGAAACGAAATCAAACGACGAGGTTGGGCAGCTAAGTAACGCATTTAACAAAATGAAAGCATCACTTCAAGACATTATCGTCATTTGTAAAGACAACGCTATCGATTTATCGTCGATGTCAGAGGAATTAACAGCGAGTACAACGCATGTTGCAACTACTTCAAGCAACGTCGCAACGAACATTGAATCGATGTCATCATCTATTACAGGCATTGCGAGCGTATCACAGCAAACGTCGGCATCAATGGAACAAACAGCCCATGATATTGAAGCAATTGCTAATACGACGCAATCATTAAAAGATCGCTCACAAAACGCAAGCAGCTTAGCAACGTCAGGTAATGAGCATTTAACAGAAGCGAAAGCACAAATGGATACGATTTATCATGCAACACAAAGCACAGCCGATGTCGTACAAAATTTAAGCGAGCAATCGCAGCAAATTCAACAAATGACGAGTATGATTACACAAATTGCGGATCAGACGAACTTGCTTGCATTAAACGCAGCAATCGAAGCTGCGCGCGCTGGTGATGCTGGCAAAGGCTTTGCGGTCGTTGCAGACGAAGTACGTAAGCTAGCTGAGCAATCGCAACATTCAGCGGGCATGATTATTGAACTAACATCAAACATTTTACACAAAACCAAAAATGCCGAGCAATCGATGCGCGTAAGTTTAGACAAGGTTGAACAAGGTGTTACAATCATTGATAAATCCGACCGAATGTTTAAAAATATTGTCGATGAGTTTGATAAAATTACGAGCGATATCGAAAAAATTACTCATATGACAGAACAAATTTCTGCAGCGACACAGCAAGTCACAAGCTCATCACACGTGTTAGCAACAAACATGCAGCACGTTGCACATAATGCCGAGGATGTGTCGCAGCAAACGGAAGAGCAAGTCGCAATCATTGAGGAAATTAATGCTATTAGCGAAACGTTGACGACACGCGCTTGTCAGCTAACACGCTCGATTGCCCATTTCCAACTAGCAAGATAAAAAAACGTACAACATGCGGGCAGCCGCCTCTGTTGTACGTTTTTTATGTTTATTGAATATCTGATTCGCTCGTTGCGTTACGTCCTTGCTTCGACTGCATGTACTCTTTTTCCGTCATAACGTCCTCTACATGCATGTTCACTTCGACTACTTCTAATCCTGTCATATGTGAAACTTGCTCTTTAATAATTTGCGTCAGGCGCTTGAAAATGGCCGGTGCGCTTTGTCCGTATTCGATAATGACGCGCAAGTTGACCGCCGCCTGCTTCTCTCCTACCTCAACCGACACGCCTTTTCGTAAATTATCGCTGCCGAAACGATCGGTAATCGCTGACGTTAGCCCACCTTTCATATCTAAAATGCCTTTCACTTCGCGCGCAGAAATTGCGGCAATTTTTTCAACGACGACGTCTGAAAATGTTAATGAATTTTCGAACGGTGATTCCATAGTTTCCTCTACACCTGCTTGACGGTTATATTGCTTTTCATTGTTGTTTGGCATGATGAATCGCTCCATTTCATAGTTGATTGAATTTTCAAGCGTGTTGATTAGCCATTGTGCCGCATTTTTAACTTCACTGTGTAAAACTAGCGAATCAACAGCTATTCATTACTTATTAAACGACCGCACGAGCTGCTGAATCGTCATGCGTCGGTCTTTCATGTAACCGATACTAGCCGCAATCGCCGTCACGAGCGCAATGAGTAGCGCCGGCCCGATCGAGAAAGCGGCGACGAGCACACAAAAGATAAACGCGATAAGCCCGAGAACAATCGACCATTGATTTGTACGGAAAAAACGTTGAATCATTTGCTCCATGATGTGCCTACAAACGCACGATTTGCTGCGTCATAGTTCCTCCCTTCAAACGTTGTACGACTGCTTATAACACCCGTTTTTTCAATGTTTTTTGGTCCAACACATGGATTTTCACTTCGCGTACTGGCAGCTCAGCAAACGACTCTGCACTTACTTTAATATCTTGTCGCAACGCCTCGATGTAGCTTTGCGCATTGACCGTATTTGTAATAAATGCCTCTACAAACACATCCATGTACGATGACTGCCGTTTTTGATACAAATCGACTTTAATGGACGGTTGGCGCACATCACTATACTTTCTTACCGTGTGCAGCACATTTTTTTCGATTGATTTTTTATTAATGAATAATTCCCCATCGTCATAGCTCATCACTAAGCCACGTGATTTGTATGACGGGCGAAACGATAATAACAATAACAATAAGCCAAACGCAGCTAACAAGCCGGCTGTCCAATACAACGCTGGCTCAAACCAATAATAGCGCTGCAACGTCCTTTGATATTCAGCGATCGGTTCGTAGTCAATATAAATAAAAAGAAAAACACCTGTGACGACAACAATCCATAGCCCAACAAAAAATTGCACGAAACGTTTCATGTTGCTCACCATCCTCCTTTCTATTTTGCCACCTACCATCTCTTTTCACGTTTTGCTCATGTTTAAACATAAAATTTGAAAAGAATAACATTTTTTTGTTATTAAAAATCAAAAAGATAAGAACTACTTCTTATTGTAATTACAATAACATTGAAATACAAAATCCCTAACTTTCTTTTAATATAAAACTTTAGTTTGTTATTTATGTAAATTTATGCTAATAATAAGTGGTGTAGACATTTATGCAACACAACTGGTTCATCACCGTAAGCTGGGGTTGATGTATAAAAGTTGCTTGAAACAAAAGGCGGACTCCAGCGGGAAAAGCGCGAGTCTCGAGACCCCACAGTCGTGAGGCACGAACGACGAGGAGGCTTAAGGAAGGCGATAAGCACCACTACACGAGCCATAGCTTTCATGACTAACATCGTGTTCGCCGCCGCGCCCGCGGAAAGCCTGCCTCGACGTGAAAAGCAACCCGAAGTTATGGTGAAGAGTCAAACAACTACATAAGGAGGCAACATATGAAGAAAATAGTTTCTGCGCTACTCATCGTTGTGCTGGCATTTTCGTTCTCTTTACAAGGGCATGCCGCATTCAAAGACGTAAGCAACACCCATTCACTCGCAACCGAAATTAACTACTTAACGAAGGCAGGCATTATTAGCGGCTACGAGGACGGCAAATTCCGTCCGAACGAGCTCATTAAGAAAAAGCATGTCGCAAGCATGCTCGTAAAATCGCTCGACTTACAAACGACGAATTTACGCAACCCAGGCTACAAAGACATTCCAACGACGCACCAATATTACAAAGAAATTGCAGCTGTCTACACAGCCGGCATTTTCAATCAAGCGACGTACTTCCAACCAGAGGCAAGCTTAACGCGCGCGCAAATGGCAGAAGTGATCGCAAAAGCATTTAAGCTGCAATCGATTTCACAAAATGCTGTTGACTATGAAGACGTATCAAGTCGTACAGCAGGCTATCATTACATTCAACTTGTAACAATGAACAGTATTGCAACAGGTGAGCTTCGTGAATGGGATCCTTACTTCTTACCAGACAAGCTATTAACACGCGCGCATTTCAGTGCCTTTTTAGCTCGTGCCTTAACGCTGCGCAAAGAAACAGCTGCGGATTTAATGCCGAGCCAATCGTACACGTATACGTATGCGACGAAAGATAATTACTATACTGCTAAATATGACGGACGAGACGAATACGAATTTGGTAACGGACGCAGCTGGTCATACTTTAGTAAATCAAACGGTAAAAAATACGCAAACATTCTATACGGTTCGCAATATAGTGAATATATGTATCAAAGATATTTTGCCCTTTACTCACATGATTTTTTACCATACTTACTTTTTAGCGTAGATGTCCCTATATCACTTGGTTTAAAGTATGACGTTGGCAGAGAGCATGTAATGGCACCAAATCCATATCCAGCAAGCGTGCGTGTAATCGACACGAAAAAAACAGTAAAAGTTGCAGGCAATACGTACACGAACGTCATCGAATTTGAAAACACGTATTTCAAATCGATGACATCAAAACGTTTTAGTCACAAAATTTACATCGCAGCAGGTCATGGTGTCATCGGTATTAAAAACGAAAAAGATCAATGGGAATTTTGGTTACATTCTCGCGTAGCTAAATAATGAAGACGAAAGACAACAGTACTCGCTGTTGTCTTTTGCTTTAAAACGAGGTGCATCATATGAAAAAAATAATCCCGCTTCTGTTTACCTTATGCTTACTTGCAGGCTGTGCCAACATTGACCGCTTCTCCATGTCCGTTCATGAAAAGCTGCCTGCTCAAATCGATACGGCGCTAATTGACACGAACGATACAGCGCTGAATGTCTTTTCAAACGGCAACGGCACATACTACATCGTCTATGACACGAACAAAGATATTCCAGACGCCCCTGCGACAAAACAAGACGGCAACAACATGACAATCAATATGATCGAAGGCGACGAGCTACGAAACGTCACGCGTCATATGTTCAAATTCGAATCGACAATGACGTTTGAAACGATTGATTTTGAAGTGAATGGCAAACCTACGAAATATACTATCATTACGTATTAATGAGCAGTGTGCGACGATTCAGTCCGCACTGCTTTTTTAGTCCAATCAGTCCAACGTTTTTCTTTATAACATTTTATTAATTTAGGTCTGTTGATGAGCCACTTTTATACAGCAGAATTGCTTGTTTTCAGCAGCAAGACTGAGATGAACGCTGCATTTTATTGGCATGGAGCGTGCGGCGACACTCCTTGGAGAATAGCTCGTGCCTCAAGCCTCCTCGTCGCAAAAGAAACTTTTATGTATCAACCCCGCTTACGGTGATGAACCTATATATTTACTTGTAAAACAGCAAATAATCGTTCACCTCATCGTCACAAAATTATAACGACTGGTCTATTTTTTGTTGAATTTTTAACGTCCTATCTGATATAGTGAAGCTCGTGATGAAAAATGTCCGTTTGTTATCAAATCGATATACCGCGATACTCATCGCTTATTTGCATTAGAGGAGGAAGAAAATTTGGCAGCACCTTTTATTAACGTCAAAAGTCCAAAAGGGATGGCCGCTGTATTAATGATTGGAACGTTTCTAGGCTTGTTCGGGGAAACCGCATTAAATATGGCGCTCACAAACATTATGGAGGACTTTGATGTCTCAGCAGCATCTGCAGCGTGGCTTACGACCGGGTATTTACTCGTTCTCGCTGTACTCGTTCCGTTATCATCGTATTTAGTTCGTTGGTTTACAACACGTCAGCTCATTACAGCGGCAATCATTTTAGCAATCGTCGGCTCGTTATGCGGCGCACTCGCACCAAACTTCACGGTGTTACTAGTCGGACGTTTCATTCAAGCACTCGCAACGGGCATTATTTTGCCGCTTATGTTCAGCGTCGTTATGCTCATTTTCCCTGTTGAAAAGCGCGGAGCAGTAATGGGCATCGTCGGCATCATTTTAACGGCCGGTCCTGCGCTCGGTCCATCAATTGCAGGTGTCATCGTTTCAGCACTTAGTTGGCACTACATTTTCTGGATGATGGCAGTTGCCTACGTAATCGTACTTATCATTGCATTGACAAAGGTTGATAACGTATCTGAAGTCACACGTCCAAAAATCGATGCATTATCACTCATTGCATCAACGTTCGGCTTCGGTGGTGTCGTGTTCGCCCTTGCAACACTAGCCGAGCAAAAAATTTCAGAGCCAATCGTTTATGCACCACTTGCAATTGGACTCGTGCTACTGCTCATCTTCGGCGTGCGCCAAACGAAAATGGCGGAACCGATGATCGATTTATCTGTATTCAAATCACCGATGTTTAGTCTCGGTGTCGCACTCATGGTCGCAACGATGTTCATGATTTTATCAGTAGCGATTTTAATTCCGATGTATTTAAAAGCAGTGCTTGGCTTTGCGGCATTAACGGCAGGCTTATGCATGCTTCCTGGTAATGTGTTAAACATCATGATGTCACCTATCGTTGGTGTCAACTTCGACAAAATCGGGGCAAAAATGTTTACACGTATCGGCTTCTCGATGATTCTCGTGTCGATGATCGTCTTTTTAACGACAATGTCAGCTACGACAGCAACGTGGATTATCATTGTGAATTTATGTGTGTTCTTCGTCGGCGTTTCAATGACGATTATGCCAGCACAAACGAATGCGATGAACTCGTTAGCACCGCAAAAGTTTGCAGACGGTTCAGCTGCACTTAACACGTTAACACAAATTGCAGGTGCTTCTGGTACAGCGATTGCGATGACGATGTTCACAATCGGGCAACAAAACTACGCAGCGAAATTCATAAACGTCGTGCCAGCAGACATGCTTGCACACGGTATTCATACAGCGTTTATCGTTGTTGCAGTCATTGCAGTTGTCGGGTTAATTGGTTCGTTCTTTGTGAAAAATGTAGAGGCAGTAAGAGGGTAAAAGAAAAAGGATTCGGGCATATTATGTGCGTCGAATCCTTCCTACTCTGTTCTGTTAAACGATTTATTGTTCAAGTAATTCCTTTAAATACAATTTATTTTTTAGCTTTCGAAGTGCTTTCGCCTCAATTTGACGTATGCGTTCTCTTGTCACATCAAAATGCTTTCCTACTTCTTCTAATGTGTATATTTCACCATCTTTAAAACCAAATCTATATTCTATAATTTCTCTTTCTCGATCTTTTAACTCCTCTAAAACTTTTTTGAGAACTTTGGACGTTGAACGATTTACAATAACTTCTTCAACTGAAGTTATTTGAATATCATAATTTTCCTCAGTACCAATTATGAGATCAATTAGTTCATTCAAATCGCTATCACTGCTAACATTTGAATTCAATGATACATCATGTAAAAATCTATGCTCAGCTTCTTTTGCTGCCATATATTGTTCTTCTGAAATTTCTGCAAGCTCGCATATATCATCAATCGTTGGATTATCAAATTCTAATTCACGTTCTATTTTATTAATTTTGCTAATACGTTCATTCATATGTACTGGTATACGAATGATATTAGCTTTATCTGCAAGAGCTCTAGTAATCGACTGCCTAATCCAATGCGTCGCATAAGTAGAGAATTCATATCCTAATGAAACATCGTATTTTTTGATCGCTTTTATTAACCCAATATGTCCTTCATTAATTAAATCTTCAAAGGTAAAGCTTTTTGCAATACCAACATACCTTTGAGCTATCTTTTGTACTAAACCGGCATTACTTTGAACAATTTTTTCAATCAACTCTTTGTCAGCTATTCGCTTTTCACGATTCTCTTCAAACAAAACTCTATTGTCTTTATACGTCCCTGCTTTTAAAAGTAAGTCTGTCGGGTCAAAATCATTTTCAAAAAATGATGCTAATGTTAAATCATCTTCCTCGTCATCTTCAAACTCATTCTCTTCATCTCGTTCATCAATTAAATTCGTATAACCTTGCGACGCCAAAAATTTCTTTAAATCCTCATCATTAATTTCTACATATTCTCCTCTAAAATAACTAATCATTGTATTTTTTAAATCTTGTAATTGAATTTGATGAGATTTGATAGGATACTTTTCTTTTAAAAAATCTTTAAACATTTCAATGTCCAAACTGTCCACCCCTTCATTGGAAAGTATTGTTATTTATTATATAATAACTGTAAGGAGATGATAAAATGCTACATAAGTACAGCGTGACGAACGAATCTTTATTATCTATAAAGAAAGCTCGTTCAAATAATAAAAAATTATTTGTTCTATTTGGTTTTAGCCCTTCAGACGTACAAAACTTAAATGATTATAAATTATTTGAAGATGCATTCCCTCAAAGCTTAGAAAATTTTAATCATTCTGCAGATACGTTAATGAATGTGTTATTAAAATTAAAATCTGATGCTCCATACTATTGGTGTACTGCCGAAGAATATCAGTTCTATATTAGCAACCAAATCGAAAATTACTTTGATATACAGTTATTATATAATAATCTTTACTATTCTACATTCCCAATTTACTATAATTTTGAAAATTTAAATCAAATTGTAACTGATTTCGAAGAGGAAGATCGGGAAATAGAAACCGAAAATTTTGATACAGTCGGGAAATTTTATAGCTATGTAGTCCAGTTAAACAACCAACTTTATGCAGCTTATTCTCTCGATGAAGATACATTCGAATCTCTTGAGCCATTCCATCAAGAAGTGGAACAGTTAGAATTATTAAAAGAGGAAAAGCCAGCTTACGATATTAGCTTTGAATTAGAGGAAAATCAGAATAGCTTTTTAGTTTTAACGACTAAACTTTTAAACACTCACAATAAACAACTTGTTAAAATTATTCATTCAAATGAGTATGAACTCAACATTAATGAATATTTAAACCGTTTATCTACACTTGTAAAATTGAATCCGAATATAGATATCACCTTTACTAAAAAAACGCTTGCTGTACAAAACATCGATGAAACAGAATATTTGAAAGTGTTAGATGAATGCTGGGGGTACAGCTCATTTCGAACGTTAGAAATGTATAAAGATCCCGATAATTCAAACGAACTAATAACAATTAAACAATCTCAAATTATTCATGACATTGTAGAAGAAGTAGAAAATGCACAAAATGATTTACCTTTCCGTGATATCTTTATTACTTCTTCAACTGGTGCAGGGAAATCTGTAATGTTCCAATTGCCTTCGTTTTATATATTCAAAAAGAAAAAGCTATTAACGATTGTTATTTCCCCGTTAATTGGTTTAATGCAAGATCAAGTCAATCAATTAAAAAGAAGCGGTATTAATAACGTAGCAACGATTAATTCTAACGTAACACCAGCTGAAAAAGCTGATATTCAAGAGCGTATTCGTAATCAAGAAATTTCAATTTTATATATTTCACCAGAGACCTTATTAAATCGTTCAGATATTAAAATGCTCATTGGGGAAGAAACAAAAGTTGGACTGTTTATTGTAGACGAGGCTCATATTGTAACTACTTGGGGAAAAGCTTTCCGTTCAGACTATTGGTATTTAGGCCCATATTTAAAAAAGTTACGTAAAGAAATGAACTTCCCGATTGCAACATTTACAGCGACAGCAATTTACGGTGGCGAGGAAGATATGTATAAAGAGACTCGTGATAGTCTCGGTCTTATTAATCCGAAGTTTTATTTAGGAAAAGTGAAGCGCGAAGATATTAGCATACATATTGATTCACACGACAAAGAATTAAAGCCTAGAGAATATCAACGAGCAAAATTCGAATTTGTATGTAAGCGATTAAAAAAATTCATGAAAGACAAATTAAAGGTACTTGTGTATTTCCCTACTATTCCACTTATTTACCAATTACAAGATTATATAGAAGAACATTATCCAGCTCTCTACAAACAAGTTGTAACTTATTATGGTAGCTTGAATAAAGATGAAAAAGCTGCTAATCACGAGAAATTTAGCGTTGGCGATTGTAAAATAATGTTTGCAACCAAGGCATATGGTATGGGTATTGATTTACCGGATATTAATATTGTTTACCATTACGCACCGACTGGAAACGTTTGTGATTACGTACAAGAAATTGGACGTGCTGCACGCGATAAAGAAATTGATGGACATGCTTATTTTGATTTTTTAAGAAATGATTTTTCACATATTAAACGCTTACATGGTATGTCTACGATTCGAAAATCTCAACTGCAACTTGTAGCACAAAAGATTTATACGATATACAAAGAAAAACGTAAATCACGTAACTTATTAGTAAATGTTGAAGATTTCGCCTATATTTTCACATCAAATAGCAAAATTGAAGATGCAAATATTGAGGGGAAATTAAAAACAGCATTACTACTAATCGAAAAGGATTTCATGAATAAATTAGGATATCCACCATTTATTGCACGTCCACGCGGTTTATTTTCACGTGAATACTTTAAAGTAACTACTGAAGGAGAAAAAATACTTCAACAAAGTAAACATCGAGAGTACGCACGTAAAATTCATTCGATTGAAACAGAAGCGTATAGTGCAATTTATGAATTAAATTTAAAAACCATTTGGGAAAAGCAATATAGAAAGCTATCTTTCCCTAATTTTAAACGTCTGTTCCATCAACGTGACGAACAAATACGTTTAAACTTTTTGAATGAAATCGATGCAACTTTTGTTGTCAATTTCTCATGTACTAAATCGTTAGAACAAACATTAGCACAATTTAATCAAAAGCTACTCCAAGTTGCAAAATGTCTTAATCAATATGCTTTGAGTAATAGCTACTTTACTACTGAAAAGTTAGCTATTTCCTTTGAACGATCACTCAAATTAGATAAATATGCAGCTGCCAACTTAGCACAAATTATTTTACATTCGATGGTACGGTACAATTCATTAAATTTAAATAACAATGCAAAATCAGTAATTCGTTACAGTGAAATAAGCGGCTATCAAGTCAACCCTGCTTATGAAGACTTCTTTAAATTTGTTCAAAAGCAAAGTTCAATTTATTTAAACCCCGCAACATTAGATTTACAAAATGATAATAGCTTTAATATGTATGCATCAAAAACTTCGCGTAATTCCATGGACTATTTAAGTATCGTTTTCGGTATTTTAGAAGCGTTCAAATTAATCAATTACCAAATACAAGGTGGCAATACACCTGAAATATACATTCGAATTAACTCAACATTGCAACTCGAAAGTATGGTCAGAAATCCAGACAAATATGAAAATAGAATATTAAACAATGTTTACTATCGTCACAATTTATCAATTGCTATGCTTCAATATATTTTTGAAAATAAAATGACGACTGAAGAATTTTGGTCTGTAATTGAAGATTATTTTTTAGGTAAAATACCTGAAAAAGTTATTGATGAATTAAGAAAAGGTAACACAACTCCATAAAAGCACTTGCTATTCGTTAGGAGGTCGCAATGAAATTTTTTATTGTTTTGCAAAATGATACAAACTCACAGCAAGATACGGACTTTTTACGTTGTCCACAAAAAGATGCTTTTGGAAATCGACCCCATCATTACACTAGAATGAACGAGTTATCTACAGGAGATAAAATCTTTCATTATACTGCTGGCAATATTACCGCAATCAGTACCGTAATGAAGCCTGCTATGCTCATATACGATAAGTCAGATGCTATTTACTATTTTATTGCTAAAGTACATTATGAAATGTTTCAAAATTCTTTACATGTTAGATCATACTGGGACGATATAAAAAAATTATTACCTGCTCAATTTTCTCCATTTCAAAAAAATGGACACGACAACGCAGGCTTTCTATATCCTTGCTCTGAACAATTTTCTTCATTTTTGTTAAAGCAATTAGCTATTTTAAATCCTTCTGATACGACATCTAAAAAACTTTTAGAAAGTGAAGTACAAATACAATCTACAGCAAGGATTGGTCATCAAACGTATAAAAACGAACTTTTAAAACTGTGGAACAATGAATGCGCTATTTGCAAAATAAATATTCCTGATTTGCTAATAGCTTCTCATGCTAAGCCATGGCGCGATTGCAATGATGATGAACGAGTTGATCCATATAACGGTTTACTATTGTGCGCTCATCATGATGCCTTGTTTGATAAAGGGTTTATTTCGTTCGATGAAAATGGAAACATAATTTTATGCAGGGAACTGTCAAATTCTTCACCTGTTGTATATGCCATTGACATACAAATGACGATTAACATACACGAGAAAAATATACCTTATTTAATTTGGCATCGTTCACATGTTTTAAGAAAATAAACCGAGAAAAAGTCGATTCACGCTAAAATTTAGCACGAACCGACTTTTTCTTATTACAACAAATCCACCCATATTTTCACCGCGGTCGCCGCAATCATCACCGCAAGCAGCCATTGCAATACGTTCACATTCATCTTTTGTCCTAGCTTTGCTCCAAGTGGCGCGGCGATTATGCTTGCAATGATCATAATGATAGCAGGAAAGTATTCAACTTGCCCTGTCACTATTTTGCCGACTGAGCCACCGATCGACGAAATAAACGTAATGGCAAGGCTTGTCGCAATTGTAACGCGCGTCGGTACACGAAGCACTGTAAGTAAAATCGGCACGAGCAAGAAGCCACCTGCTGCTCCGACAATGCCTGATGCAACGCCGACGATAAATGCCAACGTCGCAGCGAGCGGCTTATGAAACGTAATCGCTGCCGCTTCGTCGACGTGCTTTTTCGGCATAAACATCATGACAGCTGCAATGACCGCTAGCACACCGTAAACGACATTAACGACTTGTTCAGACAATAGCGATGAACCGTAGCTACCGATTAAGCTACCGACTAATATCGCACTGCCCATGTAAACGATAAGCGATTTGTGCAATAAGCCACTTTTACGGTACGCCCATACACCTGCAAGCGATGCAAATAGCACTTGTACCGCACTAATGCCTGACACTTCATGCGCTGTAAATGCCGTTAAGCCAAACATCGTAGGAATGTAAAGCAGCATCGGATATTTAATAATGGAGCCGCCGACACCGAGCATACCTGAAATAAATGATCCAATAAATCCAATGGCGAAGATGACCGTAATATACGTAAATGTTACGTCAAGTTCCATGTTGTCTCCTTCTTTCAAAAGAATAAGGCGCCGTGGTGCTACTAGGCAAAAACGTTCACTTGTAACGTATTCACCGTTTGCGCGACGACACCTTGTACTTACGCTTTTTGAATGTAGAAGCTAAATACGCCTGCTTCTTCCTTTTGTTCAACAATTGTATGCCCGCCAGCTTTTGCCCATGCGGTGAAGTCACTTAATGCCCCTTTATCCGTTGTCAGCACTTCTAAAACGTCTCCTGATTCGATTGTGCTCATCGCTTTTTTCGTTTTCACGATCGGCATTGGACATGCTAATCCTTTTACATCGATTGTTTGTGTAATGTTCATATGTTTTCCTCTTTTCCTCTATCTATATACAATAAGCTTAATAAGGTAACCGTTCTTTTGTTTCGGCGGACGCTTTTCGCGGAGGGCGACACGATGTCGGTCACAAAGGCGTTGTCGCAAGGACGCGACGAACTTAGCCTTTGTTCCTTGATTTTCGGTTCGAGTGCCTCTGCGGTTACTCGAGGCAGAAAAGATTTTGCTCCTGCGATTACTCGTCGCAAAAGTTGCCTCCTCCACGCCAAAACGATACTTTCCTCATGTTATATCCAAAAGTTCAATTTATATACAGGTCTGTTGATTAGCCATTTTTATAAAGCTGAATCTGTTGTTTTCAGTAGCAAAACTGACATGAATGCAGCATTGTAGTGGCATGGGAGCGTGCGGCGAGACTCCTTGGGGAAAAGCTCGTGCCTCAAGACCCCGTAAGCCGCGACGTAGGAGCGGTGCGGAGGCTTGAGCCCCAGGAAAGCGAGCCGCAATACGCGAACTGCCAGTTGAATGGCTAATCAACACGCTTGATTTATATAGTTACTATTTAATTAACGTACGGCACAGCGGTTCGGTCCAATTTCCATGTCCGTTTGCTCGTCATCATTTGGCGTTAGCTTCCCCATATTGACGTGGCGAATTTGCTCATACGCATTCGGCTGTGGTGGTAAATTGTCCGTTACCATTTTGCGGAACGTCTCTTCATCGTCTACGTTTAAGCCGTGATTGCTCGCAAATAATTCACGTAAGCGCTTTGACACCGTACCATCTTCGTTTAATTCATCAATCATCATGAAATGCGCAGGCAATACGATGAGGTCATCTGCTAGCGTGCGGTAACGGGTATATAACGTTTCACGTAAATCGCCTACCCAATCTTCCGCAAGCCCCGCTAAGTCAGGACGCCCGATAGAATCGATAAATAAAATGTCGCCTGTTAATAAATAGCGCCCGTCTACAATAAACGACGTCGAGCCGATCGTATGCCCTGGTGAATAGAGCGCTCCTACTGCTAGTTGCGCATTTCCAACTTGCACTGTTAAACCGTCTTCAAGCGGTGCGTACTGAAATACGACGTCCTGTGCATCTTTCGGTGGCAAATAGTACGTCGCCCCTGTTTCGTTCGCAATATGACGTCCACCCGAAATGTGATCGGCGTGTAAATGCGTATCAAAAACATATTTAATGTCGACGCCTTTTTGTTTCGCAAACTCGATAAATACGTCCGTAAAACGCACTGCATCAATAATTGCTGCTTCACCGTCACTGATCATCATGTACGATAAACAGCCTTTTCCTAGACGTACGAATTGATAAAGCTCGCCGCCACCTGCTAAGTCGCCTACTTTTAGCGGCTCAATATGCATCGACCACGATTTCATACCGCCTGCTAAATAGCTGACGTCGAGCCCAGCTTCTGATAACATATCCGCTACCATAATCGATGAGCCTTCCTTCGCACATACGACGAGCACATCTTTGTCTGTCGGAATTTGCGGCAAAATCACTTCGACCCCATCAAGTAAATCGAAATATGGAACGTTCAAATAATCAAATGCATGCCCTTCAATTTTCCAATCGGCAAACGCATCGTCATTACGTACATCTAAAATAAATAACGGTTCATTGTCAATGACGCGACGTGCAACTTGTGACGCCGTCCATGCTGTTACTGTCATCCTCAATTACCCCCATAGGTATATTTTTCGCAAAAATTTTTTACATGTCCTTTTGTAATTCCCCGTCGTAGCCGCTCATGCCTGGCAATACGTTAAAGACGTTCGTAAATCCTGCCTGCGCTAATTGCTGCGCCGCCATATCCGATCGTGTACCGGTGCGACAAATGACGTAAATCGCTTCATGTTTATTCAATTCATCTAGGCGCGCTTCTAACTCACCTAATGGAATTGATTTCGCTTTAGGAATGTGACCGAACGCAAACTCTGCCGCTTCACGCACATCTAAAATTATTGCACTTGATGCTAACGCTTCCTCATTCGTAGCCGTTCGTTCAAATGTTTGTTCCGCTCGCTCATTCGATTCGCTACATTTGCGAATGTAATGGAAATAGACGCCGTTTTGTTCACGGCTGCCGATATATTGATGCCCTGATTTTTTCGACCAAGCTGCTAAGTCCGCAACGGAGCCTGAATCTGTCGCCTGCACTTCTAACACTTGCCCTTCTGCTACGTCATTCATTGCCTTTTTCGTTTTGACGATCGGCATCGGGCATGCTAAACCTTTTACATCTAATTGTACATTTGATTGAATCATATTTATGTCCTCCATACCGTATAGGGTATATTTTTCGTTAAATTTTTTTTGGCACGGACGTTATTCAACGTCTCCTTACCAGTCGTTCATTCCACCTGCAACATTTGTTACGTCGTAGCCTTGTACTTGTAAAAAAGCTGTCGCCTGCGCGCTTCGTCCACCTGCTTGACAAATGATGAAGTAATGCTCATTTTTTTGTAGCTCGTGCATGCGAAACTCGAGTAAGCTTAGCGGCATGTTTACGCTACCTGGAATGTGCGCACCTGCGTATTCTCCTGCTTCGCGCACGTCGATTATGTTGCAAGCTTGTCCTGCTTGTAATTTTGCTTGTAGCTCTGTCGTTGTCATCAAAGTTCCTCCTAATATGCGCTCATACCGCCACGCACGTTCGTAATGTTTGTATAGCCTAGCTTTTTCAATTGCTTGCACGCCTGTTTTGATCGCATGCCACTTTGACAAATGACGATAATTTCTTTGTCGTTTGGCAGCTTTGTCATGTCTGAACCGAGCGGCATGTTTTGAAACTGCTTTAAGCCGCTCCCTTTATATTCACGCGGTGTACGCACATCGATGAACAGTTTATCTTTATCATTGATGATCGTTTTGAGCTGCGCAGTCGAAATCGTTTTCACTCCTTTTGCGGGCATTATGCGCCACGCAATAAATGCAATGAGTGCGCCGATCAATAATGCTGTTTCCATACGTTTCCTCCTAGATGAATAAGTTTACGTTGCCGTCTTCTGCGTCTGCTAAATATGCTGCTACACCTGCATATTCCACACCGTCAAGCAGCTCCTCTTTTTGTAGTCCGAGTAAGTCCATCGTCATCGTGCACGTAATAAGCTTCACGCCTTGCTCGTGTGCCATGTCGACAAGCTGCGTTAACGTCATCGCATTATGCTTGTTCATGACGTGCTTAATCATTTTCGGTCCCATTCCTGCCATATGCATGTTTGAAAGACCGAGCTTTTCTGCACCACGCGGCATCATTTTCGCAAACATTTTTTCAAGGAAGCCTTTTTGTACATTTACTGGCTCCTGTTTGCGCAATGCGTTAATTCCCCAAAACGTGTGGAAAATTGTCACCTCATGATCGTATGCAGCTGCACCGTTTGCGATAATGTATGCTGCCATCGCTTTGTCATAATCGCCGCTAAATAGCACGATTGTCGTTCTTTTTTGTTGCATTTGTCATCGCCTCCATACCATGTGGGGTATCATTTTATTCAAAAATAAAACACGTATAAAACGCGTTTTACTGAATTACCTGCTTTTTACGAGTAAGTCAACTGCTTGCTTAACAATCTCACTTTTATTTTCTTCGGTCGCATTTTCGTCGCTTAAGCACGTCACTAAATTGTCCGTTACGACAACACCAATTGTACGATCGACCGCTGAGCGAACGGCACTGAGCTGGGTAATAACCGCTTTGCAATCTTGCCCTTCCTCCATCATGCGCAACACACCACGAAGCTGACCTTCAATTTTTTTCATGCGAATGAGAACTTTGTCATCGTAATGCATATGCTTCACCTCGTTTGTTTTTGTATACATTCAAATAATAATACCCCCACCGGTATATGTCAACAACATATTCCTCAAAAAAATAAACGCTTGATGTGAACTTCACCTACAAGCGTGTTAACAAGTCAGTTAATTGCGACTTGCGGTGCTTATGTGATTACTCGAGGCAAAAAAATTTCCTGGAGCTCGGCGCACGCTCACTGCCACTCATATGCAGCATGATTTCCAGTTTGTTGCTGAAAGTCATCGATGTTACTACATAAAAATAGCTGATCAGCCGACCGGTCTCACCTACGAAATCACATATTTGAAAAGGGAATGCGTAGCGAATGTATGCTCAAAATGTATCGTTTATCGACGTAATCTAAGGTTAACACATAAAAGTTGCTTGTAACGAAAAGCACTCGAGCTGAAAATTGTTCAACAAAGGCTACGTTCGTCGCGTCCATTCGATAACATCTTTATGACAAAAGTCGCGTTGCTCTTCGTGAAAAGTGTCTAGCGAGATGAAGCAACCGTCAAAAACATATTTTCCTCAAGAGCTAAAATATTACGCTCATCTTGTCTTTTTAATACGTGACGATTTTTCATATTAGTTCGAAAGGCTTTTTATTTTTCATACATTTCAAGAAGCCTTTGTGACTACTTGCTACAAAAAAATAATAACTTTAGTTCAATTATTATTGAAAACATTATGTTTTTACAGTATACTTCTCTAATGTTTGAAATTTTTAATTTTGTGACAATATAATTTCAAATGATATACGTTCGCACCGTTCATTATATGTAAACAGGTCTGTTGATTAGCCAAATTTATACCGTACACTCGATGATTTTTAGCAACCGAGCTGAAATTAATGCTGTATATTAGTGGCAAGGATCTCCTTAGGGAAAAGCTCATGCCGAAACACCTCGCAAAGCGCGATGTAAAAGCGATGCGGAGGTTTAAAAAGGCGATAAACGCTATGCCTTCATGACCAACATCCTTTTCGCAGCCAAGCCCCAGGAATTTATTTGCCTCGAGTAACCGACAGAGGCAAAGCGCGCCGCAATACGCTTTTGTCAATTCACGGGCTTATCAACCTGCTTGATATGTAACTACATTTTGACGATGCTAGCACGTATTCACTATAGAAACAATGATTATAGTAAAAGGAGATACAAGTATGTCAATAAAACGAAAACTTTTTTTAAGCTTTGGTACGATTACACTATTACTTATTGCACTAACGCTATATGCAGTTATGCAATTAACGAAAGTAAACGACGAATACACATTTTTAGTCGATGATCGCGCCTTCAAAGTAATTGAGGCAACGTCAATGCAAAACGCCATTTCATTACAAGGACTGTACATTCGCTCATATGTGCTACGCCAAAGTAACGAGGATTTAACAAAACTTGAGGAGCAACGTCAACTAATTGATGAAAAAATTGTACAGCTAGACGGCTTATTCAAGATTCCTCAAATGATGGAGGAATTCCAAAAAATTAAAGAAAACCAACAACTCTATACACAATACGCAGACAATATTATTGAAGCAGTAAACAACAACGATATGAAAGCCGCGCAGGACATTTTATTTACATCTGCTGTGCCAACAAACCAAGCGCTTCAACAATCGATCAATACAATCGTAGAAGTACAATCAAATGAAATGGATACATTAAGCACTGAGACGACGAATAGTGCCAAAACGAGCAAGTTATTATTACTTGCAGTGTCATTAATCGGCGTCATTGTCACAATCGTGCTAGCGGTTCGCATTACACTTAACATTACACGTCCATTAGTGACATTAACTCAAGCAGCTACAATCATCGCTTCTGGTGATTTACGCCAAGAAAATATTAACGTTAACACGAAGGATGAAATTTTTGAATTAGCTAAAGCTTTTAACGAGATGAAAAATAACTTAATGCATTTAATATCTCGCGTATCTAAAAACGTAACGAATGCAAGTGCTGCAACTGAGGAGTTAGCAGCTAGTACGGAATCGGTTACAGCAGCAACACAAGACATGACAGCACGCGCAGAGCAAATCGCTATAGATGGTCGTCAAACTGCCATTATGGGCGATGATTGTGTCGCAGCAACTGAAGCAACGTCAGAGCGCATTCAAAAAATCGCACATGCTGCACAACATCTACAAACAAAAGCAAGCGACATGCAGCACCTCGCAACAGAAGGTAGCAAAGCGCTTCAAACGACCGAGGAGCAAATGGAAGTTATCCAACGTTCTTCTTATGAGACACGCGAAAAAGTTCGTCAGCTAAGCATTCAATCAGCTGAAATTGAAAGCATTACAAAAGTCATTACAGACATTACAGATCAAACAAACTTACTCGCATTAAATGCCGCAATCGAAGCCGCTCGCGCAGGTGAACACGGTAAAGGCTTTGCAGTTGTAGCAGATGAGGTTCGTAAGCTTGCGGAAGAATCTAAAGTATCAGCGTCAAAAATCGTTAACTTAACGACGATTATTCAAAAAGACACGAAAGACGTTGAACAAAGCGTCAATGATACAGTTAAAAATATCGATGAAGGTGTAAGTTACGTACAGCACGCCCAAACATCATTCGATACAATTGCAACATCGATTTACGACATGAACGCACAAATTCAAGAAGTATCTGCTTCTTCTGAAGAAATTGCAGCGACGACAGAGCAAGTCGTTGGATCTGTAAAAGAGATGGCTAAAAACGTTACACATTCTGCCGACAATAGCGCAATCGTTCTTGCCGCAACAGAAGAACAAATGGCAACGATGGAAGAAATTAATTCGGTTGCACAAACGTTAAGCGAAGATGCGATGCTTCTGCAAGAAGAAGTGAATCGCTTTAAAGTATAAACAAAAAACCATTTGAGGCATCCGTGCTTCGAATGGTTTTTTGTCGTTCACGGCATGTTCACTTTATGTGCGAACGACAATAATAATTTATGCACACGTTTCATCTGCAACATACAAGCGTGTTAAGTAGTCATTTTCATCTTGCTGCTCGTGGTGCCGCTCAGCCTAGACGTGAAAAGCAACCTTAAGTTATAGTGAACACCCGTAAAAATGGTTCATCACCGTAAACTAGGGTTGACGTATAAAAGTTGCTTGAAACGAGAGGCGGACTCCAGCGGGAAAAAGCGCGAGCCTCAAGACCCCGCAGTCGTGAGGCACGAACGACGAGGAGGCTTGAGCCGCGCCCGCGGAAAGCCTGCCTCGACGTGAAAAGCAACCCCAAGTTATGGTGAAGAGCCGTAAAAATAGTTTTTATTCCATAATTTGATATTTTTTTCGTGCTAATATACTTGATTATGTACATAATTAGACTTATAATGCTTCAAGACTAGAAGTATGCTTTTTATAGACAAAGGAAAATAAGATCATACATTATAGTTAGTTGTTAGCAAAACGGAACATCTTGTAGATTTCATATGAGAAGGGGGCTATATCGATAATTTCTCGCTCATTATTTATTACTTGGAGGGGTTTACAATGTCAATTAAACAAAAACTTTTTTTGAGCTTTAGTATAATTACTTTTTTATTAGTTACGTTAGCAATATATGCATCTGTTCAACTGTATAATATGGATAACCGTTCTTCGTTTTTATTAAATGAGCGTGTTGATCAAACGCTTGAATCGACTTCGATGCAAAATGCAATTTCACTACAAGGGCTATACATACGTTCTTACGTGCTTAGACAAAATGATGACGATTTAGTTAATTTAGAAAAGCAACGTCAATTTATTCAAGATACTGTCGCAGCGCTTGATCATACGTTTACTTCACCTGAAATATTGAAGGAGTTCGAAAGCATTAAAGAAAACCAAAAGATTTATACGCAGTACACAGAGCAAGTCGTTGCCGCAGTAAAGCGTAACGATTTAAAAACAGCTGATGACATTTTATTCACATCTGCCGTACCGACGAACAAACAAATTTCCGATTCGATTACTGCGATTGTCGAATTTGAAAAAGAGGAGCTAAAAACGATAAATGCTGAAACGTCATCAGCGGCACGTACAGCTCGTTTTTTACTCATTGCTTTATCGATCGTCGGTATCGTCGCGACAATTTTCCTTGCATTGCGCATGACCCAAAACATTACACGTCCACTCATTACATTAAAGGAAGCGGCAAACATTATCGCTTCTGGTGATTTACGTCAAAATGATGTTCACGTCAAGACGAAGGATGAAATTTTTGAGCTAGCAGAAGCATTTAATTTAATGAAAAATAATTTATTCCAACTTGTAACGCGCGTATCGGCAAACGTATCAAATGCAAGTGCCGCTACCGAACAGCTCGCCGCAAGTACAGACGCGATTTCATCAACGACACAAGACGTAACTGCCCGCGTTGAGCAAATTGCCGTTGCTGGGCGACAAGCTGCAACGATGGGTGAAGATTGCACAAGAGCGACAGACGAAAACGCCGACCGCATTCAAAAAATTGCAGAAGCGGCGCAGCATTTACAAACGAAAGCAGTCGATATGCAACAGCTTGCAACAGAAGGCAGCGATAAGCTTCAAACGACCGAGGAACAAATGCAACTCATTCAGCGTTCATCCTATGAAGCACGAGAAAAAATTCGTCAGCTTAGCGTTCAATCAGCTGAAATCGAAAACATTACGAAAGTCATTACCGATATTACGGATCAAACGAATTTACTAGCACTAAACGCGGCCATTGAAGCAGCTCGCGCCGGAGAACACGGTAAAGGCTTCGCAGTTGTAGCCGACGAAGTTCGCAAGCTTGCAGAAGAATCAAAAATGTCCGCAACGAAAATTGTGAACTTAACGACACTGATTCAACAAGATACACAGGACGTCGAACAAAGCGTGAACACGACGGTACATAATATCGACGAGGGCGTACTGTTCGTACAACATGCGCAAACATCATTCCGTTCTATTACAGAGTCAATTAACGAAATGGATGAGCAAATTCAAGACGTCTCTGCTGCTTCACAGGAAATTGCTGCGACGACTGAACAAGTAGCCGTATCGGTAAACGAAATGGCGAAAACGATTACACAATCATCAGAGGAAAGCTCAACCGTTTTAGCTGCAACTGAGGAGCAAATGGCAACGATGGAAGAAATCAATGCGGTTGCGCGCACGCTAAGCGAGGACGCGATGACTTTAAATGAAGAAGTGAATCGCTTTAAAATTTAATAAAAAAAGCCGTGCTACTCGTAATGAATAGCACGGCTTTTTCGTATACGAATATATTCGTATGTTTATATATAGAAGCTAAAACAAAACAATTGTTCATCATTACGCCTGTTAATTAAACATTACACTAGCTAATGAATAGACTTCGTTCACGATATACAATTCGTCTTCGTTTCTATATTGACTAGACGCGTTCTAATAAAATGGCGATACCTTGCCCACCACCGATACATAATGAAGCGATGCCATACTTTACTTGGCGCTCTTGAAGCTCTTTTGCAAGTGTGTAAGTTACGCGCGCGCCACTTGCTCCGACTGGGTGACCGAGTGCCACTGCCCCGCCGTTTACATTTACCTTTTCAGCTTGTACGCCTAGCTCTTTTAACACCGCGATTGATTGCGCTGAGAACGCCTCGTTGAACTCGAATACGTCGATGTCCTCAAGCGTTAAACCGGCTTTCTTCAATACGCTTAAAGTCGCTGGTGCCGGCCCGATGCCCATAATGCTTGGATCAACACCTTCTACTGCGTACGCAACAATTTTGGCAAGCGGCTTAATGTTGCGTGCTTGCACTTCTTTTTCACTCATAATGACAACAGCGGCTGCACCGTCATTAATGCCTGATGCGTTCGCTGCTGTTACTGTGCCGTCTTTTTTGAAGCTTGGACGTAACGTTGCGATTTTTTCTAAGTTAAATTCTGGACGAATGTGCTCGTCTTTGTCTAATACAACTTCGCCTTTACGCGTTTGTACAACAACGGGCACAATTTCTTTTGCAAGGCGACCGCTTTGTGCTGCTGCAGTTGCTTTTTTATGTGATTCGAATGCGTAGGCATCTTGCTCTTCACGGCTAATGTTATATTTTTCAGCTAAATTTTCTGCTGTAATGCCCATGCCGCAGCCGATGTAATTGTCTGTTAACGTACCCCATAACATATCGTCTACGCGTGGTACTTTGTTCGGTGTACCAAAGCGCGTATCTTGTAATAAACGAGGTGCTTGCGTCATATTTTCTGTACCACCTGCAACGATAATATCCGCATCGCCAAGTAAAATCGACTGTGCTCCAGAAATAATAGACTGCATGCCAGATCCACATAAACGGTTTAACGTGAATGCGCGTGACTCGTTTGTTAGTCCGCTATGTAAACCGATATGACGCGCTAAATACGGTGAACTCGCTGACGTTTGAATGATGTTCCCGATAATAATTTCTTCCACATCTTTTGCATCAACGTTTGAACGCTCTAGCGCTCCTTTTACTGCTGTTACTGCTAAATCCATGTCCGATACGTCTTTAAACATACCGCCGTACGTACCGAATGCTGTACGTGCACCTTCTACAATATAAACCATAATTCCCCTACACCCTTTCCTACATGCCGCCTGCTACTTTAATATGTTCCATCGTAATGCCACTTGCTGCTTCTGACGCTAAAAAGAAAACGGTGTTAGCTACTTCGTGTGGCTCAATAAACCGTTCCTGTGCTTGCTTCGGATAGATGATGCGCTTTAGTGCTTCCTGCTCGTCCAAGCCTTCTGATTGCGCTAAATCTTCTAGCTGGCGAACGATCATCGGCGTTTTCACCGGCCCTGGACAAACGGCGTTCACCGTAATGCCAAAAGGTGCCGCTTCGATACCTGTTACATCAGTTAAACCGATTACACCATGCTTTGCTGCAACGTACGCGCTCTTTTCAGGTGTTGCCATCATGCCGTGAATCGACGACATATTAATGATGCGTCCTGCTTTGGCGGTCTTCATATGTGGCAGTGCGTACTTCGTCATTAAAAATGTCCCTGTCAGCATCACATCGATCAGCTGGCGCCACTTTTGTACTGGAAAATCCTCGACTTTATCTCGGTGCTGAAGTCCCGCGTTGTTAATGAGCACGTCGAGTTTGCCGTGCGCTTCAATTATTGTATCAATGGCGTGCTTTACGCTCACCTCGTCCGTTACGTCGGTTATAATGCTGCGCGTATTTTCACCTGCAGCACTATCGCTTAAATCCAACATATATACAATATCTCCTGCGTCGACAAATTGTTGTACCATCGCCATCCCTAATCCACCTGATGCACCTGTAATTGCTACGATTCTTGCCATCATCGTCACCCCAGTCACCTTTTTTGTCAGTATGTGTGAGCGCGTAATACGCCACGCTTTATATGATTCGTGACTAATATGTGAAATTCCTTCTTTGCTACTAAAAATTAATAAAAAAAATTAATAAATTCGTTATTGTGGAATAAATGTTTTTTATTGGCTCTTTATTATAACGTTAAGTTGCTTTTCATGCTGAGGCATGCTTTCCCCTGGGCGTGAACGTGTAGTGTCACGCTTCCGCCTCTCGTTTCAAGCAACCTGTATGCGTCAATACTAGCTTACTGCGATGAACCCTACTTCTTCCATCATTTAAAAAACTGCGATGTGAAGCGAAAATTACATAATAGTAAACACCTTCAAAAAATGTAGTCATATTTATTCATTCGCACTGTATGGACGAGCTTTTAGCACAATAATCGTTATAATAGAAAGCGAAGTTGTAAATGAAAGGGTTTCGAAACATGAAAAAATTTTTACTGCTCGTTGTCATCGCTGGCATCGGCTTATTTTTACTGTCTAACGAATTTGAAGGACAAACGGAGGAAATCGAGCGTGTGCATCCGAAGACGATTGAGCCGCTCGTGCTGCCGATTGAACCAATTATTGCAGATCACATGAATTTATTGCTCGTTAATCAACAGCACGCGTATAAGGAAACACCGACAAACTTAGTGAAAATTCCGCGCACGTTCGCATCAAACGTACAAATTAACGACGACTTCCATGTGCAAGCACCAATCGTTCGCCCATTAAAGCAACTATTTGAAGCAGCAGCCGCAGAAGGTGTAGATCATTTCATCATTAATAGTGCGCACCGTCCAATGGAGCTCCAAAGTAAATTGCACGCACAATACGGCGATGAACGCGCTCTTCCTGCTGGCTATAGCGAGCACGCAACTGGCTTGTCGGTCGATATCGGCTCAACGCTCGGCTTAATGGAAAATGCAGGAGAAGGAAAATGGCTGGCGGACAATGCGCACCGCTTCGGCTTTATCGTCCGTTACCCAGCGGACAAAATCGATATTACCGGTATCGGCTTTGAACCGTGGCACATTCGCTACGTCGGCTTGCCACATAGCGTATTCATGCATGATAAAAACATGGCATTTGAGGAGTACATCGCGCATTTAAAAGCTCATCCGTATTACACGTTAACAATTGACGATATAACGTATACAGTGCAGTACACGACCGAGGCGACGATGAAAAAGATGCAGACGCGTCAATACAACATTTCCGCAACGAATGAAGGCGGGCATATTGTGACGACGATGACGAAAAAAAATCCCACGCTAGAGCGAGGGACTACGCAATAATAATGTGATGCTGCATTCGACGCAGCGTACCGATAATACTCATTGCCGCTAAATAGCTCGTTTTCGGGTTTGTCGGCAATGGGTTATTTTTAATCGTCAGCGATGCCTCACCGAACGTACCCGTCATATGAATGTCGTGCGTATTTTGCGTTGCGTATGGATCGGCAATTAATGTAACATCGATTGCATGAAACGACATCGCGCTTAACGCAAGCATAATGGACACGTTCATATTTTTCGGAAACTGCGCCACTGCTTCACGCGCTGTTCCTTGAAATATAATGCGTCGCTCATCTAGAAGCTCGCTCGTCAATGACGAAGCGGGCTTTGTCGTCGTCAGTGACACGCGCTCGATTCCTTGCAGTGCGGCCGCGTTTTGTAATAAATCAAGCCCGCCAATCGCCCCACTCGGTAAATATAGTCGTTGTCCGTGCTGCTCCAACAGCTCGGTCATACTTTCATAAAATGTGGCGTCTGCAAATGCCCCGACACTAATAACGACGACTGGCTTTTTTTCGACAATTGACGGCAAAAATTGGCGCACCGCCTCAATCGTCGCCGCTTCTACGACAATGTCAATGCTGCTATTTAAAAATGTCGCAACGTCCGTATGCAACGTCACGCCATACGCTTTTGCAAAGTCACGATGCTTGTCCGCATGTCGCACGAGCGCATCAGTCATTGTGTAGGCGTCGTCGTGTTGCAGCTGCTGTGCTAAAAATTGCGCAATGGCTCCTGCGCCAATTACTCCAATATTCATCGTAAAACCCCCCTCATAATATTCTTTACCCTATTTTGTAAGCGCTATCTTCATTATAGCGAAAAAACCTCCCCTTACGTAACTCGGCACGTTACGAAGGAGAGGCTTTCATTACCGTTCATTCAAGGTGTCCTACAGCATCCATTTGGCAAATACGATTTGTTGGACGAAACGGTAATTCCTACGAAGCGACAATCATCGCGTTCTCGCTTCGCTGTACGTCGTTATAAGGAAGGTGTTCTGACTTATCATTTCTGAATTACAGTTGCGCGACAGTGTTGGCATCTCACCAAACTTCCCCTTCAAGCTTATAATCTCGATACATACATTTATTGTACAACATGTTATGCGCATTGTGCGACTATTTTTATTAATTTTTTGTAAATATCGCTTGCGTAACTGTAATGTACTGCTCACCGTCTAGCATGATGTTATGTATGTCCGCAATCGAACGGTTTTCAATCGCACATTGCAAACACGCAATCGCAATGCCGTGTGATACGACCGCGATTGTGTCATACGGTAGTGCAAACAGCTCGTCCATCACTTCACGCATGCGCTTCGTCACGTCTGTAAAGCTTTCTTGTGTCGTCGGCTCGAAATGCTGCGGTGTGCTCGCATAACAGCGATATTCCTCGGTTTGCATCAGTTCGTCAATACGCTCCCCTTGCCAATGCCCTAAAGAAATTTCACGCAGTCGCGCATCGGTATGAACAGTATGCTGTGGAAACAATGCAGTCGCCGTCGCCATCGCTCGCGGCAAATCGCTGCTCACGACGTAATCGACTGCGAGCGGTGACGGCTTTGGCGCGGCAAGCAGCGGTGAATCAAGCCATCCTTGCAGCCGCCCTTCGTCATTCCACTTCGTCCTACCGTGGCGAAATAGATGAATCATGTTGCACATAAGCGGTCATCTCCTGTAAGCACGTCGCCCAAATGTCCTCGCTTTTCACCGCAATGCGGAACCATTGTCCGTTCAAGCCGACGTAATTTTTCGTATGGCGCAGCACGATGCCACGCGACAGCATATGCATGAAAAACGCATCGGCATCAACGTTCGGCAGCGAAAACGTTAAAAAGTTCGCGCGGCTGTTCGTCACACGCGCACCGAGAGCTCGCAGCTGTTCGCTCATCGTCGTGCGCAATTTGTCGGCATGCGCACGCGACTTCTCGACGAATGCAATTTGTTGAAAGCACGTCACACCGAGCGCAATCGCTACTGTGCTCACGTTCCAATGCGGGAAATATGCACGGTATTGCTGCGCCTTTTGCGTTAACATATAGCCTAAACGCACACCTGCTAAGCCGTACATTTTCGTCATCGAACGGAGCACAATGATGTTGTTATAATGCGATACGAGCGATACGCAGCTTTCCACTTCGTCCGTCCAGTCCATGAACGCTTCATCAATGACGAACGTGCATTGCGGATAACTTGCGACATATCGTTCAATCGATGCACGCGCAGTTAATACGCCTGTTGGGTTGTTCGGATTGCAAATGTAGCACGCTGCTGCATCATTTAATGCATCGCGTAATACGTCCTCGTTAAACGTATATTCCTCAATCGACGTTGCAACGACTTGTTCAATCGTGCAGCCGTATTGCATAAGCGTGCGACGATATTCCGAAAACGACGGCTCAAGTAATACGACGCGCTTTCCTGCGAACGATTGGGCGATAACATTTAAGCTTTCAGCAGCACCGTTTGATACGGCGACGTGCTCTCGTAATACGCCGTGATATGCAGCGGCGGCTGACGTGAACGGCTCAGCCTCCTCATGAGGATATTGATGCAGCAGCTGAACACAGTCGACCCACTGCTTCACAACTTCCTTTGGTGTCCCAAATACGTTAACGTTTTCGCTTACATCAATGATCGATGCAGGCATATCGAGCTGTAATGCTTCATATAAAGAAGCTGGATTCGCTCCATGTGCGGGATATTGCATAAATGAATACACCTCCTAAAGTAATAAGTAATACGACGCGATGCATATGCGCAACGGCCGCTTCAATATGCTTGCGCTGTAATATTTCGTACGGCTCGCCCATATATGCACGAAACGATTCGCGCGCGCCGTAGCGATTGTAGCCGCCAAGTCGAATGCCGAGCTGCCATGCTGTTGCCGCTTCTAAATACCCGCTATTTGGACTCGGATGAAGCTTCGCATGTGAACGCCAATTCGCAAAGCGCTCGCGAAACGGCTGCTTGTACACCGCTTTCGTCGCAATTAATAGTAAAAAGCCTGTCAACCTGCTCGGAATAAAGTTCGCCACATCATCGAGCTTCGCCGCGACGTAGCCAAACTGCTCATAGCGCTCATTTTTGTACGCAATCATCGAATCGAGCGTATTAATGGCTTTATAAAACCAAGCACCCGTCGCCCCAAAACATAATGCAAATAAAAGTGGTGCTGTTACGCCGTCGCTCGTATTTTCCGAAACCGTTTCAACGACGCCGCGCACAATTTCAGGCTCGTCTAAATGTGACGTATCGCGCCCGACAATCCAACCGAGCTTCGTGCGCGCTTCGGTCATATCGTTTGCTTCCAGCGCATCTGCCACGACGTACGCGCTTTCTTTCAGCGACTTTTGCGCAAGCGCTAAACTAATGAGCAGCACTTCGACAATGAGCCAAAGCACAACATGGATTTGTGCCGCAAACGTCGTAATCCCGTATACAATCGCTGTCGTCGCAACGATTACAGTTAGCGCGGCGATTGCACCTTTTAATTTGCGTGCGCCACCTTCATTCAAATGCTCTTCTAAAAACGATATAAGCTGCCCAATCCAAATGACCGGGTGCCAGCTTTTCGGATCACCAACGAGACGGTCGAGAAGTATAGCAATAGCAGTTAATAACGTGTACATATGTATTCTCCTTTTCTCAAAACTGCTTTGAAGTATACCGTACTACGGAAATGTTATGCAACACTTCATATTTAATATGTTCGCACATTATAAAAAACTATATAGAATATGATTGAAATTTAGAATGCATGCTAGGTTCGAAACAAGAGACGGACTCCAGGCGAAAAAGCGTGAGCGCGCAACTCTCGAAAAAGACTGCCTCGATGTGAAAAGCCGACTAACAACACGCGAAAATACATTCACGATCTACATAACAAAAACATATTTTAGTCAAGAGCTAATTTACACGCATACGATTTTGCTACAAAAAACCGCCTCAGAATAAACACTCCGAAGCGGTTTTAAATCTATCTACTTACAGTTCCTTCCGCGTCTTAATGACAAGCAAGCTGCCGAGCACGCCCCCGATAAAGACACCTAACCCGATATAGGCTGTGTGTAAATTCATGAGCACGAGCCCGAAAAAGCCGAGCGTCACAAATACGACGCCGATGATGACAAATGCCATCGCAAGTAGTGCTGCGTGCTGGCGCTTTGCGAGCTTTCGTGAGCTTAAACTAATAACGACCGTCACGATTGCCGCAATGAGCAGCACATAGCTTAATGCGTTCATATACAAATCCCCTTTTTTAACTAACGTGTGCGTGTGTAATTGCATTCGTTTCATTTCGCAATGCACGAACGTAACGATCAGCGTCATCATAGCGTTGTAATAATAACGAACAGCGCACGAGTTGCGTCAGTAGCGCCGTTTCATATTGCATATGTCCGTACTGTGCAATATGTCGCTGTGCCTTCATAAGCATCGCATACGCTTCGTCATAACACCCCGCATGCTCATCGATCGCTGCACGTTGCAACAACGCCTCTGTATGCGTCACTGTATGTGGTGCAGACGCTGTAAGCTTATGGTTTATATAATACCGCGCTTTCGTCGTGTTGCCTACTAAACGATACCCGTCTGCTAATGTCGTCATAAGTGTATAAAACTGTTCCAATGTGTCGTAGCGAACGTTTCGTAGCTGCACTAAACATGCATGCACAATATGCGGTGCGTGCGTCTCCTGTTGTGAAAATGGCTGTTCGTGAACGTTCGTCGTTTCCGCTATACGTTTTGCAATTGCTTCAATATTTGTCATGATGTATCTCCTTCGCTGTTTCATGTTGGCATAAAAAAAACGCCCTCATCGTAAAATACGATTAGGACGAAAAAATTTCGTGTTACCACCTAACTTTGCAATGAACTCACATTCATTGCCTCTACCAGTACGAACATACTGCTGCTGTTGTAACGAGTGCCCCTCGTCGTAGCCTACATATCGGTACGAAGCTCCAAGGTCATGTTCGGTAGCTGTTGTTTGCCTCAGTTCCACCAATCCGACGCTCTCTTTGAAACACATCACTACGTACTCTTCCTTATCAATGCCTACATGTTTTAAATTATGTAGCATATCGTAACACCTTGCCGCGCATTTTTCAATTATTTTCGAAAAATAAATAGTATTCTCACATATAAGAATAGTGAAAAAGTACGACTACAAATGCTTTCTTGCTAAAAAGGCGTCACGCTGTAGCTGATGTAGGAGTGCGTCTAAGCCGTCAAACTTTTGCTCGCTACGTAAAAATTCCACGACTTCAACATCGAGCTGCTCACCGTATAAATCGCCCGCAAAATCTAGCAAATGCACTTCGATCGTTTCGTGCGAGCCGTCTGCAATCGTCGGACGTGTACCGATATTCATTACCGCCTTATGCTGCACACCTGCTCGGTATACGTATGCACTGTACACACCTGGCATATACGAATGAACCGCTTCAATATTTGCTGTTGGAAACCCAATTGTACGACCTAGCTTTTTGCCATGCACAACTTCACCTGTAATGACTACCTGTTCTTGACGTTGACGAATGATCATGTACTTGCCTCCTTTATTTATGAAAAATGGCGACTTGGTGCGCAAAATGCTACAGCCAAGCCGCCTTTAGTTTGTCTAATAAGCAACGTTATATACTAGTAACTTTATAGGATTTGTTTTGAATAGTCAATTCATTTTTTCAATTTTCACATTTTTATACGCACAACATTTCTACTGTATAGATTGAACTTTTGAAGATGACATGAGGAAAGCATTGTTCTGACGTGTAGGCGGCGACTTCTGCAGGACAAGCAAAAGTTCTTTTGCGACGAGTAATCGCAGGAGCAAAATCTTTTCTGCCTCGAGTAACCGCAGAGGCACTCGAACCGAAAATCACCGAAAATCAAGGAACAAAGGCTAAGTTCGTCGCGTCCTTGCGACAACGCCTTTGTGACCGACATCGTGTCGCCCTCCGCGAAAAGCGTCCGCCGAAACAAAAGAACGGTACAATATTAAGTTCAATGTATATACATTGATCCCGTAATCGTTGCAACACATCAAAAAAACGTTATAATAAACGATAGTAATTAACTGACAAATGAAGGGCGTGCATACACATGACAAACATTCCACCAATCGTAACAGGCGACTGGCTAGAGGAGCAGCTGCAAAATCCTGCGCTTCGCCTACTCGATGCAACGACATTTTTAAAAATTCCAGAAGGCGCGGGCTACCCGGAGCTTTGGTCTGGTCGTGAAGCGTATAAAGAAGAACATATTCCAGGTGCTGCATACGCGGATTTATTACATGACTTCACCGATCCAAACGGCACAGCGCCATTTACGATTGCAACGCGCGAGCAATTTTTAGCAGCGATTGAGCAATTCGGCATTACGAAAGATACATTCGTTGTCATTTACGACCGCGGACCACTTGTGAATGTCGACGTGCTCGCATCCGATTGGTCTGCTCGCCTTCGCTGGCAATTAAAATACGAAGGCTTCGACAACGTAGCGGTGCTTGACGGCGGTTTCCGCAAATGGAAGCTTGACGGTCGCCAAACAGTAAGCGGCGAAAACGATTACGAGGCAGCTCCGTGGACGTTCGAGCGTCGCCCACAGCTAATCGTCACAAAAGAGGACGTAAAAGCGGCGATGCACGACGACAATATTATTTTAATTAATAGCTTATCGGAGGCAGACTTCCGCGGCGAAACGAACACGTATCCACGTAAAGGGCATATTCCAGGCAGTCAAAACGTCTTTTTCGGCAGCCATTCAAGCCCCGAAACACGTCTCCTTAATAGCGATGACGTACTGCGCGACACGTTTAACAAAATCGGCGCACTTGATCCAAACAAAAAGGTCATTACGTATTGCGGCGGTGGCATTGCAGCAACGTGGAATGCACTATTATTAAATAAGCTCGGACAGGAAAACGTAGCGGTATATGACGGCTCGTTAAACGAATGGGCAAGCGACGACAGCTGTCCACTCGTGACGCTGTAACATACAAAAAGCATTAGCGACTTTTTTCGCTAATGCTTTTTTCATTATCGGTTACGTACTTTCAACATATATTGCATATTCATTACGATTAAAATAAGTGCCATGACAATAATCGAAAACAGCTGTGATTCGTTTGAATACACTGAGTAAAACACGCAGCCAATCATCGCAAATAACAATAATGCGTTGCCGATTGTAAATGATTTATACAACCCTTGCAGCATGATGTGGCGCTCTCCTTCGTCGCTCATATCAAACAGCTTTTTCGCATACTCTTTGTCGTTTACTGACGGGAAATCGCGCTCTGGATGCACGTATTTCATATAACTAGGTGAGCGGTAATTAATCATCGCCGCCGCAAATGCAGTTGCTGCCACAATAATTGTTAACACGATTGACTGATCTGTAATCGCGATGACCGCAAACGCCACAATACTTAAAATAACCGATACCGTACTTGCTAACGTCATATCGCTAAACAGCTTATATAAACGATCTTCCTTTACGTCCTCTTCGTCCCCTGTCACTTCTTTGCTCGCTAACGATTTCAGTTTCACGATGTTGACGAACGACATTCCGATGAGTAATAACGAAATCGCCGAAAATAATACGCTAATTTCAAATGCAATGCTATACAGCGACAGCGTAAACGATGAACCGTCCGCTCCCGAGGCGATAAACCACCCAACAATTCCCCCAATAAATAATGATACGATAAACTTCTTCAACTAAAGCTCCCCCTCTTCAAAAATAAAAATTTCATCGACTGGCTCTTGCAAAATTTTCGAGATGCGCACCGCTATTAATAGCGATGGAATTAATTCCTCTCGTTCGAGTAAACTAATCGTTTGTCGTGACACTTTCGCAAGCTTTGCGAGTTCTGTTTGGTTTAATCCGTGACGTGCTCGCAGCTCCTTTAATCTCGTTTTCATCTCCTCACCTCTTGTACACATTGTAAAACAATAAAGTCATTTTGACAAGTATATTTGTCAAAATGACTTTCTAAGTTGTCAAAATGCTAACATTACTTACAAAGAGTTCAATACGCTCACGTTTTGTTCATTGACCATTTTTATATAGCTGAGTCGATGTTTTCAGTACAAAATCGGAATAAATTGCTTGATCGTGATCGTAGGACGTGTACGGCTAAACACTTTGAGGAACAGCTGAAATTCTTTTTGCGACGAGTAATCGCAGAGACAAGTCGAGCTATAATGCGCGTTCAATCTATTGTTAGCTAATGAACATACTCGCTTTAAACAAAAAGATTATTCTAAATTTTCTAATTATATGTTCCAATATTCGGTACAATGCTTTAAAATTGACGTAAACGAGCAAATTATGACAGAAGGGAGAAATTTCATATGGTCATCTCTTTACTCATTAGCATATTACTTATTATTATTGGTATTTGGCTATTTTATGTGAATTACGTCTATGCAGGCGTTGAGCCAATTTTGCAAAACGGCTTCATTTGCACAGCGGGAGGGCTGCTGCTATTTTGTGGCATTTGGGGCAATAATTTTGACGTGACGCTCACTGCACCAGCCGCGATTATTTTACCGCTTGCACTGCTGGCGGCGTACACAATTTTATGGCATGCGCGCCCACGCTATACATATGAAGCGGCGAAAAAAATTGTGGCGACGATGACACATGATGAAATGATTCCACGCAAGCTGACAATTTGTAGCGATAACGGCATGTACGCATTTTACACCGAGCGCCGTCATTACTTCGTTGATCCACAATCAGGCGAAGTGTATGAGGAATACGCGCTTTTCACAGCGGAGGACGATATTTTGTAAACGCTTACCCAAGAGACGTACTAAACGTTTCTTGGGTTTTTTGTTGATTATTCACATCATATTACCGATACATCATATGAAAGGACGGGATGTACATGAAAGTTCAAGCGATCAATGGGGTTTACAACAGCTACGAGCAAGCAACAGCTGTAAGCAGCGACACAGATTTTCGTCAGCTGCTCACAACGACGAATGAGGAAGCGCCAGTCGAAGCACAGCAAGATGTCAAAAAGCTGTCGTTTCGCGATATGATCGACGTCGAGCATAAAGCGATTGTTGCGTTTCGACAAGGCGATTTAATCGGGCATGCACACTATATGCAACAGCTGCACGGCTATGAAGGAGCTGTTGAGCGCGTAAACGACATTGTGGCCGCTCAAACGACAGATAGCGGCATTTTTCCAGATGACGCACCACAATCTGTTCAACATTACGTAAGCGGGCTGTCATTAAAGGAACGCATGACGATGTTTACACAAGTTGGCGTGCAAAAAGTGATGGCAAACGTATATGAGGACGCGAGCGGAAAATGGCGTGTGCAGCAGCCAGGTGAAGCCGGGTACGTCGATTTATTCGAGCAGCCTGATTTCTCGTACGAAACGCTTATCGAAAACATGCTTGCTCAAATCGAATTTAATCGCAAATACTCAACAGAGGAAGATTACGAACATCAATTACAAGTCATTCTCGGCTTAAAGAACGCGATTGCATAAAAAAAGACGCTCGGCACGAAACATGCCGAGCGTCTCTTTTCATTAAATGCTTGTCATATATCGTTCGAGCTGCTTTTCTTTTTGAGCGACGACGCCCGTTTTGGAAAATAGTTTAACAAGCTCTGGATCCAGTACGTCCGTCAGCTTTTTGATCACGATTTCGTCCACCATTCCTTGTAAGTCGCCTGTACTTTCGTCTTCCTTCTGCGACTTCGGTAACTTCGATTCCTTCACCATGACGCGTTCACCATTTGCCTTCGTTACGTAATGGCGCAAATAGCCGTCTTCCTTTTTAATTTCATACGTCGTTTTGCCCTTTTGCTCCTCGCTTAAAAAGAAATTGCTCGGTAAATGTGGTGCGCGTTTTGTGGCAGTGATTGGATAACTGTTCATTGCTTGAATGTTCATGTTTACCTCCAATAGTGTTACATATTTCCTTTCATATCGGTCAATTTGCACAGCATTTCATCATTTCAGACATAATAAAGGATTTTTCAACATACGTCTCGAAATACAAAACAGAAGGCATTAGCTAACAATTCCAATTGAAAGTAGGCATTTATAATGTTAGGAAACCAACAACTCTGTTTACGCCCTGTAGAAGCGGCAGATTTACCTCGTTTATGGGAGCTCATTTATAAAGACGAGCAGCCCGAATGGAAAAAATGGGACGCACCGTACTATCCACATAAAGCAAAAACATATGACGATTTTTTGTTACTAAAAGATGATTGGATTGAGCATTTATTTACAACGTTACCTCTCGTTCGTGTAGGGTTTACAACGTGGTCTGGCAACGAACGAATGATACGAGTAGGTGAAAAGCTCGGCATGCAACTAGAGGCGCGCATTCGCAAAGTGCGTTATTACGACGGCACTTATTACGATTCGATTCGCATGGGACTGCTGCGCGAGGAATGGGAACAGCTCCTATGAAAAAACTGTATGCCGCCTGTTTATTTTACGCATTCGCCTTACTGAACGTCCTCGTCTATGATGTGCAAACAAAGCAATTGACAACGATTAGCTTTCTCGCATTTTTCGCCGCCACTGGAGCGTTTATGTTCATGTTGTCGTTAAAAGTGAAAACATGCGGACGTAATATATCCGCATGCTTTTTTTATGAACATTTACGATACGCTTTGTACGAGCTGCTTAATAGTAAGATCGCTATCATGACCGGCACTAGACGCATTAAAGCAAATGGTGTTTCAAACAAAAGCGCTTTCCAAAACAATGCGCCTTCCATATCCCAAAGACCAGGCGTTAAATAAATACCGTTATCTCGATAAAATAGGAAGCATAAAAACGATAGAATGAAACCTAAGCTTAACGTATAGTTCATTATTCGCTTGTAATAGTCGTTTGCCGATTGACGATCCGAGAAAATTTCCGTTTGATCGTCCGCTTCCTTTTGCCAATATTGAATGCCACCGATTGTATCGCCACGCACTAAATGCCACCCGAAATCTTCATACATGCTTTGATAGTTTTCAAATTTGTCTTTCGCTACGTAACGCTGGTAATCTAATCGCATCACGTATTGCTCGTCCATCTTTTCAAACGTATACACCCCAAGACCATTGATCGCTTTACAACGATAGCCTTTTTGCAGTTGTTCATTTAACCAGTTCTCTTCTTTTTCAATATCTACAAAAAGCTTAAACTTCTTCATCCATCCCACTTCCTTCATATAAAGATAAAATGTGCGTTAGCCGATTGCGTTCTAGCTGTAAAATTTCCTTGCCTTCATTTGTAATGCAATAAATTTTCCGTCGCCCTTCTTCCCCAACTGGCTCAATCCATCCGTGCTTCGTCAAATTTTCAACGGCACCGTACAATGTTCCCGCCGCCAATACAACTTGACCGTTACTCATTTGCTCGATTTTTTGCATCGCTGCATACCCGTGCAACGGCTCACGTAGCGCTAACAAAATATAATGCATCGTTTCAGATAACGGTAATAGCTTATGTTTCACCTCTTCACCCCCTTACTCAGTTCGACTATATAGTTCAACTTAGTAAAAGAATAATACAGTTCAACTGAATAGTCAATATAAAGTAGCTCGTTTCAACTAATTTATAGACAGAAAAAAGCTATGCTAGTTGTCTGTTTCGACATTTTAGCATAGCCTCGTTCATAGTGAGTATCGTGTTTTCAATATGTTAATTAGCTACGGATCCATCGTTAGCTGTAGCAGCGCTGTTTTAAAATTTTCATGTGTAATCGAACCAAACGAATCGATATCGTCTTGAAAAAAATGTACTAACATGTATTGTTCAAGCGTTTCAATCGACGCTTTTTCAGACAGCACGAGCAACTTCATATAAGCAATAAAGAACGCCACTGATTTGTCGCCGGATTTATGAATGCGCATCTTATTGCTCACTCGCAAACTGTTGAATACGCATTTCGATTGCATCGCGTACGCTTTCAAAAATGCGCCATTTTTCCTCGTCTGTTCCTGTTGCTTTCGCAGGATCATCAAACCCCCAATGCTCACGGCGAACATGAGATGGTGTCACTGGGCATTTGTCCGCTGCGTCGCTACAAAGTGTCACGACAAGCGTTGCACGATGTAATAGCTGCTCATCAATGATGTCCGATGTTTGTTTCGTAATATCGATGCCGACGTCCGCCATCGCTTTAACCGCATTCGGGTTCAAGCCGTGCGCTTCAATCCCTGCACTATAAATGTTCCAATTTGGCAAATACTTTTTCGCAAACCCTTCTGCCATTTGTGAGCGGCATGAGTTTCCTGTACATAAAAAATAAAGTGTGTTATTCATAAACATGTCCTTTCGTTAAAAAAGTCGTAACGTTACATATAAACCAATCAATGTAGCGAATAAAATCGGAATCGTTAACACAATGCCCGTTTTAAAATACGTCCCCCACGAAATGTGGACGCCTTTGTTTGCGAGCACGTATAGCCAGACAAGTGTTGCTAACGAGCCGATTGGTGTAATTTTTGGCCCTAAGTCCGAGCCGATGACGTTCGCATAAATAAGTGCTTCACGTAACTCGCCACTTGTGGACGTTTCCGCGATTGCTAGTGCGTTTACCATAACAGCGGGCATATTGTTCATTACCGACGATAAAAATGCCGCCATAAAGCCGATGCCAACCGTTGCAACAAATAAGCCATGCGATGCGGTCCATTCGATAAAACGCGCTAATGTCGTCGTGAGCCCCGCATTTCCGAGTCCGTAAACGACGACGTACATACCGATTGAGAAAAACACAATGTTCCACGGTGCGCCTTTAATAACCGCTTTCGTATTCACCACTTTACTACGCTTTGCCATTAGTAAAAAGAACGCCGCGACAACCCCTGCCACAAGCGATACTGGCACGTGCACAAATTCGCTCGCAAAATAACCGATGACGAGCACGACGAGTACGCCCCACGATAGCTGAAACATGCGCATATCTCGAATTGCTAACTTCGGCTCCTTTAACATCGTTTCATCGTATGTACGCGGAATCGACTTATGAAAATAAATGAGCAATACGACAATCGTCGCAATAAGTGAAAACAAATTCGGAATGATCATGCGCGTCGCATATTCAACGAAGCCGATATCGAAAAAGTCTGCCGATACGATGTTCACAAGGTTGCTGACGACAAACGGCAAGCTCGTCGTATCTGCGATGAAGCCACTTGCGATAATGAACGGAAAAATCATTTTTTCGCTAAACTGCAAATTGCGCACCATCGCGAGTACAATCGGTGTTAAAATGAGCGCTGCGCCGTCATTCGCAAACAATGCCGCAACGATCGCTCCGAGCAAGCTGACGTAAACGAACATTTTCACACCGCTTCCTTTTGCGGCTCGTGCCATATGTAAAGCTGCCCATTCAAACAAGCCGATTTCATCGAGTACGAGCGAAATTAAAATAATCGCAATGAACGATAATGTCGCGTTCCACGTAATGTCAATGACCATGCCAACGTCTTGAAAGTCGACAACACCGACAACGAGCGCGACGACCGCCCCCGCCATTGCAGACGAGCCAATGTTCAGTCCTTTTGGCTGCCAAATGACAAAAATGAGTGTTACGACAAAAATAACGGATGCTACGATGAACATGATGAACCTCCACAGCGACATGAATCAGTTGCTTCGATTGTCTCAATGACGACCTTTACGACATTCGGTAAATCGTCCGCTAATCGGTAATACTTCCACGTACCTTCTTTTCTTTCTGTAATAATATGTGCATCTTTTAACTTTTTTAGCTGCTGACTAACAGCTGGCTGCGAAATGCCGAGCACATCGACGAAATCACATACGCATACTTCGCCATTTTTCATACATGCTAACAGCTTCAGACGATTTAAATCCGCCATCGCCTTTAATTGCTTTTCTAATAATTGCAATGCCTCTCCTCCTATATAACCATTTGCTTATTTACTATAACACCACTACATACATAAGTAAACACTTATATAAATTGTTAGTTCCACGGAAAAAGCCGATTCCTACGAGCAGAATCGACTTAACCGCTTATTTACGTTAATAACGCGTCCCAATAATGAGTGATGCGTTCAAACGTATTCGTGGACTTTTGCTTCACAAACGCATTTGCCGCTTCGTAATGTTGATTCCCTTTCGAAATGCCTTTCGTCGCAAAAGAAGCAACTGTGTTTTGCAACTCGGAAATGAGTACGGCGACATCCGATTGTTGCTGAAGCATGCCGAATTTTTGCTTGTAACCTTCTACCATTTGCGCAATTTCCTCTGCGCCGTAATCGGTACTGCCGAGCTTATTCGTGATTGATACTGTTTGCTTTTGCGCAGCTGTTAGCGTAGACATATGCACGCCACCTCGCTCGAAAATTTTCGCACGCGCGGCATAAAATTTCTCGTCAATCGACTTGTAATTCGACACACGTTTTTCGTTGCGCGCTGTATAGTGATCGATTAATTTAGAAAAGCCCGCCTTTGCATCATCTGTGACGAACTTTTCTTGAAAGCGCTGCAATGCCGATACGGACGACGCAAGCTCTAGCTGTGCTTCAGCAGTGGTTAATTGCTGCGTAATCGGTTTGCTGCCCGATTTAATATCTCGCCCTTGTGCTACGGCGATATTTAATTGGTCTAAGCCGTCCGTTATATCGACGAGCAAGTTTTCTAGCTTCTCGATTTCGTCACGATTCATGCCGTCGAACGCACCGTTTTCATGTAAATATTGACTAAAAATAAGCCATTGATCTTGCGGACGATGTGAAAAAATATCATTCGGGTCTTCTACTTGCACCGCAAACATTTTCGCAATTTCTTCATCTGTTGCCGCTTTAAGCTCCTTCATTTCGTCCGACAGCGTTAACGTCACCGCCTTGCCATCGCGCATCACGTCAATTTCCTTTTTTCCACCGAGTGGCTGCGCCTTTTGCACATCCGCGTTCAACCGTTGCTGCTTACTGTACGCTAATGCGGCTCCTTCAAACAATACATTCACTTCCATTACGACACCCCTTCGTATTTACAGTTATACGTTATATCGGCTGCGTCTTATGAACGTATAACAAAGCGAACAACTTGTAGCTCATCTTTTTCAAAAAACGTCTCAAATGGCTCTGACGATAATTCTCGCTGCACGTAAACGGTACGCTGCGCAATGCTCGCTACGTCAATTGTATAATCGTCCTCGTTCACACACCATAGCTCTAGCTCCTTCCAATACCCTGCATATTTGCCAATGTAGCCGACAAAATGGACGAGTGCTTGCTGTGCATACTCGACGCGGTAAATGTAACGCTTGTCGCTTACGTAGCGGGCGTACGCATTTTGAAAATCTGGCTCAATGACGAGCGGGCTGTTAGTTAATTCGTCCGGCAACATAATTAAAAACACTTTCGCATCGCGGTCAAGTTTCGAAAAGTCATGCCCTCTTAGCTGAATTTGCTTGTCGGTCATGCCCATCGCAAGCAGTTCATTGTACGATTTAATTTGCTCGTCCTGTAGCGTTTCCGCAAATGAACGTAGCTTTTCGTCACACGCAATAAATATGTACATATTATTCCCCCTCACGTTACCGTTTGCTCATCGATTTGTTTAACATAATTGCCACACTTCGCCATAACGAAAAAGAATCCGTACATGATCGCGTAATACACATACTCCATATACGCTTGGTGAAACGTGAAGAGCGCAAAATAAGAGACTATGCGCTCCACGATGAACATGAAAGCAATAAGCTGCATCGTATGTATAATGAGCGCACTCCATTGATTGACAAGCCCGATATGTTCCAAAAGCGATTCCATTAGCAAACTTAACGGTGTTAACATAACAAATGCGGCAATGACAACGATTGGTAAAAAAATCGTACCATACATTGTTGAAAATGAAAAGTTAAACAGCAAGCTACATATGTACTGAACGCCGAGCATCATAGCAACAATGACACATAAAAAAATGAACATATACGTAACAATCATATAACGGTTTGTTTTCATGACAATTCCTCCTTCAGTTAGAAGCTACTACGTAATACGAATATTCCGTCAATTAGTTTCGTTTCATCGTATGCTCCGAAAGCTTGCGTGTGCAAATTTTCATTTTGCGACACTTGCTCGACGGTGAAACGACCAGCCTATATGCTATAATCAAAACTAACGATAGAGGTGATTTTCGATGAATCAACAAGCATTGCGACGCATTCCGCTGCACAAGCTCATTGATTTGAAAGTAGATTTTGCCTTTAAGCAACTGTTCGGCAGCGAGCGCAACAAACACATTACAATCGTTTTCTTGAACGCGATTTTGGCACGCACTGGACGCGATACGATTAAAGAAGTAACGTTTTTAAATGAAGAACTCGGTGGTCAATACGATGGCGACAAGCAATCACGTCTCGACTTGCTCGTAAAAACGCAGTCAGGTGAACACATTAACATTGAAATGCAGCTATCGAATCAAGACGATATGATGAAGCGTACCCTTTACTATTGGTCACGTCTGTTTGCGAAGCAGCTCGAAAAAGGGAAAGGCTATCGCACGCTTTTACCGACGATTACGATTAATATTTGTAACTTCACCGTATTTAACGATTTAGCACATTACCACACGACGTATCATTTGTACGAAGACGCGGAGTTAAAGCGTTTACGTCCGATTGATGATGTATTAGAAGTGCATTTTATCGAGATGAATAAATTTTTGAAGGCGTGGCATGATAAGAAATTACAGCCACTTGACGATATTTTAGCGAGATGGTTACTGCTGCTCGGCATGGTCGACGCTCGGAAAGAAAAAGTGTATACCGAAATTTATGAGGAATTGGAGGAACTCGCGATGAAGGACGAAAACTTAATTGACGCTTTCGGGACGTGGGAGGAACTTAGTCAAACGCCGGAGACACGATTTGCGTATGAGATGCGGTTGAAGGCAATTATTGATGATGAGGCGAGGCTGAGTGATGCGATTGATAAAGGGGAAGAACGTGGGATTGAAATTGGCATCGAACTGGGAAAAGAAGAAGGGCGTCACGAGGAACGTCTACAGCTAGCGAAAAATTTACTTGCATTACACGTCGAGCTTGAAACAATTCAACAAGCAACAGGGCTTTCTATCGACGAGCTCGAACAATTAAAACGACGTATGTAACGTATGAAGTCACTCGAACGTGTTCGCAGCGGCTTTTTTAACAGAGAACACACAAACAGGCTACACAACAATTAACGTTGCATAGCCTGTTTTTTTACTTTACTTGAAAGCCGATATTACCGTTTATGTTGATTGGCGAATTATCGACGTTAAACTGCACGGAGCCGTTGACGATGTAATTGCCGACTGGGTAGTTCCCTGCTAAAAACTGTTCCATAAACGAGCGGTATTCCTCTGAGTCTTCGTCGCTATAGCTGCCACTCGGTACGTATTGCTTCGTGAGCGGCTCGTCCTTTTTCAATGTCGTCGAAACGAGCGGCTGATTCATCGGGTAATCGATGTCATACGCGCGCGTCGTCTCCTTCATCGGGAAATAAAACGGCGATGCAGCGTGTGAAATGACGATTTCCTCTTCATCGCCGATATACGTTAACGAAGCAATAATGTCGATTGGTTGTCCATATGAAAACGTATTTTGACTAACGTACAGCTCATAGCGAAAGTCCTCCGTTTCTGCTTCAAACGTTTCTGGATATACTCCTTGCGATTCGTCCACGTATTCCTCTTTATTGCAGCCAAACAGCAGCAAACAACTACATACTAGCATCAACCATGTTTTCATCGTTTTCCCTCATTTCTTTTCATTTGTAGTTATAATACGTTGAAAAACAGAAAAAAGTTACAAAGTGTTGCAAATCCAATTAGCTGACTCAATTTGCAATCGCTCCTTTACGAACAGCGCGAGTGCGGCACGACGATGTTTTTAAGTGCGACGTTCATTTGTTCGCGTTGTAAGTTCATCAGTCAAGCCCCTTTAGTTAAACTGCGTATAAAACGCCGATTTTTCTGTTAAACCGCGTCCGTCATGAATCATCTCCTGCAAACGGTCGTATTCGTTGCGCAGTGCAAGCTCTCCGTACTCCGTCAGCTCATACGTTTTTCGTCTGCCGTCGTCGTGCTTCATCGTAATGAGTCCATCCTTCTGTAGCCGCGTTAAAATGCCATACAGCGTCCCTAGTCCCATTTGAATGCGCCCGTTCGACACGTCGCCAATTGCTTGCATTAGCTGATAGCCGTAGTTCGGTTTGTATAGCGCTAGCAGCACATAATACATCGCCTCGGTCATAGCCCATGCTCTCACCTCACTATTATGTCATGCAATTTATCGTTACATATAGCATATACATCTTTATCGTTTTATAATTCCATAAAATCCCCCACAAACAAGGAATATACGTCTCGCTGTCGAATTGTTGTATTGGAGGTATGCTTCATGAAATTCATCATTCCTATAAGTGTATATGTCATCATTTGCATCATCGCGGTTATGCTGCCGGCTTCGGACGGGTACGATTCGTTCGGGTGGAAGCTATTCGTCGGACAGCTGTACGCATTGCCTGCACTTGCGATTGCGGCGCTGTTATGTTTGCTATTTATTAAACGCAAAAACAGCTAGGACATAAATATGTCGTAGCTGCTTTACTTATTGCGTTAACTGTTCAATGCATAGCTCGACGCACGCTTGCAAATCGCGTTGATGCCAGCTAGGAAGGCGGCGATGTGCTAGCGCAAGCTCAAAGTTCGCCGGCATGTGTAAAAAGCCCGCCACTGCGCCTGTTTCCTTTGCGTACTGCGCTCCGACGTACATAATGTTGTTGCATAAATACGTGCCAGCACTGTTCGAAATGCTCGCTGGATAGCCGTTATCACGCAGCACATTCACAAGCTCGCGTACTGGTAAATTCGTAAACATGCCGTCCTCTCCGTCTAGCGCAATCGCCTCGTCCTCTGGTGCGTAGCCGTTATTGTCTGCTTCTCCGTCCTTTACGTTAATCGCAATGCGCTCAGGTGTGAAATGATGGCGACCTGCCGCGACACCGAGCGATAAAACGATATGTGGCTTGTGCTTGTCGAGCAATTGCTTTAACACCGCATCAGATTCATTAAAATCAACCGGTAATACGTGCCCCTCAATGCGATACTGTCCGTATGTGCGCCCGTGCAATGCGTTCGCAATTTGCTCAGTCGGGTTCACCGCTAAATTTAAAAATGGCTCAAAGCCGGTTAGTAAAATTGTTTTCAATGTCGTTCCTCCTGTAAAATCGTGCTGTTTTGTAAATACGTGATATTATAGTCGTTCGCAAGCTGTCGTAAATAGCAGCAAACGTCATCATACTGCTCATTCGTCATCAGTTCGTCGTAGTGCGCCTTTTGCTCCGATGTCACGTGCTTTTTAAAATAGCCCCACATATGCTGAATGGCGTTACGCATGCTGCCGCTCGTCGGTGTTTGAGCGATCGCATCATCAATCATCACCGCGATTGTTTCGTACGGCTGCTGTTCGCGCATCGCTACTCGAATGGCGTTGTAATGCTTTTGACTATGGAACATGACGCGGTATTTTTCCTCGCGCCAACGAATTTCGGCTTGTCGCTTCATTTGCATCACCTCTTCTTCATATTATGCAAGAAAGTTGTTATACTTACCAATGTTGAGGTGAGAAAAATGAATCGATTTGGCTTTGTTGTATATTGCGTCGTCAGTGTCGTACTAACGATTGGCTACGGCTCGCTTATGAACGTCATGCTGCAGGCGATGTTTGACGCATCTGTCATGACGACGACGTTTAAACTATTTGCGATCGTCATGTTCCCGTCGACATTTGCGCTCTTTATGCTCATGGTATTTTTAACATACCATTTCATCGCGCGCGCTATGAACATGTACGTCGATTTAAAATGGGCGCTTTATCCAATTGGTGTGCAGTGGGTCGTCGTCGCCATTTATATCGCACTGCTCGTCTTTTAATGAGGCAGACGCTTACGGTAATACGTAGGTGTCATGCCTTTTTTGCGTTTAAATAGCTTGCTGAAATAATTGGCGTCCGAAAAGCCGCATTGTTCGGCGATGTCGGCAATCGAAGCGTCGGTCGTTCGCAAAAGTTGCACCGCATGTTGAAGACGGAGCTGCTGCACGTATTGCACAAACGTCATGCCGAACTGCTTCGTAAATAGCGTGCTCGTATACGTCGGGCTTAAATGGAGCGCATTCGCCACTTGTGCGAGCGTCAACGATTCATCGGTAAAATGCTGCGCGACGTAACGCTTCGCCTCGCTTGCAAACGATTGCTTCGGTGTTTTTGCATGCTCGACGACGTGCTGCGTAAAGCGTAAAATGTCGGCAATGATGCGGTATAGCACAGGGCAGTCGATGATTGAGCGAAAGAGCTGTCGGTATTGCTGCTCCAACGTGCGCTCATGCTGTAACTCATATTGCAGCATGAAGCGGCGCACTTGTGCTAGCACGCTCGTCAAATGCACACGCACATCTTCTTGCTCAAATAACTCGTGCTGCAACTGTGCTAAAAATTGGCGAAGCGGCTCAAGCTGAAATTGCTGCAAGCTGTCGGTAATATGCTGTTGCTGCTGAGGTGATAACAGCGGGTCAAACGATGTGACAGCGAGCGTTTGCGACGTATACAAAATATGCCCGTATCCTCGGTAAAATCGCTGCTCGAGCATGCGCTTTGCCGCCTTGTATTGCGCACGCATCGTACACGGCTCGCCGTCATACACACTAATGTTCATCGGTTGCTGTTCCTTTTGCCAATACGCTTGAATCGCTTGCAGCTGCTCTTTTTGAACCGATTGCTCGCTTATACAAATAATGGACGTCGATAGCGCGTACACATCAAGGTGCTGAAACATTACCGCCTCACTAAGCCAACGATACAGTGCCGCAATGCCCACATCGTCCTGTAGCTCGATGACGAAAAATGTGCCGTCATACGTATCGTCCCCTAAAAAAAGCGCCGTATAAAACGAATCACTTGCGGGCGCCACGTCCTTTTTCGGCAACGTCAGCAGCAAATTTTTCAGCCGCTCTAAATCAATCGGCTTTTGCAGTAGCGCTTGAGCTCGCAGCGCAATTGCTTTCAACGCCTGAGCATATAGCGGCTCGTCGGTCATCGCAACGATATGACAGCCGCTTTGCTTTATAACGTAATACATCGTATCGCGCTCACTCGTCGGCAATAGATCGACGTTAATAAGCGCAACGTCTGGCTGAAACGTTTGAAGCTTGCTGCTAAGTTGCTGCTGCGTCGTGCAAAACGCCACATCGACATCGTTTGCGACGTACAGCTGTAAAAACCAACGAATGCCGATATGGTCGCGCACATCGCGGTCCAAAAGCACGATTTTCATATAAAATTCCCCTTTCAAAAATTTTTCCTCTTAAATTTCAAAAAAGTCTCTTTTTCGAATATTTTACCCTTTTTTACGCACAATAATCCGTCGTCGTGTAAGAGTGAGTTCGGTATGCTATGTGTATGACATGTACATGCTTAGTTTTCACTAAAAGCAGAAAGCCTGCCTCTGCGTGGAAAGCAACACCAAGTTATCTTGACGAGGCACAAAAACAACCAATCTACACATTAAGGAGGCGATGACGGTGAACACTATTTATTTAGACGGACATACGTTAACACGACAGCAAGTGGAGCAAATCATTCGCGGACACGCTACGGTTGCGCTAGACGACGAAGTCATTGCGCGCGTCAATGTAAGCCGACAACGCATCGAGCAAAAGCTACAAGACGGCGCAGCTATTTACGGTGTGAACACAGGCTTTGGGCAACTATCAACCATTCGCATTCATGAGGACGACAACGAGCTGCTTCAGCTGAATTTACTGCGCTCGAACGTCACAGGTGTCGGTGAGCCATTTCCAGAAGACGTCGTGCGCGGCATGATGATTTTACGTGCTAATGCGTTAGCGCGCGGCTTTTCGGGCATTCGACTTGAAACGCTTCAGCTGCTGCTTGCACTCATTAACGAGCACGTTACACCGGTCGTGCCGTCACAAGGTTCAGTCGGTGCGAGTGGCGATTTAGCACCACTTTCGCATTTAGCACTCGTGCTCGTCGGCGAAGGAAAGGCAACGTATAAAGGTGAGGTGCTCTCAGGTAGCGAGGCGCTCAAAAAAGCAAGGTTAACACCGGTGACGTTAAAGGCGAAGGAAGGGCTCGCACTCGTCAACGGCACACAAGCAATGGGGGCACTCGGAGCGGTAACGTTAAATGAAACGGAGCGACTTGGGCTGGCGGCTGATATGGCGGCAAGCTTAACGATGGAAGCGCTGCGCAGCATTCGTTGTGCATTCGATGCCAATTTGCTCGCCGTTCGCCCACACCCGGAAATGGAGGAAGTCGGCGCGCGCATTCGACGCAATATTGATGGTAGTAAGCGTGTGTCGACACAAGGGGAGCTACGCATGCAAGACGCGTACTCGATTCGTTGCATTCCACAAGTGCATGCGGCTAGCTGGCAATCGTTTTACCACGCCGAACGTATCGTGCACGTCGAAATGAATGCAACGACGGACAATCCGGTCGTGCTTGAAAATGGCGACGTGCTATCTGGTGGACATTTCCACGGACAGCCGATTGCGTTTGCGATGGACTTTTTAAAGTTTGGGCTTTGTGAATGGGGCAGCATTTCAGAGCGTCGTACGGAGCGGCTCGTCAATCCTCATTTGAATGAAGGGTTGCCGCCGTTTTTAGCGACGAAACCTGGGCTTGAGTGCGGTTTAATGATTGCGCAGTACACCGCCGCTTCGATCGTGTCAGAAAACAAAGTGCTCGCCCACCCGTCATGCGTCGATTCGATTCCGACGTCCGGCAATCAAGAAGACCACGTTAGTATGGGTACGACGTCTGCACGACAAGCACGGCAAATTGCACATAACGTCGCAAAAGTTATTGCGATTGAAATGATTTGTGCATCACAAGCGATTTATTTAGATCATGCTGAGGAACAGCTTGCCCCGCGCACAAAACAATTTTTGGAGCATGTGCGCGCCATTTGCCCACCGCTTTTAACAGACCAGCCGATTGGTGACGAAATTGAAGCGCTGGCGCATTATTTATTGACGACAAATGACGTGTATCACAGTAACGCAATATACTAAAGGAGCGATTCATATGTTCAACACTAACATTCGTGCACCGCGCGGCAATACGTTAAGCTGCAAAGGGTGGACACAAGAAGCGGCCATGCGCATGCTTATGAACAATTTAGACCCGGAAGTTGCCGAAAACCCTGATGAATTAGTCGTTTACGGCGGCATCGGCAAAGCTGCACGCGATTGGGAAAGCTTTGAAGCACTCATTGCGACGCTAAAAAAGCTAGAAAACGACGAAACGATGCTCGTGCAATCCGGAAAGCCGGTTGCCGTATTTAAAACGCACGAGCATGCACCGCGCGTCTTAATTGCGAACTCGAACTTAGTGCCGGCTTGGTCAAACTGGGAGCATTTTTACGAGTTGGAGGAGCGCAACTTAATGATGTACGGGCAAATGACGGCTGGCTCGTGGATTTACATCGGCGCACAAGGCATTTTACAAGGGACGTATTTAAGCTTTGTCGAGGCAGGTAAGAAAAAATTCGGCTCAGCAGACTTGCGCGGTAAATTCATTTTAACGGGCGGCATGGGTGGTATGAGTGGTGCGCAGCCGCTCGCAGGTAAAATGGCTGGTGCGGTCATTTTAGTCGTCGAAGTTGACCGCGCGCGCATCGAACGAAAAATCAATGAGGCGTACTGCGATTACCTTGTTGAAACAGTTGATGAAGCAATTGCACTCGTTGACAAACTAACCGCTGACAAAACACCGGCGTCTATCGGGCTTGTCGGCAACTGCGCAGACGTTAACCGCGAGCTATTAAACCGCGGCATCATTCCCGATTTTGTAACGGATCAAACGTCAGCGCACGACCCACTAAACGGCTACGTGCCAAACAATATGACGCTAGACGAGGCGCTTGCACTGCGAAAAAGCGATCCGAAAACGTATGAACGCCGCGCGAAAGAAACGATGGCGGAGCATGTACGCACGATGCTGGAGTTCCAAGCGCAAGGAGCCGAAACGTTTGATTATGGCAACAACATTCGTGCGTACGCAAAAGAAATGGGTGTCGACAATGCGTTTGACTTCCCAGGCTTCGTACCAGCATACATTCGCCCGCTATTTTGTGAAGGGAAAGGTCCGTTTCGATGGGCGGCGCTGTCTGGTGACCCTGAAGATATTTACAAAATGGACGCGCTCGCAAAAGAAATGTTCGGTGACGATGAAGCGCTCGTTAACTGGATTGATATGGCACAAAAAATGGTGAAATGGCAAGGGTTACCGGCGCGCATTTGTTGGCTCGGCTACGGGGATCGCCACCGCTTCGCCTTACGTGTGAACGAAATGGTCGCAAGTGGTGAGCTGTCTGCGCCAATCGTGTTCGGACGTGATCATTTAGATTCGGGCTCGGTCGCATCACCGAATCGCGAAACGGAAAGTATGAAAGATGGATCCGACGCAGTATCCGATTGGCCGCTTTTAAACGCGCTCGTCAATACAGCAGGCGGGGCAAGCTGGGTGAGCATTCATCACGGAGGCGGCGTTGGCATGGGCTATTCGCAGCATGCCGGTCAAGTGCTCGTCGCAGATGGAACAGACATGGCAGCGCAAAAAATTGAACGCGTCCTCATTTCGGACCCTGGTATGGGCGTCGTTCGTCACGCTGATGCTGGATACGACATCGCCATTCGTACCGCAAAACAAAAAGGCGTGCATATGCCGATGCTAAAGGAGTGAAGAAACGTGGCCATTTTTTTTGAACAAGCAAACGAAATTATGACGATGCAAGGAAGCGGCGCGCGCACTCGTGAAGCGATGCGCGAGCTATCAATTGTGCGCGACGCATCGCTGCTCATTGACGGCGAAACAATACTCGCAATCGGCACAAAAGACGAGCTTATGCGCACACATGCCGAGCTAATCGCAAGCGCACATATTATCGATGCACGCGGCAAAGTACTCATGCCAGGTCTTATTGATTGCCATACACATCTCGTTCACGGTGGCACACGCGAGCACGAGTTTCAAATGCGCCTTGAAGGAAAAACGTATATGGATATTATGAATGCAGGAGGTGGCATTCACGCGACGACCGCGATGACACAACAAGCTTCTTTCGACGAGTTGTACGACAAGGCGATGCACCATTTAAATACATTTTTGCTGCACGGTGTCACGACGGTCGAGGCAAAATCGGGCTACGGCTTGAACTGGGAAACGGAACAAAAGCAGCTGCGCGTCGCTAAAAAGCTGCACGACACGCACGCTATCGATGTCGTTTCTACATTTATGGGCGCACATGCCGTCCCAAAACAATATAAAGGAAACGAAGATGCGTTCGTCGACATCATACTCGACATGCTGCCAAAAGTTGCCGAGCAGCAGCTTGCCGAGTTTAACGACGTCTTTTGCGAGCATGGCGTATTCACACCCGAGCAGTCGCGCCGCATTTTACTTGAAGGAAAAAAATACGGGCTCATTCCGAAAATTCATGCTGACGAAATCGAGCCGTACGACGGTGCAGAGCTAGCGGCGGAAGTGGGGGCGATTTCTGCTGAGCATTTACTCGTCGCGTCCGATCAAGGCATTGACGACTTAGCGCGTGCTAGCACGATTGCGGTATTACTGCCAGGCACCGCATTTTTCCTACAAGCTCCGTTTGCGCGCGGTCGCTTAATGATTGACCGCGGCGTCGCAGTAGCAATTTCGACCGACTTTAACCCTGGCTCGTCGCCTACGATTAGCTTGCCGTTCATAATGAATTTAGCGTGCGTTAATATGGGCATGACGATGGAGGAAGTGCTCGTTGCGACGACCGTTAATGCCGCACATGCGATTAACCGCGGCGATACGCTCGGCACACTCGAAGTTGGTAAGCAAGCAGATGTGCTCCTGTTAAACGTTGCAAACTACAAGCAGCTGCAATATTACTACGGTATGAATCATACGCATACGGTCGTAAAGCGCGGCAAAATCGTCGTTAAAAGTGGTGGTCTCGTATGATTGTGCGACCGAGCTTTCTTTGGCAGCAACAAACAGACGGTGACCTAAAAATAAAAGACTGGATTCGCTACGATGACGATACACCACATGCGACGATGCTAGGCATTCCGTTTGCGCGTGCATCGATTAGTGCGTCGGGAGCATCGGAGTTTCCAAATGCATTTCGCCGCACGTGGGACTCATTCACGCCGTATTACGTCGACGAAATGATTGATTTTTCGCCGTACCGACTATGTGACATTGGCGACGTGTTACTGCATGCGACGGACGTTACGAAAAGCCATGCGATGATGGAAGAGGCGATGATGTACGTTATTGAACGATATGACAAAAGCTTATACACGACAATTGGCGGTGACCATTCGATTACAGCACCGCTCGTTCGTGCACTGAAGCGCGCGCACCCGACGAAAACAATCGGCATCATTCAGCTCGATACACATTTTGACTTGCGCGACTTTTCGCAAGGACGCACAAATGGCACACCGATTCGCCAGCTCGTCGAAGAAGACATTGTTAAAGGGCGTCACGTCGTCAACATCGGTCCACACGGCTTTTACAATGCGAAATCATTGATCGAAGCAGCACAGCATTACGGCGTACACATTATCCCGCTAAAACAAATGCGCTCACTTGGCATCAAACAAACGGTTGCGCACGCATTTTCACTGCTCGACGTAGATCTCATATACGTAACCGTTGACATCGATGTGCTCGACATTGCGTACGCGCCCGGTGTTCCTGCTGCTACACCTGGTGGTATGCGCAGCAATGAATTATTTTCGTTATTATTTGAAATTGGACAACGTGATATTACCGCGATCGATTTCGTATGTATTGATCCGCTTCGAGACGTCGCGAACATGACAGTAAAAGCGGCGGCGTATGCATACTTTACGTTCATTGCCGCACAACAAAAACGCGACATGGAATAAATCCGTGCCGCGTTTTTGTTTACGATGCAAAATGCTCAATATGCTCTACAACGAGGTCTAACTGGTCGATGAGCGGTGAATGCCCACAGTTTTCAAGCTCGACGACTGTTGCACGTCCGTCGAAATCTTCAATAATTTCGTCGGTCATTTTTTTCGTTACGACTAAATCGCGGTCGCCATATAAAATGAGCGTCGGAATTTGAATGTTCGCCACGCCGTTTGTGCCGTCTAATACGTCGCTAATGTTAAACTGATTGAGTGCGTGGTAAACGTCCGCTAAATTGCGCTGCGTTAACATATCATCAATATAGCGTTCGTATCGTTCGCTTTCTGGTTGCTTATGCGTATAAATCGAACTGTTCCAAACGAGGCGCAGCCCTTCACGATTTTGCCCATCGTACATCATTTGCATCGGAATCGTTTTCATAATATCTTGTTCAATTTCTTGTAGCGTTTTAACGCGCTGCTGGAACGGATTGTGAAACGGAAAGCCTCGTGTTGAGCCCGATGCGAACAGCACGAGCTTTTTCGCTAAATTCGGGTAATCGGCACATAGCTGCATCGCGACGTTCCCCCCGGTTGACCAGCCAACTACGGTAAAGTCCTTCAGTTCCAAATAGTCAATAACTGCTTTAACATCTTCACTAAAGTCACGAATGGACGTTACACGCTGTTCGTATGTCGATCCACCGAAGCCACGTAAATCGATTGCATAAATCGTATAGCGCTCGTGTAAATTTTCCATCAATACGTCCCAGTGCTTTGATGACGTCATGTTGCCGTGAATGAGCACAATGACGTCATCGCCACCTGTGCGCTTGCGATATGTTAACGTTTCCCCATTCGGTATTGTTACGTGATGTAAAGAATCGATTTCTGCCATTATTGTTCCTCCTATAAATAAACCGTTCAGTTAAGTTTATTATGATTACAAGCGTGTTGATCAACCAGTTTATCGGCAAAAGCGTAGTGCTACTCATATACAGCATTGTTTTCAGCTTGGTTGCTAAAAACTATGGATTTCATCGCATAAACATAGCTGTTGTTATTACTTTCTTTTAACTATACGTTACGCTAATCGACTTATTTTAACATATTATTGAAAATATATGCATTTTATTACGATTTAATGAAACTTATGAGCCAGCTATGTGATGCTACACTCTATATTCCTCACTTACAAAAAATTAAACGTTTTATTATATTTGCGACAAGTATACCTTTCGTGAACTACCCCCACTTCAAAACATGTTTGAAGTAGGAGCTTCTCGGTTAGTTGTTACTTTAAAATAGGCAGTTGAAAAACGTTTGCACGATTCGGCAAATATATGTATAAAAGTTACTCGCTAAGTAGGTAGCCTGCCTATTTAGGTGACATAAGCCCCTCATCAGCGTTTACGCAGGACGTTGACAAACATATAAAATCGCCTATACTGAATATAGCGAGACATCGAGGAGTGATAAAGATGACAGAACAAAAAAAAGTAAGCTTACAAGAAATTATGAAACAGCAGCTAGCAGCGAAGCAAAATAAAAACGCACAAGCAAAAGGTTCATTAAAAGGCGACGTATCAACAAAAAAGTTAACGAGCCAGCAATCGAAAAAGACGAGCAATACACGTCGTAAAATGGGCGTATAATGCATGAGGCATGAAGGGAAGCAATTCACTCCATGCTTTTTTATTTGTAACGTCAAAAAAGCCGCTAGCAGTTGCGCTAACGACGTCGTATACATACATTGTAAAATCAAGCGTGCTGATTAGCCATTCAATTGGCAGGAGCGTATTGCGGTTAAAACAATCGATTTAGCTCTATAAAAGTGGCCAATCAACAGACGTGTCATATTCTTCATTTCGGTTACTAAAAGACATTATACTCTTTCTTTACAGTATTTTATATAACTCTTTGATTGCCTTCGTATAGTCGTGCTGCATTTTTTTATTAGCATCTTGTTCACTGCATAGCACAAACTGTTCTCCGTCTTCAAATACTAGCGTTAACTGCGCATGATGCCCTTTTAGCTTACCGCAAATTAAACGCTTGTCAACGATGCGCTTACGATTTTCACGAAAAACGTAGCGATTTTCAAGTCGCGTACCGGTTACAATTTTATTTTCGTAAAACAGCACCATCTCCCATTTAGCTTCATTCAAAATGTTTTTAATATACATTTTCTTTATACCAGACGTATCGTAATTATCTTCAAGCAACGTAAAGAACGTTTCGTTTTTAAATCCTCCACCGAGCTGGAAATAATTTTCCTTGTACCCACTATACTCAAACATCATACAATCTCCTCCTCCACAATATCATTTTATTACAAAACAAAAAAAAGTTATATAATACATTTTTGTTGTTTTTTCGAGAATTTAACAACAAAAATAAAATCCAGACTAAAATCTATTGTCGATCGTTCTTTCATTTCGGCGGACGCTTTTCGCAGAGTTCGACACGATGTCGGTCACTAAGGCGTTGTCGCATGGACGCGACGAATTGAGCCTTTGTTCCAACACGTCAGAACAATGCTTTCCTCATGTCATATTCAAAAGTTCATTCTACATATACTTTAATTTATTGCGCAACGAAACACCTTTTTTCGGTATAATAACAAAATACGATGAAAAGGTGGGATTTACTATGTGGATTGATATTACGATGCCACTGCGCAAAAACATGCCGGTTTGGCCGGACGACACCGCGTTCTCTTACGCACTCGACGCGACGTATGATGAGGTCGGTGCAAACGTCGGGCGCATTACGATGGGCTTGCATAATGGTACGCATATCGACGCACCGTATCATTACGACGATTTCGGTAAATCGATTGATGCATTGCCACTCGATTTATTTAACGGCCTTGCACAAATTGTCGATGTAACAAATACGCGTCATATTACAGTACAAACGCTTGAAGCACTCGATCTTGAGCACGTGGAGCGCCTATTTTTCAAAACGCGCAAGACGCAAGCACCATACATATTTAATGCAGATTTCACAACGATTGATCCAGCAGCTGTACATTATTTAGCGGCGCGTGGTGTACGCGTCATTGGCACTGATGCTCCGTCTGTTGATGCTGTGCACGCACCACTACTTGCACATGAAGCATGTCGCGATACACATATCATCATTATTGAAAATTTAGTGTTACATCATGTTGAGCCGAACATCTATGAGTTTATCGGTTTGCCACTTGCGATTGCGGGCGCTGATGCATCACCAATTCGCGCTATTATTCGAAAACATAGTAAACAAGAGTAAAATATAGCTGCGTAACTACTAACAGACACATTTACAAAAAGGAATTGCCATCGCTTTTGGCAGCTTCTTTCATTCACCTATGTTGCTTCAATCAGAATGCCCATCATTTGAGAAAAAAACACGCCACCATTATGAAAATGTGTAGCGTGTTTTTCCTCATTTAACTCCGTGCTGAATCCACTTGCTCTAGCTATAGTTTTTTGTATTTACAGGTCTGTTGATACGCCACTTTTATACAGCTGAATCGCTTGTTTTGTAGTGGCAGAAAGCGTGCGGCGAGACTCCTCGGGGAAAAGCTCGTGCCGAAACACCCCGTAAGCCGCGACGTAGGAGGGCTTGAGGAAGGCGGTAAGCGCCACTACACGAGTCACCACCTTCAGAACAAACATCGTGTTCGCCCCCGAGCCCCAGGAGATTGATCTGCGACGAGTAACCGCAGGAGCAAAATCTTTTCTGCCGCGAGTCGCTATACGCTTCTGCCAATTGATTGGCTAATCAACACGCTTGATATTATTTAAAATTATATGCCGTCACGATTGGCTCGCGCTGCTCCGTTACATCGCGATAACATTCGTACAAGCAAATGCCTAAAAACGAGCCTGATACGTTAAAAACGTTCGTGTAACCGCTATTGTTTAACGCCATGACCGCATTGTAGCTGCGCTGTGCAGAACGACAATGCACGTACACTGGCACGTCTGTTGGAATTTCATTCATGCGCTCGCGTAGCTGACTAAGCGGAATGTTCACCGCTCCTTTCAACGCACCGTTTGCGAATTCGTTCGGCTCGCGCACGTCAACAATGTATGCCCCTTCTTCAACGAGGCGACGCACATCGCTTACACGCACTTGCTGGAAGCGACCAGCCATTAAGTTGTTTGCGACAAGCGCGGCGATGTTTACGACGTCTTTTGCGGTGCTAAACATCGGCGAATACGATAGCTCTAGCTCCTTTAAGTCATCCACTGTCCCGTTCATCGTAATAAGTGTTGCAATTACGTCGATGCGTTTATCCGCGTTTCCTTTACCGATTGCTTGTGCGCCGATAATGCGACCGGTTGGCACTTCGTAAATGAGCTTGAAATGAAGCGGGTTGCTCGATGGCATTAAGCCGACTTTATCTGGTGCAATGACGTATACCGCTTCGACTGCTAAACCGAGCTGCTTCGCCGTACGCTCGTTTAAGCCTGTTGACGCCGCCGCATAGTTGAACACTTGAATGCTTGATGACCCGATGACCCCTTTGTTCGTTACGGGAATGCCGTACATATGATCCGCGGCTGCTCGTGCTTGACGCTGCGCTGGACCTGCAAGTGCTAAACGAACTTTTTTGCCCATTAAACGGTGATACACTTCAATTGCGTCACCTACTGCATAAATGTTCGAGTCGCTCGTTTGATAATTTTCATTAACTGCAATCGCTCCTGTTTCGCCAATCGTTAAGCCCGCTTCTGCCGCAAGCTTCGTCTCAGGGTGCACACCAATCGCAAGTACGACGATGTCAGCCGCTACTTCCTTGCCAGAGCGTAACACGACAGATGACGTATGAATTTCCGCTAAGCCGTCACCGACAATTAAGTTCACGCCTTCATCGAGCATTTCCTTATGTAACAGCTGCGCCATGTCGTCATCAAACGACGTTAAAATGTGCGAGGCGGATTGTACGAGCGACACGTTGCGACCAGCAAGGCGTAAATTTTCTGCCACTTCGACACCGATAAAGCCACCACCGATAACGGCGATGTTTGCGGCATCATTTTCAACAATTGCGTTGTGAAGCTTTTCAATATCGACGACGTTGCGTACCGTAAACACATGCGGTAAATTGTTTCCTGGAATGTTTGGCACGATTGGACTTGCTCCAGGCGATAACACAAGCGTGTCGTAACGTTCTGTCGTCACGTCACCTGTTACCGTATTTTTAACGTGTACGTATTGCTCGTCACGATTGATCGCAATGACTTCGCTATTTACGCGCGCGTCGATGTTGTGCTTTTGCTCGAATGAATCGGGCGTCATCATTAATAAACGTTTACTATTTGGCACGACGCCGCTTAAGTAAAATGGCAGCGAACAGTTTGAAAACGATACGTGCGGCCCTCGCTCAAACATGACAATTTGTGCTTGCTCATCTAAACGGCGAATACGTGCTGCTGTAGAGGCACCACCTGCAACGCCACCGACGATTACTACTTTTTTCATTTGTTATTCCTCCTTCTATTTCACCGCTCCATCATATACCCCCATAGGTATGTACGTCAACAAAAAAAATCGCACAACGATACTGCTTCGTTGTGCGATAAACTAGTGCGCTAAAAATTCCAGCACGAGTTGTCCAATTAAAATGATCGTAATGCCGCGCAAAATAAGCTGTGCGACTTTGTTCGAAATGTATTGGACTAAGCGCATGCCAATTTGTGCCCCTAAAATCGAGCCGATCGTTAAAAAAATCGTCTCGTACCATAAAATATAGCCTGACGAAATGTAGACGATTGCTGCACCTAAGCACGTTGAAAATACACCGATACGTCCGAGCAATACGCATTTCATATACGTTAGCTTTTCAGTCGCAAAGACGTAAATAAATAGCGTGCCACTACCTGGACCGAACAAACCGTCGTAAAAGCCGATTGCGACAAGTAACGCACTCACTTTTTTATTCAATGTGAGCTTCGCGCGTTCGCCGAAATTCGTTTTCCCTAAAATGGATAAAACGAGCGCGAACATAAGCAATATAATCGCAATAAGCGTTAATGCTTTCGTCGTTAAAAACGAAGCGGTGACACCACCGACCATACCCCCAATTGACCCAATGAGTAAAATCGGGATAAATTCTTCCTTCGACAATTGCTTTTTACTAATGACTGTTAAAATTGCGGATAGCGTGCTGGCAAAGCTCGATATTTTATTGGCGCCGATTGCCGAGTGCGTTGGTACGCCGAGCAGCAGCATCGTCGGTAGCGTCAGTAAACCACTACCGCCCGCCAATGTGCCGATGACGTTTCCGATCAGCCCGACAAAAAATAAAATGGTAACCATCGTATAACTTCCTTATTCGTATGACGTATTTCCACCATACATCAAATTGTCTGAATATGGAATATGATATTTTCGCCACTTAGTTGTTCGCACGTCGCTCCATTTCTTCCAGTGCCAGTGACGTCATCGATACAAATTGCGCACGTGTAATCGGCCTATGTGGATTGAAGAAACCGTCCGTACCCTTCACGATTGCTAAATCTGCGAGCGTTGAAACGTACGGTGTACCCCAGTACGTATCGGGTGTGTCGGCGAATGTCGTTTTTCCACCTGGTTCGAAGCCTGCTGTAGAAAAGTATGAAATTTTTGGCATAACGAAAAGACCACCCGACATGCAGGCAGTCTTATTCATTACATTCTGTTACTTTGTCGAATACGATCATAAAAGTCGTCTGGTAAATAACGATGTCCAAACGCCACAATCCACACTTGCTTTGTTTCACGTTCATACACAATCCGTAAATCATCATGCGGTGGGTCTGTTGGATAGTCTGATTTTATATGGAACGATTTGAAGCCAGTAAAATCATTTTTTAACCTGTCTCCAATTGCATCATTATTCGCAATTTCGCGTAATGCCTTTTCAATTGTTGCAATAACCGAATTGAATTTCTCATCATCCGCAAACGCTGGTACTTGTGATAACGCTAAAATATCTAATAATAGATGTTGCGGATTCATGACAATGCCATCGATACTCGTAATGATACGAATTGCCTGACGTAATGATTGTTCTGAAACCGTCATTTCACGTCTCCATTTTGTAAATATTGATCTAACAGCGCATTTGTTTCTCGTTCTAAATCGGCTCCACTTCGTACATGTTTCTCACTCAAACGCTCGTGATAAAGTCGCTCCACCTTCAACTGTTCCACCTCTTGTTCGAGCTGCTTAATTTTTTGCACGAGCGATGGAATAAGGTGAGGCGTATTTAATTGAGCAATCGTTTCGCCACTTGAAATAATTTCAATCGTCGTATAACTTTGCAACAACTCTTTCCACTTCTTGCTATGACGTAAATCGGACGCTTGCAGTCGGTTGCTATTTGGCAATTCTCGCTCTAAACGTTTCATGTCTAGCTGTTCAAATGTATCCATGAACTCACTTCTTTCTACATGTTGTTATGTTCATCATAATACATGTACAAAAAAATGTACAAACATTCGTACATATAAGCACCTTTTGACAAACGATTAATTATCGTTACTTGCTCTTTCGTCGCTCCATTTCCTCTAACGCCAGTGACGTCATCGATACAAATTGTGCACGTGTAATCGGCTTTTGTGGATTGAAGAAACCGTCTGTGCCTTTGACGATCGCTAAGTCTGCTAAAGCGGATACGTACGGTGTGCCCCAGTAGCTCGCTGGTGTGTCTTTAAATGTTGACTTCCCACCTGGTTCGAAGCCTGCTGCGAGTACGAGTACTTTCGCGAGCTGACCGCGTGTTAAGTTCGCCTCTGGTTGGAACTTGCCGCCATCACCGCTAAAGATGCCGGCTTGCTGCACCGCTGAAATGGCTTCGTAGTACGCATGGTTTTTCGGTACGTCTGTAAAGTCCGCAACCGTTTGTGTCGATTCGAACTTGAAGACGTCGTTTAAAATACGTGCGACATGTTTACGCTGAATTGGTGCGCCAGGTTTAAATGTGCCGTCTGGGTAGCCGTTAATGTAGCCTTTCGTAGTGAAGCTTTCGATCGCACCTTGTGCCCAGTGTCCGGCGATGTCTTTGAACTTCGCTTCCTTCTGCCATGCGACATACAATGTTTGTGGCTTGCCGTTTTGCTTGCCGATTCGCTCATACTTTACTGTTAATGACTCGTTCGTATACAGCCCTTTTAATGTAGCACTTTCATTATTCAGCATAAGCCACGGCTCGTTTATAACCGTATTGCTTCCTTTTAAAATAAGCTGTGATAACGGATTCGTATAAAAGGATGTTAAATCCACTGTTTTTAACGACGCCGGCACTGTAACGGACGTAATTTGATTATTTTGGAACGCTTTCTCGCCAACTGCTTCCACGCCTTCTGGTAAAATAAGACGCTTTAAATTACTTTTATGGAATGCTTCGCGGCCAATCGTTTTTAACGTATTTGGTAGCGACAATGTATGAATGCGATTGCCCATAAATGCGCCACTGCCAATGCTGCTTGCTTTTTCAATCGTCACATCTTCTAGCTCGTTATACGCAAACGTCGATGTTTCAACATTCGCAATCGATGCCGGTACATGTAGCTTCTTTAGCTTGTTATGTGCGAAGGCAGCAGACCCAATAGATGTAACCGACGTAGGAATTGAAATCGTTGCGAGTTCATTTTGTCGGAACGCACCATGATGAATCGTCTTCACCGTTGCTGGAATCGTTAACGCGCTTAATTTATTATTCACAAATGCTCGAAACGGTATTTCGGTTAACTTACTTGGAATCGTAATTTGTGTTAGTGCATTGTTACGAAATGCCTCGCTACCGAGCGTCGTTAATTCCGCTCCTAACACAACGGTCGTTAATTGATTGTCGGCAAATGCCATATCGCCAATCGTCGTCACACTGTTTGGAATCGTAATACTCGTTAATGCATTTTCACGAAATGCCGCCTTTCCAATATGTGTCACACCTTCTGGAATCGTGACATTTGTTAGTTTTGCGTTATCAAATAAAAAATCTTTAATATGTGTTGTTCCTTCCGCAAAACTAACACTCGTTAATGGATTGTGTAAAAAGACGTTTTTGCCATAAATTTCATTATTTGCGGACAACACTAAATCTGAAATATTGTTATGTTGAAATGCGCCTTCGCCAATTTCCGCAATGGCTCGTGGCAGCTCGATATTTTGCAATGCATTGTTGCTAAATGCAAATGGTTCAATATGTGTAATCGAATGCGGTAGCGTCACGTTTGCGAGCTGATTGTACGTAAACATGCCGGCTGGAATCGTTGTTACATCTTCATCAAATGTGACTTTCGTTATGTCGTTGGCCGCATATACATATGCTCCGTATTCAATATGCTTTGACATGTGCACCGCTGTGAAATCATTGCTTCTAAACGCAGCTTCCCCAATATGCGTAATCGATGTTGGCAATTCAATGCTTTGTAGCGCATTATTTCTAAATGCAAGTGCTCCAATATGTGTCAGCGTTGACGGTAGTTTTACGCTTGTTAGCTCATTTTCATCAAACATGCCGGCTGGGATTGCCTTAATGCTATCATCAAATGTAACGTCGGTAATGGCATTTTGTGCAAACACGCTCGTACCGTATTCGATATCGCTTGATAGATGTGCAGCTGTTAACGCATTGCCACTAAAGGCAGACGAACCAATTGCCGTCACGCTTGCTGGTAGCGAAAGCGTCGTTAACTTATTATTCGTAAACGCATTCGCACCGATGCTTTTCAATGTTGACGGTAGCGTAACCGAATGAATCGCATTATCTGAAAATAGGCTATCTGCAATATGTGTTATGCCTTCATCCATCGTCACTTGCTGTAATTGACTACGTATAAATGCACCTTCACCGATGTTGTTGTCTTCATGAATGTGGACGTCTGTAATGCTCGTATTCTCAAACGCATGCGCACCGATTGTATGAAGCGTTTTTGGTAGCACAAACGGCTTGCTGTTGTAGACGTTATTTTGTTCAGAGGCATGCGATGTAAACGCACTCGTTCCTACTTCTTCTAAATTCGGCAATGTCGTAATATCAAACGTCACGTTATGGCCGTGGAAAATATGCTCACCCACTTTTCGAATCGTTGCAGGTAGCTCGATTGTGCGCATCGTAACTGCTGATCCATTAAAGCGCACCATTTGCTCCGTTGAAAGTGCAGAATTTGCAATTTCCGTCACAGGCAAGCCATCAATCGTTTCTGGTACTGTAATCGTCGTGCTGTTCGATAGCGTATTTAGTCCAATGACGCGCACTTCCTTCGCACCGTTATGCGTAAACGTTTCATAAAATACATCACCTACAAGCTGGTGTGAATCATTTCCTGTGAGCTGTAGCTCGAAGTTCGCATTGTTCGTATAAATGCTTACTTGATGCTTGCGCAGCGAAGCGGGAATATGTGCTGAATCGGAAATGTTCATAGACGAAAATGCATGGTCCTCGATCACTTTGACTGTCGTAGGAATAACTAGCTTTGGCGTCTCAACTCCATCAAACGCACCGCCTTCGATAATTTCCACTGTTTCAGGTAGGATCACACCATTTGGGAATTTTCCGTTTTCAGACATTCCTCTTCCAAATGCACCCGCCCCGATTTTTTTCAGTTGCGCAGGCAGCTTTAAAATCGTTGTAGCATAGAACAATGTTTCATCAGGCGTCGAAGTGTCGAGCACAAACGCTGACTGCGCAATTTCCGTTACCGGCACACCTTTTACCGTATCTGGTAATGATACCGTTGTTGCTTCAAATTCTCGTCCGACAATACGTGCTTCCTTCTTACCGTTATCCGCAACAAAAATTTCATAATGTACCCCGTCTTGCACAATCGTTTCATTCGCCTCTGCTTGCGGTGCGACTGCACAAACTGCTGCCACTGCCGCAAACGTTGCCATCCATTTTTTTATGTTCAACATCCTCCTACTATGTTATTTGCTGCCGTACAGACGGAGCTGATGTGAAAAAGTTTCACATCATTCGCTATTTTCGCATAAAAAAACGACGAACGTGGACTTTCCAACATTCGTCGTGCTTGCTATAACGCTACTTCATTTCATTAAACAGTACCCAGCTTCCTTTTTTCATGCGCTTCGCCTCGTATAGCGCACTATCTGCCTTTTGTATCATGTCGTCAAACGTAGTGCTCGGCGAATCGTGAAGCAAGTAAACGCCGCCTGAAATTTTGATCGTGCGCACCTCGGTCGGGAACACAATCGGCTTGGCGTCGAGTTCATCATAAAAACGTTGAATGACGTTTAACAGCGCCTCCTTCGATTCGTAGCCGTACATAAATACCGAAAACTCATCGCCGGAAATGCGCCCGACGATGTTGCCGTCCTCGCTAAATTGACGTAAATGTCTTGCCGTTTCTGCAATGTACGTGTCGCCCCACTTATGCCCGAACGTGTCGTTTACATGCTTTAAAAAATCAAGGTCGAACATGACGCATGCGCTCACTCGTAAATCTTCCTCCGCTAACACTTGCTTGACGTGGCGACTGTACGCACCGCGATTGAAAATTTGCGTCAACGTATCGTGATCGCGATCGAGCTTAATTTGAATTTTATCGAGCGTTTCTTGCGTGACGTTCATGACGACACCGAGCGTACGATTTTCGTCTTCAAGCAGCTTAATGCGTACCCAGTAATTCGGTGCGAGCTTATAAACGTCCTGTTCTTCACGCTCAGGGTGTTGCTGAATGCTTTGTAAATACGCTATGAAGTGCTGCTTATTTTGTCGCATCGCTGCTACTTGCTCGCTTTTTAGCTGTAGCACATCGCCGAGCTGGTCGGTCATAAACACCGTTTGCTCATGATGCTTATATTCAAAAGCAGCAAGCGGCACATCGACGAGCTTAATAATTTGCGACAGCTTCATCGTCGAATCGAGCAAATGCTTATTCGCATGCTCAATTGCGCTCGATAGATGGTCAATTTCACTTACACCTGTCCGCCGTAGCTTCGTCGCCTTATGTATGTCGCTCGTCGCCACTTCATGCGCAAGATGTACAATCGGTCGCGTAAATAGCCGTGCAATGAAGTAACTACCTAACACGCCAATGAGTAGTGCGCTCGCCAACGACAGCAATAAAATGTTTTCGATGCGCTGAATTAACCCAAATAGCTTGTTCTCGCTCTTTAGCCCGATTAAATACCATTTTTCGCGCTCAAACGGTGTGTTCGTCATGTAAAACTCAATTGGCTGAATCGAGCTGTACACGGTTGTCGCGGACGTTTGGTTATCGACGACGTATATGTCACGCTCGTCGTCAATGCGCTCAAACGATAGCGGCTCGTCGCTTGGCAAAATGCTTTTTTGTACAGCACCGTTTAACACAAGTGGCATAATACCGTCCGTCGTTTCATCTTCATACCCAAGCAAAAAACTAATGTCGTCGCGCCCAAGTAAATCTTTCCCCGGTAAATATTGCACGACATTATCGACGAACATTTCAACGCCGACGACACCGCGAAACGTACCTTGTGTATCGTAAATCGGCATCGAATACGTCATCACGTGAACGTCGTGCTCGTGCAGCTGAAACGGCTTGCTCCAATAGCCAAGCAGTGCGGCGTTCGTCGTCAAATTAGCGACGCTTGCTGGCTGCTCATAAAACGCTTCGTTGCTCGGCGTCAGCTGTAAATATTGCGACCAATGCTCATTTAACGGTAGTCGCTGCTGCTGGCAAATGTCCGCCGCTCCCGCAATGCACGTAATATCGGTGTTCGATTCATCGTTTAACAGCGTCTCGTAATCGCGGTAATAGAGCGCACTATGCTCGTTTCGCTGAAGTGGCTCGTCCTCTAAAATGATAAATACACCGTTTGTCATCGTCGTTCGCAACATCGAAATGAGCGTCGGCGTTGCTTGCTGAAAAAATGCATTTAACGAAGCGGGCTCGCTATTTGCCGGCAAGCTGCGCGAAATTTCCGCAATGTACGGATCGATGTTCGTCCAGCGATGGCGCATTTCTTTAAACAAATATTCCTTTTGCATATTGACGCTTTCCTCAAACGATTCGAGCGCATTTTTTTCCGTTTCACTTAGCACCCCAGCAACAATCATCGTACCAATGACCAAGCACGACTGAATAATGATGAGCAGCACGACGAGGCTCGTAAATTTAAACGTAATGGAGCTACGATTCCATTGATTCATATGCTTCATTGCGCCTCACCTGCAATCGGCATTGACGTAACTGCTTCTACTTCTTGCTGAAGCGATGCGTACCACTGCTCAAACCATACTTGTGATATGTACTCATCCAGCTGCTTTGCGCGCGCCTCACCTGTTAATTGAGCAAGCGTCGCTAAATCGCGCTTCACCCATTCCTTCAAATGACGATCGAGTAACTCACGCAGCTCATAGCTATTGTCAAATGCCGGGTAACCGTACAATCGATACGTTTTCAGCATGTCAATCGTCGTCGCAATCGAGCTGTTTAACGCCGGTGCAGTAAATTCCTGCTCCTGCTGCACCGCCTGTAACATCGCCGTCTCATCTAGCGCCTCCGTTTTCACTGGGAAATACGCAGTGGCTGCTGCGAACGCACGGTTTTGCTCCACATCGGTAAACCATTTTAAAAACTCCGCCGCCGCAAACTCATGCGCCTCATCACTTTTCACGATGACCATGCCTGCTCCTTGCTGCGTCACAACTGGCTCACCTTGCGCAAACGTCGGATACGGCAACACTAAGCTTTCGATCGGCTCAATACGTTGTGCGCTTAACGTCACCTCAGTCGGGAAATATGCCGCACTCGCTGTCGATCCAGTATATGCCGCCACGACGCCAAGCTTCGCATCATCCGATGAAAAGCGTCCTTCCTTTGCATAATATCCTTTTAGCATCGGCACGTAATACGTCTCCCACATCGCATACATCGCTTCAATATCTAGCTTCACCTCTGCCTTACTAGAACGATACGACACGATGCTCGTCCCTTGCTGCTCCGCGGTACTGAGCATGAAGTTCGCAACAGAATCGATGCCGAAAAAAGCGCGACCATCTGACCATTTATAGTAAAGCTCACTAACTGTCGCAATACCTTCCCACGTGCTAAGCATTGACAACGTTGCACCTGTATCGCTACTAAATGCATCCCATACCGTTTTGTTGACGAACACGTTTTCGGTCGCCTTCGCAATTGGCAAAATCGTTAACGTCTGCTCTTTACCAAGCCGCCCAATTTGTAAAAAGTCTTCCCGATATTCCGCCAGCTCCTCGTCCGAAAAGTAATGCGTTAAATCGACAAACGCCACGCTATTACTAACGCGGTACGCATTGTCAGGGTACGACGCAAAAATGTCTGGCAAACGCTGCGCTCCAATTTTGTTATTCGCCGCATCATATACCGCCGTCTCCAAGCGTGAAATGTCTCCTTGACTTTGCGCATCGACTAAAATACCTTTTTCAATTCCTACTGTTTCATTAAACGTTTCAACGAGCTGATCAAATTTAATTTTCGTATTGCCGCTATAATAATGCCAAAGTGTAATCGAAATCGGATTGTTCGGATCAAGCGGATCGTCATCCACCTTTTCACTACACCCTTGTAAAAAAATTACGCATGCAAACAATGCTACTGTACGAAACCATTTCCCCATGCCGCACCCCTTTTTTCCACTTTCCTACATCGTTAATTGTTCACCATTTGCTGTTATTCTTTTCGCAAGCTTATCTCACGCAACATGAATGTCGCCAAAAACCATAAAAATCCATATAAATCTATATATAACACATATTCTGTCTTTATTGCCAACTTTCGCTCTATTTAATTGCACAAAAAAATGCACATAAGCTGACGTTCGCTCATGTGCATGTTTATTCATTGATTTAGCCTTTAAAGTGGCTGTGCGCATGTTGCAGCTCAAGCCTCTAGAGCAAGCGTGTTAATTGGCAGGAGCGTGTATCAACAAAAGACACGTCTATTTTTTCAATAGGAGACATGCTCATTCATCAAAAAAGCTATGCGATCAATGCCGCATAGCTCCTTTTTCATAATTATTGTGCTGTAATCCCGCCGTCAGCTACGAACTCTGAACCTGTTGAATAGCTTGATTCGTCTGAAGCTAAAAATAACACTAATTGTGAAATTTCCTCTGGCTGTGATACGCGTTTTAATGGAATGTGCTTCGCGAACGCTTCGATTGCTTCTTTTTGGTCGCCTTGCATAATCATTGGCGTTGCGATGACACCTGGGTGTACTGAGTTTACGCGAATGCCCATTGGCGCTAAGTTTAATGCCGCTGCTTTCGTCATACCACGTACAGCGAATTTCGTATCTGTGTAACCAACCGCACCACCAACTAAGCCATTAATTGATGAAATGTTCACGATTGAGCCGCCGCCCGCTTTTTGCATTGAGCCAGCTACTGCTTTGATTCCTAAGAACACTGATACTTGGTTAATGTTGACGATTTTCATGTAGTCGTCTAACGATAAATCTAAAACGAATTTATTGAATGAAATACCTGCGTTGTTAACTAATACGTTCACAGGACCGAACTTTTCTTCTGCTTGTGCTACAACATCTGCCCAGCCTTGCTCGCTCGTTACGTCTTGCTTCACGAATAATGCATTGTCTGCACCAAGCTCTGCTGCTAATGCTGCACCTTTTTCTTCATTTAAGTCTGTAATGACAACTTTCGCGCCTTCTTTAACGAATAATTGTGCGTGTGATGCACCCATACCTTGTGCTGCACCTGTAATGATTGCTACTTTACCTTGTAAACGTGACATGAATGATGTCCTCCTTTTTTATGATAGTCAACTATCACTTTTAAAATACCAAATGGACGCTTCATTCGTCAACTAATTGCTCTCACATATTGTAAAAACATATCGCGAATGAGTATAAGTTGATGTTTCGGCTTCAGCTTTACCGGCAATTGCGGATCGTGCTGCGTCAACGTACTCTCCGTCATGAACGTGCTAATGTTTTGCACCGTCGTAATAATGTAGACGTCTAAATCGATGTCGGTACGCACGGAGCCGTCTTGTCGTCCACGCGCTACAATTCGTAGTAGCACATCCGCCATTTCGCGCCGAATGTCATAATATGCTTTCACCTCATCCGTCTGCTCGCCGAACGATTTATAGCGCTCAAACGCTTTAATAAACTGTACGAATTGCTGCTCCGTCTCGTCCGTTAACTGCACGTAATAATCAAACACGCGCTCAATTTTTTCGTACGCATTAATTGGCTCTGCATCAATCGCTTCGATGTGCGCCACCATTTGCGCAGTAATAATATTGTTTACCGCAAAGACGAGCTGCTCCTTGTTCGGAAAATACCGATACAGCGTCGCAATGCCAATGCCTGCTGCCGATGCGACTTCTTGCAGCTGGACGTGATGAATGCCGCGCTTCAAAAAAAGTGCTTTCGCCGCCTGAATGATGTCGTCTCGTCGCTGCTGCTTTTGCAACGCGCGCTTGTTCGTTGTCGTATTCATATGATGCCCCCTCTAAACAAATGTTTCATCTTCATTGTGTCATTAGTTTACCACGAACGTCATATTTGTTTCTTTTGTGCTAGTTTCATTTTGTACGAAAAAAGGAATAATATACACAAAGGAGTGATGACATGCCATACAACGATGAACAACGCAAAAAAGAAATCGAGCAAAACCACCACCACCATTTAAACGAACATGAGCAAAAGGAAAATAATTTGACGTCTTCTGAAAATGAAATCGATTCAGCGAACGATCAGCAATTTGAACAGCACGAAAACGACCGCCAATTCGTCGACCGTGAAGAGTTAAATAACAATACGCATGAAGCAGAACGCACCGATATCCAAACAGTCGATCATATTCCGAACGAGGAGTTAAACGACAAAGTAAAAGACGAGCGCAACAAAGATCATACGAAAGATACGTCTAGCTCGGAAGCGGACGAATAACGAAAATGACAAACCGGTTTTCAAAAAGGGCTGTCCCAAAAGTCAAAATCGACGTTTGGGCATCCCTTTCATTTTGTATAAATTGGATAGGCTACACTAAGTTGGACAGATAAAATGAAAAGGATGCTCGATGTACTTGGCATCAAAGTAAACTTTAAATCCCTCTTCGTTCAGATAAAATTACATTAGCACAAGGGCATCAATATATTTATTCAGACTTTAAATCCCTCTTCGTTCAGATAAAATGCGGATCTAGTCGAGTGTGACTGGATAGCAGCGATGGCTTTAAATCCCTCTTAGTTCAGATAAAATTAATCTACGCTTTTCAGAAACCTTAGCAGCACAAACCTTTAAATCCCTCTTCGTTCAGATAAAATCATTATGTATAATCTTGAAATCAGCTTTATATTTGATCTTTAAATCCCTCTTCGTTCAGATAAAATGCAAACGTGTAGCACGTGGGAAATGGATTGTTACAACTTTAAATCCCTCTTCGTTCAGATAAAATGTTTTACACTATACATGTAGCAGCTACCGAGTAAGCTTTAAATCCCTCTTCGTTCAGATAAAATGTGTTTAAAGCAAAACGCAAATACTACCGACTATCTTTAAATCCCTCTTCGTTCAGATAAAATCATAGGAGGACAATAACATGGTAGTAGACATCTTTTTCTTTAAATCCCTCTTAGTTCAGATAAAATGGGCGACGCGGCGTTTTTAGTTGCGAACCAAACGGACTTTAAATCCCTCTTCGTTCAGATAAAATAATGTAAAGTCGCGCAGGCGCACGCCGCCAAGCTTCTTTAAATCCCTCTTCGTTCAGATAAAATATTTGTAAAAAAAATAAGCTTGAATGTTCCCTCGGACTTTAAATCCCTCTTCGTTCAGATAAAATGCATCAAGAAAATTTGGAGTGAAGCGCAAATCAACTTTAAATCCCTCTTCGTTCAGATAAAATGGTATTTTTGTACTCGGGTTAGCATTCACTTAAACGGCTTTAAATCCCTCTTCGTTCAGATAAAATTTAATCAGTATCACATTAATGTCGATGAAATGCTAACTTTAAATCCCTCTTCGTTCAGATAAAATCGCAGTGAAGGGTATGAAAGTATTCACTTTGAAGGGCTTTAAATCCCTCTTCGTTCAGATAAAATGGATGCGAGCTAACTTTACAAACGGGGGAATTACCTTTAAACCCCTCTTCGTTCAGATAAAATAAAATAGCGAAAAGTGAAACCTTGTTCACTTATTGGCTTTAAATCCCTCTTCGTTCAGATAAAATGGTTTCGGCGGTAAGGTATTTCTTTTAAGTGCAAACTTTAAATCCCTCTTCGTTCAGATAAAATGTGCCAGGCGAAAACGAATTTATATTTTACGAACACTTTAAATCCCTCTTCGTTCAGATAAAATCTACCCGTGATAAATGACTATACCGCAGCATTCATCCCTTTAAATCCCTCTTCGTTCAGATAAAATTTTACGTATTGACAACAACACGTATATGTTTCCTCACTTTAAATCCCTCTTCGTTCAGATAAAATGCGTGGCGGGTACACTCAAATGACTATCAACTTCATTCTTTAAATCCCTCTTCGTTCAGATAAAATCCGTTTGGGCAACGGTGGGCATGACGCTATCCAACTTTAAATCCCTCTTCGTTCAGATAAAATTTCCACTTGGTTTACACAAGGTGCTAGTTGACCAAACTTTAAATCCCTCTTCGTTCAGATAAAATGACGTGGAAAATACACCATCGAATATTTCAGCGCACTTTAAATCCCTCTTCGTTCAGATAAAATAGATAACTTTTCGGAATTACGGGAGCGCATTAAAGCAACTTTAAATCCCTCTTCGTTCAGATAAAATGCTTTTAGTCATACGGTTCATATAAACATTAAACACTTTAAATCCCTCTTCGTTCAGATAAAATGCAAGCAGCTCGGAGCAAATCGAAAGCGTCATGCCTTTAAATCCCTCTTCGTTCAGATAAAATAAAATACAATAAATTTAAAGTTTATAGTAGACAAACCTTTAAATCCCTCTTCGTTCAGATAAAATAAGACAACAACGGCGGCGTGGTCGTAACGGAAGAGGACTTTAAATCCCTCTTCGTTCAGATAAAATAAATATGACACCCAAACATATCAAAATCTCTTTAATCTTTAAATCCCTCTTCGTTCAGATAAAATAGCGGCAGAAAAACCTTTATTTACAACGTTTCTTCAACCGATTTTGCAGTAGACGTCTAATCATGTAATTTAGCATTTCTATTAAAGTCCCTGAATCCGTTGATATCACTGCGTTTTCTCGATCAATACGTTAATTCGCCAAAATGCATTTTAAAAAAAGATATCCATATCGCCTTTTTCCGCGCCTACAAATGTTTTTTTCAAATGCTTTGGATTTTCCACTACATAGTAATATAAACTATCTACTTCTTGATCAATAATGCTTTCTACTTCACTTTTACATTTCATAAATTGCGTTTTCGTTATTTCGCCTTCAAACACTGAATTTTGAGTCCACGTTAAATATTCCTTCAGCTTTTTGCACACTTTATTTACACGTTTGACGTTAACGTCGTACGTAATAATGACGAACATTCCAATCACCACCAAGCTTGTAATGGTTTATACGGTACATCACCGATTACATGTTTAATGAGCTTATAACATTCTAAGCGAATAAAATAACGATAGCTTACATTCCTTTTAAGCTGTCTATGCTTAATGGAATCCGTTAACTTTTTATCAAAGGCAGCTATAAATATTTTCTTTCCTTCTTCATTTAAATATACCATGCCTTCGTGATCATCAAAATGCTTCGGTTGAATTTTTTTCGTATTCACTAACGATACAATCAATGGATCAACAAATAACGGTTTAAAGATTTCTGCTATATCTAAGCTCAATGAAAAACGTTTTTGAGATGGTTCATGCAAATAACTGACGGTCGGATTTAATTGTGTTTTGTACATTTCACTTAATACAGTTGTATACATTAACGTATTTCCAAACGATATTAAAGCATTAAATGGATCTCTTGGTGGGCGTTTTGTTCGCTCAGTAAAATAAAATTCTGGCAAAATCATTTCATTCAATGTACGGTAATACTGTTGACGCATCATGCCTTCAATGCCCATTAATTGTTGAACATCATTTGCTTTTGCTATTTGTTTTTGTAACGTCATGATTTCTTTTACAAATTCAGAATGCATATTATTCTTCTTTCGATTAAATCGAATCATATGGAAAGCTGCTGACTTGACAAAAGCACGTGCAAGTACCATACGCTTTTCATTGTCTAAGTAGTGCTCACTTTGTCTCACTGTCACAATGCCAGAAACTTTTTGCTCCCTCGGCACAAAACTACCTGTATAAAACCCATAGTAATTATAGCAATGAACAAATACTTCTTTTTGCCCCATGTAATTCAAAAAAGATGTATTTAAATTGACTTCTCCAAAGAGATGTAGATTTTCAATTTGTTCAATTGGCAAAGGACGTTTTTTATCATCTACCTCCGAAATCAAGTAAATCGTATTATCTTTTCGTTTCACCGTTCCATTAGAAAACATAAAAATATCACGTTGCATCTGCATCCTCCTCTGTAATGAAACAGAAATCAAAGTACGCACAGCTTTTACAATACGGAAGCTTTTTAAATTTCGGCGCGAATTGTGATTTTAAAATGGAATGTATGTCGGCAATTTTTCTTTTAAGTTGTCGTTCCTTTTCTTCTGTTAACGTAACTTCTACAACCTTTTTTTCCTTCGTATAAGCAATTTTCCCACGCTTTTCAATCCCTTTTTGCTTTAACAAATATAAGTAATACAGCAATTGCCATTCATCTACACGCTGCATTTTACTCGACAGCTTTGTTTCTTGAACAAATTCTCCATCGATCACATCAATGACTGCTTCATCAATCGCTAGTTCCTTTTCTTTACGAGCATACGACGATTCATGCAGTAATGTCCCCTCTATTACGCGTTCATGCTCGGTTTCAAATCCAATTTGCTTACTATATAGCCATAACTTCCGTTTACAAACTTCATAGTACTGTATATGCAAACCACCTATACTGTGCAATGGAAATCCTCCTTAGCAAAAGTTATCAAATTTTTCATCTAACGTTAATTCTAAGCCACGTTCTTCACTGTATGATACATCAGTTGAATATCGGATGTGTGCAAAATCTCGGTGGTCAAACGTACCTACCGAATAACGCTCCTTTTCCGCTGTGAATTTTAAACGATATGGATTAACTGAAACTGTATATTGCTCAATTTGTAAACGCAATTTTTTTCGTAATTTACTTTTCTCTATCGCATCAATCTCTTTCGGAATTTGCTCATATTGTTCAATTAAATCCATGACAATTTCATAATTCTCTCTTCCTGGCACTAGCAGACAAGACTGAATACCTCTTAAAATTTCTTGCGCTTGTGCTTTTTTAAGTTCAAATGCACGCATGCTTTCCAATTCTTTATTCGCCAGTTCAAATTTTTGAAGATAGTCTGTTCCAGCTAGTTCTTTCCTACTAAACGTTTGTGACACAATTTCTATCTTCTCTAATTCGCCGATTAATTCACCATCGAATGCTGACAATTTTTTTAATCCATTTTCAACAATGACACGCTCGTAAATCTTATTAATACCCGATACTTCATCTAAATCAGTAAAAATAAAAACATTTGGCGTAGCTGGCACTTCTCCGTTAAAACGCAGCCCTTTTCGATTGCATCGTCCGAAACGTTGGAATAGCGCATCTGGTGTCGCCGCTTCCGTAAACAAATAGTCAAAATCTACATCAAGCGATGCCTCAACGATTTGAGTTGTAACCCACACACCGGATGTAGTGTTATTTAATTGAGCAAATTCTTTAATTTCCTTTTCTTTAGGTGAACGGTCTTTTTGTATAAACTGGCTATGCAATAAATGCCGCTTGTCACTTTGTAGCTCCTTTGTCAGTCGGTCATATACTGCAAGTGCTTGTTTCACTGTATTCACAACGACTAACACTTTCGCTGATTTCGCCAATGCACTAATTTGTTCAATGCTATCTTCTATCGTCGTGCATAATTGTATACGATGTCTTCTTGGCATTTCCTTATGTTGTTCACGATCATCTGGAATAAGCATCGTTTCAACGAGTGTATTGTCATCTAATAATCCTTTATTTCGTAGCTCGTCTAAGAAAATTTCAGGTAAAGTAGCAGTCATAATCATCCATTGTCCGCCTAGCTGATGAATCAATTCTAAACCTCTAATTAAAATCGCTACTATATGAGCATCATAAGCTTGAATTTCATCGATAACGACTTTAGAATACGCCAATGTAGCAAGCTCTGTTTCAAACCCTCTATATAACAACGGGAATTTAAATAATTGGTCGATTGTCGACAACGTTAATTTTTTTGCCAACAATCGAGTATGATCCGTCAAAACAATCGATTGTTCAAACGAATCGACTTCGTTAGTAACACTTAGTAAATGATCTAACGCCGCTGAATGCAGCAACCCTGTACTTTTAAAATGAATGCCTTTGTCTCCTCGAATACGGTTATACATCGCATTCAAACTAGCACGCAATGGTAGCGTAAAGAATCCTTTTTTCTTACCAATCCATAAAAGCGCCGCCTCTGTTTTACCACTACCTGTTTGAGCGATTAGCACAATATTTTTATGTTGGTTGTTATACGTAAAATGTTGTAATGGTCGAAGTGTATAATTGCTTTCTAAATAAGCTTTCGTATACTCCGCTACATCACTTTCCACATCTTCTTCAACGTAACGTGAAACATCTTCGCCTTTTCTTTTAGCAGAAGCAGCATGGTCTGCTCTTTGTAGCAAACCTTTCACTAAAATATATTTATACCAATGTGATTGTTCAAATTTAGAAATAGTAAATTCTCGACTACATAATGCGCCAACAGAACGATTATTTACTTTTTCTGGAACATCAAAAGGCAATTGTATCTCTCGTTGTATTACTTTCACATGTTTTGCCATGTAGTCATTATAAAAACGTTTAATGATATCGTCTTTAGGTTGTATGTCTCGTTCATGATGAAAACCGACAGCGAGTACGACAATCTCCGCATCCTCTTTTGAATACATTTTTTTCAATTCATGATATGGGATAATGCTCGTAGACAAATAATTGTGTGGATAGTTACTTTCCGTTATGCGCTTTTGCCCTTTATCAATGGACGCTCGAATCACTTGCTGAAAACTATCGCTATATTTCCCTAAATCATGATAAAGTGCCGCAATTTCGATTAACTCAAAATCTGACGGTGTAAAAATAGAAATCTCATGACCGTAGCTTTTCACAAGGCATTGCACAGCTTCTACAACATCTGACGTATGCTCTGCAATCGTTAGGACATCTGGTTTCGATTTTGCATAATACAAGTGCATGGAAATTTTATCCTTTCATTAAGAAAATACTATAGCTGCCATCCGTTAAAATACACGATTCGTCATCAATTGATGTATGCTCTGGCACGTACATTGCGACCGTATAATCCCATTCACGTCTACCATTCAAAATTGTATACTTTCGAGGTAATCGATACTGCGCGAAATGATTCGTAATAACAATTGTCTCCTCATACTCTACTGGTACGTATTGGTTGTAAACAGTTGCTTCAAAAATTTCTTCACTCGCTTCAACAAAACACACTTCATCAATTCTCACTAAATCTTCCCAGCGTCCTAAACTAAGCGTCGTATTCAAATGATGTAGCTTGTCATACAAAGCATGGAGGACAGCATCTGCTGCCTCCACATGAATAACATGCTCCACATTAAACAGTAAATGCTGATACATCGGCATCGTGGAATATAAACTTGTATTTGGTTCTGGTTCTTCTCGTAAACCAGCTGTCGTCACGATTTGTGGTACTTCGACTTTCTTGTATATATATTTTTTTTGATAGTCAATAACAAAGCTTTCTGATCGACCTTGAATCGAAATGTTCATCGGGATGTATTCTTTTGCGTCAAGTACAGCATGCAGCATACCTTTCACCGTCGAAAATGGTGCTAACGGAAACGTTTCTCCGACTTTAAATGCAAATGGTTTTAAATAACAAGCAGTTTCCTGAAAAATTTTAAGCCTTAACAATTTCATAAGAAACCTCATAATAATTCGCTACTGCTTTAATCATTTCTTGGAAGAACGTTTCAACTGATCCTACTGCCGGCAAAGCTGCTTGTATCGCGTCTTCGTTCGTAAATGTTCCGCTCGTTAAGCCTACTTTTGTAAATTGTTTCATCGCTTCCCCGCCGAATGTAAATTCCATCGTGTCAACAAGAGAATCTACTTTGAGATTTTTACCTTCTAATTGAACGCGCCCTTGGAAAAACGGATTAGCTACTGGGTACACACCACCAATAACAAACAACGGTGTTAAGTTTTCTTGACGACCTCGAATGTTGCGAGAAAGCAGCTTTAAAATGTCCAGTAATTGATGGATACGTGTAAAACGTTCCTCGTTCGAAAGTTCAATCGCATTATTGGCATCCACACCGACTTTATCCAAATCAATCGTAATCGTATACGTGTAGTAGCTTACGTGATTTTCAATATTAGCTAAGTTAGCCGTTTCACCTAATCGCTCTGCTAAACCCATATTCGTTAAAAATTCCATATCTCCGTTGTACGGCTCTAATGCAATTGCATGGCTTAAACGTACTGTTGCTGGACGTTTTAAAGATTTCTTTCCTGTTTTTAAATACCCAAATAAATCCATCTCTACAGAATCTTCAATTGTTAATTCATCTTTAAACTGAACTGTTCCTTTTTGTTTAGACACCGTATTTAAGTTCCAACCAAATAGTTCATTACCTAATCGCACGACGTCATAACGAATTGCTTGGCGTGATGCAAATGTGTACGTATTCCCATCTGCACGATTAAATTTTTTCAACTCTGAAATATTCGAAAACCCTTCTCCGTAATTTAAAGAACCTGCTTCCATAACAGCTGTAAATGTTAATGTTTTGCTCATGATTTTACTTCCTCCGTTTTTTCTTTGACTTCGTACTGAGACATTAAGCCAGCGATAAATGCTAATGACATTGTGGCAAATTCGTGATCGGTTACGGCTTTGTGATCTAACAAACTAGTGAATTCTTTGCTAATCGGTTTACTAGCTGATAAATGTAAACGTAATACCGTATCGAAAAACACTTGACGATTACCACCTTTTGCTGCGTTCAGTAGACGATACGAAATCGTTGCTAATTTTTTTTCATTCGGTGCTCTATAATCGTCACCTTCAGATTTCTTTTGAGTAAAATATTTATTGATGCTTTGACCGCGTCCATACATGCGATCCGTTAATGTTTTTTGATCCACTATGTTCCCTCCATTTGAAATCAACTCTCGTAAATTTAAAGCCATCTTGATGCCATTATAATATCCTGAATTTTCAGTGATTTTATTACGTAGTTCTTCAAAGATGAGCGCTTTCGTGTCCCCATTGCGTAATGACTGATGTACGAGTTGCTCTCTAAAGGACACTGGAAATACTTTATTAAGATTGAATTGCTTGGGATGCTCCACTAACGCGGTTATAAATGCATCATTCACAACGCGGTACTCTAACAATGTTTTTTTCGCTTGGCTATATGTAATCCATTCAATGAGCACCGTTATGCTTTTTCTTTCGTTTTCCACCTGTGCTATTTTTTCATGGCTACTGATTAACGCGTTCCCAAACAATTTATCTTTACTTAACGATTGCATAAAGGCATCATTGCGTCGTTTCGTTTCCATACAGTCTCCTTCGATATGCAGGAAGCCATAAACAAATTGCTCTTCTCGACCAATCATTTTTTTATAGCTCACACATCCGAGTGGTGAAAGAAATAATAAAACGCGTGCTAGCTTACTAATTACAGGCGCGTTTTTACGCTGTCCGTCATAAAAATCATTTGCACTATTGGACGCAAGCGGCATAAACATCATTTCTTCATAAGCGAGCGTTCCCCATTGCCCTTCAATCCCACTACAATTTGGAAGTGTATAAAAATAAGAAAAATCCATTTTCGTTGCCTTCTTATTTTTCTTTTTCCATTCTACCGCTAAATCACATTCGCTTTCCTGAACGAGTTTCCATGCCTGTTCCTCATCTTGATTTTGAATACATTCCTGCATCTTCAACTCAAATACGACAGGCTCAATAAAATCTTTACGAAATAATGCAATTTGTTCCTTATAACTTAACGTATTTTTCGTCACATTCAAGAACGATACTTGTCCACCTGAATTTGCTAACAAAGTTGCTTTTACAACATTCAACGTTAGTTTTTGATCAATTTCTCGTTGCTTTAATAGCTCAATTGCTTTAGAAATATATAAATTTAATTTCTCTAACGTCATTTCCTTAATCGCCGTATTTATATTTAATAACAATTCGGTTACTTCATCTTGATAATCTGGGAAGTATTTAGCGACGCGCTCTAAACCATCCTTTACTGTAGACTTAATGATATCGCTATGGAATTTATATCCCTCTTTTTTCTTTGCTTCAGCTTCTTCCATGTTGAAACTTAATTTTTGTAATGCACGTTTCAACTGCTCTTCTCGTTTATTACCCATGCTATACGTGTTGATTAAATAATCAAACAGACGCTCTGGTAATGACTCAATCCATTCAGTCGGTATATCGAGCAAATTCGCTTTATAAGTAATTTGTTTTTCTGTATCCATTCTTAAAAGAGCTGTTGCCCCCATAGAAAACGGCCAATCATTGATTAACACTTTAACCATTATTTCGTACCTCCAATAAACCAAAACCTTGTGATCGTCGTAATCCGAGGCCATCTTGATAAATAAGCTGTAAATCTTTCGGGTTGCCTTGAAGAATTAAGTCTCCTTTTTGTGCCGTATAATATAAAACTTGCCCATCTGCATGACGGTTTGTTTCTTTAATCACTTGCTTTTTCAATTTATGCGCGCAAACTTTAAGTGGTTCATATAGCGCACGACCATATAATGCTTGAAATTGTTTATTCGTGATAATGTTCAGCTCTTGTTCAAAATTAGGATCTGTAAACAAAATAGGCTTTTTATTTTTATCTTCTAGTAACACTGCATTTAAAATTGCAAAAGTTACGACATCGGACTTAATGAGTTGCTCTCGCCCGATCTCCTTACTTGTAATTTTGAATGGATATTCTGGGTGGTTAAATTTATCAGTTTGGCTTAATCCATTAAAGAACGCGACACCGACAGTAGGATTAGAAGTAGAAAAAATTAATGTGGCGCTTTTCATCACATATTGCTGTGATTCTTTTTCAAAATGAAAATCTTTCATGTAAAACGAAAACGTAAACGGTTTAGGATTTTTTTTGCCATCATATAATTGTGCATACAAGTCTGCATCTCCCTTACGTATCATTTCTTTTATAAATGATAGTAAGTACATTCGATACATTTGTGGTATTCTTTGTACATCTAAAAAAATTTTAAATCGCAATTTTGTCCCTCCTTTATTATTAAATAATCTATCACACATTAAATGTAATTATAAAATATAATAATGTCAAACATTAACTTTTATTTGAATGCTGTAGGATTTAAATTTATTTTTAAACAATCCCATTGAAACATTTATCTGAATTCAGTAGGTTATCGTGCTTCACCAAAAAAACGGGACACATTACGTTTGCTGCAGCAAATGCAATGTGTTCCGCTTTTCGTCTGTTCATATATGTGAATCGTTGTAACGCTCGAATAAAATATAATGTCTTGTTCGGTCACTTCAACGATAAAAACCCGTTTTTAAACAGCACTTTGTCATTTGCTGTACAATATACCGCTTTTGATGCAATGTGAAAGCAGCTGTGTGATACATGTTCGTAGCTACTTTTTGGCAATAAAAAAAGCCGCGCTCCTATTGCTAGGAACGCGGCTTTTTTGTAAACTCACATTGAAGTGAGCCAAGCGGGTCGGCGTACTTAACATACGCTTAATTGTTATAATCGTTCTCCGCCTGTAAACAGTACGTACGTCGTCTGTAGTTATATATTATCAATACATACGCTTTTTTTCAACTATTTTTTACACTTATTTTGGTAAATACAGTGCCATGTTTTTCTCTTTCGCACGTAATGCTGGTTGGTCTGTCAGCAACGACGTATAAATACGATTGGCTAAAATATCGCTCGCTTGAATTAAATAGTTCGATGCGGAATTGCAAAACTCCACTTCAATATGTAAATTGCCATACATAATCGGCTTGTATTTTCGACCGTAGTCAAAATTCGGCACGCCGAGCACGAGCTCCTCATAAATAGCGCTTTTTAAATTGTAGTAGCCGTTCATCGCCGTGTGCTGCTCGTCGATTGAAATGTGAATTGCTAAGTCCTCGTACGGGTCAATTTGCGCGCTACGAATTAAATTGGTCAGCTTTTCGCGGACGATGCGCTTTAAAATATAATCTTTGTAGCGATGTCGCGTATCGGTGATCGTCATAATTGATTGGCGCACTTTGCGGTTTTGCACAGCGACAAAAAAGCTTTCCTCATGTCGCATTACGTTAAATAACGCACGTTTATGCTTGCGCTTTAATCGGCACGCCTTCAGCTCCCCTTCCACATGCGATTCCTTCCTGAGTCTCGACAGCAGCGTGCGATATTTACGCTTTGCTCGCTCCGTTTCCGCCTTTGACATGAACACGTAGCCTGCATAAACGAAATACGCATCATTCGGGTGAAAGACGCCTGAATCGTCGATAAACATATAAATCGTTTTCATTTTTTCACTTCCGTTCCTATTCTGAACCTTCTTAAAATTATACAGGAAAGAGCAGAAATTTGGTACGTGACGTAAACGCTTCCATCGGTGAAATAGCGACGTTTTTGCTCGATGCCGTGCGCGACAAAAAAGAGGCATGCGATCACTCGCACACCTCTTTTAGCTTACTGAAATAAATTATATTTCGTTTTCACACGCACGAGCTGTTCGGTCAACGGCTTATACAGCACGAACAAGAAAATGGCGTTCGATACGATGTAAATGATCGTAAACGGTAACGCTGTGTAAATGGCAGCTTTGAACGCAGCTAGCTCAAAAATACCTGTGCTCGACATCGCCGTCCAAATGTCCATGCCAAACGAGAAGAAAAATCCTGCAAAAATTGAAAACGCAAGCAGCGCCCACCAATGATGCATTTTATTCGTTTTGCCAAGCAGCCCCGCGATGTAGCCAATCATACCCCACGTCAGCATTTGAAACGGCGTCCACGGACCTTGCCCGAAATACATATTCGATGCAAACGCAGTGAGCGCCCCGGTTAAAAATCCTGCCTCCGCGCCAAGTGCAAAGCCGGTAATTGCCGTCATCGCTGTTACAGGCTTAAACCCTGGCAGCATCATAAATAAAATGCGTCCAGCAATCGACAGCGCGGACATCACTGCGATAATAACGAGCTCGCGTGCGGACGGCTTCTTTTTTTCGAGTCGTACGAAAAACGGAATGAACGCAATAAGTACGATGAGCAGCGACAGCACGTAATATTTGCGGTCGCCGAGTACTTGCAGCCCGATGTAAAACGCAATCGGTAATACGACGAAAATAATGAGCAACGAAAATATGCGCTGTTTCGTTAACATCTGCTTTTCACATCCTTATACGTTACGGCATTTTCGATATGCGGATACGTTAAGCGATGCGCGGCCGTCGTGTAAAAGCGATTGCTCGCAAAAAACGTGCGCGGTTGCTGCGTCGCAAGTAACTGCCCGTCAAAAAACATGCCGCATCGGTCGCTCACGTCGGCACAAAACTCTAGCTCATGGCTGACGATGACGATCGTTTGCCCTTCTTGCTGCAATTGCTTTAACAATGCGACGAGCTCTTGCTTCATTTGCGGGTCGAGCCCTTTCGTCGGTTCATCTAAAAATAAAATGCGCGGTGAATAGCGTAATATTTTAATGAGCGCGATTTTTTGTTGTTCGCCGCCGCTGCAATCGTACGGGTGGCGGCTTAAGCAGTGCGCAATGTGAAAGCGCTCGATATATGCATGCACGCGCTCCTTTTGCTCGTCGGTCGCTTGGAAAAACAGCTCCTGCTCAACCGTTTTATGCGTAAATAAGACGCGCGGATTTTGTGGCAAAATACCAAACCACGTCGTATACAAGTCGTCATATTTTTTCAGCGGCTTGCCTTTTAGTAATACGTCGCCTCGCTGCGGTGAAAGCAAGCTCGTCATGCACTGCACGGCCGTTGATTTGCCAGAGCCGTTACTGCCGACAATTGTAAAAATTTCGCCCTCTTCAATTTGGCAATTAAAATGCTTCAAAATCCACTCTCTGTTCGCCTCGTAACGAAACGCGAGCTCCTTCGCCTCAAGTAATACGTCGCGCTTCACTACGTCATTTTCTGCAAACGGCGCACAATTGCTAATATGTTGTTGAACCCAACGTTTGCCTTCGTGAATCGTAAACGGCACGTGATCCGTATTGCGCAGTGCGATGCGTGTTGCAATCGGCAGCGCTTCAAATAGCGGTGACTGCTCGGTAATCGTTTTTGAAAACGCGCGCGGATTGCCTTCATATAATAGCTTCCCTTCATCTAATACGAGCAAATGATCCGTTAGCGGAAACACTTCCTCTAATCGATGCTCGACGATGACGATCGTTAAGCCGAGGTCTTGCTGCAATTGCTTGAGCGTATGGAGAAACGATTTTGCTGCGATCGGGTCAAGCTGTGCAGTCGGTTCATCGAGCAATAAAATATTCGGCTGCATCACTAAAATGGACGCGACGTTTAATAGCTGCTTTTGCCCGCCTGATAAATGCATCGTGTCGCTATGGAACCAACGATGTATGCCGAAATAGTGTGCAATTTCAGCGACGCGCTTGCGAATCGTTTGCTGGTCAAGCCCTAAATTTTCGAGCCCGAACGCCAGCTCATGCCAAACGCGGTCGGTTACAATTTGCGTCTCCGGACTTTGTTGCACGAAGCCGATCGTTTTGCTCGACTGCTCGGCGCTCATTTCGGTAATATCCTCACCATTCATTGCGATCGTACCGCTTCGTTCGCCGTGCGGGGCAAGCTCTCGTTTACATAAGCGCAGCAGCGTCGATTTCCCAGAGCCGGATGCCCCGATAATCGTCACCCATTCGCCCGCTTCGACTGTAAACGAAATATTCTGTAGCAAGCGCGGCGAATTCGGGTACGCAAAATTTAATTGTTGACAGTTGATTTGTGCCATTGCTGTTGTAACCTTCCTTCCTCAAATAACGGTATGAAAAAAAACACGCTATACATGACGTAGCTCGTTACCGATAATGCCGTTTGAATAATCGATGTGAACGTCGGGTAAAACGAGTAATACGTATAATCCATAAGCGTCATCGCAAGCAATAAACCGACGAACGCCCCAAGTAATACGAATGCATTGCGGTCACGCTTCGTAAATATATAAATCGAAAACGGTGTGCGCTTGCCAATGCCGTAGCCTCTCGCGCGCATCGAATCCGCCCCTTCAATCGCCTGCTCGAGCGCCCACGTTACCATCATCGTTAGCACGCGAAAGCTTTTCATTAAACGCTTCGGGAACGAGCCAGACGTAATCGCTTGGCCGGTCATTTTTTGCGCGCGCATCATATCGGTCATTTGCTCCTTAAATAGTGGCACAAAGCGCAGCGTCATCGATAATAACAGCGCAAACGTCGGTGAAATGCGGCTAAATAAGTAATAAAACGCATCGCTCGTCATGCATAGTTGAAGAATGCGGCACCACATCATCGTCGCGCTTAGTAATACGCCAATTGCCGCGCCGTACGCAATCGCTTCAAGCGTAATGGCGTTGCTGTTCACGTATAGAAGCGGCGTCTCCCCGTTATGACTAAATAGCGGGTTAATGCACGCCGAACCGATGATAATGACCGCATTCCAAATGAGTGTCGAACGCAATGTCGGTCGCGCTACTTTCCAAATCATCGCCAAGCTCGCACTAAAGCTTACCGCGAGTAATACTGGATGCATGAAAAACATCGTGCATCCGAGCAACATTAAAAAGAACGAAAATAAAACGGCTGGGTGATAGCTTTGTAACTCAGTCAATCGTAACACCGTCCAAATCTTTGCCTAAATCGACCGTGTAGCGCCACGTAATAACATCGTTTGGCTGCACGACGTATTGGCTCGCCCCTTTTGCTGGTGCACCATCGTTGACCGCGTACATCCAGCCGCTTAAATTGCCGGCGCTAAACTCATACAAATGGTTAATGCCTTCGATATACACCGAATTGTAAATGTTTTCGTCCGCTCCTTCGTACTCTAAATGAATGTTGAACTCGCGTGTCGCACGCTGCAATATGTCAAATACCGTTTCGTTATCCTTCACAATTTCATACGTCGTCGGCTTTAAAATAACGCCGTCTGCTGGCACGTATTTTTCCGAGCGCAACGACGGATGCAACTTCGCGTAATGTGCTTCATTTAATAGCGTTTTTGCATCAATGGAAATCGTCACCGTCTTTTTCTCAACAGGTGGTGCAGCCGGCGTCGGTTCAGGATCGGTCGGCTGTAGTGCGGCTTGCTCCACTTCGACTGACGTTTCCTCCTGCTGCGCTGGCGGTGATGATTCCGCTTCAACTACTGGTGTCGTTTGTTGTCGTGCCGGTTCAGCTTGTTCTGTCGTTTCAGTTACAGTTGTTTCCGTTGCCGCTTGTTCTATATTTGCTGGGTCCACCTCGACTGGCTTACTTTGTTCTACAGTTGACGGTGTGCCTTGCTGTACTTGCTCAATTTGCGAAGGTGACTCGACTTCTGCTTGCTCTGTTTCTTGCTGCGTCACGCTGCGTTCAATCGGTGCTTGCTGCTCCTCATAATGCTCGACTGTTTGAATGTTACAGCCTGTTAGGAATACGAGCATTAACGCTAAAAACCATTGCTTCATCGTTCAATCACGTCCATGAAGCGCACGAACATTTTTGCTGCATGCGCACGCGTCGTCGCACCGCTCGGGTTAAACGTCGCCTGTTTGTTTACGATGCCAACAGATGCTAAAAATTCAATCGCACGCTGCGTATCGATATGGAACGTCGCAACATCTGAAAACGTTGTCGGTGTGAGCGTTAATGCTTCGCTCGTTTTATACGTATACGCACGCGCCATCATCGTCGCTAGCTGTGCACGCGTAATTTGCTTCGCTGGTGAGAACGTCCCGCCGTTATGCTGGATAAGCCCTGCTTCGTATGCGCTTTGCACGAGCTGCTTTGTTGCGCTCGCATAGTTCGCTACATCTGTGAATACAAGCGATTGTTTCGGTGCAGGAAGCTGTAATACACGTGCTAAAATGCTAATAGCTTGCACGCGCGTTAACGACTGTGACGGTCTGAACGTGCCATCATCGTAGCCGTTCATAATGCCTTTTTCTTGAGCGATCGCTGCATCTTGTCGCACCCAATGATTCACCGTATCGGTAAACACAAATTGCGTTTCTTTGTCGTTCATATCGTATAAGCTCGTATCCCCATTTTTAAAACGCTCATACGCCACGTACGCATATGTTCCTTGCTCGGTCGCCATTACATCGTCCGCTTCGTCCGTCACTAAATGCTTAAAGCCGCCCGTCGCTGTGTTGTAAAAGGCGAAAAACTTCGGTAATACGGTTGTAAATCCTTCCGTCGTCGCCACGTCTAGCTGAAGCGCCGATAATGCCACGATCACTTGCGCATAGCTTTCTGAGCTTAATGCTTCTGTCTGTAGCGCACGCTGTAAATACGCAAGCGCTCGTTCTACTGCTGCGCCGACGTTCGCTTGCTCACGGTACGGTGCTAGCGCCTGTAGTGCCATCGCCGTCATATCAACATTGTCCGTTTCATCATCAAGCGTGAAGCTACCTGTCACTAATTGATTGCTTAAAATGCTCGCAATAAATTGCTGGCGTAGCTCGTCTGAAATGGGATACGCGCTTTTTTTACTATCAAATGCGATGAGCGCAAACACTGGACCGTTTACACCTTGTGTTGCGACTTCATTTACGTTCAGTAGCTTTTCGTATACGTTATAGCCACCAATTGTTGTCGGGTCTGCGCCAATTGCTTGCAGCGCTAAAATAACGCGTGCGTATTCTGTATATTTATACATATGCAGCACGCCGTCTTTTTCCTGTAACGTTTTTGCGACGTCCTCAATATACGCGCTATAATACGCATCATTTTCGTAGCCACCACGCGCTAACGTAAATACAATCCATTCATTGCCGTATTTCGGGTTTGGCACGATCGATAATAATCGTTGTTCCGCCTTTTGCAGCATGTCGTTTGCTGATGCAGGAAGCTGCACAATGAGCAATACACATAGCGCAAATAATACGGCGATCAGTTGCTTTTTCATGTAATGTCCTCCTTTAAATGTGAAAAGAGCCGCTTAAGTAAAGTACTTAAACGGCCGCTTTCCTTACTTTTGAATCGCTTCTAACGTTAACACAAGTAACTTCGCCATTTGCTGACGTGTTAATTGCTCGTGTGGGTTTGCGAAGCCTTCGTTACCTGTTAAAATATTTAGCTTTTGTAATGTCGCAAACGCTTGCTGTGCATACGGTGAAATGTTCGCCGCATCGTTAAACGTTGGCACATCTGCTAATGCATCATAGCCTGCAAATTGTAATACGCGGAATAACATAACCGCTGTTTGTTGACGTGTAATTGTATTTCCTGGTGCGAATGTATTTTCGTCCACACCTTGTACGATGCCGTTTTCCACTAACGCTTGAACTGCATCTGCGTACCATTTACCTTGTACGTCTTTAAACTTCGGTGCGCCTTTTGGTTCAAGCTTTAACGCACGCGCGATCATCACCGCAAATTGTGAACGTGTTAAATTTGCTTTCGGTGAGAATGTTGTATCTGTCGTACCTGTCGTAATACCTAACTCGTACAGCTTCGCGATATACGGTGCGCTGTAGTTTGTCGGCTCAATATCTGTAAATGGTAATGTTACTGGAGCTTCTGGCTCTGTTGGCTCCTCTGGTGTTACTGGAGCTTCCGGTTCTGTCGGCTCTTCCGGTGTTACTGGAGTTTCTGGCTCTGTCGGCTCTTCTGGTGTTACTGGTTGCTCCGGCGTTGTCGGTTGTTCCGGTGTCACTGGTTGTTCTGGTGTTGATGGTTGTGATGGCTGAGACGGATTGCTCGGTAATGATGGTGATGGGTTGCTTGGTACTGTTGCTTCCTCATACGTGTACGACCATGCAATAATGTCACCATCTGCTACTTTCTCTTTATCCGCACTGCGCTCTGGGAACGAACCGTTTACTGAATACATCCAGCCGCTCGTTTTGCCGTGCTGCATTTCCATTAATCCGTTAATACCTTCTACATATAAACCGTACGTCGTGCTGCGAATTGATACCGACACGCCGTTTGCTGCTGCAACTGCTTGTAATGCATCAAGTACTGTTGCTTCTTTCGGTAATGTTATTTCTTGCTGCTCCACAATTGATTGTAAGCCGTCAATTGATACGTATACTTTCATCGTTTGTGGTGCTGGTTGCTCCGGTGTCGTCGGTTGCGTTGGCTGCGCTGGCATTTCCGGATTTGTCGGAATTGTCGGCTGCTCTGGTGTTTCTACTGGCTCTTCTACTGTTTTTCGTACTTGATCAAGCGCTTGTTTTGAGAAGCTTGAGTAACCGTTTAATGCGTCACCTAATGCGATGATTGCTTGTTCTGTCGCCATTGCATTCGCTTCTTCATCTGCTTCTTTCCATACAAACTCGCCTGTTTCAAGTTGATAATCGGCTACTAAATGTTGTACGAGTTGACGACCTTGCCAATCCGTCCACTTGTCGCTGAAAATGTTTTCGCCAACAGATCCAAGCCCTGAAATAAATGCCGCTGCTGTGTTCGCGTTATCGACACCATTTTCGATGTACGATGCATGTAGCGCATTCACTGCACGTTCAATTGCTTTTGCTACATCTTCGCGCTCTTTATGTGGTGCTAATGCCATTAATGCCCAACCTGTGCTATCGAGTGAACCCCATGCTGGGAAAATACCTGTTTCATCTTGCATGCTTAAAATCGCTTGTAAATGCTTTTCTTGGTCGTATTGCGCGCCTGCTAAATCTAGCGCAAGTAACGCAAATACATCATTGTTAATTAAGCCGAATGCACCTGATTCACCTTGCTTGCTTAATAAATCCTCGACGATGTTACGCGTCTTTAAGTTCGTCGGGTCAAGCCCTAAATGAATCGCCCCTAACACGTAGCCGGCGTTCGTATTCACTGCTGCATTTGCTGCATCAATTGGCTTTAACCAATCGCTATCTTTTGCGTACGGCGAAGTTTCCACCGCGTACGGATAGTTCGCAGGGTCGATGCCAACTGCGACTAAGCCTGCTGTTTTCCAGAAGCCGCTATATGAGCTTGAAATATTTTTTGATACTAGCTCTGCATTGCTTTGTAAATAAGCTTTTGATTTTTGTAATGCCGCTTCTGCTTGCTTACGAATGTCTTCCTCTGTATACGTCACAACTTCATCTGCTGTAATTGTTTCTGCTGTTGTTATAGGAATAATCGTTTCTTGCTTACCGATCGTTGCGTTCGGCTTCACCGTTAATGTAAGTGGCTCTTTTGATTCCACGTCGCGTAGCTTTAACGTAACGGTCGCTTGCTGCATTGATTCATCAAGCGTTACTGCTTTTACGACACCGTTTGAGCTTACCCAGTTCGTTAACGTTGTTGCGTTTGATCTAAACTGGTCACCTTTTACGTTTACGATCACATTTGCAGTTTGTGTAGCAACAACTGATTCGCTCGTAAATACTGGGTACGTGCTGTAATATACTTCCACTTTATCGTTTGCTTGTAATGTGTATGCGCCTAAGCCAACTTCTAGTGCTTCGCCGTTAACTGTGTACATCCAGCCATCCCAGCCGCCAAACTTGCCTTCTGCTTCACCTTTAATTGACTTCACGTACGGTCCGTAGCTGCCTTCAACTACTTCATACGGAATTTGTTTCGCATCTAATACTTGTGTAAGTGCATCAAGTGCTGTTGCGCCGTCTGCTACTTTAATCGCTTCATCACGTACAATGTTATTACCTGTTGGACCTTTTACGGCAACTGTCGTGTTTACATTTTGCACATTGTCAAGCGCCTGCTTCGAGAAGCTTGAGTAACCGTTTAATGCGTCACCTAATGCAATAATTGATTGGTCTGTTGCAGCACCATTTGCTTTTGCATCTGTCGTTTTCCATACAAATTCGCCTGTTTCAAGCTGATAATCGGCTACTAAATGTTGTACGAGCTGACGACCTTGCCAATCCGTCCACTTGTCGCTGAAAATATTTTCGCCTACTGCACTAAGCCCTGAAATGAGTGCCGCTGCTGTATTTGAATTGTCTACACCGTTTTCAATATATTCCGCATGTAAACCGTCTACTGCACGTTTGATCGTTTCAGCAACGTTTTCGCGGTCTTTATGTGGTGCTAACGCCATTAATGCCCAGCCCGTACTATCTAATGAGCCCCATGCTGGGAAAATGCCTGTTTCGTCTTGCAGTGCGATCATCGCTTGTAAATGCTTTTCTCGGTCGTATTTCGCGCCTGCTAAATCTAATGCAAGAAGCGCAAATGCTTCGTTGTTAATTTGTCCGAAGCTACCGTCTTCCTTTTGCTGCTTCACTAAGTCATCGATAAAGTTACGCGTTTTTAAATTCGTTGGATCAAAGCCTAAATGAATTGCACCTAACACGTAGCCTGCGTTCGTATTCACTGGTGTAAAAGCTTTATCTACTGGCTTTAACCAATCGCTACCTTTTGCGTACGGTGAAGTTTCCGCCGCGTACGGATATTTCGCAGGGTTAATGCCCGCTGCTACAAGTGCTGCTGTTTTCCAAAAGCCGCTATATGAGCTTGACGTACCTTTTGATAACGCTTCAACGTTTTGCTGCATAAACGCTTTTGATTTTTGTAATGCTGCTTCTGCTTGCTGACGTACTTCTTCCTCTGTGTACGTCACAATCACATCTTTTTCAATCGTTTCTGCCGTTTGTAACGTGAACGTCTGCTCTTGTTTACCAACTGTCGCGCTCGGCTTCATCGTTAATGTAAGCGGCTCTTTTGATTCCACGTCGCGTAGCTTTAATGTAACGGTCGCTTGCTGCATTGATTCATCAAGCGTTACTGCTTTTACGACACCGTTTGAGCTTACCCAGTTCGTTAACGTTTTCGCGTTTGATTGGAACTTGTCACCTTTAACGCTTACAACAACGTCTGCTGTTTGCGTTGCGACAACTGTATCTACTGTGTACTCAGCATATGTACTGTAATACACATCTAGCTTGTCGTTTGCTTTTAATACATAAGACGCTAGACCAACTTCTGGTGCTGCGCCGTTTACTTTATACGACCAGCCGTCCCAGCCGCCAAACTTGCCTGCTGTTTCGCCTTTAATAGAAGTAATGTATGAACCAAACTGTGAATCTGTTACTTCATAGGCAATTTCTTTACTATCAAGCAGTTGCTTCACTGCATCAAGTGCTGTCGTCCCTTCTGCAACAGACATTTTGCCAGCTGAAGCGGCTACGATGTTGTTACCTGTTGGGCCTTTTACAGTCGTCGTAATATCGAATACGGCGTACTGATTCGGATTTTGTTCACTAAAATCCGTCGTTCCTTCTGTTTGTTCGGGTGTTGTGTCTTGCGTGTTTGTTGTTGCTGCTTGTGCTTCATTTACAATCGCCTGCTGCTGTTGTTCAGCGACTTGCTCTAACTCGTCTGCCATTACGATTGACGGTGCAATGTTTGAGCTAATGAGTACGACTGCAATGAGTAGCTGCAGCACAAATTTTGCGTACTTCACATAATTCCTCCTTCATAGATGCTCGTGCCGTTGCAGAAATTAAAAAAACCACCATTTTCTTCTGAATAAACAGAAAAAAATGGTGGTGAAAATACGAATACAAAAAAGTCCTCGTCAAGATCCAGCCGTCCATTCTCTTTATTCCGAAGAGATTATGTAACGATCAGATTAAGATAGGTCTCCTGACTTGTATCGCCCTTTACTTTGAGCCCTTCCCAGATTGCTCCAGTGGCTTCGCTCATTTCATTGATACTCACAGTTGCGGAAACAGTTTTGGATTCTCACCAAATTCCCTTTTATGCGTTTTATCGCATCTTAATCCTGCAAACATTATGCACTTGTAAGCGATTGTATCACAGTTGTGACACAATGCAATAAATTTTTCAAATATTTGTCTCAAGCAGCGATATTTTTAGCGAAATTTCCTGCTTAAAGAGGACACGTTATGACTATATAGAACAGTTCATTTAACCTAATTTAATTTTTCTTTACACACCCTAAAGTTTCATTCATACTTATAGTAATAGCCTACACAAAAGGCTAAATTTAACAGAGGTGTTTACTTATGAGAAAAAGATTATGGTTAGCAAGTCCTGTATTAGCATTTGCACTACTAGCTTCAACTGCTAGTGCAGAAGAAATTGCGTTACCAACAGAGCAAGTAACGTTGACGCAAACACCGAAGCTTGTGCCAGTAAAGTTCGGCACACATACAGTAGAGTTTATCGAAGACGATCGTTCATTTTCATCAACAGCAACACAAACGGCTTCGACATGGGAACAAGTAAGCGATGCAGTTTTTAAAGCTGTAAAAAATTACGAGCCACAGTTACAAATAAAAATCAGTATGAAAGATGCTACGAGTGAACAAATTACTAATGCATTGAACAATGGTTTCGGAAAAAGTGAATACACATATGGAATCGGTATCGATGCAGCTATGAGCGTCTCTTCTGCTAGTATATTGACATTTAAATTCACATACCCTGTATCGATTGAAAAAGAACAAGTAATTACAAAATACGTAAAAGATACAGCCGCAAAAATTTTCAGCGACAATATGACCGACTTCCAAAAAGTCCGTGCAGCGTATGAGTACATTATTACGAACACAAATTATTCAATCGCACCAGTGGAAGACGGTGGCGGTCACTCAATTTACTCAATCGTGAAAGATGGCATCGGTGTATGTCAAGCGTACGCATTATTGTTCCAACGTTTAATGGAGGAAGAAGGCATTGCATCGAAATATATCGTCGGTGTCGCAGGCGGAATTAATCACGCATGGAATTTAGTGACGATTGATGGCAAAACGTATCATATTGACGCTACATACGGCGATCCAGTGTTCAGTGAATACTTCGCAACATATGATGCAGCAGGAAATGGCACAATTGTTGGCGAGCAAAAAGAGATTACGATGCCACAATATGTCACGTACAACACGTTTTTAATGTCAGAGGAGCAATTAGCTAAAAATGCAGGGCATGTTATTACAGAGGCGCGTCCGTACAAGAAGCCAAGCTCAGACGACTTTGCAGCGTGGCATAACGTTACAAATGCAGTTACGTTAGATGGCAAACATTATTATTATCAACATGCAACAAATTATGCGCTTGAAATGGCAGATTTTACACAGCCGACGTTAACGCCACAAGTACTACCGCTTAATGAAGAGGATATTAATCAAGTTCAAAACTTAGTCACGTTTAACGATCGCATTTTCTTTATTAATGCATATGGGCAATTAGCTCAAATTACGAAAGATGGTACAATTTCTGTCGTACAAGAAGGCTATGAAGATGATTTTTCATATCCTGCTGATCGCGCTGGTTATATTGCCGTAACAAAAGATGCATTAAAAGTGTATGCATTAGATGGAACAATTGAAAATGATCAATACACGAGCTTACATCATTATTCAACAGAAAAACTTATTTATGAAGAAGCCGCAAACACTTCAACTGAAACCGATAACCCTGGTGACACAGAAGAGCCTGCTGTGCCAGAGCAACCTGTAACTGAAACGGAAATTGATGAGAAATTCAAACCAGAATCAGACACAGTGAAGCAAATCGAGAGCGCTATTTCAAAGCAAGCATTTGAAGCTCTATTAGAGAACCTGAAAAACTTTGTAAATGCGCCAACGACAAACGAACAGCTAAAAGCATTCCAAGAAAAAATCGCTGCGTATAATGCCGTAAAAGAAATCGAAAAGAACGGCACAAAATGGGCAACAGAATTTGCTAACGTTGAACAAAAGAAAAGTTGGTCAATCAAGTTCTCAGTACCAGTAGCTGATAGCGATAAAGAAAACATTAAAGTTGTTGATATTTTCAATAAGCCATTAGCAATCGAAAAACGATCATTCACAACAACAACTGTAAAAGACGACACATTAACAATCACACCAGCAGAAGATTATGTAGCGGGCGCTGATTACTACGTTGTCATCCCAGCTGGTACAAAATCAGCAGAAGGTGGCATTTTAAAAGAAACGGTATACGTACCATTCTCATTTAAATAAGCAAACGAAAACGAGCGCAGCTGTAGTCCTACTACAATTGCGCTCGTTTTTTTATTACGTCGTCGCCAATATTTCGCGGTTGCGGGCGTGGAATTTTTCGTTATGGGACGACACCATTGCGTACGGATTCGCAGTTGGCTGTAAATACGTTTTGGCACTGTTGACTGCTAGCACCGCGTCATTAAATGTGCCGACGAGTAAGTACACTTTATCTGCATAAGCAACGATATCACCAACTGCGTAAATGCCATCGACTGTCGTTTTACATTGCCCGATGCTTTCAAATTGCTGATGCTCATTGCGCTTAATGTCGATGCCTTTTGCGACGTCTAGCGATACTTCGCGATTGAAGCCGTGACATACGAGCACGTCGTCTACTGCAAGGCGCTCCTCCATACCATTTGATACGATGAGCACTTCGTCAATTGCTGTCTTTTGCTCGTTCGCGATGAGCGACTGAATTTCCGTTTGCAGACGAATTGTAACACCGTGCTGCTGAAGCTTTTTAATTTGTGCCTCATGTGCCTTTAAATCATCGCCGCGGTAAATAACCGTCATATGCTTTGCGACATGTAATAGCTCCACTGCCCAATCAATCGCTGAGTTACCACCACCCGATAACAATACGTTTTTGTTGCGGAAGCGCTCCATCTCCTTAATTGTGTAATGGAGATTCGTCATCTCATATTTTTCAGCACCTTCAAGCGTTAACTTCATCGGCTCTAAAATGCCTCCACCGATTGCGATAATGACCGTTTTTGAATAATGCGTATGCCCTTGCTCTGTTTGAATGACGAACAGATCGTCTTGCTTATCAATCATCGTTACTTTTTGCTCTAAACATACAGTCGGCTGAAATGTCATCGCCTGCTCGATTAAATTTTTGACGAATGTTTCAGCGAGAATCGGTGGCTGTCCTCCAACGTCCCATAACATTTTTTCTAAAAAAATATTCACTTTGCCACCGAGTTGTGGATGATGCTCAATAATTTTCGTTTTTAAGTCGCGTAGCCCACTATAAAAAGCGCTGTATAAGCCTGCTGGTCCTCCACCGATAATCGTTACGTCGTACAGCTCCATTTATGAATCGCTCCCTTTTCTCAACATTACCGTTCAATTGAGAATCATTTTCGATAAATATACGGAACAACGCATCATTTGTCAACGCTTACTGAAAGCAGCTCGTTCCCAATAATAGCCTATTGACATTCAGATAAATGAAGTTATTATAGGCATATAAATGATATTGAGAATCTTTATCAAACAAATACATACGCGAGGAATGAACAGCATGAAAAAGAACAAACGATGGTTAGCAGTTGGTACAGCATTATTAACATTAACGTTAGCAGCATGCGCAACTAGCGAGGAAGACGCAGCACCAAAAGATAGCAGCACAGAAGTTGCAGAAAATGAAGCGAGCGAAAACTATCCTATTACGATTCCACACGCATTAGGTGAAACAGTCATTGAACAAAAGCCAGAGCGCGTTGCAACGATCGCTTGGGCAAACCACGATATCGCATTAGCTCTTGGCGTAGCACCAGTCGGCTTCTCAGCAGCGAATTACGGCGTTGAGGAAGGGAAAACGATTTTACCGTGGACGGAAGAAAAATTAAAAGAGCTTGGCGTTGATTCACCGAACGTTTACCAAGATACGGACGGTCTAGATTTTGAAGCGATTGCCGATTCAAATCCTGACGTTATTTTAGCAGCGTACTCAGGCTTAACGCAGGAAGAATACGACACGTTAACACAAATCGCTCCTGTCATTGCTTATCAAGAAACACCGTGGGTAACATCTTGGCGCGATCAAGTGAAATTTAACTCGATGGCGATGGGGATGGAAGCAGAAGGCGAGCAATTAATTGCAGATACAGAAAAGCTAATCCAAGATAAAGCAAACGAGTATAGCGACATTCAAGGTAAAAAGGCAGCGTTTGCTATGTTTACGGTGACGGACTTATCGAAGTTTTATGTGTACACACCAGCGGACCCACGCGGTGAATTTTTAGTAGACCTTGGCATGCCATATCCTGAAAGCTTACAAACGTTAGCGACGGACGAGGAAAGCTTCTATCTTGAGTTAAGCGCAGAGCATGCGGACGCATTAGCAGATGTTGAACTATTTATCGCATACGGTGACGATTCAACGTTAGCGGCATTACAGGCGGATCCAATTTTAGGGCAAGTGCCGGCAATTAAAGCAGGCAACGTTGCGATTATTGAAGATAACACACCATTAGCAGCGGCGGGTAACCCGAACCCATTATCGATTGAATACACAATTGATGACTATTTAACAATCGTATCTGACGTTGCGAAAAACGTGAAGTAATATGGGCGATGTACAAGTGACGAAGCGGCAAATCATTTTGCCAAAGCATTTTTGGAAAGTAGCGATTTTACTAAGCCTATTGCTGCTCGTAACAATCGCTGCCTCGTTCATATTCGGCTCACGTACAATTAGCATGGCGGGACTGATGGATGGATTATTCCATCCTGACGTGACGTCGCATGAAGCAAGCGTTATTCGTCAGCGCATTGTACGTACGATTTTTAGTTTGCTATGCGGAGCGGCACTCGGTGTTGCAGGCGCACTCATGCAAGCTGTTACACGCAATCCCATTGCCGACCCAAGTATTTTAGGTGTCAATACAGGCGCATCGCTTTTTGTCGTATGCGGCATTGCTTTTTTCAATATTAGCACGGCAAATGAATATATTTGGTTAGCAATAGCAGGGGCATTTATTACTGCTATTTTTGTCTTTACAATTGGCTCACTCGGCGCAAGTGGTGCAACGCCGCTAAAGCTCGTGCTTGCCGGTGCGGCTACGAGTGCTATTTTATCGTCACTCGTTACTGCAATTATGATTCCGCGCACAAACGTTATGGACGAGTTTCGCTTTTGGCAAGTTGGTAGTGTCGGCTCAGGTAGCTGGGATAATATTTTGCTATTTTTGCCATTTTTAATTGTCGGCATCGTCATTGCACTACTAACGGCACCTGCATTAAACGCGCTTGCACTCGGCGATGAAGTAGCGACCGGGCTCGGTGTCAATACGGTGACGATTCGTTTATTTGCAGCAGTTGGAGCTGTATTACTTTGCGGTGCTGCGACTGCGCTTGCTGGTCCAATCGGCTTTATCGGTTTGCTTGCAACACATGTTGTACGCCTTGTGATCGGTCCAGACATTCGTTTTATTTTGCCTCTATCAGCGTTAACAGGTGCCATCATTTTAACGATTGCCGACGTATGCGGTCGTCTGCTCGGTAGCCCTGGTGAACTGGAAGTCGGCATTTTAACCGCGTTCATCGGTGCACCAATTTTAATACTCATTACAATGAAAGCGAAGATGCGTGCGCTATGATGAATAACACAATGCTACACATTCAACAATCTCGTCAAAAACGAAAGCGACGTTACATCGCTATTACGTCGCTCCTTGCATGTATCGCACTACTTCTTTGCGGTACGATGCTCATGCTCGGCAATACCATTTATCCAGTCCGTGACGTTGTACGCGTGCTGCTCGGTCACGACGTCGATGGCGCGAATTTTGCGATTGGCACGATTCGTCTGCCTCGCATGCTTGCAGGTGCGTTTGCCGGCTTTGCGTTCGGTGTCGGCGGCTACGTATTCCAAACGATGCTGCGCAATCCACTCGCCAATCCAAACGTTATCGGCATTACGGCAGGCTCTAGTGCAGCGGCTGTTTTTTGCATCGTCGTACTCCAAGCGAGCAATACGGTCATTTCGATTGCATCGGTTGTCGGCGGGCTCGCAACGGTACTCATCATTTACGTATTAGCAAAGGGCGCATCGTTCTCGATCGGTCGCCTCATTTTAATCGGTATCGGGATTCAAGCAATGCTTAACGCGTTTATTTCCTATTTAATGTTGCTAGCAAACACGCACGATATTCCAACTGCGCTACGCTGGCTAAGTGGTAGCTTAAACGGTATGAAACTTGAATCTACGTATCCACTCATTATTGCGGTAATCATTATGACGCCACTGCTGTTATACTTCAGCAAACGATTATCAATGCTCGAACTTGGCGAACAAGCCGCGACCTCGCTCGGCGTCGATACAAACCGCACACGCATCGTTCTAATTGTCGGTGCAGTGATCATTTTAGCACTCGCAACGGCAACGACTGGACCGATTGCGTTCGTCGCCTTTTTAGCAGGACCGATTGCACAGCGACTTGTCGGGTCGGACTTTTCAAACGTATTACCTGCTGGGCTCATCGGTATTATTTTAGTGCTTGCTGCTGATTTAATCGGGCAATTTGCTTTTTCGGTGCGCTACCCAGTTGGCGTCATTACCGGCATTATCGGCGCACCATATTTAATCTACTTACTCATTCGCATTAATCGAAAGGGAGATTTATAAATGAAAGACACACATACGCTTGAAGCTGTCGGGCTCACAGCTGGCTATGACAACAAAACAATTTTACAAAACGTCAACTTATCGATTCCTGCGAATAAAATTAGCATCATTATCGGCGCAAATGGCTGCGGGAAATCAACGCTATTAAAAACGATGTCGCGCCTTATGAAACCAACGAGCGGTCAAGCATTACTCGATGGCAAATCGATTCATACGATGCCGCCGAAAAAGCTCGCGCGCGTACTCGGTTTGTTGCCACAGTCACCAATCGTTCCTGAAGGCATTACGGTCGCTGATTTAGTCGGTCGTGGTCGCTTCCCTCACCAAACGTTACTAAAAGGCTGGTCAAAGCAAGATTATGAAGCGGTCGCTGAAGCACTCGATATGATGAACATTGCCGAGTTTGCCGACCGCAGCATCGACGAATTATCAGGTGGGCAACGTCAGCGCGTTTGGATTGCGATGGCACTTGCCCAGCAAACGGATATTTTATTTTTAGACGAACCAACGACGTATTTAGACATTACGTACCAAATCGAAATTTTAGATTTATTGATGGAGCTAAATGAAAAGCATGGCACAACAATCGTCATGGTGCTGCACGATATTAACTTATCCGCACGTTATGCACATCATTTATTCGCGGTCAAAAACGGGCAGCTCGTTGCAGAAGGCGCACCGTCTGACATTGTGAACGAACAGCTGATCGAGGATATTTTCTCGTTAAAATGCCGCGTCATGAACGATCCCGTCTCGAACACACCGCTCATTTTACCAATTGGCAAATTTCATCAATAAAAAAACGCGCAAAAGTGTCATAACTTTCGCGCGTTTTTTTCGTCACTGAAACAAGCTCACGACAATTAACAACAGCACCGGCAGCAACGAAATCGATGCGTTGTATAACAAATGTGTGCCGATCGCAAACCAAATGTTTTTTGTGAACATATACACCGCACCGAAATACGCCCCCATAATCATATACGGAACCGTCGCCACAACATCGCCGCTCACGTTGTTTAAATGCACTAGCCCAAACAGCACTGACGACACGATGAACATAACTGCTCGCAGTCCGCGCCCTCGAAACTTCCCAAGCAGCGCATAGCGAAACGTCAGCTCCTCGGCAAACGCCGCAATAACAGCAGGCACGAGGCTAAACGCAAGCAAAAAGATACCGTATTCCCCGTCCGCTGTCGTCACCGTATTCGACACGCTTCCCGTCACGACGAGCTTTGCTAATTTCATCACTAAAAACGTACCACCCGCTAGCAAAATCGTCAGCGCCACGTTGCGAATGAGCTTTTCTTTATAGACGCGCCACTCGCCCGCCAAAAAATCGCGCGTCCAATAAATGCAGACGATCATCCCTACAATAAACAGCAGCACGCCCGAAACGATGAGCGACGTCGAGCTGCTATTAATGCCCGGAATGATCGATAGCTGTGTGCCAATCCATAGCTCTAACGGAATAACCGTTAATAATAAAAAATCTTCCTTTTTCCAATTGTGTAAACGATTCATCACTTCACCCCTTTTCCATACGTATACCCGAAAAGGAGAGTATAAAAAACGAGCACAATAAGTTCAATGCCCATTTATTCGCTAATCCATACGCTTGAATGAAGAGCCATTATTATGTATACATATTCACTTTTATATGTAACTATTGCGCTAATTAATATATGACCGCAATAGTTATGACAAAGTAACTTCTGTTATACTTAACTTGCACGTTAACGAAAGAGGAGGAATTTGCATGTTCGATTTACAAGGAAAAGTTGCTATTGTCACTGGTGCCGCTTCGGGTATTGGCTTTGCTACTGCACAAGCATTTGCCAAAAAGGGCGCGAAAGTTGTACTGTCAGATGTAAATGAAGAGGTTGGTCAACAGCAAGCAGAGGCACTACGTCAAGCAGGAGCGGAAACATCCTTTTTCACTGCTGATGTTGGCAATGAGCAAAGTGTTGCAGCGCTTGTTCAGCATGCAGTTCAGACATTCGGTGCCTTACATATTATCGTAAACAATGCCGGCATCGGTATGCTAGCTGCTACACATGAACTCGACTATGAAGATTATCAACGTGTCATTCGTATTAATCAAGACGGCGTATTTTTCGGGGCTAAATATGCCATTCAACAATTTTTAAAGCAAGATGGTGGTGTTGTCATTAATGTTGCCTCGATTTTAGGTGTGGTGAGGCAGGGGCGTTTGCTTACAATGCATCCAAAGGCGCGGTTAATCTTTTAACGAAATCGCTTGCTGCTGAATACGCGCTCCAAAACATTCGTGTCAATTCCGTTTGTCCTGGCTATGTCGAATCAGGCATGGTAAACAAAGAAGCACTCGGTGAATTTTACGATGGGCTCGTTGCACGTCATCCAATCGGTCGACTCGGCAAGCCAGAAGAAATTGCACACGGCATCGTCTTTTTATGTGAAAATGAATTTACAACAGGTATTAACTTATTAATCGATGGTGGATATACAGCTATTTAACGAACTAAAAGCGACATGAGAAACGTTTCTCATGCCGCTTTTTTAAATTTAATGCATATAGCGATGCTTGTTATCATTATCTGCTCCAAATAAATACTGTCGCTAATGGTCGTGAACGCGCGGTAAAGCGATTCAAGCAATACTGTAGGAACATGAACGGCAATACGTTCACCGTCCATTTATTCGATAATCATCGCATTATTCTTTCACTCTTTGTAGTACGTGCTGTGACCATGCTAATAATAGTTCAGTATCTTTTTGTAAATCTGCGTCTGCACTATTGATTAGTGTAGCTAAACGCTGTATAACATCTCGATCATAATGTGTGGCGACTGTTTCTAATTGCGAAAGCTGTGCAATAAACGTCGCCTTCTCTAAAAACACGATTCCTTGCACCGCAAAGCGCGCACTTTTAAATAAACTTACTATCGTATGTATATCTTTTCCATGTAAATAATTATGAAGTGCCATATGATAGACGTTTCCTGCTGTGGAACGAACAAATTTTTGTACGTGCGCTTTTGTAATGGCTTCTTTCGGAATAGATAGTTCCCCGTAAATTGCTGTCGTATCATACATAAACGTAAATAAATCTGCCTTATCCCAATTATTTAAGTCATTGAGACCACCGACAAAACCACATAATAAATGACGATTCGGCAATGTTTGTACAACCGCTTCATAACGTGCTAGTACATCCATTGTCATTGCATCAAAAATAACAACAACATCAATATCACTTCGATCTGTCGCTTCATTGCGAGCGCGACTACCTTGTAAACCGATAAACTGAATGCTTTCGCCAAATTCATTTAGCAAAACACCCTTCAATTGTTGTAACCATTTGTCCATATCGCATCAACCTTTCTTTATGTGCCGCGGTAAATGCAGTTGTTATTTTAACATAGCCGCTAAGTAAAAAACTACACTATTTATATATCAGGTCTGTTGATTAGCCACTTTTATACAGCTGAATTGGTTGTTTTCAGCAGCAAAACTGACATGAATGCAGCATTGTAGTGGCATGGAGCGTGCGGCGAGACTCCTTGGGGAAGAGCTCGTGACTCAAGACCCCGTAAGCCGCGACGTAGGAGCGGTGCGGAGGCTTGAGCCGAGCCCCAGGAAAGCGAGCCGCAATACGCGAAATGCCAATTGAATGGCTAATCAACACGCTTGTTTATATATTAAAAATGCGGCTCGCTATTCATTTCGGCAATCGAAACGTATAATAAAAACACAACCGCTTAGAAAGAAGTGATTTTTGTGACAACAATTCAATTAAACGACCGCGTCATTCCGGTGACGAGCTATAAAGAAGAAACGAAAAATGACCGTCTGCACGTATCGGTTACATTCAACGTTACGAGCGAGGAATACCACGAGCTTGCCGTCTTATTGTACGAGCAAACATTCGACGTAACAGTGCCTCATAACGGGCGTCAATTTACAGGTACGATTGTGCATTACGTTACCGATACGACGAATTTATACGAGCCGAATCAAGTAGCGAACTATGCAGTAACATTCGCACAAGTAAAGGATTGAGCGATATGAAATTAAGCATACTCGATCAAGCGCCGATTGCTTCAAATGAAACGCCGCAACAAGCGCTGCAAAATGCGTTGCTGCTTGCACAGCACGGCGAAGCGCTCGGCTATACGCGCTACTGGATTGCCGAGCATCACGACTTAGCCGGGCTTGCCTGTTCAGCGCCTGAAATTATGCTCAGCTACATCGGCGCACAAACGAAGACAATTCGCCTTGGCACAGGTGCGCTCCTTTTGCCGCATTATAAGCCGTACAAAGTGGCCGAGCTGTTTCATATGCTCGCAACACTTTTGCCAAATCGCATTGATGTCGGCATCGGTCGTGCACCAGGTGGCTCGTCGGAAGCGATGATTGCACTATCTGGTAACTTCATTCAAAACGTCGGTCGCTTCCCACAACTCGTCGAAGAACTGCTGCAATTTTTGCAAGACGACTTCCAGCCAGAAAATGCGCACGCGAAGCTATCGGCTGCACCAGTTCCAGCAATTGCTCCCGTTCCGTGGCTGCTCGGCACTGGGCAAAAAAGCGCCGTGTTAGCAGCACAGCACGGCTTGCCGTTTACGTTCGGTCACTTTATGAGCAGTGAGGACGGTGTGGCGGTCATTCAGCAGTACCGCGACACATTTACGCCGAGCACATTTGCGAAAACATCGTACGTCATCGTGACCGCTTCTGTCATTTGTGCCGAAACGACCGAACAAGCAGAACACATCGCGCAAAGCTTTCTCATTTGGTCGCTACAGCTCGACAAAGGCAGCGCAAACGGCATTCCGTCGATTGAAGAGGCGCACAACTACGAGCTGAATGAGGCAGACGTAGAAACGTTACAAACAATGAAAAAGCGCGCCATTATCGGCAATCCCGCACAAGTGAAAGAGCAGCTTCATGCAATTCAACGTATGTACGGTGCAGATGAAATCATGATCAACACGATTGCGTATTCATTGCATGACCGCCTTCAATCATACACGTTGATTGCAAATGAAATGAAGTTTATCGATTAGCCATTTTTAGCAAACAAGCTAAAAGAATGCTGTATATGAGTGGCAGTGAGCGCGCGGCGAGACTACAGGCTCAAGCCATGCCCGAGGAAAGCGAACCGCATGACGCGAACTGCCCATTCGAATGATAAAAGCGGCATGAGACATACGTTATGCCGCTACTTTTACATTGTTAACTTGTTTAACTTCGATACATCTAGCTCATACGTTTTATCGTACGCACGACAATGCTCGACGATGTGCTCCTTGTCACCGAAATAAACGACATGGAACGCTTCATTTTTATATTGCACGATGAACAAGTCATCACATAAATGGAATGTGTTGCGATTAATTGGAATGAAACCGCTTGCTTGCGCTGTCGTTTTGACGCTAATTTTACGACCGTTCGCACCAATGACGTCATAGCCTGGCTCATTGACGTTTAATGCCAGCTGACCGTCCGTTTGAAGCACGCATAAAAATTCACCGATGCGCCCGAGTAAATGGCGTAGCTCAGTCGGCTTCGTTTGGAGAACGTGCAGCTCGTAGCGTAAAATGTCCTGGTAATATGTGTACAGCTGCTCGACTTGCGCTTTGCTAATGCCATCACCTTTCATATATTTCACGCCGCCAATCCACTCGCCGACGATGCGCTCTGCCGCTTCCCCTTGTTGCTTATGAAAAATAAGCCCCGTATAATTCGCATGCTCGCCTAAATATTTATATGTATTGCGGTCAATATACTGAAACAAATGCTTCGTAAATGCGATGCCGTTGTTGTAACGGTTATAGCAATAATCCGACAACATGACGCTTCCTGTATTCGTTCCGTATTTTTCCGCTAACAACGCCTTCACATCGCCTGCATACACAAGCTCGCCCTCACGCCCTGCTAACACTTCTTGTAACTGTTCGTAAATCGTTGGCATAATGTTCTCCTTTTAGTACACTATTTGGGCTCTTCAGCATAACTTGAGGTTGCTTTTCACGTCAACCCCAGCTTACGGTGAGGAACCATTTATTCCCTTAAATATTATTCATTATATAATAATTTGATAACTGAAAAAACAAATAAAGGAGACATGCGAACTTGCCACATGTCTCCTTTTTATTGGTAAACGATTTCACTCAGCGTCACTTAATCATGTACAAGGAGCTGTTGTCCCTTTGCATCAATGATATATGAATGTGTACGAGTCGCTGCTTCAATTTCTCCAACTGCACGATGCGTCGCTGATACATCTTTAAAGCTTTGCGTCGGTAAATCATTTAATGGTGCGCGCTCTAACATACGGTTAATCATATACACAGCTTGCACACGTGTAATTGCCTCTTTTGGTGCAAAGCGACCATCTGGGTAACCATTGACAATACCTGCTTCACGGTTCGCCTCGATGATCCACTGTGCCCAGTGACCTTTCGTATCCGTAAATGTTAGCTCAACATTTTCTTCAACCGTTAACTGCTTCATATTCGCTATAATTTTCGCCATATGTGCACGTGTTAATTCGTTCGATGCATTAAAGTGACCATTTTCGTCACCGTCCATAATACCTGCTGCCTTCACGAAAGCAATTTCGCCTGCCGCAAAGTGCGTCGCAGAAATATCTTTAAACGGTGCCTCCTTCACTTCCATGCCATCTTTATAACCTAAAATACGTGCAATCATACGTGCCATTTGTACACGTGTTACGTTTTCCTCTGGACGGAAAGTACCATCATCAAAGCCTCGAATATACGCTGCGTGCGTGATGACATCTTGATCCATTTGAAGAAGCGTAAACGTCCCAAACTCATTTACTTTGAAGCGTAAACTAAACGTGTCATTTTCTAGCTTCACTACTTCTGGATATACAACCTTTTTCTCGCCATCTGAATGCTCGATATAAACAGCTAAGCTATTTAAAAATGCTTGGCGCTCTACCTCATTCGTCGGTAATGTTACATCCTTTAACGGTAACGTAATGTCAACCGGACGTGATGGTAAGTTTGTTTCAATCACCATCGGACGTGCTAGTACATGTACATCATTCGTTCCAAGGATATCTCGTACTACTTCCTCTGTACGTGCACGGTTTTCAATTTCGATACGCTCTGACTCTGCTTTCACAGGAATCAAGTTGAAGTAGAAGTCCTCTACTATACCATTTAATGAGCTATTTGGTACTTCTAACAACGCATTTTCCGTTGAAATTTCTAACGATAGCTTATTTTCATATAGCATTTGCGCTACTTTACCAGGGATATTCCCTACTGTTTGTGCCACGATGTCCTGTGGATCTGGTACAACGATACGCACAATCGTATTTTGAATTTCCTGCGCCTTTTCAATTGCCTGTAACGCATGCTCTTCCGTTAAGTTGACAGTATCTGCTACTTGACTGTCCCCTTTATCCGTACGCTCGACCGCAATCGGTGTTCTCTCCACCGGATTTTCACCCGCCACCTCTAACGCTACTTCAACAATTGTAGTCGACTGTTCCTCTAGTTCCGTTTCACCTGGCTTCTCTGGCATCGGTGCCGGTGCCGGACTCGGTGTCGGCGTTGGTGCCGGTGTTGGCTCTGGCGTCGGCTCTGGTGTTGGTTCTGGCGTTGGTTCTGGTGTTGGTTCTGGCGTCGGCTCTGGTGTTGGCTCTGGCGTCGGCTCTGGCGTCGGCTCTGGCGTCGGCTCTGGTGTTGGTTCTGGTTTTGGCTCTGGCGTTGGTTCTGGTTTTGGTTCTGGCGTTGGTTCTGGTTTTGGTTCTACAACGATTGCCAACTCATCTTTTGCTTTTATTAAAACTTCTAATGCTACTTTGATCTGCTCTGGTGTGGCGTTTTCGTCCGCTAATACTTTCTCTGCTTCCTCTAACGCTTTAGCATAATCTTGCCAGCTTGCCTCTGTATATGCTGCTTCTTCTAAATCTTTTGCTTTGTCTACTTCTGTTTGAAG
>NZ_MATO01000045.1 GCF_001700325.1 Caryophanon latum
AACACACCGTTCTACCCTGGCTTCTACGTAGGGTTTGCTGCAATGGCAGTTGGTGGCGCTCGTCGCGTCGTTGATGAATTTGCAAAGCATACAGCAGGACGCGTACGCTTCTCTGGTGTGAAGGAAAACGAATCGCCATCGAGCCAGCGTGTATTAGCCGAGCTACATATGGAGCTAGAAGCAGTAGAAGGGTTAATGCGCCAATACATTCACTTAATGGAGCGCGATAAAGGCGGTAATTATGAAGGTCCGCGCTACAAAGCGATTCGCGCATCGATCATCGACAAATCGACAAATATCGGTGTGAAAGCGTTAATTACACTTGGCGGCCACGCATTATTAAAAGGTCACCCAGTTGAAATTATGACGCGTGACTTAATCGCCATCGCAACACATATTACATCTTTATACGAAGATGCAGTAACAGGCTACGGTCGTCATTTATTCGGCATTGAAACAAACATTCAAGGTTAATAAGTTGTAACAAACAATTATTCAATACGATACATCACCTTTTACGCATGAGTTGCTCGAAGCAAGAGGCGGACTACAGCGGGAAAAGCGAAAGTTCCTTTTGCGACGAGTAACCGCAGGAGCATGAGACTTGAGACCCCGCAACCGCTCGCGGAAAGCCTGCCTCAACGCAAAGAGCAACGTCACGTAACGGTGAACGATAAAAAAATCTACTTATGAGGTGAACTATCCATGGAAAAATTTCTTTACGCACCAGAAATCGCAAAATTAGGACACGTTGCATTAGTTTCAGAGGATTTAGAAAAGTCTTTATGGTTCTTCCGTGATACAATCGGTTTAGAGGAAACAGAAGTAGTAGACGGCGTACATTACTTACGTGCATGGGGTGACTTCGAGCACCATACATTATCAATCACTGCTGGTGAAACGTCTTACATCGACCATATCGGATGGCGCACAAAACGTCGAGAAGATGTTGCAACATTTGCAAAGCTGTTAGAAGAAGCAGGCACAGAAGTACGCTGGATCAAGCCAGGTGAAGAAGTAGCACAAGGTGAAGCCGTGCGATTTGAATTACCGAGTGGACATCGTTTCGAGCTTTACTACGACATGGAAAAAACACCAGCAGATGCGTCTCGTAAATCTGCGCTGAAAAACCAAACATACAAATCATGGGCTCGTGGCGTATCACCGCGTCGCATCGATCATGTTAACTTACAAACTTCACACGATAACGCAGAAATCGTGCAATACTTACAAAATGCATTAGGCTTCAAATTACGTGAATATTTCGTAAATCCAGACGATGTACAAGTAGCGAGCTGGTTATCGGTAACAAACTTAGTACATGACGTCGCAGTCATTTCGACAGATCGTTCAAAAGCACCGAACGAAATGCACCATATCGCGTACTGGTTAGACAACGCACAAGACTTATTACGTGCTGCTGATATTTTATGCGAGGAAGACGTAAGCTTCGTTGGTCCTGGTAAACACGGTATTTCACAGGCGATGTACATTTACGTAAAAGACCCAGGAAGCGGCTTACGTTTAGAAATTTTCACAAATGGATATTTAATTTTCGAGCCAGATTGGGAGCCAGTAAAATGGTCATATGAGGAATACTTAAAGAACGGCTCTACTTACTGGGGTGACTACCGCCGCGACGATGTAGATCGCGAGGCACAAAAGAAACAACTTGTTGAATCTAACTCATGAAAGTAAGAACTGTCTAAAAGGTATATCCTTTCAGGCAGTTCTTTCTCTTCTTTATACTAAGGGGTGATAAAATGTTCGCCATCATGAAAGTACTCATCATTGCATGTATCGGTGGCGCGTTATTTGCGCAGCTTCATATTCCGATTCCGTGGATGCTCGGTCCAATTGTTTTTGTTATGCTTACACAATTTATTTATAAAGGCGCATTGAAATGGCCGGCACCGTTTTTAAATATTGGCGTTGTCATCGTAGGTACCGTTATCGGCATTCAGTTTGATACGTCATTGTTTAATCAAATGGGCTCGCTGCTGCTTTATATGGTGCTCGTGAACGTTATTTTAATTGGCGGTGCGCTGCTTATTGCACAATGTACGAGCAAATGGACCGGCTTACCGATGAAGGTTGCTATTCTCGGTGCCATTCCAGGTGGCTTAAGTCAAACAGTTGCGTTCGCGCTAGAGGAAAAAATTACAGACATTAGCACAATCACGTATTTTCAAATTATTCGCCTATTGCTCGTCGTTATGATTGTACCGTTTATCGTATCGGGTGAAGCGATTTCAAAGCCCGTTACCGATGCATCGATGTCGTTTACGCTCGTTGCACTCATTGCTTTATCATGGTGCGTGTCCTATGTGACAAACCGCGTACACTTACCTGTTGCATTTTTCATTACGCCGATTATGTTTGTGCTGACGCTTCAGCTTACGACACCAATCGCGATGCCAGCTATACCAGAGTATACGATGGTCGTTGCACAAGTTCTCATCGGGGCACATATTGGACTTATGTTAAAGCCGCATATGCTCAAATTTCCTAAACGTGTATTAGTCGGCGGCGTTATGAGTGCATTAGCATTAATTTTACTAACAATCGGATCAAGTTATTTAATGATGGGATTGATGGGAACGTCATTTGTATCAAGCTTCCTTAGTGCAGCACCAGGTGGACTCGACCAAATGGTGTTACTTGCAGAAGCCATTCATGCCGACGTATCACTCGTATCCATGTTTCAAACGTTTCGCCTATTATTTATTTTCCTATGTATTATGCCAATTTTAAAAATTGCATTTCGGCGTAAATCGCTCGCATTGCAGGAAAATACATGAATCAAATAATGAAAACATTCCATTCGAAGCAGTCATGTGGCGAATGGAATGTTTTATTTTCAGTTCTGTTAATTAGGACGTGTCTAAAAACTCCAGAATTCAGTATACATGATGGCAAGAAACGAAATAGCGTTCTTTGTCATAACATGGGGTTGCTTTCCACGTCGAGGCAAAGTGAGCCGCAATACACTTCTGCCAATTAATTGGCTAATCAACACGCTTGTTTTATTTTAACACTAGCACATGCGCGCAGCTTACGTTATAACTAAACATAGTACATCATTTTTTGAATCACAAAGGAGTTCTTTCGATGAAAAAATGGCATTACAGCTGGACGATTTTAATCGTAACATTTTTTGCGATCATCGTCGCAGGCATTATTCGCTCATCATCTGGTGTCTTTATTATTCCATTTGAAAATACTTTTGGTTGGAGCCGCGCATCGATTTCATTTGCATTTGCCATTAGCTTGTTTTTATACGGCTTTTTCGGTCCGTTTATGGCGGCATTCGTTGAAAAATACGGCTTAACGCGCATGATGCTCTATTCGATGGGGCTGCTCACGCTCAGTCTCGCCGCAACATTTATAATGCAGCACGAATGGCAGCTCGTCATCATTTGGGGTGTCATGATGGGTACAGGCTCGAGCTTATTTTTAACGGTGCTTAGTACACAAGTTGCCAATCGCTGGTTTGTGAAGCGTCGTGGGCTGGCAGTCGGCATTTTAACGGCGGCGACCGCAACTGGTCAGCTCATTTTATTGCCGGTGCTTGCGGCGCTAGTCGATCGCTATTCATGGTATCATGCGATTGTACTTATTTTCGTACTAAGCATTCTCATGATCGTGCTCATCGCACTGTTTATGCGCAACTACCCAGCAAACGTTGGCATTGCGCCGTACGGAAGTGATACGATTGAGGAAGTAAAGCCGACGACAATCGGTAATCCGTTCGTCTTTGCATTGTCGGCATTAAAGGAAGGGTTGCGTGCGAAGGAATTTTGGTTACTTGGTGGAAGCTTCTTTATTTGTGGTTTATCGACGAGTGGCTTGATCGGCACGCATTTCATTTCGTACTGCATGAGCTTTGGTATTCCGGTCGTGACTGCCGCTGCGATGCTGTCGTTTATGGGCGTTTTTGATTTAATCGGCACGACGCTATCAGGATGGCTTACAGATCGCTTCGACAATCGCTGGCTGCTGTTTTGGTATTACAGCTTGCGCGGGGCGTCACTGATTGCATTACCTTATGCGCTCGCGTCGGATTCGTATGCGCTGCTCATGATGTTTGCAATTTTTTACGGCTTAGACTGGATTGCGACCGTGCCACCGACGATCGGGTTAACTCGCCAGCGCTTCGGTGTACAAAAAAGTGCCATTATGTACGGCTGGATGGTTGCAGCTCACCAAGTCGGTGCAGGAGTCGCAGCGTACTTCGGCGGCGTCGTGTACGAAGTGTGGGATTCGTATCAGCTCGCATTTATGCTTGCAGGTGGATTTTGCTTACTGGCAAGCTTATTCGTCATTTGCATTAAAAAACAGCCTGTTGTGGCACAATAAAAAGGAGTGTGCGAGACGTCGGTTGAGACGTTTCACACACTCCTTTACTTTTTACGTTTCGAAGCGGCGAATTAATTGCTGTAAGTGCTGTGCTTGTGCAGCGAGCTGATCTGCTGAGACGGCCATTTGCTCCATTGAAGCGTTTTGCTCCTCGGTCGTTGCGGCTACTTGCTCGACGCTCGTGTTCACTTGCTTTGCTGCTTGTGCAATATCTTTAGCCGAGCTTAATGCGTGCTCTTTGCTCGTTTGAAGCGTTGCAATTGCTTCGTTTGCATTGTTTACTTTCATGCTTAACTCTGACATGACATGATGAATCGTGTTAAATACTTCACTTGCTTCTTCAATTTGCGTCATACCTTCTGCGACGGCGTGCTGGCTCACATGAAGCGATGTATTTGCAACGGCGCCGGTTTGTTGAATCGTCGTTACGAGCGTTTGAATTTCGCGTACGGCGTCATTCGTTTGCTCCGCTAGCTTACGTACTTCATCTGCTACGACTGCGAAACCTTTCCCGTGCTCACCTGCTCGCGCTGCTTCAATTGAGGCATTCAATGCAAGTAAGTTCGTTTGGTCGGCAATGCCGCTAATCGCTGTGCTAAATGTTTGAATGTCGTTAGCGACGCGAATGAGCTCGTTAAAGTTTACTGTCGTATCGTCAGAGCTTTGTTGAATTTGATTCATTTGTCCTTTTACTTGTGACATCACTTCAACGCCGTTATTCGTTTGCTGTGAAGCGGCTTGTGCCGATGAAATCACCTGCCCGATATTGTCGTTTAAATTCGCAACTTCGCGCCCAATTTCATTTACAACTTCTTCTACATGTGTTGCATAGTGCAGCTGCTCACGTGATTGATCGGCTACTTCTTGAATATGCTCGACAACTTCATGAATCGATTGCACATTTTCCTCTACACTCGCTGATACGTTTGCTGAAAACGTATTTAACTGGCTTGCCGTATCGTCGACGGAATGAATCATGTCCTTTAAGCCAGTCGTCATGTTGTTAAAGCTTGCACTTAATTTGCCAATTTCATCCTCTGTTTCAATAACGACACGCTCTTTCAAATTACCTTCTGCAACTTTTTCAGCGAATGCGGTTACTGTTTGCAGCGGACGTAACGTCTTTGTTAAAATAATGTAGAAGATCGCTAACAATAAGACGAATGATGTCGTGTTTAAAATAATAATCGGCAAGACGACACCTGCATATGAGTTTTTCACGTCCTCATACGGATAAATCGAACCAATTTGCCAGTTCATGCGCTCATTATAGTAACGATTAATAATCACTTTTTTACCGTTTTGCACTGTTTCTAAATAATCATTTTTTAAAAAATCTTCATAAAATGCAATTTCCTCTACGCTGTCGTTAATGGCAAAGTTCGGATGGTATAAAACTGTACCGTTTGCATCAAAGACGAACGTATACCCTGAATCACCAATCGTTACGTTCGGTGCTAGTTCCGCTAAAAATCCTAAATCCAAATCGAGCGTTACAACACCAGTTGCGTTTGGCATTGCTTTTGATACGCTAACGATTAATTCACCCGTTAACACATCTTCATACGGGTCTGTTACAACAACCTCATCTTTATTTTCGATTGCTTTCGTATACCAGTCACGATTATTTGAGTTGTAGCCGTCATCTAAATCAAGCTTTTCTGATGAGTATAGCTGTGGATCATTTGCAAATGCAATGTGAATTCCCATCACGCCCTCGATGCCTTCAGCTTTTACTTCTAGCTGTTCAGATAACGCAGCTTTTTGCTCTTCCGTCACCGGTTTCTTCACTTGCTTTGCTGTGTTTTCCACTAAATTCATTGGCGTTGACAAGTACGTCTCTAAATACGCATTTAAAAACTCAACCTTTTCAACGGTTTCTTCTTGCAACATGCTTTGGACTTCATCCTTAAACAGGTTAATTGATACAATTGTGACGCTTGTCATAATAATTATCAAAAAAATTGCGATAAGAATAAGAAGTTTAGTCTTTATTGATGCATGTTTAGATACTTTTTTAATCATACTTTTCTCCTTATATCCTGAAACTGAATATACGAATTATATCCTACATACTTCACAATACTCAACCTTTATCATGATTTTTATAAATAAAACGAGTAATAAAGTTAAAATACACATTTAATAAGCGTTCACGGTGTTTAAAATCGTATGTGCGTATGAACATATTTTTTTTATACATGCATTTAGGCGGATAATCAAAGTATGTAAATAAAAAAGAGCACATCCCGTTATGACGGAGATGCGCTCTTTTTTATTCATATACTTTAATCGTTACAGTACGACGACCCCAGTTAGTCGCTTGCTTCTTTTGTGGGAAAAACACGTCGATACGGTTGCCTTTAATCGCGCCGCCAGTATCCCCTGCAATCGCATCACCGTAGCCTTCAACCCAAACTTTTGAGCCTAACGGAATGACGCGTGGATCGACTGCGATTACTTTTAAATTTTTGTTTTTCTTTAAGTTAATACCCGTTGCTGTAATGCCTGAGCAGCCTGCGCAATACGCCGTGTACGCTGTTGCGCGCACTTTAATCGTTTTGAACTTCGGCTCTTCCTTCGTCGCAACAGTATTGTCTGCTTTTTCTACCTTTTTAATAACAGTTGGTACTGTTAATGTTTGTCCTGCTGTAATTGTATTCGAACGTAAATTGTTTGTCGTTTTTAATTTTGCGACCGTTGTGCCATGTGCCTGCGCAATTGTCGAAATCGTATCCCCTTGCTTTACTTCATATGTAGCGGCTTCTGTTTCAGTTGTAAATACAAAAAAAGCTAACAATGCTGTTCCAAGGAATGATAATAAATGTTTAAATGACATGAAGTCCCTCCGTTTTATCTTCGGTTATTTCATTTGCTACTATTAGCATACACGTTAATTGTTTCATTTATGTAACAATAAGAAGAAAGAATCATTACGAAATAATGTGTAATATTCATATAAACGGCATATTTGTAACACTTCTGTAACATTACATCGAAATTTCTCTCATTTCACGGTATATATAGGTAGTCATTTCAAAATAAAGTTTGGCATTTCACCGCAACCTATTGTAAAATTTATATATCGTCGTCATTTAGTAGCTTGTATCCATTTTTTTCGCCGACATTTCGCCAAAGAATTGTATGTGAAAAAGAAAAATGCGAGAATACGTGCTATATGATTCATTTCATTATATGATTAATAAAAAAGGGGGCTTTATTTTTATGAAGAAAAAGAATTTATTCCTGACATCAACATTTGCAGCAGCATTATTACTTGCGGCATGTACACCAGGAGAAAAAGACCAAGAAGAAAAAGCAGTTGAGGAACAACCAGCAATCGAGGAAACAATCGAGCCAACTGAGCCTGTAACTGAAGAAGTAGTAGCTGAAGAAGGCGCGGTTGAAGAAACAGATGAGATCGCTGAACCAACTGAGCCAGCAGTAGATGCACCAGCTCAATCGCCATCAACGTCTGAATCAGTTGCACCGGCAACAACTGAAGGTATTTTCACAAATGACGTAGCACCAGCAACACAAGATGCAGGCGTTTCAACAGGCTATGCAGCACCAGCTGTTACGACAGGTGCAATCGACGTGTCAACGAAGAAAGCAAATGAAGTAATCATTTACACAAGTGATGCAAACGCAGAAAATGTCATTCCGACTGCAAAAATTGCATACGAGTTCAAAACAGATGGCCCGATTACAAAATATTTAATCGACCAACTTGGCTATGAACAATATTACAACAAGCACGCTGTATCAGCTGATGAAACAGTCATTATGATCGATTTCAAAGAGTCAATCGTAAACTCTCCACTTGTACAAGGTACAGCTGGTGGTCAAATGTTTAAAGATTCAATCGTAGCGACGATTTTCGAAAACATTCCACAAGCACAAGTAATTAAGCTACGCGTGAACGGTCAAGAGCAAGAAACTGACCACGTTTCATTCTCAGGCGAAATTACACGCGGACAATTTAACTAATAAACAAACGAGCGCTAGCAAAATTTGCTAGCGCTCGTTTCATTTATTCATACACTTCAATTTGCCCCATCATGCCGACATCTTCATGCTCCAAAATGTGGCAGTGATACATGTATAGCCCAACCTCATGGAACGTCACCGCAATGCGCACCTTTTGCCCTGGCTGCACCGTTACCGTATCCTTTAACCCTTGCAAGCTCGCATCCGGCGCTTCACCGTTTACCGAAATGACGTGAAACTGCGTGCCATGAATATGAAACGGATGTGCCATTGCCCCTTCTTCGTTAATGATGTTTTCAATTTCCCACACTTCGGTTACGCCTCGCTGCTGACGTAAATCAATGCGCGTCTCATCATACGTTTGTCCGTTTAATAAAAAGTTTGTTGTCATGCCCTCCATCGTAATGTGCTTCGTCGGCTCCATCGTCGTAACATCTACAGGCAATGCAATCTCATTTAACGTATTGCTATAGTTTGCTTGGACCGCTTCGCCCGTCGTTTCAATCGGCAACACTACGATGTCATCATGCATGAGCGCGACGTCCGCTACGTTCGTTAAATCGACTAAAATTTCCGCACGCTCACCAGCTCCTAGCGTTAACTTCGTCATTTCCTGTGGCTCATTTAAAAAACCGCCGTCTGTTGCAAGCAATTGAAACGGCATATCGTTGCTAAAGCTCAAATAATACGTCAACGCATTTGAGCCGTTTAATAGGCGAAGACGTACTGGCTCGTTGCGCGTCGTTAAAAATGGCTCGACGACACCGTTGATCATCATTGTATCGCCAAGCGTGCTGCTCGTGTTCGCTACGTCCTCATACACGATATTTCCGTCGACGAATGTGCGGTCTTGTAGCACAATTGGAAAGTCATTTACCGCGTAGTCGCTCGGAATATCGCGCACGACATCATCTTCAATGTACAGTAGCCCTGCTAAGCCGTTATACACTTGCTTTGCTGTTTGTCCCATCGGATGCGGATGATACCAAAGCGTTGCGGCTTGCTGCTTGACGACAAAATCGATCGTCTCAGTCACACCTGGCTCAATAACTGCATGCGGTCCGCCGTCTGTTGCATCGCCGGCGACCTCTAAGCCGTGCCAATGAAACGTCGTCGGTTCATCGAGTGCGTTCGTTAGCTGAATCGTCACATGCTCACCTTTCGTTAAATGCAGCACCGGGCCTAAAAAGTTGCCGTTATAGCCGTACGTGTCCGTTGTAATGCCGTCAACGAACGTCATTTCACCTTTTTGTGCCGTTAATGCGTACGTTACGTGTTGTCCGTTTCGGCTCACAGGCTGTAAAACGGGTGGGAACGTTAGCGCTGCGATGCCTTCGTTATGTTGTAATGTGAGCTGCTCATTCGCATAGCGCGTGCCGTGATGTGCATGTACTTGCTCCTCCTCTTTTACTTGCTCGTTATTGCATGCTGCTAGTAGCGCAGCAGAAGCACTTAATATACATAATAGCTTTCTCATCATGAACACTCCTTTTCGCTAGTATAAATCGAAAATGTAAACGATATATAAATTATCGATAACGTGATTAAAAGACGTCAAAAAAGGAGCAATTGCGTACACAATGCTCCTACCTTTTATAAAATTCACCTTGTAGCGATTTGTTCATATCATTTTTAGCAAAGCGGTAATCATCAGCTAGCTTACTTAACTGCTGCATAACGTACTGTTCACTTTGTCGCTCCTGCCATAGCTGCTGCACCGTTTTAAACACTTTCGTTTGCGCAATGATGAGCTGTTTTGGGTAGCTTTCGTATGCTTGATATTTTTTATCAAACAGTATGCTCATATTAATTTTGTCTGCCTCATGCAATAGTACTTGCTCGTCATTCGATAGCTGCTGCAGCGCCTCATCATAAATGTCTAAACAGCAGTTGCAATAAAATGCACTCATTAATAGCGCATGATGAAAATATCCCTCGGTAAACACTTTAAATTTTGCAACACGTTTACTCACAACGATCTGTTCTAAAAAAAATGTCGTCACAGTGTGTTGCATCATCATTTGCTTATCCCAAATTGGCACTTCACGTTCACATAAAAAAGTAGCCACATCATACAATAATAATTTCGCTGTTAACGACGTTTGGTACGAAAAGCGCAACATATATTCAAAGTACCCAAATGCTTCATATGTCTCAATGCGAGCAATATCGTCATTATCTAAATAAAATAAGGAACTACGCATTTAATAATGCCTCCTTCCCGTTGTAACGCTCATAATACATAAGTGCGTACGAATACTGCAATATTTGCTCAAACGTATTATAGTCGTATAAATCATTTTGCACGTAGCTAATGATGACGCGAAACGACTTGTTCGTTTTTTGGCGATACGCAGCGATTATCGGCTTAATATGTTGACGCAAATAAACGATCATTTCCGCTTCAGTTTGCTTAAAAACGTATAACATTTTTGATGAGCTCACCATCGTACAACCGAACAATATACTTTGTAAATTAGGCAACATATGCTCATGCATCGCAAGTTGAAGCGTCTTTAGCTCCTCATCTGACAAATGCTGGCGCTCTACATGAAACATGATGACCGTATATTGCGGCAAAGCACCTCGCTCAATATGACGATTTGCTTTTTTCTTTAGCACTTCAAATCGTATCATGTAGCGCATTAACTCCTCTGTTTTCACTTTATATCGTTGCAGCTTTTGAGCAATTTTGCTGCGCAGTTGCTCGCATCGCTCATACTGCTGCTTATAATGCTGTTTTGCCTCAGCATCATTTATTCCGTCTGCTGCTTCGATCGCGTATTCATACATCACTTGCTGTAAATCATACTGATGCTGAAATCCGGCTGACTGTAGCTCGGCTAACTTCGCAAAAAAAACATCGTACTTTTTACTTTTTAAATAAATGCGCAGCTGCACTACATCTAGCTGACGAAGCTCACGTAAAATAATATTTTCATGTACTACTTGTGCGTTTAAAGCGTCTAGCAATTGCTGTGCATAGTCGTACTGCTGTAAATCAAGAGCAATTTCGATTGGTAAAATAAGCAACATATATTGCTTACGACGCTGTTGACCATTCGTCATACAAATAAACACAGATGACATAAGCGAAACAACTTTCCTTTCATTCAGCTCAAAATGATTTGAAAAAGCCATTGAATTATTTAACGCCACGCCAAGTACGTGAAAGTCTTGCGTTTCTGCCGCAGCGCTAATCGCACGCTTATAGTTCTCAATCGCTTTTTCATATTCGAGCGAAACATACAACACATTTCCTTTCATTAAATAAAATAACGCTCGATATTCCTTATATTCGGGCAAATTCATAAATGTTTCCGCTGCCTGTAATAGCTGATACAAACGCACGCGGTCGTCTAAATAAACAACTTCTCGCACATATTGATCCAACAAAGTATGTAGTAGCTTCGCGTCTTCTTTTTGTACAGCGGTAGCTAAAAAGAAATAAAACTGCTCCACGTATTCTTGCAGTTTATTTTCTTGTCGTAAATGGTCAAGATTCGAAATTAATATCTCGCTTTTCATACAAGCCACCTCCATGAACAATATTATATTGTGACACATTTATGTAGATGAGTTAACATGTGTTATGCAACCCACTTTGAAATGGGCGGGGGCGAAAAAACAACCGTTTAGCTGCATAAAAATGGCGAATTAACATACTCAACATTGTGACTACTATACCCCAAAAAATAGTAATAAAACATGACGTTTAGTAAGCTACGGTGGACGTATGAAAGTTGACTCCAGCGACAGTTTCTTTTGCGACGAGTAACCGCAATGCGCCCCTTCCAGTGAACTGGATCATTCACCCGCTTCGGATCATTTATTTTTTTGTTCTCACTTTTCGATACGTTTCATCGAAAATCGGCATTTACGTACAGCTCCCCGTGCACTATGATAACTATATACTATAAGAAGGCGAGCGATTTCATGACAACTTTTACAGACGTAACAATTGATAAAAAAGCAAATGTTTATTTCGAAGGACGCGTTACGAGCCGCAAAATTACATTTGCAGACGGCTCATACAAAACACTCGGCATTATGCTTCCAGGTACATACGAATTTTCAACAGCAGCGCGCGAGGAAATGGACATTACAGCCGGCAAACTGCGCTACAAGCTAGCAGGCGGTGACTGGGAAACAATCGACGGATCAGGCGTATTTTACGTGCCAGCAAACTCAACGTTTTCACTTGAAGTCGAAACGGTAACAGATTACTGCTGTACATATTTAGAAGATTAATGATTCATCACCGTAAGCTGAGGTTGACGCATAAAAGTCGCTTGAAACGAGAGGCGGACTCCAGCGGGAAAAGCGACAGTTTCTTTTGCGACGAGTAACCGCAGGAGCACGAGCCTCGAGACCCCGCAGTCGTGAGGAACGAACGACGAGGAGGCTTGAGCCGCGCTCGCGGAAAGCCTGCCTCGGCGTGGAAAGCAACCCCAAGTTATGATTAAGAGCCACATGAATACATACAAAAATCCGTTCAATCGTTTGCGTAACGTTGAACGGATTTCTAATTAATGTAAAACTCGTATTATATGAATTACTTCTTTCAAAATTTTTGTAAATGAAACTTCGCTTAAATCTTTTTTCATTCTTGTAACTAAAAAATTTATTGAACTTTATTGTAGATCAAGCGTGTTGATTAGCCATTAAACTGGCATTTCGCGTATGGTGGCTCGCTTTCCTGGGGCTCGGCTCAAGCCTCCGCGCCTCTCCTATGTCGAGGCTTACGGGGTCTTGAGGCACGTGCTATTCCCCAAGGAGTCTCGCCGCACGCTCCCATGCCACTACAATGCTGCATTCATGTCAGTTTTGCTACTGAAAACAACAGATTCAGCTTTATAAAAATGGCTAATCAACAGACCTGACATTATTTAACTAAAAGTGACAACTTAGATTTCACCTAATATTTAAATCCTCCCCATTCACCTTCACCCGACAGCCCTTCAACTCCTCTGGCAACGTCACGTCTAACGGCTCGGTCATGTTCAGCGGCTTGCGTCCGTTTTGCAGCGTAATCGTCACGACATCGTCAAAGGCACACACGTCAATCGTTACCGCCTTCAGTTGCTCACGAAGCATTACTGTTAAGCCCGCTTCGTCTGTAAAAGCAATTGTCCCTGCAGCTCCTTTATACTCGCCGAACCAGCTATTGCCAAAGCGCTCTAATAGCACGCGATGATCTGCCTCGTCGCACACTTCCTCCTGTTGTAGCTGCTCGTGCTGCACGCACCATTCGTCACCGTTCGTAAACTGCACGTGCACACCGCTATCCGTTCGCGTAATACGTTGCACATTTTTTTGTTGCACGCACGTCCATTCATCGGTTGCCGGTATGTACGTATAAAGCGCCTGCTCATCGACGTGATGCACGTACAATTGCCCATCGTACATGACGCATTGCTGCACGCGAATTGGCGCAATTTTCGTCGTCTGTAGCGTATGCACGTCCATTTTCATAAGATGCGCCGTCCCTTTTTGCGGGTAATATAAGTGCGCACCGTCAATCGCCGCGTCGTATATACTTTGCATCGCCGCGTAACGATCATTCGTACACGGTGGATAATGGTCTAAGTTCCACTGATGGTCGCGCTGAAACACGTCGTCTGAGCGCAAAAAGTAGCGGTAGCGAATCGACAAGTTTTGCACGCGCTTGCCGAGGTCATTCCATGTCGCGTCAATATGGTACCACTGCCCGTCAAGCTCAACCATATTCCACGCATGTCCTAGGTCGCTCTCACCGTCCGCTTTCCCGACGACGTAATGGCACGGAATGTCGACTGCTTCCATCATCTTTTGAAATAGTAACGCATACGCCATACACACCCCTTGCTTTTCGTGCATAAACGTATACACCGTAAATGGTGAGCCAGTCGTATTCATTTCGTAGTCGTATGCGCGAATAATGTAGTCGTGCACGGCGATCATTTTTTGAAGTGGCGTCATCTGCTTAGTAATGATGCGCGCTAAAATAGTATCAATTTGTGTGAGCACCCACTTTTCCTCATCGCGCGTCATGCGGTAGCGCAGCGTGAAGTCGATTTTAATGCGGTTTTTCGAGACGACTTTGTAGCGCATATTGCGGCTTGCGCAGTGCTGCGTGTAAAACGGCTGCTGCAGGTGGCATAATGCGAACGCTTCGTCGAGTAATGCCTCCATTGACGTTGGTAGCCTTCCTGTTACGTGCAGCGTAAATTGACGATCCATTCGCTGCATATGCGCCACAATTGCTGGTAGTAGTTGCTTTGCGGTAATCGTCGTCGCCTTTAAGCCGCCCGCTGCTTGAAACGCGGGAAGTGATTCAAAATAAATAGTCATATATCGTCCTCATTCGTGTTTTTTCTCATCATACAAATGTTTCATAAAAAAAGCGAGTGCGATGAGTCATAGCTCGGTCGCACTCGCTTGTTCATTAATTCGTTTTGAAAATTTTAATTTCTGCTAATAGCTCATCGACAATGCCTTCAAGTGCCTCTGCTGTTGCGGAAATTTCCTCAAGTGAGCAAAGTTGTTCTTCTGTCGCGGACGATGCTGTTGCGAGCATTTTACGTGACTTTTCAGAAATGTCCTCCACTTGACGAATATCGCGTACGACAAAGTCTCCTTCTTTCGCAATTTTTTCTGCGCGCTCGCGTACTTCTTCTAATTGCGCTGTTAAGCTATGGATAAAGTCTTTTACTTCATGGAAGCTACGTTCTGTTTTGGAGAACATATCAAGCCCTTTATTAACCGCTTGTAAACTTAGTTCCATTGATTCAACAGAGTTAGTTGACTCGCGCTGAATCGATGTAATAATGTCTTTTACTTGAACAGATGAATCGTTCGTTTGCTCTGCTAGCTTCCGAACTTCATCGGCTACAACTGCAAAGCCTTTGCCATGCTCACCTGCTCGTGCTGCTTCGATCGAGGCGTTCAGCGCAAGCAAGTTCGTTTGATCGGCAATCGACGTAATCACGTTCACGATTTCGTAAATTTCACTTGCGTAATTATTCACTGTACCGATATCTTTTGATAGCTTGTTAAATGTACCTTCAATGTTTACCATTTGCTGTTGCGTTGACACAACAATATCATGCCCTTGCTCTGTTACTTCAACTGCATGTTTCGCGTTTTGTGTTACAGAATCAGCGTTTTCAAAAATCGAATGAATATTTTCTGATACTTTTTGTAAAGAAATAACGCTCTTCGTTAACTTTGCTGCTTGCTGATTAAAACCTTCCTCTACATCGTTCATCGCAAGCGTAATTTTTTCTGACGCTTCACGACTTTCTGTTAACGTTGCCGATAACTCCTCAGACGATGCTGAAATGACCGATGTTTTATCGTGAATTTGACGAATAATTTTTGATAATAAGTCGCTCATTTTACGGAATGAACGGCTAAGTACACCAATTTCATCTTGCTTTTGAATGTTCGGTGCCATCGTTAAGTCACCTGAACTCATAATGACTGCTGCATTCGTCATTTCTTGTAACGGTTTCGTAATCGAACGAATAATGACGATTAAAAATACACCTAAAATTAAAAGTGATAACACTACAACGACAATCGTTGAGTATAAAATTGGGTTAATTGCTTCATTTACTTCATCTTCAAACATCGTACCACCAACAATCCAGCCGGTTAGCTCATTGACTGATGCGTACATACGTTTATTCGCACCTTCAAACACATAATCAAATGTCGTTTGTGGCGCACTAATTGCTTTATCTGCCCAGCTTTCGGTCGCAACATCTGTACCGCTTTCTAATGTCGGATGTGCAATAATGACTTTATTATTTGTCATTAAAAACGGATAGCCTTCTTCACCTACACGAATGTTGCTAATGAGTTCAAACAATGAATCCATACCTAAGTTTGTCGCTACGACACCGCTTCCATCTTTTAGCTGCATCGAAATCGTAATTACCCAATCCCCTGTCGAAGCCGATTGATGAGGGTTTGCAATAATTACCTCTCCAGGTGATTCCATTGCGAGCTCATACCATGCTCGTGTACGTGGGTCAAACTCAGGATCATTCATCAGCCCTAGGTCTGGATATTGAATCATATCTCCGTCTTTCGTTCCGATAAATGTCGATACGGTACCTTGTGACGTTTTAAAATATTGTTCTAAGTTGAATAAAATCGGTGACCAGTCGTCTGAACGCCAGCCCGCCTCTGTAAAACGTTCACTTAAATATTTCGTATCATTTACAATCGGTGTCACATGTTTATTAATAAACTCGTTGACCGTTTCAACACTTTGTACTTCACTTACTTTTATTTTGTTTTCAATTTCATTTTTAGCGGAGAAAAATGACACCGTCGCGACAAGCAACGTCGGCACTAATAACGCAATAAAGAAAGCAAATCCGAGTTTGTAATTAATTGATGATTTCATATATTTTTTTGCTTTTTCATTCATAAAAAGCCTCCCTTCTCATTCCCTAGTTATATTATATACTTAAAATTACAATAAAACGATACAAAACTTGACGATAACATGAAATTATTGTTAATAGAAAGTGTATTTAGGTAAAATATCTTTTAACTTTGCGCTAATACTATCGAATCATATTTTAATTTACTAAATATCATGTTTTTGTTAGCTAATTTTTTAACAACGCGCTCGTCAATATGAAGAAAAACAAGCCTCAGAAAAAAATTTCCTGCTGCTTGTTTTCATCGTGTGCTAAAATATTCGCTCAAGCGCTGCTGTTTGGCTAACGAGTCGGTCTAACATATGCGTTAAACTTTGAACGGACACATCGACGTCTTCCACCATCGACAACAATTCTTCACTATTAGCCGCATTATTTTGAATGCTTGATGTTAACGCGCTAAAAATTTCATTCTCTTGCACATTTGCATCCTTTAACTGCTCTACAAACGCTGCTAATGTTAAAATTTTCGCACGCGATTGCTCTGTGCTACGAATGAGCTGCTCGATCGACTCGCGCGCTTGCTGCATTTCTTCTTTGCTTGCATGAATCGTCTCGATTTGTTCATCGTTACTTTCTTTCGTTGCGCCAATTTCCTGTTGTAAATCAAGCAAAATCGAACTTATTTGACGTGTCGCCCCAGCGCTTTGCTCAGCAAGTTTTCGAACCTCATCGGCTACGACCGCAAAGCCTTTGCCATGTTCCCCAGCACGTGCCGCTTCAATCGATGCGTTCAGTGCAAGCAAGTTCGTATGATCGGCAATTCCTTCAATCATTTGAATGATGCCGCTAATTTGCTTTGAGCTATCAAGCAAGCCATCTACTCGCCCGCTATTTTGAATAACTTCACTTGAAATAGTATCGATTGTGTGCGATAACACATCGATCCCTTCGATGCTGCGTAACGTCGCCTCTTTCGTTTCATTTGAATAGTTCGCGAGTATTTCCGTTTCCGCTAACACTTGCTGTAACACCTCTGTATTACGACTGACATGCTGCTCTGCTTCCACGACTTGCTCGGCCTGCTCCTGCGTATTGTATGCAGTAAAGCGCACCGCCTCCGTCACTTGCTCTAGCGTATGCTTCGTTGTCTCCATTTCCTGTAAATAATCGCCTTGTGCTTGCGTCACTGCTTGTGTGTTAGCATGCACCGACTGCAAAATGACGTTGTACTGCTCATTTACCTCTGTAATAGCTTGCTGAATTTCCTTTAGCTCATGCTCATGCACTTCAATTTCTTCGCCGTCTGAACCGCGTGTACGCAGCTCGTTCGCAAACGTATGTAACGTTTTAAACTGGCGCGTCACAAGCACGGAAAGCACCGTTAGCAGTACGATTGATAGTACGACGCTAATAATGATCGTCTGTACAATCGTTTGGTCAATCGTTTCACGTATTTCAGCTAACGCCTGCTCTGTTTGCTTTGATGCGGCGAAGTACGGCGTCATATCAATAGACGCATACATAACGTAACGTAGCTCATCGTTCACGTATACAGGTGTATATACTTCTGCGAACGAGCCATCCATCGTGACGTGCGTCTCTGCACCGCCGAAAATGTCGTCGATACGCTCATTCGTCACTTGCTGCCCTTTCGTAAACGGTGGCGTGACGTCACTTGCTAAATTTTGTGTTAATACTAAGTTTGCATTATCAAATAAGTATAAGCTCTCTAGTGAATAGTCTTGCTCAAAAAACGTATTTAACATCGTTTCAATCGAGTCGACTGCAAGCGCGGATTGAATAATACCGTTCCCATTTGCGCGTGGAATTGCCGTGAACTTAAAAATTTCGCCAGTCTCCACTTTAAGCTTCATAGAAGAAGGTAAGTATGTTGATTCCCCCGTTAACAGCATGCCGTAGCCTTCCCAAATATCAAGCAAGCTTAAACCGATTGCCTCTCGCTCCGTCGTCGGCTCGATAAACACACCTCGATCATCTGATATGTATAAGTCATTCATGCCTGTTTGTTTTTTTAACGCTTCCATTTGCGCAAGTGTCAACGCACCGTGCTCATCTGCCTTTTGCAAAACATACGCCGCGTTTAGCATCGAAGCATCTATTTCAGCTTCAAGTGTCGCTACTTGCTCGGCAATTGTCGCGGTCAAACGCTTCAAGTCTCGCACAGCCGTTTCCTTCGCCTGTGCATCGAGTGCCTCCGTTGTCGTAACCGCTTCTTTTTGAATATTATTTTTCTCTACAAATAACAACAGGCTAATTAAGCTAATAAGCACCGCTGTAAAAATGACAAAAAAGCTAATCATCTTCATTTTAATGGACATCGTTATTCCCCCAATTCGTCAGTGACTTTCCTAAAAATAAAGGGTAAATCCGCTTACTAACACTCACGCCCATTTCCGCAACAATGTGCTAACACTCATGCTACATGCTAACTAAAGGCATATCGATTTGCCCTCAGTGCCGCTGCTTCAAGCTACGTCCAAATTCGCCTTTCATCATGAACTGTACATATAGAAAATCATACCAATATTACACTCTTTTTTCTATATTTTTATACATTTTTATATGTTATATTACAAAAAAAGGGATGTATCGACGTCTTTTGACCGTCCATACATCCCTTTTTTGCTACTTTACGCGGAATTGCTGAACCGCTTCTTGCAGCATTAATAAATCATCCGTTAAAGCGTTCGACGCATCGGTAATGACCGCTACTGCACGTTGCTGCTCATCAACTGATGCGTTCACTTCCTGCACCATACCTGTATGATGCTGGCTAATTTCTGCAATGCTATGAATCGTCGTTGCGAAATTTTGCTGCGTTTGCTGGAGTGTGCCGATCGTTTGTGCAATATGTGACATTGCATCGGCTACATGGTGCAACGCTTCCTCAACGTCATAAAACGACTTCTCTGTCGTACGCACGGCATGCTGCTGCTGGGCAACGACATTAACTGTTGCGTGCATTTTTGTCGTCACAGATTCCGTATGCTCGCTAATATTTTCAAGCGTTTGCTGTGCGAGCTGTGTCGCGCTGTTCGTTTCGTCCGCAAGCTTTCGTACTTCCTCTGCTACGACTGCGAAGCCTTTGCCATGCTCCCCAGCACGTGCCGCTTCAATCGATGCATTAAGCGCGAGTAAATTCGTTTGCGCAGAAATCATCGTAATGCTGCCGACGATGACATCGACTTGCTGCACTTTTTGCTGTAATGCCTCAATTGTTGCTCGCATATCATCTACTTGCGACACAGTTGTCGTTGATAAACGCTCTAACTCTTCAACGTTTTGGCGACCTTCCTCACTTGATGCTTGCATAACGTGTGCATTCGTTGCCATCACTTCATTTTGCTGCTGAAGCGTTTCGATTTGTGCGCTCAGTACATCGGTCATATGACGTGCCTCATCCGTTTGCTCTGCTTGACGCATCGTTCCTTTTGCGACTTCATCAGCAGCGTATAAAATATCATCACCGTATGCTGTCGTCTCCTCTGCAACGGCTAATAAATTGGCTGATGCACCTTGAATTGTCGTCGTCGTGTCATTCACCCCTGAAATAACGACTTTTAAATGCTGCACCATATGACTAAAGTGGCGCGTCAATGCACCAACCTCATCTTTACGAGTCGTTTCCTCAAATGTGCTTGTTAAGTCGCCCTCTGCTACGCGGCGTGCATCAACCATTAGCTTGCGAAGCGGCACAGCAATATGATTCGCAAACAACATAACGGCCCCTACACAAATGATCGATGTAATGACAATTGTAATAAACATCGTTTTTAATACCGTATTCGCTGGTGCGTTAAAATCTTGTAAATAAGAGCCCGACACAATAACCCAATCCCACGGCTCAAATGTAACGGAATACGTCAGCTTTTCCGCTTCTCCAGTGCCATCTGGTAATGCAAAATCATAATACGTAAACGCTCCACCTTTATTTGCTGCATCGATGACATCCCGAATGAAATAATCCCCATTTTCATCTTTATCATCCCATAGTGAATCGCCTTCACGGTTAACATGCCCAACGAGTATGCCATTCGCATCAAGTATGTACAAGTAGCCATATTCCCCTAAATCGACTTTATTTGTCAATTGACGTGTTCCGTCATCCTGTAACGGTCCAATGAGCTTTTCTTTTAAATGCTCCTGCCCTTCTTCTTTCGTTAAATTCCCATTTTCTACTTCGCTATATACTTGTTCGACTAACTGCATCGCATCATGTACGCTATTTTGAATAAGCTGTTCCCCAACAGCATTCAAACTGCCCTTTGCTTCCATATAACTAAATACGCCTACCGTAATTGTCGGAACAAACAATAGCAACAATGAAAACAGTAGTAATTTCCCCTTTATTGAGCTAAAAATTCGCATTCAATCACCCCTTCTTGTACCACAACAGTTTTAATACTAGTTCAACATTAGTACAAAAAAATAAATTAAACAATACTTTCAACTTACTTTCCTATAACAAATATACTTTCCATAAACTTATTTTATTAAAAATCGCTTCATTTTTTTGATAAAAAACAGCAGGTCTGTTGATACGCCACTTTTATACAGCTGAATTATTGTTTTCAGTAGCAAGACTGAAATGAATGCTGCATTATAGTGGCCGCAATACGCGAAATGCCAATTGAATGGCGTATCAACACGCTTGAAAAAGCAGTTCACTATAACTTAAAGTTAATCCGATTTGTTAATTAGCCTTTCTTATACTATGAAATCCATTGTTTTCAGCATCAAAACAGAGGGAATGCTACATGTTAATTGCAGCGCGCGCGGCGAACTATAATAAGTTCCTTGCCAATTTACCGGCTAATGAATGCGAGTAGAGCCCAAATCGCAAAAGCTTTTTCACACCTCTTTGTCAGCAAACAATAAAAAAATACGAGTGGCAGTGATTTAAAGCGATTATGTACATCACTTCAATCACCACACCACTCGCATCAAGTCGTCTCTTATCGTAGTAAATGTAATACGTTAGACGCCGACTGCATTTGCATGCTCATGACAGATGTTGCTGCTTGCTGCTTAATACGTTCTTGCGTAATTGTCATCATTTCTTTGGCAATGTCCGCATCATGAATTTGTGTGTAGGCACTCGTTAAGTTTTCCCCAGTATTCATTGTTACATTGTATGCATGCTCTAGTCGATTCGTGTACGCTCCAATTTTGGAACGCTCATGTGACACCGTGTTTAGCACGCGATCCATTACCCCAATCATCGCATCAGAGCTTTCTTGTGTTAACAAATGTAAATCAGTACGTTCACTATTTGAGCCGAGAATCGATTGCCAGCTCATGTCGCCTAAAAAAACATCAATCGATTGCCCGCTATTTGCTCCAATGTGTAGACGAAGCGGGCTATCTTTATAATCCCCATTCAATAGCGTACGTGTATTAAACTCCGTCGTTCCCGCAATGCGATCAATTTCCTTTACAAGTTCCTGAAATTGATTGTTTAATGCGTTCCGTTCTTGTGGCGTATTCGTATCATTAGCTGACTGCACCGCGAGCTCGCGCATTTTTTGTACAATGGAATGCGTTTCATTGAGCGCACCTTCTGCAACGTTTAACATCGACACACCGTCTTGCGTATTTTTCGCCGCCATGTTCAAGCCGTTCATTTGACCGAGTAGCTTTTCTGAAATCGCTAAGCCAGCTGCGTCATCTGCTGCACGGTTAATACGATTACCGCTTGCAATACGCTCCATCGCTCGGTCGGTCACTTTGTAGCTTTTGTTTAAATTCGTTAAAATCGATGACGTTGCCTTTAAACTTCCTAGCACAACGACCACCTCCTTTCATTACATATTTTTGTATTTATATCGGCAATTTTTTCTCTTTTTTTACATTTACTTGTCATTTTAAAGTAAATGCCCTTCGACTGTCGTGCCAATGCGCTGTTTTGCTTTTGTATGCATGCGAGCCAAGCGTGTTGATTAGCAAGTTCATTGACAAGAGCGTATTAAAGCATTTTAGCTGTTCTCCAAGAAGTCTCGCCGCACGCCCCACTAATACGCAGCATAATTTCCACCTTATTAGTTCATCACCGCAAGCTAAAGTTAGTTGCTTGTAACATTAGAAAAATTTATATATCCATTCGCAAATATTAAGTTCGTTTGCACCTGAAATCGCTTGTTTTTGTCACGCATTCAACTATAATTGAAAATGATTTTCAGTTTCAACCGAAAGATCAAACGTGTTGATTGACCATTAAACTGGCATTTCGCGTATTGCGGCTCGTTTTCCTAGGGCTCACCGCACACTCCATGCCACTAAGCTGCATTCATTTCTAAAACAACCAATTCAGCTGTATAAAAGTGGCGTTTTAACAGACTTGCCGAAATATATGTAAACAAAATTAAAGGAGCTTATTTATGACTGCATTACACATTTTAAAGCTAGACCCTGGGCATGCGTTTAGCCGAGATGGTCGCGCCATGTCTGCCGATAACCGCGGCAATGAATACATAACGGTGCTTGACCAATACGCATTCGGAGAGGCAGACGTATCTCATTACAACGTATTATTAATTACAGATTTCATCGATCAAGAATATTTATATAAAGAGCGTGCAAAAATTGCCGACTTTTTAGAGGCCGGCAACATCGTCGTAAGCTGCACGCACATTTTCCGTCCGTGGCTGCCAGGTGTGAACCTATTTATGCCAAAGGAAATTCGCCGCTTCGAAGATTACAGCGTCACGATTGATGAACAGAGTGCCATTTTCGGCGGCGTAAAGCAAGAAGAATTAACGGTGCGTAAAGGCGTTGCGGGCTTTTTCGCACGCGGCTTCCATCCCGTTCACCGAGACGATGTCGAAGTGCACATTCGCTTTACAGACGGCACGCCAATTACATACGTGGACCGCACGACGACGAACGGCACGATTTTCGTTCATACGTCGCGTGACATTTTCACGTACGCAACAGGAAATAACACATCAAAGCTTGTCGCACCTCGCATGTACGACTGGCTAAAACGTGAGCTACAAAAGGAGAACGTTTAAATGAGAAACATCGCCGTATTATATAGCGGACATGCCGCACATTACCGTACATTTACCGAGCCGAAATTTGCGCAATACATTCAGCAACTCATTTACATTCGTGACTTTGACGAGGCGATGCTTGCGGACGTGGACGTATTAGTCGTACCGTCGCAGCTGCATTTGCCGACGTTTTTAACGATCGTTCCTGCTATTCATCGCTTCGCTGACCGCGGTGGCGTTGTCGTCGCATTCGGTCCACAGCCCGAAAACTGGATTCCAAATCAAAACTGGGAGCTGCGCGAGACGAACTTTTGGTGGTGGCTTGAAGCAGGTGCAGATTCTGGCTTACGTTTAGTTGCACCAGAACACCCTGTATTTAAAGACGGCTTTTTAAACATCGCCGCTTGCACATGGCATCAGCACGGCGTCTTCCATTTACAAGACGGCATGACGTCACTTATTGATATGAAAGACGGCGGCTCGCTATTGTACGTGGACGACGTGAGCACGAATGGCACGTGGATTGTGACGACGCTCGACCCAGATTTCCACTTCGGCTCTTACTTTATGCCAGCGACCGAGAAATTTTTAGAAGGCTTCTTCCCTTGGATTGCTTCAGGTAAGCTTGTGTAAACAGCGTATTATTTAGTTCATCACCGTAAACTGGAGTTAGTTGCTTGGACAGACCGCTCAGTCGTGACGAAGAGGCTTGAGGAAGATAGCGATCACTCGATATGCTAGAATCCAGATAATCTGAAAAGCGACTGTATTTCGTGTGATCGTTTTGTTTCGGTAGACGCTTTTCGCCGGCACGTCAGAACATACCTTGCGCACCGTTCAATCGATATCGAGCATCGTCCGCACGTACAAAGCAACGATAAGTTATAGTGAAGAGCCTAATATTTAGAATTGTTCAACTTCTTATGCTATACTGAACGTATACATATTGGGAGGTTTTACGATGCAAACGTTCAAAATTTACGTAACAAATATTACTGAAGCATTATCGGTGCTACAACAAGCTAATATTTCTGCAAAAAATGGCGGTACTTTTGTAGAAGTAGAAATTGACCCAACAAAGCAAACCGAAACGATTTTATTATTGAACAAAGGAAACATCGTCGTTTACGATATCGAAGCGGCAAGCTAATACTGTAATCGGATGTGTGACTGTCGAAGCGGACAATCGCACATCCTTTTTCAATGCATTTATTGGAGGTGACCTATATGGAGGAAAAACGACCGTGGTATTTTTCTGAATCTTTTTTCATCGTTTTATTTTTTGCGTTACCACCCGTTGCGCTCATTTACTTTCTCATCATTCGCAACAAGGTGAGCGTTAAGTTTGAACTGTTTATGGCGGCGCTGCTAACGGTTTTTTGGGCATTTCGCTTGTTCGTACCGCTCACACCGACGCAAACGTATATCGGTGTAGCGATCGTCATTTTATTGCCGTTTGCGTTTATTTTAATAACGCGAACGAATCGAACTGAATAAGTAAAAAAGTGGTATCAGAAACGTTCGCCTGATACCACTTTTTTCATTCATTATACATAAAATTTTTCCGTTTGCTGGCGCAGTTCTTCCGCAACATTATGAAGCTCATCGACCATTTGTTTCACTGCATCAATTCATCGCAAGCATCATGCAACACCAATGCGCCTTCTATGTCCATAATCGTGTTTTCATAAAACGAGCGACAAGCATGCTTCATGTTTTAATTAGCATATAAAAAGGGAATGACATAGAAGAAATAAAGGGGGCGCTTCATTATGTCAGTTAGTCGAAAAATTAATCAAGCATTTGTTTTTCTCATCGTTTTAATGATCATCTCACTCATTGCTACAATTTATCAGCTGAACGTGTTAAGCGATGAAATGCACAACGCATCAAATAGCGAAAACGACCGCATAACAGAGGCATATACAGTTGAAACTGCTGCCATTGCACAAGGAGCGGCACTGCGATCCTATGCGTTAGCACCATCTGAAATTACCGAAAGAGCCGTTGTCGACGCGCAAAATGCGTTACGCTCAGCAATGCAGCAACTAGCAGAAACTAGCGATGCCAACTTAAACGACGTTAAACGCACAGTCGATGCATTACTCGCTGAAGCAACGACGACTGAAAGCATCACAACCGAGTACGATGCGCAGCTTAATCAATTATTAGACGCGTTAAAGCCGGTCATCAGCTTTCACGACGCACAAAAAAACGATAGCTTAGCCGCCGCTTCGTCAATCGTCACATCATCAAAAATATTCTCATGCATTTCGATTCTCATTACAATTGCGGTTTGTGTGCTGCTCATTTTTATGGTACGTCGCATTATTACGAAGCCATTAAAACAAGTCGTGTTCATTGCCGAGCGCATTGCAGACGGGCATTTATCTGATGCACCACTTACACATAACACGAACGACGAAATCGGTCAGCTTACCGTCGCGTTTAATAAAATGAAAGACAACTTGCATGACATCATTTACGGTGTGCAACAAAATACGGAACAGCTCACACGTTCAGCTCATACGCTCGCAACGAACACGAGTGAAATTACGAGCGCAACGCAGGCGATGAGCAGCCATGTGCATGCAACAGCTCACGTTACGACAGCCGCTGCAGAAAAAGCGATGAGCAGTGTGTCATTCCTCGCAGAAACGACGGTCGGCATTGAAAAAATTGCTGAGGCGACAAATACACTTCATAGCAACACGCTCGCGATGGCAACGAACGCACAGTACGGCATTAATACCGTCGTTAGCGCACAGCAGCAAATGAATGTCATTCACGATTCAACGCAGCTCATTGCGAATTTAACCGAAAAGCTCAACAAGCAGTCACAAGAAATTGGTAACATTACACGTGTCATTACAGAAATTACGGATCAGACGAACTTGCTTGCATTAAACGCAGCAATTGAAGCAGCACGGGCCGGCGAATTCGGCAAAGGTTTCGCAGTCGTTGCCGATGAAGTACGTAAGCTAGCTGAGCAGTCAAAGGCATCGGCTGAGCAAATTGTATCGCTGACCGTTGAAATTCAATCTGACACAGCAAATGTCGCACAAGCAGTCGCAAATGGCTTGCAATCGGTAAACGACGGCGTTTCAATCATTCACGACGCAGGTAATGCATTTACACATATTACCGATGCCATTACTGATATTACGGAGCAAGTCGAGGATATTTCGGCGACGTCTCAGCAAATTCATGCTAACTCTTCTAGCATCGGCACTGCCGTTCATGCGATCATGACCGGTGCTTCGCAAGCATCCGTTGACTTTGAGCAAATCGCCTCAACGGTTTCCCAGCAAGCTGCTTCAATTGAAGAAGTGCGCGATGTCGCAAATGAAGTAAATAGCTCGACGCTCGAACTGCAACAACGCATTGCGAAGTTTTCATTATAAAAAAGGAGCGGCTCGCAAATTGTGAGCCTAATATGGTACCTGTGGAGTGGACACTTGAAAAAGAGTGTGCA
>NZ_MATO01000046.1 GCF_001700325.1 Caryophanon latum
TGGGGAATAGCTCGTGCCTCAAGACCCCGTAAGCCGCGACGTAGAAGAGGCGCGGAAGCTTGAAGAAGGCAATCATCGCCACTACACGACATGACCAACATCGTGTTCGCCGCCGAGCCATTGAAACGCGAGCCGCAATACGCTTCTGCCAATTGATTGGATAATCAACACGCTTGGCTCATCTTTTAATTATACGCTTCAGCTCTTCTATAGTTAACACATTGTCTTTTTTTCGATGCACCATTCTATGACAATTTGCGCATAAAGGAACTAAATCTGTTTTTGGATTTACTTCTACAGCCTCTTTCAATGTGCTCAATGGCTGCAAGTGATGCACTTCGATAAAATCTTTTCCGCGCTCTCCGTACATTTCTTCAAAATTAAATCCACATGCATAACAATTAAGCCCATGAATTTCAATCGCTCTTTTGCGATTATGTACATCACGCTCATATTTTTTAACAAAGTATAATTTTTCTGCTCCTTCTATGCGATACCCACCTTCCCCTTGTAACGCGTCTACATCTTCTGTAACAACTTGTAACAAATCGCTCATCTTTATGTGCGAATCTCCTTTTACGAACGACTTTTCAATTGCCTCTTTTTCCTGTTCTAAAATATTTACTTTAAACGTTACGCGTGTTTGTCCATTCAACTTTTGATGAATGTATTCATTTAACGCTTCATTTTCATAAGGAATAAACATTGTTTTAAGTACGTGTTCCGTCTCGCGCCCGTCCAATTTTGCCCGTCTTAATAAGCGCTTATTCACATAAAGATTTCCTGTCATATTTTGATAGCCAATAAATTTACTCGGTGCAAGCAAATCCCCATCATGAACGTAATACCATTGATGAAATTGCTTAAGCTGTTTACGAAGTTTCGCTTCCACGTTTAAATCTTGCTCAAATCGCTTCATGTTCTCGATTACTTGTTGTAAGTTTGTAACAGTTTCAAATTTTATCGATTTAGTTGACACGAATTCCACTCCAATCAATTGATCATTAATGCTAAAAAAGCTGCCTAAGTAAAATAACCGTATCTAACGTTTCAAGGTTACTTCACTTTCGGACAGCTTTTTCCGTATTCAATTTACTTCCCTTTCAATGCCTCCGCGACTACTGGTGAAATCGTCGCCTGCTCGCTTGCCGCATCATGCGTTTGAATCCACGGCATGTTGTTTTTCACATAGTTGTAAACCGCACTCCAGCTCGTATACGGCACGTCGGAACGGTTAACGATGCCGTCCATGTACTCGCTAAATTGCAGCGGGCTAAATTTTTTCGTAAACACTTGCTCGATGCCGTGATCGATATCTTTTTCTAACGTTGGACGATACGCAGCTAACATGACCGCACCGACAAACTCATTTACACCTGATTCGCCAAAGCCAATTTTGCCATGCTTGCGCTCAAATTGCTGGTACTTTACCGACGTTCGTTGCTGCACAGCACTAGAGCCCATTTGCTTTACGAACAGCTCAAAAGATGGTGAATGATTCGCTGTCGTCGCTTTCGGTTTCGGCGTGTCTTCAACTGGCGCTTGTGCATGCTCGTGCTTTGCTTGCTTTCGTTCGTCTTTCTGCTGTAGCACCCAATTCCAATCTGCCAACGTTTCGCGCACACGTCCGAATAAAAACGGCACAAGCAGCAATAAAAATGCTAAGTTGTACCACTTATACGGCGCTAGCACATCATATACTTTCGGCGCGTACTCAATGCCGTAATATGCAATAAGCCCAAGCCCCGCAAGCACAACGATTGTTTTAAACAGCTTGCGTACGATCCAAATGAGCGCGATGCCACCAACAACTGCTAAAATCGACACGACGACATTTTGCTCGACCCATGCGAGCGTTTTATCAATATGTACGACCGATTTTAAATACAAGCCTCCGCTAATAAAAGCGATGAAAAACAAGCTCCAATACGTAATAAATTTAAATAAATGCAAAAACATCCCCTCCATTCATATCATTGACGCACGACAGCAGTAATCGCAGCGCAATCTTTCCCTTCATCATACCGCAGTCAATGAAGGCGAATCAAGCGTGCATGTTGTCAATTACGTATATATTGTAATTTTTCTCCATATTTCGTACAGTAAAAAAGGAAGCACGCCTTTCCTAAATGAGTAAGCGCACTTCCTTCAACGCTCTATTTTCCTCTACATCCCTCGCATGACAATTTGCAGCACCGTTTGCAAAAGCGGCTCATTTTGCACGATGATGAGCTTAATGTTTTTGCGTGTACGCGTTAAATGGTAATACAACATTTTTAGCACGATTTCCGCCTGTTCGTGTGTCGTCGATAAGCGTCCTTCATCGTAAAAAAATTGTCCATCCAAAATAACCGCAATATCGTCAATTTCTTTATTGCTTAACTGCTCGACGTGATGCTGCAACTCGTCAAACGGCGCGTGAAAGTTCAGCAAATGCCAATTGTTCGGAAGCGTTTGCATATATAACGACAGCCCTTCGAATGAATCGAAATATTCCATTGTAACGCGCGAAAACTGATGCACATATGCACGCTTGCTCATATCAAAAAAGTGCTGAATGAACGCGAGCAGCTCTTTATGCATGCGGAACTTCGCCGTTAAATTGAGCGAGCGCGTAATATGTGGTGCAAGCATCGCCTCAATATGCTTTGCGTCCGTAAGCACATGTAAAAAATGCTCTGGATCATATGCAAAAATCGCATTCAGCTCATATTGCTGCATACATTCGACGATGCGCTCGACAATCGGCTCGTCAATTTTTTGCGTTTCGTCAATGATAAGCACGTCCACTTGCTCATACCAATGCTTTGGCAGCTGTAAAAACGACTGCGCATCGACAATTCGCCACCCCTCTTTTTTTAATAAATGCTGACCGCCTTGCACGATGCCGCTTTGTACAATGAGCACATCGACGTCATTTGCTTGAAGCGTTTTAGCAACATCATATAGCAGCAGCGTTTTCCCGGTGCCCGAATCTCCCGTTAGCGCGATGCATTGTTCATTGCCAAGCATGCCTTCTACGAGCGTCGTTTTGAACTGACTTTGCTGCGAATTTAAAAAATATTGCCCTGCTAAAAATGCTTGCGTATGATGCAGCGGCGAAATTAAATACTCCGTTACGTCAAACAACACTTGCACGTTATCTTTATAAATGTGCTGCTGCTCCTGCAATAGCTTCATAAGGCGCTTCGGTGATACGCGGCGCAATTCGTTCGTCGGCGTTAGCTCATACAGCTCATTGTTTTCATGCACGTACGTAAAGTAATATACCGGTCGCTTCAAAAACGTTAAGTAATATTTGTTGCGCAGCAGCTGCTTTCTCATTTTATCGCCCGTATGAATCGACTTTAGCTCGATGTTGACGATGAAGTTTTCAGCGATGCGTAGCAAATCAAACTCCTTGCCAATTTGCTCAATTTGAAAGCCGACGTAAAAGTGATCGAAGCAATACGCTGGTCCGTACGGCTGTAAATAACGAATGAGCGCCTGCAAATCACCTACTTCGGAAATGCGGATTAACACGCGCTTATAGTCTAAATATGTTTTCAAAATATGTTGCGGTAAATTCGTATATGTATCGCTAATCGTTAGCAAGTTCATTGGTTTCATTCGAAGTTCTCCTTCATGATGTATAAAAGACAAAGCCAGTTGACTTTGTCTTTTTGTATATTCATATATGGATATATTCATATTTTTATATACAACTATATGTTTAAATAATTTTATTTAGCTGGTCTGACTGTGCTTTCACGTCCTTCGACAATAAATGAATTTGCTGAAATTCGCTAAACGTCGTATTCACTTGCTCGCTGCTTTTCGTAATGGCCGCAGTCATAACACTAACGTCCGCCGTAATCGCATCGAGCTCCTGTAACATAAGCTGTACGCGCGTATTCATATTAACAGTCGTCTCGTCCACTTCATTTGCGAGACGTCTTACTTCCTTTGCCACGACACTAAAGCCTGCCCCGTGCTTTCCTGCATGTGCTGCCTCAATGCTTGCATTAATTGCGAGCATATTCGTTTGTGATGCAATCGAGCGAATCGTTTGAATAAGTGATTTAATATTTGATGCCCGTTCCTCAAGCAGCGTAATATGCGTCAAATGGTTGCTCGAAATCGTTGCCATTTGCTGCACTTGCTCTAGCAATGATTGCGTCGTGTCCGCCCCGAGATTGGACTGCTCATTTAGCTGCTGCGTCACTTCATTTAAATGCGATGCCATATTCAATATAGTCGTCGTGCGCTCCGTAATATCGACCGCTATTTTCATTACGCCGGTAATACGCCCATTTTCTTTAATCGGCATATATGTCGCCTCAAGCCAAAGTACGCGGTTCCCCCTCGCCTTTCGTTTTATTTTATCACGATATGCTTTCCCATTTTTCAAATTTCGCCACATTTCTTCATATTGTTTACTATTTAAAAAATCATCAAAGCACAAATCTTCATGGCGCATTTTCAATAATGTAGCAACAGGATAACCGACAGCTGCTGCGAATAGCTCGCTTACATATTGAATGTTACGATCTAAGTCGAATCGAATGACAGCCATATTTTCCTTAAGCGCTGCCAGCATTTGTGCATCAACTGTACTCGCCTCTGTATACATACACTCACCTCATTAAAATAATCGTTACTATTGTCTTTCCCCTCGTATAAATCACGCAAAACATACGTTGTAACATTCAAATTTTATATGAATTGCACACAAAAGTCCGAATAAATGCCTACCAATCGTTTGAACATTTCGTGAACTACTATAAAAACATACTTTATGACTTATTATTTGGAAAAAATAAACTCGTTTCGTACAATGAATATATAAAGGGGGAATATGTATGCACATTCAAGACGAATTACAACGCACAATCGAGCTACAGCAACCAATCACGCGCATCGTATCACTTTGCCCAGCCGTTACTGAAACGTTATTCGCACTCGGCGTCGGGCATTACGTCGTCGGGCGCACAAAGTTTTGTATTTTTCCAGCTGAAGCGGCGAGTGTGCCAGCTGTTGGCGGAACGAAAGACGTCAACTACGAGGCGATCGACGCACTCGCACCGCAGCTCATTTTATGCGAAAAAGAAGAAAACACAAAAGACATTGTTGAAACACTGGCCAAAACTTATCCGGTTTACGTCGCTCAAGTCGAAACGATTGCGATGGCACTGACGATGATTGAAAAGCTTGGTCTGCTCACGAACTCGACCGATGCAGCAAATTCGCTAATCGCAAACATTAACGCCGTGCAGCTACCTACACTCACAGGTCGCGCCGCCTACATGATGTGGCGCAAACCGTACATGGTCGTCGGCGCTACAACGTACATTAACGACGTCCTTGAGACAATCGGCTTCACAAATCCATTCACAGCTCACGACGGCCGTTACCCAGCTGTCACGATTGAGCAGCTACAAGACGCACAGCTCGACTACTTGCTACTGTCGTCCGAGCCGTTTCCATTTGCGCAAAAGCATATTGATGAGCTGCAGCCACATTTGCCAAACACACGCATTCAATTAATTGACGGTGAAATGTTTTGGTACGGAGCGAAAATGAAGGAAGCAGCGCCGTATTTGCAAAACTATTTTGTGAAGTAATATCGTATGCGAAAATATTTATATATTCAAATATAAAAATATATGTATATTCATATACGTAATCATGTACGTATGTCAAACCAATCTGTTGATTCGCCATTTATATACAGTAAAATCGATTGTTTTTTAGCAACAAGCAGGAAATAACTGCTGGATGTTAGTGGCAAGAAAAGGGCGGCGAGACTCCTTGAGGAAAAGCTCGTAACTCAACACCTCGTAAGCCGCGAATTACGAACGGCGCGGAAGCTTGAGTAAGGCGATCAGCGTCACTACACGAGTCCTCGCCTTCATGATTAACATCGGATTCGCCGCCGCGCTGTAGGAATTTATATGCGACAAGTAATCGCACAGACAACGCGAGCAGCAATACACGCCTGTCAATTAAATGGCTAATCAACATGCATATTGGTATATAAAAAGATGTATATATTCACATATACATATATGAAAAGGTGACTGCTACATAATACTAGCAGTCACCTTTTTCATTTATTGATGAATCGCTTTGCCAAATACAGCACGCGCTGCATCACCAATATGCTCACTAACAGTCGGGTGAGGGAACACCATACGTGCTAAGTCCTTCACCGATCCGCCCATTACTTTCACCGCAAGCATCGCGTTAATCATTTCCGTTGCCCCGTCACCTACGACGCACGCACCGTAAATATCACCTTCTGGGCTCGCCACAAACTTCATAAAGCCTTGTGTATTGCCTTCAAGTAACGCTTTCGGGTTTGTCGGTAAATTCATTTTCGTCACGATCGCATCAGCTGGTGCTTCATGCTCAAGCATACCGAACGTCGCAATTTCTGGATGCGTATATACACAACGTGGAATTTGCTGTTGATTTAAGCTTGGTAAGTTTTTCCCTAAAATTGTATCAATAACGTGCATTCCTTCAGCCGAAGCAGTATGTGCAAGCTGGAAGCCACCAACTAAATCGCCAATCGCATAAATGCCCGGAATGCTCGTTTCGTAATCAGTCGTCGTGCGAATTAAACGACCGTCCATTTTTAAATCAAGCGCTTCTGCAATTTCGCTATTCGGACGGCGACCTGTCGCAAACAATAAATTTTCAAATTCGAAGTTACCAATCGACGTTTGAATGACATTGCCTTTAAATTCCTCAAACGCGAAGTTTGTCACTAAATTAATGCCAAGCTGCTTCATACGCTCTTTAATAATTGGACGCGCATCTGGCTCTTCTGTTTGTAAAATATCTTTACTGTAGTTTAATACCGTTACTTCTGTTCCCATCGGTGCAAGTGCAAACGCCATTTCAATTGCGATGACACCACCACCGATAATCGTTAACTGCTTCGGTAACTCCTTTAAGTCAAAGAACGTATCTGTTGTATAGTATGTTGACGTTTCAAGCCCTTTAAATGGTGGCACGAACGGATGACTGCCCGTCGCTAAAATAACGTGCTTCGCTTCAAAATGCTCATCGCCAACTGTTACTTTTTTCTCTGCTGAAACAGACGCTTCGCCACGATAAAACGTAATTTGCGCTGATTCGATAAAGCTTTCAATGTTGTTTAATAGCTCCTCAACGACCGCGTCTTTACGGCGCATTAGCTTCGAGAAATCAATATCGATCGTCGGTACTGTGACACCCCAGTTCGTACCGCGACGAATTTCTTGCACGAGCTTACTATGCTCTAACATAATTTTTGACGGAATACAGCCTGTGTTATAACAAGCACCGCCCACTTTGTCACGCTCTACTAACGCAACTTTTAATCCACTTTTCGCTGCATGGATTGCCGCAACATATCCACCAGGTCCTGCTCCAATAATTGCTACATCAAAATTCTCCATGTAATCACCTCGAATTTAACGATAGCACCCGTTGTTATATAATGCAAAAGAAAAATGATAGAAGGCAAAAAATTAATTTGTTTACAATAATATGATGCAAGACAAACATATAGTCATTCAACTGGCCGTGCGCGTGTTGCAACACAGATGAACGTTACTTGAACACGAGTGATGAATTGATCACCTATGTTCCTACTTGCATTTCACCTCACCAACTGTATATACTGTATATACACAGTTAGAGAGGTGATCCACATTGATTCAGCTTGACAATAAAAGCGATTTACCGATTTACGAACAAATTACAGCACAGCTGAAGCAAGCGATTTTACGAAATGAATTGCGCCCTGGCGATGCACTCCCTTCCATTCGTGCATTAGCGACGATGCTGCACATTAGCGTCATGACGACGAAGCGCGCGTACGCCGACTTAGAAAGGGACGGCTTCATTGAAACGATTCGTGGCAAAGGAAGCTACGTCACATCACAACATCCCGACTTATTGCGTGAACAATTTTTGCAGCAAGCTGAAGCGCTATTTACACAAGGTATTCAAATCGCCGCAAGCGCTAAGCTATCAAAGCAAGACATACTCGGCGTATTCGAATTGCTATTAGAGGAGGAATTTTATGAATAGTATCATTGTAAAAAATGTATCGTTAAAGCAAAAAATGTTCGCATTAAAAAATATTTCATTTGAAGTAGAGCGAGGAACTGTCGTCGGCGTAATCGGTCGTAACGGCGCTGGTAAAACAACTTTGTTAAAATGTTTACTCAACTTGTACCGCGACATGATGGGCAACATTTTTTTACTCGAACAAAATGTGTTGACGCAAGATGCCGCTATTAAAGAACAGCTCGGCGTCGTCTTTGATGAATGGCATTTGCCGCTTTCACTCAAGCCGAACGATTTAAACAAAACATACAAGCTATTGTTTCCGACATGGGACGAAGCGTATTACGTTCAGCTGCTTGATGAGCTCAATCTCCCACGCGATAAAAAGGTAGAAACGTATTCTCGCGGCATGCGCATGCTTCTTCAACTCGTGTTAGCACTTAGTCACCATCCGAAAATGTTGCTGCTCGATGAACCGACGAGCGGGCTCGATCCTGTTATGCGCCAGCACGTATTGCAGCTGCTTAGTCGCTACATGGAGGACGATACGAACACGATTTTTTTCTCAAGCCATATTACAAACGATTTAGAAGTGCTTGCGGATACAGTACTTTGCTTGCATAACGGGGCGATGCTGTTTCATGAAAATAAAGATACGCTACTATACGAATACGTGATTGCCTCAAGTAACACGCCAATTGACGGAGCAGTTGCCGAGCGTGAAACAGCGCTTTACACGGAATATTTAGTGCCACGTTCTCACCTTGCCGACACAATGCAGCACCGCGCTGTCACATTGGACGATTTACTCGCCTTTTTCACTGAGCCAATCGTATGATGCTACGTCGATTTTTATACGCCCAATGCAAGGAATCCGTCAGCATTGCCCTTTCGCTATTTATCTTTATAACCGTCGTACTGATGCTTCTTTTTCGCTACGACAATTTACTGCTCATGTCGTTTTACATTGCCATCATGTATATATTTGCGCTGTTGTCCGATGAGCTTATTGCATATCGCTACACGCTCGCTGCAGCACCGATTGCTCAGCGTACATTTTTATACGATGCGTTTTTCATATTCGTCGCAGTTGGTATCGGCTTAGTCGCACTATATAGCATTCTCGCAACTATTTTTTCCGCATCGCACATGCTCGCGTATTTCGTGCTATTACTACTTCTCCAACTGTCGCTCGTACTATTTTTACCAAACTTGCCGTATGTCATCGTTGCGTTCGTTATCGTCTATGTATTGTCCATCATCGACGTTGAAAATTTTACATTATCATTACAATTTGTCTTCATGTTATCCGTACCATTTATTTTGAGTTTCTTCCTATTAAATAGATCAACAAAATGGAGGGCTTCTTCATGAAATTATTTTGGCATTTGCAATGGCAACAATTTCGCTATGAATATAGCTTACTGCTCATTGCCGCAGTCGTTGCATCGTTTTTTCTTTCATACGATAGCATGAGCGAAATGCAGCTACTCATCTTCGCCTACACACTTACTGTTTCAAATATGGCAGCAGCACCGCGCATTATTGCGTCACGCCAACGATATAGATTTTTACGCTCACTGCCGATTCGTAAACAAGAAGTGACGCGCTACTTCATTTACACGCAGCTACTGTTTACGATCACTTGCTTTACGCTCATCGCACCGATGCATTTTTATGCCGCGCACGTGCAGCAGCAATGGGATATGTTTACGCTATCGTTTTGTGCCGCATTTAGCGTTTGCTTACTTGGACATCTTATCATTTTGCCACATGTGCTAAAAAATATAGAAAAAGTGTCCATGCTATACATGATTGTCGTTATGATAATCGCAATGATTGTTATGTACCCGCTTTATTACATTGTGCTCTCGTTATTTACGAGCATCGCGGTTCCACTCATGTTTATACTAGCAGCTAGTGTACTATTATTTTATTTACGTTGGACGAAGCGATATATGCATATAGAAATATACGAAAACAAGCGTGTTGATTAGCCAATCAATTGGCAGAAGCGTATTGCGGCTCGCTTTGCCTCTGCGGTTACTCGAGGCAGATAAATTCCTGGGGCTCGGCGGCGAACACGATGTTGGTCATGAAGGTGATGCCACATGGACGTGGCGCTCATCACCTTCCTCAAGGAGTCTCGCCGCACGCTTACTGCCATTAATATGCAGCATTTATTTCCAGATGGTTGCTAAAAACAACCGATTTCACTGTATATAAATGGCTAATCAACAGACCTGATACGAAAATTCTAATATATAGACATATACGTATATGAATATATCTGTATATACAAAAACCGAGGTGCGCGTCGATGCGTACCTCGGTTTCGTTATGAGCGGTTATTTAACGTTTCTGAAATGATGTTGAAGATGCGTGAATCGTCATCTGTTAATGAACTGCTAACGTATTGTTCAATAAGCTCATTGATCATCATGTCAGCGTTTGATGCTTTCCCCATTTGTACGAGCGCATTTAGCTTACTGCGTGTCGATTTTGAAATGCGTACGCTCGTAATTTCGTCCGTCACCGTGCGTGGGCGTCCAACTTTTTTCGGTTCTTCTTGTTGCTGCTCGACAACTTTTTCGACTTCCTCTAAAGAAAATGTTTTCGCTGGCTCGATTTTTGGTCCACGATTTAATAGCTTCTTTTTCGGCTGTAATAAATTACTCATGCGCGCCACCTCCGTTTAATTCTGCTTCTAAACGCTCAATAAATTCCTCAGCAATGCCGTTATACACTTTATGTACGCGGCGGTCGTGCATATCATCGTTCGTAATGCCCGTTAAATCAAAGCGCTTTAAACGTTCCATGTTCATGACAACTTGCTTAAAAATATTTTCCTCGCCGAACACTTCCTTCGCATTTTCAAGCGTCGCTAAATCGACAGCTGCTCCATTTTTCAAAATAACAGGTAAAATGCCGATAATGTCTAGCTCCGCGTTGTAATCATCAATGAGCGATTGCAAGTAGTTCGTAAACACTTCCGCACCAGCTAAACTGCGCTCCTGCGTTTGCATAACAACGACAACGTAATCTGACGCATATAGCGCTGCGTCCGTAATAATTGAAATCGTCGGTGGCACGTCGATAAAAATGAAATCGTAATCGCGCTTTAACGGCTCAATTAATGATGCGAAGTAATACACACGGTCCTCCGTATTCGGAAACTTCTTCTCTAAAAAGCGTGGATAGAGCGAGAAGTCGCTAAAGCTCGGCAGTAAATGTAAGTTTGGCGTAATGTCTGTCACTATTTGTGCTAAGTCTTCTTCTTGGATTGCCGCCATTAACGTTTTGTTGAAAGCCACAAGCTCGTCATTGTGCAGCGCTTTCGTTTTTAAATAAAGTGCCGTTGCATTTGCTTGTGGGTCTTGATCGCATAGCAGCACTTTGTAGCCCATGTTTGACAGTGCGTACGCGAGCATCGTACTGTTCGTCGTCTTGCCTGTGCCTCCTTTAAAATTTCCAAACGTTACGACAATTGCTTGCTGTTCACTCATTCAACATTCCTCCATTAATATATTCATATATGTATATACTATAGCAAATAAAGTGAGGTGCGACTACTATTTTATTGGATTGAATATGAGTAGCGTATATACATATATTTATATTTGAATATACTTGCACAAGCGTGTCAATTAGCAGTTCGCGTGTTACGGCTCGCTTTGCCTTTGCGGTTACTCGAAATTCCTTGGGCACGATGTTGATCATGAAGCACGAGCTGTTCCATAAGGCGTCTCGCCGCACACTCCATGCCACTAAAATGCAGCTTTCATCTCAGTCTTGCTACTGGAAACAACCAATTCCGCTGTATAAAAGTGGCTAATCAACAGACCTGACATCATTTATTTCTAAATTATTGCTAACAACCGATTTCACTGCATGTCAAACGCTAATTAACAGACGTGATATTTGTATAAACTTTTCAAAATGTTAATCAACATACATCATATTAACCGATATTTATATAAACAGACTTCGTTATATTAAATATGTAGCACAATGTATTTAATTAACATCTAGATTGGGGGCGTTTTCATGCCGCAAAATATACAACTAAATTCACTCGACGATCAGCTCATTGCGATTCAACAAGCGTTACAAGTAGCACATGAAGAAGTAAAGGAAGCAATGGACGCGCAAAATATAAAAGAAGTTGAAAACATCATTGATCACAAAGTAGCCATTCATTTAACGACGATTTTCCAAGCGCACGTATTAATCATTTTAGAAGAAGTCGAGCCATTTTATTTTGAACATAATAAAGGTTTGTTTGCTGAACTATGTTGTTTAAAAGCACACGTATATTTTTTCTCACAAAACGAAGAGATGGCACGTCATTATTATCGATTAGCGATGAGCTACGGCTTGCAATATGAAAAATATGGCACAATTGCGGCTAGTATGACGAACTTGCTATCGATGAAGAATCACAGCTATTCACCTGAGCAGTACTTGAACATCGCAGAATCAATTCCGATTATTTATAGCTATTCTGCGACGTATAATATCGAAACGTTTTGTCGTCGATTGCTGTCCGTTTTTACTGCGCAACTTGAGATTGGCAACATTGACAAAGCGATGCAATATTTAACATACATTGAATCGAAAAACTTATATGCCGAACCAGAGCGAACGTGGGTGCAGCTTCGATTATTTAAAGGTTATATTCAGCAGCAGCGTGAAAACTACGAGGAGGCGATGCGCTATTATAGCAAAGTGTTAGAGGTAAGCTTAGCCCAGTTTGATTACTTTGAATTGGCACAAGACGCGTACGAACGCTTGCATACAATTGTGAATGAACCGCTCGCCAACATGCCACTCGTAAATGAATTTGAACGGTTTCGATCGTTTAAACAGCAAGATTTACAGCAAATTCAGCAGCACGCTATGCAAGTTGAAGCGGCGCATTATCACTCGCTCATTCAGCAATCACTTACAGAAGAAAGCTTTCAGCAGCATGCGTTACAGCTACAACAGCAAGCTGGTCATGTTGGCGTAACAATCGTTTGCATCGAAAGCTTTGAGCAAGACGATGTACACAATCTTGATGCGCTTTCAACGTTTTATGAGCAGCTTCAAGCACCGATCGTCTATTTAAAAAATGCGAATTGCCTAATGCTCGCAGTTATTGATGAAGACGATTCGTTACAAAACCGCTGCGAACAAATTGCTAACACGTTTGACAACAAGCTATACGTTTCGATGAGCAATAGTGTACATGATACGTGGCAAACCGTTGCGCATGGCATGATGTTAGCCCATGCAAGCATTTATTATGAGCTAAATAAGGGGGCGTAACGATGAAAATTACAGCGAAGCAATCTATTTTTTTATTAGCAGGTGCTGAGACAGATGCCTTCGATCAGCTAGCAGCATACGATTTATATTTTTATTTGCTGCGCGATACAGGTTACACTCATTTTGGCTACGCGCTTATGCAAGACATCGCGCTATACTTTTATAACGAGGACACACCTATTTTTAACTCGGAGCTTACATTAATTCATCCGCTTCGTCACACGATTGTTTCAGAAATCATTCGTGAAAAGCGGCTTGCTCGTTTAAAAGCGTATACGAAGCACAATGACGCTTTAGCGCTTTTTGCGGCTGCGCTAACAACGAATATGTATATCGACTTGCTTCAAAGTAGCTTTGCCGAAGTAAGTGAAGAGGAAGCCCGTCAATTCCATTATTTTAACGACTGCATTGAGGAAATTTTTCAAATTAGCTTTTCTCAAAACAATAGCTACCCGAAAAAGTTTGTGCATATGGAAACGACCGTGCTTCAGTCGCTGCGCCATTACGTACAACAACATGAAGACGACTACGCAGAGCACATTCATAAAATTTATAGCAGCATCGGGCATTACGTGCTAAAAATGAAAGATCTATCGGAAATCGAATTGCATCTATAAGCTATAAACGCGTTACGCCATTTTAATTGCGGTACGCGTTTTATATTTGTATGTATATATAAGGTGATTAATATTTAGATTTAAATCCTTTTTCTTC
>NZ_MATO01000047.1 GCF_001700325.1 Caryophanon latum
CGCCGCTTTTTCTTCTGCCGTTGTCCATTGTTCGCTTGGATCAATGTCTGTGCCATCTGGTGATACCGCTACGAAGACTTCTTCTGCTCCCGCAATCGCATCTTCTAATGCTTGCGTATCTGGTGCTGTTGGTGTCTCTCCACCATTTTCTTCTTTCGTTCCTCGTTTCTTCGCATCTTCGTACGCTGCTACTGCTTCTTCTAACGCTTCTTTCGCTGCGTCTACTTCTTCTTGCGTTGCGTCTGCGTTATTTAATACGTCACGTGCTTCCGCAATTGCTTCTTCTAACGCTGCTTTCTCCGCTTGCGTTGTCCACTCTTTGCTTGGATCAATGTCTGTACCATCTGACGATACTTCTACGAAGGCATTTTCTGCTGCTGTAATCGCATCTTCTAATGCTTGCGTATCTGGTGCTGTTTCTTTCGCTGCGTCCACTTCTTCTTGCGTTGCGTCTGCGTTACCTAGTACATCACGTGCTTCCGCAATCGCCTCTTCTAACGCTGCTTTTTCTTCTGCCGTTGTCCACTCGTCACTTGGATCAACGTCTGCACCGTCTGTCGATACTGCTACGAAAGTTTCTTCTGCTCCCGCAATCGCATCTTCTAATGCTTGCGTATCTGGCGCTGTTGGTGTCTCTCCACCATTTTCTTCTTTCGTTCCTCGTTGCTTCGCCTCTTCGTACACTGTTACTGCATCTTCTAACGCTTCTTTCGCTGCGTCCACTTCTTCTTGCGTTGCGTCTGCGTTACCTAGTACATCACGCGCATCCGCAATCGCGTCTTCTAACGCCGCTTTTTCTTCCGGTGTTGTCCATTGTTCGCTTGGATCAATGTCTGTGCCATCTGGTGATACTGCTACGAAGACTTCTTCTGCTCCCGCAATCGCATCTTCTAATGCTTGCGTATCTGGTGCTGTTGGTGTCTCTCCACCATTTTCTTCTTTCGTTCCTGGTTGCTTCGCATCTTCGTACGCCGCTACCGCTTCTTCTAACGCTTCTTTCGCTGCGTCCACTTCTTCTTGCGTTGCGTCTGCGTTATTTAATACGTCACGTGCTTCCGCAATCGCCTCTTCTAATGCCGCTTTTTCTTCTGCCGTTGTCCACTCGTTACTTGGATCAACGTCTGCACCATCTGTCGATACTGCTACGAAAGCTTCTTCCGCTGCTGTAATCGCACCCGTTAACGCGTCTTTATC
>NZ_MATO01000048.1 GCF_001700325.1 Caryophanon latum
GTGTGAGAGGTCGGGAGTTAATCACTCCCTCCTACTCGATTTTTATATGAATTTTGGAAAAAAGGATTGAAATTGTATGGGGCTTAATTATACAATTGATGTAATTATTTGTAAAAATAATAGTAGGTGATAGAAGTGGGGTGTTGGAAAAGTGGACAAAAAAAACCACTGATTCAAGATCAGTGGCGGAGACCTATGAATGGTCAACTTTTACGCTTTAAGCTTATTTTAACTTACCAGTGTAATGTTACAGAGTAGTAACAAATTCATTATACTTGATAATACAAAAAAAGTAAATAACGAAAGGAAGTGTCATCATGAAAAATTACTCCATTGGGTTAGATATTGGTACAGGAAGCGTTGGCTGGGTATGCATCGATGAGAACTATCAAATTTTACGCTACAACAATCGAGCAGCTTTCGGTGTGCATGAGTTTGAAACGGCACATGTTGCAGAAGAGCGTCGAATAAAGCGTGGTGCGCGTCGTCGTTACAATCGTCGTAAAAAGCGTATTCAATTATTACAATCGCTTTTTGTTCCACATATGCAACAAAAAGCATTTTTTGCGCCAACGATAACGGAGCATTATTGGAAAAATGATAATCAATTCGAAAATCGCACATTAAGTGAAGTGTTAATGAGTTTGGGCATGAATCCGAATACATATCCGACCATTTTTCATTTGCGTCATGAATTAATTGAAAGTTCAGTGAAAAAAGATGCGCGTCTTATTTATTTAGCACTACATAATTTAGTGAAGTTTCGCGGTCATTTTTTACAAGAAGGATCGACATGGAATGCAAATATGAGCGATGCTAATTTAAGCGAGCAATTTGAACAGTTGCTTCATATATATACAGAAATGGAAGAGCTACCGCAAGTGTCGTTAACTGCACAGCAATCAACAGACGTTGAACATATTTTGCTTAATAACCATATTAGTAAAGCAGAGCGTGCACGCCAATTGACTGCATTATTTGAACGAACGTACGAGCCATTTTTCAAGCTAATTGTAGGTTTAGATATTGCAGCGGCACAGCTGTTTAAGCAGTCTGAGCAACAGCTGCTATATAAAGAATCAAAAACGAAAGTCAATTTAACTGCTGAAACATTGCCTGAAGTGTTACAAACGATGCTAGAGCCAGAAGTAGCATTCATTGAAGCGGTACAACCGTTTTATCAGCAAACTGTATTATTTGATTTATTAAAAGGACAAAGTTACGTAGCTGCGGCGAAAGTAGAAGCATTTAACCAATATGAACGTGATTTAGCGTTATTAAAATCAGTCATTAATGAAGTTGGGAGCGAGAAACAATATCGCGCCTTTTTTATTACGTCAAAACAGAAAAAACGTCAATTTGAGCAAAAGCCGAATATGGAGCTACTTTGCCATCTTGACCGCTTCAACCGTGAGAAAAAATATGAAGAGACATTTTACAAAGAAGTATCGAAACTATTAACAGCGCTCATCAAAGAAGCAACAGGTGAAGTAAAAGAGCACATCGAGCAAATCATACAGGCGATGGAAAGCCAGTCGTTTTTAGTAAAGCAAAAGGGAATTCAAAATGCGTCAATTCCATATCAAAACTCGTTATATGAAGCGGAAATGATTTTACGAAATCAGCAAGCCTATTATCCGTGGATTACAGATGAATTTATTGAAAAAGTAAAACAGCTGATTGCGTTTCGTATTCCGTATTACATCGGTCCATTGGTGCAAGGTGACGAGCAGCCATTTGGTTGGTTACAGCGACAAGCAGATGGAAACATTACACCGTGGAACTTTGATGAAAAAGTGAATAAAGCGGCATCCGCCGAAAGTTTCATTACACGCATGACGAAAAATTGTACGTATTTAAAGGAAGAAAAAGTGTTGCCGAAGCAATCGCTTATGTACGAAAAGTTTACGTTGTTAAACGAATTAAATAGCGTGCAAATTCGGAGTTCATTAGAGCAGCCACATAAAAAGCATCGATTGTGTGAAGATATGAAACAGTGGATTATCGAGCATGTATTTAAGAAGACGAAGACAGTGACACATAAAACGTTGATACAAGCATTGAAAAAAAGCCCGTATAAAGATGAACTATACGATGAAAGTACAGGAAATTGGAAAGACGTATACGGTACACAAAAGGAAGATCGTTTTGCTTCAAGTTTATCTACATATATTTCATTAAAGGAAATTGTCGGTGACATCGTAGATAATGCATTTATGGAAGAAATTATTTACTGGCTAACAGTGTTCACGGATCGAGATATTATTACACTGAAAATGAATGATAAATATCCGTTTATTACAGAGCAGCAAATACAGCGTTTATTGTCGCTTAACATTTCAGGTTGGGGGCAACTTTCACAACGATTATTACAAAGCATACCAGTAGACGATATGAATCGCAGTGTTATCGAGTATATGGAAAAACATGCGGTGAACTTTATGGAATTATTGTCTCCTCGTCAATCAGATTTAGCCTACAAAATTGAGCAAGTAAATAAGCAGCATAGTAAAAAAATTCATAAAATTCGTTATGAAGATATCGAACAACTTACAGGGTCTCCTGCTTTGAAGCGTGGTATTTGGCGTTCGGTGAAAATTATTGAGGAATTAACAGCCATTTTTGGCGAGCCGAAGAACATTATGATTGAAGTTGCACGTGAGGATCAAGCAAGTCATCGTACGAAATCACGTAAAGAGCAATGGGAAAGCATCGGTAAAAGCTTAGCGAAGGAAGAAAAAGAATTAAAAGCGTTCTTCAAAGAAATGGCGCAATATCCGAAGCAACAATTTGACCGTACACGCTTTTGGTTATATGTGACGCAACAAGGCAAATGTTTATATACGGGTAAAACGTTGCGTCTTGAAGACTTATCATCTTATGAAATTGATCATATATTGCCACGTAATTTCGTAAAAGATGACAGTATCGACAACTTAGCGCTCGTTTACCCAATGGCAAATCAAGAAAAAAATAAAGCGGGTAATAATAAAATGCCGCTTGAAATTATTGATGCTAAACAGCAGCCAGCTATGATGGCACATTGGAAACGTCTAAATCAGCTAAAACTTATTTCAGATTCGAAGCTACATAAGTTAATGAAGCCTTCGTTTAATGATGTTGATAAAGAAAACTTTATTGCACGTCAATTAGTTGAAACGCGCCAAATTATTAAGCATGTACGCGATTTATTACAGGAGCGCTTTGAGCATACAGACATTCATGTAGTGAAGGCAAAAATGGTATCACAGTTTAGAAAGTTTAGTCGCATTCCAAAAATTCGTGACTATAACAATAAGCATCATGCGATGGATGCATTATTTACGACTGTACTCATTCAATTTATTTTACAAAAGTACGGCAAAAACTTTTTACAGTTTGATTTACAACATAAAGACATTTCAAAAAAATGGTCTAAAATTGCGCAATCAACGAAGCATTTCTTCTTGTTCCAGCAGTTTGCAGAGCAACAGATAAAAAGCCCTGTTACGAAAGAGCTGGTATCAGGTGTGCAATATTTTGAGCATATTTTTTATGAGCAGTCATGGCAAACGACGAAAATGACGCAAACGATTGATAGTAATTTTTACAAAGAAACGATTTTCTCACCAAAATTAAAAACTGCGAAGTATACGTCAGCAAAGGCGGAAAAGTTTGTGCATGATGCGATTGTGAAATACGCAGTGTGTGGTATTCAATATACGAGTTTGAAGAAAAATAAAGAACAGCATCACGTATTACTGACAGATATTAATGTTATTGAACATTATCAGTTAAAAGAGGCATCATTAAATGAACTAGCATTGCATTTAGCTAAACGTGAGTCAAAGGATGATGTAATCGATGCACAAATGCTTGTCGTTATACCGAAGTATAAAAAAATTATGCTCAATGGAAGTCCATACTATTGCATATCTTCAGATGAACGACATATCGCAACACAATTTGTACTGCGAAAAGATTTGCTTGAAGCGGTACTCCACGTAAATGATGAAACATCGGTTGACGAATTGAGAACATTGTTTCGTTCAATTGTTGAAGAAATGATGACGCAATACAAAGTGTACAATAAAGATACAATACGAAATAAAATTGACGCGTTCATTGAAACTGAGCTGATTGATGTAGAAACATTCCAAGTAGGATTTACAGAAATAAAAAAAATGGTCGCAGCGAATGCTCAGCGTTCAGATAAATTCGGTGGACGTTTACGACAAGTAATGAAAGTGGAAGATATTTATATAATAGATGAATCGATTACAGGCTTGCGTTACCGTAAACCGAGGAAGCTTGTGAAATAAAGGAGGATTTTGGTGAGCTGGCGGACAGTTATTTTGACGAAGGAATCGAAGTTAAGTTTACGTATGAAGCATTTAGTTATTTCCAATGATACTGTAACGAAAATCCCGTTGAGTGAGATTGCCGTAGTTATAATCGAAAACCCAAATATTGTGTTAACAGGTCACATCATTAATGCTTTATCTAATTATAAAATTACCGCGATTATTTGTGATGATAAAATGAACCCAGCCTCTAATATCCAAGCGATTTATGGGCATCATCGTCAGTCAAAGCACATTCGAGCACAATTTGAATGGCTCTCTGAAAGAAAAGCTCTACTATGGCAACAAATAATACGCCAAAAAATTTATAACCAAGCAAAAGTACTACATGCTTTAAATAAAGAGGGCGTTGAAGAACTACAACGATTTATTAGTCAAGTTGCTGTAGCTGATCGAACAAATCGAGAAGGGCATGCAGCAAAAGTATACTTCAATCGATTGTATGGCAATGATTTTTACCGTAATCAAGAAATACCAATAAATTGGGCGTTAAACTATGGTTATATGATACTTCATTCATTATTTGCCCGATTAATTGTCAGTAAAGGTTATTTAACGGAACTAGGTATTCACCATATGAACGAATATAACCAAATGAATTTAGCGAGCGATTTTGTTGAGGTTTTTCGACCGTTAGTTGATTATTTTGTGTACATGCATATTTCAGATACGTTTAATAAAGAGGATAAACGAAACATTATTGCGATGTTAGATTATAAAATCGTCATTCGGAATGCAAAGCAGCATTTGCAGTCTTGCATGCAAATTTATTTAGATAGCTGCATACAATATTTACAAGATGGCGATATAGAAAAGCTACACTTCCCTGATTTTCAATATAAATTGTAAAGCGTGTTGATTAGCAATTTAATCGGCAGTGCGCGTGCGTATTGCGGCTCGCTTTCCTGGGGCTCGGCTCAAGCGAACTGCTACCTTTATGCAGCTTTCATCTCAGTCTTGTTGCTGAAACCAAGCGATTCAGCTGTATAAAAATGGCTAATCAACAGACGTGATAAATTGTAGGAGGAGAGGTTTTGCATCGAGTTATGCGTTTATTAGTTATGTTTGATCTTCCTGTCACAACAGCCACTGATCGAAAAAACTATCGGAAATTTCGAAAGTTTTTACAAGAGAATGGGTATGCGATGCTGCAATATTCCGTGTATTCAAAGATTGTGTTAAATCATTCTGCACTCCAATTTCAGAAATCAACATTGTATGAAAATTTGCCGAAAGCTGGTCATGTCGATATGCTGCTAATTACGGAAAAGCAATTTGCTAATATGGAACGCTTCAACAAACCTCAACGTGTAGAAGAACATGTCATGACAATTGAGCGAATTATAGAGCTATGAAATGGCATTGTAGTGTATTTGATGAGATTTCAATTGTTCGCAATGAGGTGAACTTTCTTTTATTCCAAGATGCGCAGCAACAATTTTCAGTGAGGCAGCTTCTTAATAAATGGTTAAATAATGAGCAAATGGAATATCCATATTTTATTTTTACAATAGATCAGCTAGATATGCCTTCTACGAATTTAAATACGTTAGTTATCAATAGTGGAGAACTCGATTTCTTTAAAGAAAAAGAACGTGTGAAGCAACTGCAGCAATTTATCAAATTCGAAATTGAAAATACAGAGCAGTTGCTGCAAACGTATCGTCAGCTTCGTCAGCAACTGGAGCTATCGTTTCATCAGTTAACGGTGTCATGGCAAAGTTATGAAATCGAGTTTTCGTTAGAAGATGTCACATTCGAACAAATTATGAGACTAGCAACAGTTCATGTAAGCTATGAAAATGAAGAGAAGTTAAAAGTTGTTGATTATAGGAAATTTTTGTTACAAATATCGAAGCGTTTGAATTATAATAAAAGAACCAGTATATGTTTTTATCACTTTCCAGAAAATGAATTAACTCGAAATGAATTTTTTGAGCTATTGCAACAAGTTGACGGTGAAGATTGTACCATCATTTGCATTACGTCAAATGTTTCTTTTTTAGAAGCGGTGCCGTTGCGAAATATTCACCTGATTAAGTCAACAGGCGCACGTTATGACATCGAAGTATTACATGATCAAATTCAATTATTTGCAGATGAATTACGTGTTACTCAAATGTCGATATCGCCTGAGCAACTAGCAAAAAAGCTTGCGATTCATGATTTCTTTGGCGATTTCACGCTGTTAGATGAGCGATTTAGAGAGTTTTTAGAAAGTGAAAAGTATTAAATGAAGTGTATGGCTCTCTAAAATTTGAGGTTTTAGACCAGTGTAATTTTAGAGAGTAGTAAAACAAACATATGCAAATGCAAATGTATGCGGCTGTTTTAGACCAGTGTAATTTTAGAGAGTAGTAAAACTGTGGACGTTTTGTGCCTCGCGTTAAGTCTGTTTTAGACCAGTGTAATTTTAGAGAGTAGTAAAACGTTTTCATTTGTGCTAATAAGTTGTTCACAGTTTTAGACCAGTGTAATTTTAGAGAGTAGTAAAACTAGCTCCTCGTTGTTTGGTAAGCCCCACACGTTTTAGACCAGTGTAATTTTAGAGAGTAGTAAAACTTGTGGTTTGTTGCTGACACCAATGTACCAGTTTTAGACCAGTGTAATTTTAGAGAGTAGTAAAACGCAATCGCGAAGGAAGCAGCAGCACAACAGTTTTAGACCAGTGTAATTTTAGAGAGTAGTAAAACAAAAAATGGCGAACGCACAGCTTTACGACGCGATTCAGCACGACACAGCGCATACAGGTGGACGCTTCATTTGGGGCGGTGGCAGTGAGGCGAGATAAATAGAATGGAGCATAATGAAATGTATAAACAATTAAAAGAAGAATTAGCTCGACGTGAAGAAAAACAAGAAAATGTACAAAAGTTAATGCCATTAGTCCGTTATATGGAAAATCCAGTGCGCATCGAGGAATTTCCACACGTGAAAAGCATCGAGTATGCACACGACTTTGGGGAAACACCGATGCGTATGACGTTGTACATAGACGACATGTTCACAGTGGAGCAATACGAAAGCTTATGAGCTAGTGTACGTGAGAATGCGTTACTCAAGCCGTTATCATTGGAGTTGCATATTGTACACGAAGACGACAACGGTAATCGTTATAACACGAGCAATTTCACGAAGCAGCATACAGAAAAGTTAGTGGCGAATCACGCTCATATTGCGGACGTTACGTTTGAAGGAACTGATGTTATTTGTATACATTTAGCATCAGGTTGTGCGATGAATACGTTAAGTACAGAACAAAGCGTCGATGTATACGAGCTAGGCTTCTCGATCGTTCATAACGTATTTAATGATGGTGAAAGAAGTAACGAGCCACTTGTCTACACAAAAGATGGTGTGTAAACAGAATGGCTCGAATGTAGTAGCATTGAATAGATTGTGTAATTTTATTGGATCAACTAATATTATAATCAGCCAGGTCTGTTGATTAGCTACTTGTATACAGCTGAATCGGTTGTTTTCAGCAGCAAAAATGAGATGAAGGCAGTATTGTAGTGGCATGGAGCGTGCGGCGAGACTCCTTGGGGAAAAGCTCGTGTCTCAAGACCCCGTAAGCCGCGACGCAGGAGCGGTGCGGAGGCTTGAGCCGAGCCCCAGGAAAGCGAGCCGCACTACGCGAAATGCCAGTTGAATGGCTAATCAACACGCTTGATAATCAGCAACAAAAATACCCCCGCGACTTCTATTACTAAGAAATCGCGGGGTTTTGTCATTTCTCAAAGCTGTACAGTGCATCTTTTGCTTGCTGTAAATACGCTTCGTCAAATTGCACGACGTATTGCTCGTCTAGTTGCGCTGACTGCATGCCGTCATGAAGTGAAATCGCTTTGATCGTGTATTCATGAAGTGGTGCGGTCGTAAACGGTGCGCTTTCGTGGAAGTGCTGTAGCCAGAGCGTCGTCAGCTGTTGTATGTCGGTATCGCCACCGTAATTCGTTGCCGTGAGTAACAGCGAAGCGAGCTGCTCGGCATTGAGCGTTTGTGTGCCCGCTTCCAAATGAAACGACGCTTGCTCAATCGCACGAACTTGCATCGCTTCTTGGATTGTGTACATCACCGCATCGAGTTCGTTTAGCTGTGAAAGTGTGCGCACGTACGTATTGTCAATCGTCGTTGAAAACAGCTGCTCAATCGTTTTCGTGAGCTGCTCGTCGCTCGTTGCAAAGGCAAGCTTTCCGGTTTCAGTATGCGTATCGCGCGGAATCGATGCAGCATGAATAGTGCGCGTGTTGTCGTCAATCGTTACGAGCAACGTAATCGGTATGCGGTTGCTCGTATCTTGTAATGCGAGCAATACCGTTTCGATTGCAGGTGGTGGTGTAGCGACGTTTGAATCGGTACGCATACTGGCGACGAACGAAGCGGCGATGACGACGAGAAACAGTGTAGCAATGAGTGGTAACAATCGTGGTGTGCGAGCTTGCGATGGTGCTTTCAATTTGGCAAATACGCGCTGGCGATCTTGCTCGGTAAATGTTAATCGTTTCATGTATGCTCCTCCTTTAATATGGCGCCTAAACGCTGTGTGCCGCGGCGCAATCGCGTTTTAATCGTGTGCGGTGACGCGTGCAGCAGCTCCGCAATTTCCGCAACCGCTAAATCTTCAAAATAATGCAAGTACACAACTTCGCGGTACATCGTCGGCAGCGTGAAAATATCCGCTTTTAGTTGCGCGTGTGCGAAGCGGTGTAGCACCTCTTTTTCTGCCGATTGCTGGCGCGCTGAATTTTCATGAAAAAAGCTTTTCACGCGCACCATGCGACAATGCCAGCTTTTCAAATAATCTTTACTTTCGTTCATCGTAATGCGATATAGCCACGTTTTTATATTAGCGTCCCCGCGAAACGTGTCAAGATGACGATAGCACTTGACGAACGCATTTTGCACAACGTCTTTTGCGACTTCGCTTTCTTTGACGTACGTATACGCTAAACGAACAAGCTCATCTCCATACGCAATCATGACGCGCTCGAGCAACGCATCTTTTTCTTGCTCGCTCATGTTCACGCCCCCTTTCTTTAATGATTAGACGAGTGTGACGTGCGAAACGATTCAATTTGCTAGTTAAAAATAAACGCTTGGACATCTTTTGTCTGTCTAATTTTTTATAATAAAAGATATTTATGGAAAAAGGAGATGCAGACAGATGAAAAAATGGATGATTGGTTTAAGCGCAGCATTACTATTAACAGGGTGTGGCTCAGACGCTAAAGTGCAGGAAAACATTAATAAAGGGCTAGAGGAAATCGCGGAAGACAATTTTGCGAAAGCGGAGGCGTTGTTTGAGCTTGCGTTAGAGGAAAGTTCAAAAGATGAAAGTGCAAAGGCGTACTTGCAACAAGTTACATACATTCAAGAAGCGAGCGAGGCATCAGCAACTGAAGCGATCGCTACACTCGATATGGCGATAAACGTTGAACATGGCTCAAGCGTCATTAGCGCAAAAGCGGAGGAACAAAAGGAAGCGTTACAGTTAGTCGTGGAGCAGCAAAAGTCAGTAAACGAAACAGTGAAGGTAGCGACGGCACTTGCGAAACAAGGAAGGTATGATGAGTCGAATGAAAAAATGGCAAGCTTATCAGCAGATACATTAGCCGCGTTTCCAACGATTCAGCAGGAAGTAACAGCATTGAAGGAAGCAAACACGACAGCATTACAGCAGCAAGCCGAGCAGTTAGCGAAAGAGGAAGCGGCAAAAGCAGAAGCTGCGAAGCAAGAGGCAGCTCGTCAACAAGCCGCGAAGGAAGCAGCTGAAAAAGCAGCGGCACAACAAGCTGATCCGTATGCATGGGCACCAGGCGTGAAGAAGCGATTTGAACAGCGCATATTAGATGAAGGTTTCATCGATTCGATTGATACGATTCGCTACGAACAAGGCAGTGTGTACAACAATGAAGGTTATTTACAAGTGTATGCAGAGTTTGGCGGCACTGAATACCGCATTGTGAGTGTCAACGTGAAGACAGGAGACTTTAGTGGGTTGTAAAAAGGCAGCTTGATATTGTAGAAATAGTAGCAGCATATATCTTGCTGCTGTTCTTTATTGTCTCTATACACAAGCATGACCTTCGAGTAACCCTTCTTTTTTCTTAGTTGCTCATCTTCATCGCTCCCTCTATAAATGTTGATGTATCAATGGTTTGTGCCATTTT
>NZ_MATO01000049.1 GCF_001700325.1 Caryophanon latum
TTCATGTTGCTCTCTCAAGCGAACTTCTATATCTTAGCATTTCTGAAAGTCACTGTCAAACACTTTTTTAAAAAAGTTTTTTTCATTCGTTTCAAAGACGCTTTATACAATTTAACAGCTATGAACATCTCTGTCAAGCTTGTTTTTATTGTGTTTGTTACTGGCGCTTGTCGCTAGCAACGAGACTAAATATAGCACTATAACATTACGTTATGCAAGCACTTTTTAATTAAAAGATTATTCGCTCTTTTTAAGCTTCTGTTGGATTTACGTTTCTTCCTATTATATAGGCATATTTTTTAGGTAAAGCAATTTTACTTGTCACAAAGAAAAAAGCCACTAGCAAATGCTAATGGCTGAAATGTTTATGCTGTAAATAAGTAAACGACGAAGATGAGTGCGAAGATGTACATAATTGGGTGTACGTCTTTTGCGCGACCTTTTAAGATCATCGTTAATGGGTAAAATACGAAACCGACTGCGATACCAGTTGCGATTGAGTACGTTAATGGCATCATGATCATCGTGAAGAATGCCGGTACTGCTACTTCGAATTTGCTCCAATCAATTTGACCAAGTGATGCAACCATTAATACACCGACAACGATTAACGCTGGCGCTGTTACTGCTGACGTAATAACAGATAATAATGGTGAGAAGAATAATGCTAATAGGAAGAAACATCCTGTAACAATTGCTGCAAAGCCTGTGCGAGCGCCTGCTGCTACACCTGCTGATGATTCAACGTATGACGTAATTGTTGACGTACCGAAAATTGAACCGGCAATTGTTGCGATCGAGTCAGAAATTAACGCTTTGCCTGCGCGTGGTAATTTGTTGTCTTTTACGAAGCCAGCTTGGTTCGCAACTGCCATTAATGTACCTGCGTTGTCAAAGAAGTCTACGAATAGGAACGTTAAAATAACTGAAAGCATTGATAATGTATAGAAGCTTGGGTCACCGAACGCTTCAAATAATGCACCGAATGTTGGCGCGATGCTAGGTGGTGCCGATACGATTGCTTCTGGTGTGTTCACTAAACCGAAAATCATGCCGACAATTGCCGTTACTGCCATACCGTAAAATACGCCTGCTTTTACACCGCGCACTAGGAAGATGATTGTGACGATAATACCGAATACTGCGAGTAATACTTCTGGATCGCGTAAATCACCGATACCAACTAATGTTGCGTCGTTGTTGACGATTAATTTTGCGCTTTGCATACCGATGAAGGCGATGAATAAACCGATACCTGCACCGACTGCTAATTTTAGCTCCATTGGAATGGCGTTAATTAATTTCTCACGTAAGCCTGTTACTGTTAATAGTAAGAAGAATACACCTGAAATGAATACTGCTGCTAATGCGTGTTGCCACGGACTGCCATTTACTAATACGACTGTGTAAGCGAAAAATGCATTTAACCCTAAACCTGGTGCTAACGCTAACGGGTACTTCGCAAGGAAGCCCATAATGAACGAACCGATTGCTGCTGCGATTGCCGTTGCGACGAAAATTGCGCCGTAATCCATACGCAGCGCCTCAGGAAAATCCGTCACCGATTGTAATGATAATGTTTGCGGATTGACGACTAAAATGTACGCCATTGCTAAAAACGTTGTGAAACCGCCTAAAATTTCACGGCGATAATTTGTTCCAAGCTTCTCAAACTCGAAATACTTTTTCATGTGAATGTGTTCCTCCATTTGTCGTCTGAAAGAAAAAAGACGTACAACTTTGAAAAAAGTCGTACGCCTTGTTGGCTACTGCCATTTGAAATGGTTATTTCAAATCGTAGTCGAGTTGTTTACGGTAACTCGGTAGAAACTTTCAGGCCATATTCCTGACTTTATACGACGACATATTTAATTTACTTATGTACTATAGCACTTCATTTTTTTGATTTCAACTTTTTTGGCGAACTTTTAGTGTTTTTTTTGTGTCATCGTTCGGAAATTGATACGACATTCCTTTAATACTACTAATTACAGACATCTTACAACGAACAACGAACAAACAACTAAAAAGACGCAGCGACAATTCGCTACGTCTTCGTTGTTATGAAAAATCGTGAATGACGCTGTCGATAATCGACGCTACACCTGACATTTGGCGACCGACTACGTCAAATAACGTGCGTACAAGTTCGCCGTCTTGCGGATCGTCGCTATCAATTTCATACAGCCAATCGCCGTGCTCATCAAATAACATGAAACGTACAAGCTCCGTTTCTTCATTGAAAAGCAGCGCAAATGTCGCTTGCATTTTATCATAAAAAAACGTTAGCACGACATCGGCACCGCGCATATCGCTCAGCGCCGCTTCAATGTTCGTCGTATCGGTCGTCCACTTTATGCGATTTTTGAGCGTTGCGTGAATGAACGTGTTTAGCAATGCGTGCTCACTGTACATCGAACATCACCTTAAAATCCGCTAAAAATTCATTCATCGCGCGCTCTGCCCCACTTGCGACGCGACGAGCAACTTCATCGATCGGCTTCACAAGTTCGCGCTCCTCTGGCGTTAACGTATTCCAGCCGTATAGCCAATCGCGCGCACCTTCTGTAATTAAAAACGCCGTCACCTCTTGATTGTTTTGCATAAACGTCACGAGTAAAAAACGATAACGCTTGTAGTTCGCCACGATCGGCTGGCTATATTCCGCCCCGTCGACAACGTCCGCAATGACCGATTTCATCTCGCCTTGCTCATATTGCCAATCGACTTTACCTGCAAGCGACGCCTCTAAAATCGCGCCAAGAAATTGTTTTACTTTTTCATCTACCACAATATCACTCCTTCACGCATATTGTAGCAAACATCGCGCCAATTGTTGCACGTGAAACATTACAGCTTGCGGCACATTTGCTTGTAGTTGCACTTTTCGCAGCGATTGATAAACTGGGTGCATGCAAAATCTTCCAGCTCTACAGGCTCATTCGTTAAAATGTCCGCTTGAAAGCTTTTCATAAGGCGCACACTGTCGCTATATAAATGCATGAACACGTCAAGATCGATGTCGTCTAGCTGTGTATTAACGTATCGATTTTCAAGCAAATATTCATTGCGCACTTCGATTTGCTCAAGCGGCACACGTAACGTTTTATGCACGTAATACGCATATAACGCGAGCTGCTGGCGATCGTCCGCAGTCGATTTCCCCGTCTTCCAGTCAACGATAACCCACTGATCGGTGCGGCGGTCTTTGTACAAAATGTCCATGACTAAATAGACGGTAATGTCGTTAAGCTTAATTGTGCGAAATTCCTCCGCCTGCTGCAAATCGATAAATTCGCGGTTTTGTCGCAGTTGCTGCACAGTGTAGCTATTTAAAAAGTTTTCGAAAATGATGTGCAGTCGCTCTTGATAAATCGCGACTTCTTCTCTATTTAAATTGCCATTATAGTACATGTCATATAGCATCGTCGAACGGCTCGGTTTTGCCGCCCATGCCGCTTCGTTTTTCGATTGTATATACGCATCGTTTAGCTTGCGACGGGCGCGCTCAATTAACGTTGTCACGTCCGGCACTTCATTGTGGCGTAAAATCATCATGATCGTTTCTTCAATAATTCCATGCGCAACATGCCCGAAAAACATCGGCAAGTGCTGAAGCTTTTTTAAACGATAGGCGTGCTGTGCTTCCGGCGATACGTTATATTGCAGCCACCCGTTATGTGACACGTAATAATCGTATGCATATTTACGCTGACAGCTTTGCAACGTTTTATGGCGCGATAACGACCAAGAAAATTGCGGATATTTTTTGATTTCAAACATACCGGCTCACCTTCTTCTCATAGTTTATATATATGTAGTGTAACAAACGCGTTCGTAGCACACCATCTTTCAGACTAGTAAATATGCATAATTAACCAAAAACGCATGGACAGCATTTCGCCATTCATGCGCTTTTCATTATTCACGATCGGACAACAAGCTTTCGGCAAAGTCGGCGAGCTGCTTCGCTTGGCGATTAATTTCTTGAATCGTCTCTGAAAACTCGCCGATTGAGCTTTCTTGCGTATTCGTCAGCGTATTAATTTCCGAAAACGACTGATTTAGCGCACCGAGCAGCTGCTGAATGTTTCGCGTAATCGTATTAATTTGATCGGCGTTTTCCTTCGAGTTCGTCGCGAGCTTGCGAACTTCATCGGCTACGACCGCAAAGCCTTTGCCGTTATCACCAGCACGCGCCGCTTCGATTGCTGCGTTTAAGCCGAGCAAGTTACTTTGATCCGAAATGCCTTTTACGACAGCGGAAATTTGCCCGATTTCGCCCGCGCTCACGCTAACGTCTTGCATCGAAACGGTCATGTTTTCCACTTGATGTGACAGCGTGCCGATCGAGCTGCTAATTTGCCCAACCGACGTCGCATTTTTCTCCGCAATCGCTAAAAAGCTTTCGGCCATCGCAAATAGCTGATGTGCCTTTTCTAAGCTCGTGCCAATGCCGACACCACCAATGACGCGACCGTTGCTATCATGAATCGGAATGGCGCGTGCTGCAAGCGGAAACCCAAACAGCTCCTTAGGCACCGAATCCGATAGCTTTTTGTTTTGCCGTATCGCATTTGCAATAATGTCACCTTCTAGCAGCGGATCCCCAGGCTTACTGTTTAACACAAACGTTTTCGCTGGCACTTGAATGAGCAGCTTTTCCGTATCGTACACCCCGACCCCGATATCATCTTGAATTAAATCATTTAAGTACGGCGCCACTTTGACAAACGCCTCTAACAAGCTACGATCTTCCATCCAAACTCCCCCTTGTTTTAATGAAATATTTAAACAAGAAACTATACCCTTATTTTCAAAAAATCTAGCTTTTCACCATAACTTTGAATTGCTTTCCCGGCTGGAGTCCGCCTCTTGTTCCAAGCAACATCTATATCAATCGCAGCTCGTGTTGATGAACCTAAAATTTCTTCCTGAAAACAAAAAAAAGAGCAGATGACATATGCCACCTGCTTCATTGCGAAACGTTACTACTTGTCCGCGTTCTTTTTGTTTTGTAAATATTGCTCGCGTAGCTTTTTCAGCTGCTCTTGTTTATTAAACTGCGCCGGCTTGTTTTTCTCGTGGAATTTCGTCACCGCTGCTTTCCCTTTACTATCTAACTGGTACTTGCCCATACGTTCACCTTCTTCTTTTCCGTTTCACCATCGTCGGTATCTTTTATCTTACTACATTATCGAATGCTTTCGCTAATCGTTCGATTAATGCAAACAAAAAACTCCCTTCTGTTCACGATGCTGCGAACAAAAGAGAGTGTCATAAATATGAAGTTGTCACATTGCCGTCGAGTGCAACATGTTCAATTGATGCACTAAAGGTTTTCCGTAATACCTCGCATCCATTTTCCAAAGTCAACCCCACCACTATTTTTCTTCTTTTTCACGCTCACTGTTTTCATATCTGTCTCTAACAGCGCATTCACAAATAGTAATAGTTTTTTACGCACGTCTTCTAATGTTTTCGCGTCAGCTGTGCATAATTCTTTCGCAACGCGTGACACAACTGATGTGCGCGACTTCAAAATGTAATCTTTAAAGCTTAAGCCGTACACTGATTGTAAAAATATTGCTACGTCATCATTTTTCGCAAAAATGTCTGGATCTAAAATAATTTCTGTCGTAATGCCGACAACTTTATATCTCGCTACATTTTTCGCCTTTAATTCACTTCTAAAAAATCCGTAATCTTTTTTCACAAACCTATCCCCTTTATTGAATTTGATTCATTAACTCTAAACAAATGTCATGCAAATCATCGCGCGATTTTTTATAGCGCGTCGGCAGAGGTCCTTGCTTGCCGACTTGTATATCTCTCACTAAGCTCATATACGCTGTAAAAATGTACAGGTCCTCAACTTCATCCATCGATTCAAATCGATTCTTTAAGTCTTGCTGCTTTTTCGTTAAATTATCATCGAGCAATGTATGAATTAACCCTGCGCATTGTAAATTAATTCCTTCTTCTGAAATTAAATGACCAATCGACTGTTGCAATGCTTTAATGCCGATAAGCGAGTATATGTCTAGTCGATTCGGAATGACATAATAATCGGACGCAAGTAACGCACTCTCCGTATAAATCGTTAACGTCGGTGGGCAGTCGATAATGATGAAGTCATACTTTTCCTTTAGCTTATTCGCATGAATAAATCGTCTTAATCGCTTCGTATGTGAATAATCCGCTGATTTATTCGCCAACACTAAATTTAAATCGCCGCATATAATATGTAAGTTATCCGTTAACTCGACAACAAGTTCGTCCGCTGGTGGTGATTGATACACTTCCGTAAAATTCACTTGCGGCTTAAAAAATTTACTTACTGTTTTCTCAATCGAAAAAATATCTTTAAAATAATCACCTTTATAATATGCTTCGAACAATGCTTGCGTCGAGTTAAACTGCGGGTCCATATCGATGAGCAGCACTTTGTAATTTTCATCTTTGTTAAAGTACTCTGCAAGATAATCTGCAATACCGACACTTAACGTTGTTTTCCCGACGCCGCCTTTCATATTAATTAAAGATATGACCTTACCATTCCTAGTCATAAATACACTCCCTTTAAGCTCTCTTAATTACATATTATACCTTAACTATCAAACTTTTGGGTACAAGAAAAAGAATATTCAAAATTCATTTTGTCGCGTCTTGTGGCAAGCAGAAAAAAAACGCACGCTCGTCGGATTGACTGAGAGTGCGTTTTAACGATGTTGCTTCATTTCGGTATCGTCACGGTTGCTTAGTTGCTGTAGTTGAAGAAATGTATGTTGAATTACATTATGCTGTAGACATTCGAACGCCTCGCCACTTTCGCATTGCACGCCATGATCTGTCGGGTACAGCGAATGAAAACGCATCAGTTCATTTTGTTGCGCGTTGCCTTTAAAGTTGTTTTGAATAGTATAACATCTCTGCAACAACACGAGTACGGATTGCATAGCTATGCGTTTTCTTTCAAAACAAACAAAAAAGTGGCATCAACATCGCTATGAAGATGTACTCATACGTTACAGATTTTCCGAGCGAGAAAGCCCACTCCTTTAGGGGTGGGATGATAGCTCGGTCAAATAGGGCGTGTCTTTAGACGTGTCAACTATTCGATTTTTCTAATGCAACATTCAACAAATGAAATATCGTTTGTGTACGAGTGCTGAATCCTTTTTCTTTTTGATAAGCGTCAATACGATTTAGTAATGTCTTAGGGAAACGTAACATCACAGATACTTTTTCCAATTTTCTCACCTCTTTTTGATAAAAATGATATACAATTTATATCTTTTTTGATAAAATTATATACACAGTATATCATAAAAGGAGGTGAAAGTAATGGGACAAACAATCATGATCAATATAAAGTTGCTTCCTACAAAAGAGCAAGCAACAATCCTTGAAGAAATGAGTAAATCATATATCACCGCTATTAATGAACTCGTAGCGGAAATGGTACACGCCAAACAATTGCTTAAAAAAACAAGCAAAAATGTATTCGTTCCTTTGCCGAGTGCTGTGAAAAATCAGTTAATTCAAGATGCGAAAAGTGTTTTTAATAAAGCAAAGAAAACAAATTATCACTGCATTCCAGTGCTAAAAAAGCCACTATGCGTATGGAATAACCAAAATTACTCATTTGATTTCACGCACATTTCCTTGCCAATCATGGTGAATGGTAAAGCGAAAAAAACACCAATACGTGCTTTATTAGTAGATAGAGAGAACCGAAATTTCACCTTATTAAATCATAAGTTGGGTACACTTCGTATCACGAAAAAGAATCATAAATGGATTGCACAAATTTCTGTGACGATTCCGACTATACAAAAAGCAGGCATGAGAATAATGGGTGTTGATTTAGGTTTAAAGGTTCCTGCTGTTGCAGTAACAGATGACGAGCATGTACGTTTCTTTGGGAATGGTCGTCAAAATAAATACATGAAACGTAAATTCCGAAGCAAACGTAAGGAACTCGGTCAAAAGAAAAAGCTAAAAGCCATCCGTACATTAAACAATAAAGAGCAACGATGGATGAAAGATCAAGACCATAAAGTAAGTAGAGCGATTGTAGAATTTGCAAAAGAACAGAAAATTTCTGTCATTCGTTTAGAAAAGCTAGCGAACATACGACAGACGGCAAGAACAAGCCGTAAAAACGAAAAGAATTTGCATACATGGTCATTTTATCGTTTAGCTAATTTTATTGAATATAAAGCGAATTTAGTTGGCATAAAAGTCGAATACGTAAATCCAGCTTATACAAGTCAAACTTGTCCACAATGCGGTGAAAAAAATAAAGCACAAGACCGCAACTATAAGTGCAAATGCGGATTCAAAAAACATCGTGATTTAGTCGGCGCAATGAATATTCGTTATGCGCCTGTGGTGGATGGTAACAGTCCATCAGCCTAAGATGCTATACGCACTGTCTTAGGAGGGGTAATGGCATACCCTTATCTTGCACGTCAGCGATACTTGAAAAAGACTTCGCCTTTGGTAGCAAGAATCCCACTGTTTCCGAAGGAAACAGCTTGCCCCTTTAGGGGTGGGAGTGTCAAGACGATTATTGTCATTAGTATCGTGACAATCATTGCAGCGATTGTAATCGGTATTTTCATTTCCGAGCAAATCGGTCGCCCGTTATTAAAAATTACCGAAGCGACGAAAACGATGGCGAACAAAGATTTAACGATGGAACCGATTAACGTAAAAAATCAAGACGAACTCGGTGAACTTGCCTTATCGTTTAATACGATGGTCGAAAGCTTACGCGAGTTAATTCAGAACGTGTACGCAAGCACCGAGCAAGTTGCCGCTTCTTCTGAGCAACTGATGGCAAGTGCCGAACAAACGACGCAAGCGACGAACCAAATTGCTGCTTCGATTCAAGAAGTGGCAAGTGGCTCGAAAAATCAAGAGCATAGCGCCGAACAAAACGCTCGTGTCGTACAAGAAATGACGACAGGTGTACAACGTGTAGCAGACGCAACATCGACGGTCGTAACAGCCGCCGAAGAAACGACGAAAGAAGCAGAAGAAGGAAACGAAACGATTCAACACGTCGTTACGCAAATGAATCGTATTCACGAATCGACAAGCGATTCAGCCGCTGCCATCCAAAGCTTAGAAAATCGTTCAGTCGAAATCGTAAACATTCTTGAAGTCATTACGAATTTATCCGATCAAACGAACTTGCTCGCATTGAACGCAGCGATCGAAGCAGCCCGCGCTGGCGAACACGGTAAAGGCTTTGCGGTTGTAGCGGATGAAGTGCGCAAACTAGCGGAGCAATCGAAGCAATCCGCCGACCAAGTCGCCATCCTCGTACGCGAAATCCAAGCCGATACGAATCAAGCCGTACAGGCGATGCAGCAAGGAACCGATTCTGTCGCAACTGGCATGACCGTTGTACAACAAGCAGGCGCCGGCTTCCAAAAAATTCAGCAATCGATCCACGACATGACATCACGCATTCAAGAAATTTCCGCATTCGCACAGGACATTTCGACAAACGTTGCCCAAGTCAATATGACGATGGAGCAAGTGACGTCAGAAGCAAAACAAACGTCTAGCAATACCGAACACATGGCAGCCGCTTCCGAACAACAACTCGCCACGATGGAAGAAATCGCCGCTTCCTCAGCCGCATTATCGAAACGTGCAGAGGAGCTGTTAGCGCAAGTTGGGGAGTTTAAGGTGTAAATAGAAAAAGCGTGATTGGAAAATGGACTTTTCCGATTACGCTTTTTTGCTTGTATATAAGGTTGTCTTCAATAAACAAAGTGATTCAAAAGAATTTCCTTTAACTAACATGGTAACTATTTTTTAGAATTTGTTGGATTTATTCAATCGAAAAGTTTAGTAGATTTTTAGAAATAACGCCTGTTAAACTTGCCAAATATTAAATTTCTAAATAATTCAATTGTGTATCCCCTTCGTCTATTTCCTTTATTAGAGAATTCACCTTTTCGTAATCTACCCAAATGGGATATGTTAAACTATTCGTTATTCTTAAAACACAATTAAATAGCTTAGAATCTTGCTTAAATAACTCTACCATTTCATCTAAAAAAAACACTTTTGTACAATCATCCTTACTTATGTTCTCATCAACATACCTAAGTTCTTCTTCACAAAACTCGCCTCTATTATTTCTAAAAATGAAATTTTCACCTTTTTTAATCAAAAAGTCTCCTAACTCAAAATAACTATTCGTATAAAAAGCTATATGAATTTCGTATTCTAAAAAGCCTGAAAATCCTTGACAACATCTAAGTTTCTTCTCACTATCGTTATTACTTTGGACAAATAATTCCCAGCTCTCTCCGTTAAAAGTTTCAAATTTTCCTTTGGATAGAGCTATGTCCATATAAAAATTCCATCTTTTATTCTTATTTGTATCAGTAGAAACATTACGATATAAGTCTTGAAGAAATTTATATATAATTGTCTTCTTGAAATTTTTATAATCCATGTCATAACATAAATCCATAACATTCATATAATGTGAAAATAATCTTTTAGCATAAATATTATTTAAATGATCCGCTTGTTTTTCATTTGCATCAATACAAATATATGATGCCACAAAGTATTCTTGTAAAGATTTATGTGTCCATCTGTAATCGATTCCCTCTTGATAAAAAATAGGGACATTTTTTATTAAATCATTTAATAGTTCATTTGCATTAAAATCGAGTTGTGTCACAATTTTACATTGATTTAAAAATGTAATAATTTCATCCTTTGTAAATTCAATTTTCCCTTGAATAAAAGTAATAAACCCTAATGTTCTCAAAACGGTATGAAATGTCTCAATATCTAAATCTGATTCTTTTGCTCTTGAGAATGCATCACCTTTACTTAAATCATGTCCTTCAAATAGAGAATCAAAGACCTGTCTATAAAAAATGCTCTTCTTATATGGGATTTTTTGCTTATAATCATAACCTTTATAGAGAAGCGTTACCATTAGAGGATTTTCTAGAAATGTGGCAAGATTTTCATAGTTAGCTTCATTTCTTATTTCTTTAATTAAATTTTCTGCCACCTCAACAGCATTATCGACTAAAGCATATTTACGTAATAAATCATTTGCTTGTTCGTCACTTAAAGGCAACAAATTAAACGAATAAAAATTACTAAAAGATGCTAATGCTGATTCTGGTCTAGAGGATAAAATAAATTGATTATTATCGTCAGCCTTTGTAATAAAATCTTGTAAAATAGCAGTAACATTAGAACGTTCTTTCAAAGTAATTTCATCGTAACCATCTAAGAAAAATGTAAAGCCACCTATATCAATTAAATTTTTAACAATTATTTCATCATATTTTATAGTTAAAGGATTCAATTCTTTTGTAATCTCATCGATTATAGTATGAGTCGAATTGATTTTTCTAAGTTCAATAAATATAGGAATTGTTTTCTTTTCTTTTATGCTTTCTCTAAACATCCACTTCATTACAGTAGATTTCCCCATACCTGCTGAATCAGTAATTATGATTTTTTTGTATTTATTTATAAATATGTTTACATCTTGATTAACATAAAAATCATTTTCACGCTCTATCCTATTCGATAAAGTCAATGGAACATATAACTTCTCTATCGGTGTTGGTGTGCGATGCAAAATAATAGTATTTAACGTTGAACTTTTTCTATACATTCTATTTAAGTATTCTTCAAAATCTTTTAAGAATTCATCTCCCTCATTTGGTTCTTTAAATATTCCTTTGACTCTCCCAAAATTAGTCCTTAAAACTGAATCTATTAGTCCACGTACTAGATGATCTGTTCCTGATTGCATTAAAACTTCTCCCACTCCCTCTAACATAACACACTCCCTTTCTACTATTATTTTACTTTAAATATATAAATAACAAAATGAAAACCCCCTTTCATTCACAAATTGGTGAATAAAAGAGAGTCATAGTTATAAATTAAATTGTTGCAGGTGAACAAGGAAATATCCACTTAAACAATATCTAAACCCTTGATATGACAACGTTTATCGTCTTTCTGGCATTTAGAACTATTCCCACTCAATCGTTGCTGGTGGCTTCGATGTAATGTCATACAGCACGCGGTTTACGCCTTGTACTTCGTTGACAATACGCACTGAGATTTTTTCTAGCACGTCATACGGAATGCGCGCCCAGTCAGAAGTCATGCCGTCGATCGATGTTACGCCGCGGATACCGATTGCGTAGTCGTATGTGCGTCCGTCGCCCATTACGCCAACTGAACGAATGTCTGGTAGTACACAGAAGTATTGCCAAATGTCGCGGTCTAAGCCAGCATTTTTAATTTCTTCGCGTAAAATGTAGTCCGCCTCGCGCACGATTTCAAGCTTCTCTTCCGTTACTTCACCAAGCACGCGAATGCCTAAGCCTGGGCCTGGGAACGGTTGACGCCATACGACTGCTTCTGGTAAGCCTAGCTCTAAGCCAAGTGCGCGTACTTCGTCTTTGAATAATGTGTTTAGTGGCTCGATTAGCTCGAACTTCATATCTTCTGGTAAGCCGCCTACGTTATGGTGTGATTTGATCGTTTGCGCTGTCGCTGTACCTGATTCGATAATGTCTGTGTACAGTGTACCTTGTGCTAGGAAGTCCATATCCGTTAGCTTCGCCGCTTCTTCGTCAAATACGTAAATGAATTCGTTACCGATAATTTTACGTTTTTGCTCTGGGTCTGATACGCCTTTTAGCTTGCTCATGAAACGTTCGCGCGCATCGATTTTAATTAAGTTCATGTCGAAGTCTTCCGTGAATGTTTTCATCACTTGCTCCACTTCGCCTTTACGGTTTAAGTTGTGGTCCACAAACATGCACGTTAATTGATCGCCAATTGCTTTATGAATTAGTACCGCAACAACTGAAGAGTCTACGCCGCCTGAAAGCGCACATAGCACTTTTTTGTCGCCTACTTGCTCACGAATTTTAGCGATTTCGATTTCGATGAAGTTTGCCATCGACCAGTCGCCTTTTGCCCCACATACGTCGAACACGAAGTTGCGCAGTAAGTCTGTACCGTAAACTGAGTGACGTACTTCTGGGTGGAATTGTACTGCGTAAAGTCCGCGCTCTGCGTTTGCCATTGCCGCGATGTGACATGCGGGGCTCGTTGCGATGACGTCAAAGCCAGCTGGTACTTCTGTTACGTGGTCGCCGTGGCTCATCCATACGATTTGCTCTGTCGGTAAGTTGCCGAATAATTTGTTTTCTGTTGCAACGGTTAATTCTGCTTTACCGTATTCGCGTGTTGCGGCTGATTCGACTTTACCGCCTTGCGTATGCGCCATTAGCTGCATGCCGTAGCAAATGCCTAAAATCGGTAAGCCTAAGTCAAAGATTGCAGGGTCTACTTTGAATGCATTGTCGTCGTATACCGAGTTCGGACCGCCTGAGAACACGATGCCGACTGCGTTCATGTCTTTAATTTCGTCTGCTGTGATCGTATGTGGGTGAAGCTCTGAAAACACGCCAAACTCACGAATGCGGCGTGTAATTAATTGGTTGAACTGGCTACCGAAATCAAGGACGACTACTTTTTGTTGTTCTTTTAATAATGTTGACATGTTACACCTCTTCGAATGATTTTTAGTTTTTGTAACTTTTCGCTATCAAGTTATAGCTATGTTTAAACATGACATTTTGGAACGTGTATAGCGGAGCGCGTGCGACGAGACTCCTTGGGGAACAGCTCGTGACTCAAGACCCCGTAAAGCGCGACGCAGGAGCGGTGCGGAGGCTTGAGCCGAGCCCCAGGAAAGCGAGTCGCAATACGCGCGCAGCTTCCTTATTTGCTAATTAACACATTTGATGAAATGATAAACCTCACATCGACATGTAAGTTTCGTTTTTAAAATCACAAAAAAGATGTGCCTTTCTACTGATAAGACACACCCTTTTGGATAAAAAGAGAGGGTGGATGTAGCTGCATATTGCATACTAAATCCACCCTCCTGTTATGCTAGTTGGTTCCGAATTTAGTATGAAGTAAGGATTATTCCCACTCGATTGTGCCGCCTGGTTTTGGAGACAGGTCGTAGCACACGCGGTTAACATGCTTTACTTCGTTAATAATACGGTCTGTAATTTTCAGTAAAATCGGCCATTCGATTGGCTCGATTGTTGCTGTCATTGCGTCGATTGTGTTTACGGCGCGGATAATTACAGGGTATTCATACGTACGCTCGTTGTTGCGTACTCCGACTGATTTGAAGTTTGGTACAACTGTGAAGTACTGCCATACTTTTTGATCTAAGCCTGCTGCTGCAAACTCTTCACGTAAAATAGCGTCTGATTCACGAACTGCTTCTAAGCGGTCGATTTCGATCTCACCTAAGCAACGTACGCCTAAGCCTGGGCCTGGGAATGGTTGACGGTAAACCATGTCATGTGGAAGACCTAGCTCTACGCCACATGCACGCACTTCGTCTTTGAATAGTTGGAATAACGGCTCCACTAATTCGAATTGAAGGTCGTCTGGTAAACCACCTACGTTATGGTGTGATTTTACGACTTTATGAGTTTTTGTACCTGATTCCACGATGTCAGGGTAAATTGTTCCTTGTGCTAAGAAATCAATACCGTCTAACTTGCGTGCTTCTTCTTCAAATACGCGGATAAATTCGTTACCGATAATTTTGCGTTTTTCTTCTGGCTCTGATACGCCTTTTAATTTACCTAAGAAGCGCTCTGATGCGTCTACGTAAACTAAGTTTTCTTCTAAGTCTTTTTCGAACATTGCGATTACGCCTTCAGACTCGTTTTTGCGCATTAAACCGTGGTTTACGTGCACACATACTAATTGCTTGCCGATTGCTTTAATTAAAAGCGCTGCTACAACTGATGAGTCAACACCACCTGATAATGCAAGAAGTACTTTTTTGTCGCCGATTTGTTTGCGCAGTAATGCAACTTGGTCTTCCACGAAGTTTTTCATGTTCCAGTTTGCTTCTGCTTTACACGTATCGAATACGAACTCTTTTAACACTACTTTTGATTCTTCTTCGTTGCCCCAAGCGTCTAATGATTTTGTCGCTTGTGTTGATGGGTGCTCTACGCTTAATACTGGTAAACCTAAGCTGTAGATTTCTTCTAATACGTCGATTGCTTCGCCGTCGATGATGTTGTTTTTACCACCGTTAATGATGATGCCTCGCACTGTTTGTAAGTCTTTAATTTGCTGAGCTGTAATATCATGTGGGTGAATTTCGCTGTATACACCTAAATCACGAACCCAACGTGCGATCGTCGTGTTTTCGCTGCTGCCTAAATCTAATACTAAAATATTATCTTGTTTCAAACTAGTAAACCTCCAAGTAAAGTTTTTATGTTGCTCATTTTCGTTCATGTGCACATCGAAAATACAGATAGAGTACCTCAAAAAGCAAAAAGAACGCATAGAAAAACTATTTTTACTCAGCTTTTCTACGCGTCCTCCTCACAATTTATATAAACAGATATGCGTGCAACAATGCCCGCGTTACCTGCCATCATAGATAAGTTGTTTAAGGTAACTTAGTAGAAACGCCCGAACCGTATTATCGGGCATATATGAAGGCACATGCTATTTTGATTTTTTTAAATTTTACTCCTTGTCGTGTATAAAATCAACCTGAAGTTCGATTGATTAAATATTCCCAACATTCTTGTAAATACGTAAAATCTGCATCTTGCGCATAATTTCCATATAAATAACACTCATATGCTGTCGTTAATGTGGTCATTTCTGTACATTGAAGCGCTTCATCTATTTTTTTGGCGTATGCGCTAAGCGTTTCGTTCGTTCCGCGCACGTAACCAACTGCATGTAATTGACGCAATAAATTTTTATAATTTTTTTCAAACGTCGTCCAGTTTTGCGGCTCATTTTTCGATTGCTTAATGTAATAGCTCGGCAACCATTGGCGTCGACGATTGTACATGACGACTGCTGCGGCAAGCAACATAATGGCAATGCCTCCAAACAGCCATTTTAACACGTCCCACAGTTCCGCAAATGAAAACGTCGATGTCGGTGTTAATGTGGCATCTTGCTCTTCTTCAGCGAGCTGCTCTGGCGCTTGTGACGCTTCCTCAGACTTTTGCTCAGCCGCTTCCACTTCCTGCTCCTGTACGTCATACGAAATGTCGAGCGTGCCTGTGAAGCCAATTGTCGGCTCAAACGGTACCCACCCAATGCCAACTAAGTACACTTCTACCCATGAGTGCGCCTCGTTGTTCGTAATTTCATACGTCGTCGAGTCAATCGCATCACCTGTGACGAACCCTTTCACCCAGCGCGCTGGAATGTCGAGCGCACGCAGCATAACGACCATCGCTGTTGAGAAGTTATCGCAGTAACCAAATTTCGTTTCAAATAAAAACTGATCGACGTAATCTTCATCGTCATCTGGTATCGCAACGTCTTTTGTCGTATACGTATAGCCGCTCGATTGGAAGTACGTTTCAATCGCACGCGCTTTGTCGTACGCATTCCCTGCTTTTTTAGTCACGTTTACCGCTAAATCTCGCACGCGCTGTGGCAATGTTTCAGGTAGCTGTAAATAGCGATCAAATTGTTCACCGAGCTGTGCGTAACGTGACATGTCCGTGTTACGTAGCTCCTCTAAGCTGTACGTCGGCTCATCGACTTCGATGCTGTAGCTCGGAATCATTTCCTCTGTCCAGCTCGTGACGTTCACCGATTCGCGGTAGCCCGATTCCACACTTTCTTCAATCATATACGCGTCGTCGTAGTTATAGCGCAGCGTTCCGTATGGCGACAATACGTACGAGTCGTCCTTATCCATCGTAATCGTAACATAGTCGACATTGTCCTCATCACGCATCGTGCCAATTAATGTGTTCGGTGTAATATACTCCTTCGTCGGCTCGTCATACGATTGCTCCCAGCCTTTTGACGTGTACGTATCGCGCGAATCAATGCGCCAATAACGCTTTTCGTTCGTCTGTGCTGTAAAAACGAGCGTATCATCAGACTCAAACGAACCACCGAGCTCGGCATCGTTCGTATCGTAGCCAACTTGTGATACCGTTTTTTCACCTGTAATGACACCTGTTACGAACGGTACAGGGTCCGGCCATTTCGGTGGTGACTTCGGCAAGCTATACGCACCGTAGCCCGCAGCCGCAACAACTATAATAAGTGGCAGTGTATATAACACCGCCTGCTTCCATGAAAGACGAATGTCGTGCGCTGTAATTATTTGCTTTAAGACGAGCATCCCTGTTAACACGAGCCCGTAAAGCAACACTTTCATAATCGCAAACTTGCCATCATACGTGCTAAACGTATCAAGCGTAGCGATAAAGACAATCGTCATGACTAAAAAATAAAATAGCGAATGGCGTACCGTCATCCAGTAATGAATTAAATACATAAGCATCCATAATAAAATGAAAAACAAAATAGTACGCACGGAATTCGTAATGTATGAAAAGTCGCCTGCTACCAATTGTTGCGCGTTGTACGTCACTTCCGACAGTAAAAAGCGCACGCCGTCTAACTGCACTAAATGCGCACCACCATGTGTCAATGTAATGAACCATAGTATGTACATCACTTTAATGATGGCACTGAGCCACGAACGTAGCTTCAGCAAGACGCAAATAATGGAGAGCACAATAAATAATAAAAAGTAATAAATGTACCCTGTATTCGTCAGCTCCATCACCGGTACGAGCCATTCATATAATATAAGGAAGATAAGCGTATAATATACCGCTAGCTCCAGCTTGGAAATAGGGGCTTTCATCGCTTCGCCACCTCCTTTAATACGTCGTTAAAGCCTGTCGGTGGCACATACATAATATGAACATTTTGTATTTGTACGCGCGGCTTTTGCATCTCGCTTACGATAATACATATGACCGGCTTACGCAGCTGCTGCAACGCATATAGCTGCTCCTCGGTAAACGTCGCACTAACGTATAAACATGCGCCGTCTTGCTGAGCGATCGACGGTAGCAATTGCTGTTGTCCGTCACTTGTCGGCTGTACAACGGCTAAATGCTGCATTACTTCGTTCATTTGCGCTGCATTTTGAAGCGACGGGAACACTTGGCATTCTTTTCCGAGCGTCATGAACACCGTTTGACTTTGCTGCTTCGTAAATGTTTTTAGTAGCGATGCCGCAAGCGATACAGCCGCTTCAAACTCTCGCCCTTCTTTTAAATCAAGCATGAGCATAATGCGCTGTGACTGCGTATCTTCAAAATCTTTCGTGCGCAGCTGCTCCGTTTTCGCAAATGATTTCCAATGAATCCACGACATGCGATCTCCGGGCTGATAGTTACGCACACCGGTTACGAGCGATGTATCTTTTACAGCGGCGTAGCGACTATTCGTTGCGCCGTGCTCTAGCTGCGTTTCAACAGCGGCGTGGCGAACGCTTTGTACACGCGGCTGCACGTAAAAGCTTTGCGGTGCCTCCACATTAAATGAACGCGCACCCCATTTAAAAAAGTCATAGCACTTAATATGAAGTGTTTGAAACGTATACTCCCCACGCGACAGCTCTCGATGTGTTAGCTCCCACGTAAATGTTTTACGAAAACCAGCAAACTGTAGCTGTCTGCGCTTTACTGTATACGTGTTTGTCATATCGTCTTGCAATGTAATGAAGCATAGCGGAAAGCGGTTTGAGCGTTCGACTGTTAACGTCACCTTCACAGCGTCGCCCGCTGTTAATGTCGCTGGTGTTATATCACGCGTTACGCTATGAAATGATAGCGGCGCAAATTGGAACACGACCGCATATAGTACAAACGGCGTAATCGTGAAAAAAATAAACCAGCTCGTAAATCCTCCTTGAAACATCGCAAAGCAAAACGCCACCGCATAAAAAAGTAGCACGATGACGAATTGTTTCACGTGTTTTACTGTTTGCCATACGCTATTCATAATTCATTGCTTTCTGTGTCGGTACAGCGACACGCGCTACGACACGCTGAACAATTTCCTCCGCCTCAATTTGTTCATAGCGTGCCTCTTGCTTCAAAATTAAACGGTGGCTTAACACGAACTTCGCTAAATATTGCACATCGTCTGGCAATACGTAGCTGCGCCCTTGCATAAACGCATAGCTTTGTGATGCACGCATGAGCGCGATCGATGCACGTGGACTTGCCCCTAAATAAACGTGCTGATCCGAGCGTGTTTGACGCACGATGTCGACGATGTATGCTTTTACCGAGTCTTCAATGTGTACTGTTTTTACTTGCTGCTGTAATGCGCGCAGCTCCTCAATCGTCATAACCGATTGCAGCGTCTTTAACGGCTCTCGGTGAGCAGCGCGACGTAGCACTTCGACCTCCTCATCAAACGTCGGGTAACCCATTTGAATTTTAAATAGGAAGCGGTCTAATTGCGCCTCTGGTAATGAATACGTTCCTTCATATTCAATAGGATTTTGCGTTGCCATGACGAAAAATGGCTTCGGAATGTGTACTGTTTCGCCATCTACTGTAACAGTCCCTTCCTCCATCGCTTCAAGCAATGCCGATTGAGTTTTTGGTGACGTACGGTTAATTTCATCCGCTAATACGATATGCCCAACGATCGGCCCTTCACGAAACTCAAATTCGAGCGTTTTTGGATTGTAAATTGATACGCCGACAACATCTGACGGCAATAAATCCGGTGTAAATTGTATGCGATTAAAACTTGTGCCAATTGACTTTGCCAACGTGCGCACCATCATCGTTTTACCGACACCTGGTACGTCCTCTAATAAAATGTGACCTTCCGCAAGCAGTGCAACGAGACTTAACGTTGCAACTTCACGCTTTCCAATCATCACTTCATCTATATTCGTTAAAATTTTTGCAATTTGATCATTCATCTGAAAATAAAATCCTCCTACTTCCACGTCATTATTCTTAAGAATAGCGAAAACGACTAGCGAATACAACCAATTCAAATAGCGTCGCACATCATATGCGACGCAAAAATCCATATTCGTTTCGTGAACGGACGGCTAAATCGACGTTTCGTATCCATGAATGGCGCGTCGATGCTTGCTCATCGTCAATAGTTTTGAAGATGCTGCATGCAGTTGTGCCTGTAAAAGTGCTGCATTTGGATCGGTATGAATATTTGGTAATATTTTTTGCTTTTTCGTCGCGCGTGGCTGTTCCGTTCTTTTTTTCTTCGTCGTTTGCTTTTTCTTTTGAGGCTGCTGCTGCAACATACTACTACTTTGTTGAAACGTACCTTCTGAAGCAACTACTGCTCGTTTTGATTGTCCTCGGAATGTCGTATCTCGTGCTGGTCCAACTGATGACGTGCGCATTGCCGTCCCTCCTTTCATTTTAATTCCAAATACAAGCGTGTTGATTAGCCAGTGAACAGGCAGAAGCGTACTGCGGCTCGCGTTCCTGGGGCTCGGCTCAAGCCTCCGCACCGCTCCTACGTCGCGCTTTACGGGGTCTTGAGGCACGAGCTTTTCCCCAAGGAGTCTCGCCGCACGCTTCCTGCCACTAACATGTCGCATTACTTCTATATTTAATGCTAAAACGATGGATTTCATCGTATAAAAAAGGCTAATCAACACACTTGCTGTTTTGCTGCTCCATATTATCGAAAAATGTCGTTTGCATTATATATGAATCGATGTTTTTTCACACTATATTCACTATATCGGTAGTGTTTAATACTTTTATAGGTCTTTTTATACTAGTATCATCGACTTATTACGTAAAAAATAAATAAGTAGCACTAATATTTTTTATATTAGCGCTACTTATTAACTAATTCATTCAGTTGTTAGCTATGTCATTCGTGTGACATCACGTTGTATTATTTCCAATATTGTGCAACTTTACTTCCAAAAATCGTCGAACACGGTAATTGGCATATGACGTTTATGCTCCGAACGCGCGTAATAACGTTCGATCGCTTCACGTGCTGCTCGCGCGACGTCTTTGCCTTCTAAATAGTCGTCGATGTCGTCGTACGTTACGCCGAGTGCCACTTCATCTGGCAATGCGGGGCGGTCTTCTTCTAAATCCGCAGTCGGCACTTTTAAATAAAGATGCGGTGGACAGTCAAGCGCCGCTAAAATTTGTTTTCCTTGACGCTTATTTAAACGAAAAATAGGCATTAAGTCTGCGCCGCCATCACCGTATTTCGTATAAAAGCCCGTGATCGCTTCTGCTGCATGATCTGTGCCAAGTACGACTGCACTATGCATCGCCGCAATCGAATATTGTACTTTCATTCGCTCGCGTGCTTTTTCGTTCCCTTTTGCAAAGTCGCTTAACGTAATGCCCGCTTCCGTTAAATTTTTCACCGATGCGTCGACCGCGTCTTTAATGTTCACTGTGTAAATTTGCGTCGGCTGAATGAAATCGAGCGCATCTTGACAATCTTGCTCATCAAACTGCGTCCCGTACGGCAAACGCACCGCAAAAAAGCTGTATACGTGCTCGCCTGCTTCGTCGTTTAACTCATCGACCGCCATTTGTGCAAGTTTTCCTGTAAGCGTTGAATCTTGCCCACCTGAAATGCCGAGCACAAATCCTTTGACAAACGGGTGCTTTTTGGCGTATTCCTTCAAAAAATCAATCGTCGTGCGAATTTCTTGTTGAACATCAATTGTCGGCTTCACTCGTAATGCTTCAATAATTTGTCGTTGCATAAAGCTGCCCCCTTTTATTGTTCTAAACGCTCCACTTTCGCGCGCGCCTCTTCGATATTACGCATTTTGTTGTCCCAGCATTTTTGACTTAAATCGACTGGGTATTCCTCTGGGTTTAACGAACGCTTGTACTCGTCCCAAAGAAGCGATAAATTGTCGTGCGCATATTTTTGCATATGCAGTAACGGCGGATTGTCATATGCAATTTCACCGCAATCAATCACTTTCACGTGTAAATTTTTCGCTTCGAAATTTTCAACGTGTTTTGAGATGAATGTATGCACAGGATGGAACATTTTTAAGCTCGCCTCTGCCTGTGGATTTTCGTCTGACATCGTAATGTAGTCGCCTTCTGATTTGCCTGTAACGCGATCGATAATGCGGTAGACGTTTTTTAAGCCTGGTGTCGACACTTTTTCAGCGTTGCCTGAAATTTTAATCGTATCTTCCATGTCACCGTTGTCATTTTCGATCGATACCATTTTGTACACGGCGCCGAGTGCTGGCTGGTCGTATGCGGTAATAAGCTTCGTGCCAATGCCCCACATGTCAACGCGCGCGCCTTGTGCCTTTAAGTTTAAAATCGTATATTCGTCTAAATCGTTTGAGACGATAATTTTTGCGTTCGTGAAGCCTGCCTCGTCTAGCATTTTGCGCGCTTCCTTCGATAAAAATGCAATGTCGCCGCTATCTAAACGAATGCCGATGAAATTAATTTTGTCGCCAAGCTCTTTTGCTACTTTAATTGCAGTTGGCACACCCGACTTTAACGTATTGTATGTATCGACTAAAAATACGCAGTCACGGTGGCGTTTCGCATACGAATGAAACGCATCGTAATCACTTTTATACGCCTGTACGAGTGCATGTGCGTGCGTGCCAGCAACTGGAATATTAAACAGCTTACCTGCGCGGACGTTGCTCGTTGAATCGAAGCCGCCGATTACTGCTGCGCGTGCACCCCAAATTGCTGCATCCATCTCTTGTGCGCGACGTGTGCCAAACTCCATGCAAACTTCGTGCTGCGCTACTTGCTTAATGCGGCTTGCCTTCGTTGCGATGAGCGTTTGAAAGTTCACGATGTTTAAAATGGCCGTTTCGATTAATTGCGCTTCAACTAGCGGCGCTTCGACACGTACGATTGGCTCGTTCGCAAATACAAGCTCACCTTCTACCATTGAGTGCACCGTCCCTGTAAAGCGCACTGTTTGTAAGTAGCTTAAAAAATCTTCCTCATAGCCAAGCTCGCGTAAATACGCCATGTCCGACTCGCTAAATTTGAAGTCACGCAAATAATCCAGCATTCGTTCTAACCCTGCAAATACAGCATAGCCATTCCCAAATGGCAGCTTGCGAAAATATAATTCGAATACAGCTTTTCGATTATGAATACTATCTGCCCAATAAGACTCTGCCATGTTAATTTGATATAAATCAGTGTGTAACGTTAAGCTATCGTCTGCAAATTTCACTGTTTTCATAAGGATCATCCTTCTTCCACTTCGTAATACGTCATATTATACACTAGTTTGTTATTTTTCTGTCATGTTATTCCGAGTCGCAAGGTAGGAGGTCGACTTCGTATGAACGCACACTTTCCTCCGAATCGTCTATCATGATGACTCGCCTATTTAAATAATGTTACATTTCCTCACAATATAAAAACGTTGATTTAACGCGGTTCCACGTATGTAACGAGCACTTCATGTTAGTTTTCCTGACATAAATTTTCGCCAAGCTATTGTTTTTTCTAATTTTTCAGTTTATTATGTTAATTATCTTAACATACATTTATTTGAAGGGGTGAGCGTTATGAAAAAGATCGAGGCAATTATTCGTCCAGAGGTGTTTGCAAAAGTACGTGAAGGGTTAGCGATTGCGGGTATTGGCGGCTTAAGTGTAACTGAAATCGCAGGGTGTGGTCGTCAACGAGGTCGTACAGGTATTTTCCGCGGCAACACGTATGAAATGGAGTTTTTATCGAAGCTGAAGCTCGAAATGGTTGTCGAAAATTCGCAAGTGCAGCCGATTATCGATGTGCTGCTACGTGATGCGTCAACAGGTGATGTAGGTGACGGTAAAATTTTCATTTATCCAGTCGAGCAGGCGATTCGTATTCGCACGAAGGAAGTCGGCGCGATCGCGATTGAATAATACAAATTGAGTTGTTAACGGCAAACGACGATTCACGCAACACGATCAACAAAAACAAGGGGGAATTACAATGACAGTAGAAGCTTTGGAATTATCCATTAACTTAGTTTGGGTTATGCTTGGCGCATTTTTAGTATTTTTCATGCATACAGGATTCGCAATGGTTGAAGCAGGGTTTACGCGCTCGAAAAATGCCGTGAACATTTTAATGAAAAACTTCATCACCATTTCACTCGGCGGGATTGTGTACTTCTTCGCAGGCTATGCGATTATGTTCGGTGATTCAGTGAACGGCATGATTGGATTTTCGGGATTTGCGTTACGAGGAGTTGAAGACATTGCGTTTTTCGTGTTCCAAGCGATGTTCGTAGCAACGTGCGCGACAATTATTTCAGGGGCAGTGGCAGAACGTACGAACATTTTCGCCTACATCGCGATGGTCATTGTGATGACGCTATTCATTTATCCGATCGTCGGTCACTGGGTATGGCAAGGTGATGGCTGGTTAACGTCTCTTGGCTTTATCGACTTTGCAGGCTCAACAGTTGTGCATTTAACAGGTGCGGTCGCTGCATTCGTCGCAGCTGCGATGATCGGACCGCGTATCGGTAAGTATACAGGTAGACGCGTCAACGTTATTCCAGGTCACTCGATTCCACTTGGCGCACTTGGGGTATTCATTCTTTGGTTAGGCTGGTTCGGCTTCAACGGCGCTTCAACGTTAGCTGCTGATCCTGCTTCTGTGCCAGGGGTTATTGCAAATACGTTTTTAGCTGCTTCTGCTGGTGTGTTTATGACGGCGATGTACACGAAATTCCGCTACGGCTACATGGATGGCTCACTTACACTAAACGGTGCGCTTGCTGGCTTAGTATCGATTACAGCCGGTGCTGCAAACTTGAGCATGATCGGTGCATTAGTTGCTGGTACGATTGCTGCTCCAATTTTAGTAGAAGGTGTCCGCTTCATCGATTCAAAATTACGTATTGATGATCCAGTTGGTGCCGTAACAGTTCACGGTTTCTGCGGTATTTGGGGAACGCTCGCAGTTGGCTTACTCGACAAAGCAAACGGTTTATTTTACAGCGGCAGTGCAACGTTACTTGCCGTACAAGCAATCGGCATTGTCGCAGTCATCGCATGGACGAGCATTGCGATATTCATCAGCTTATCGATCATTAAACTATTCATTCCTTTACGTGTACCACGAGAAGAAGAAATTGCAGGTCTTGATACAATCGAACACGGTGCAAATGCATACGAGTTCCAAGATTCATTTAAAGGGGTACAGCGCAGCGGTTCGTTTGCGGAGCGTTTAACGACACTTGGTAATCAGCAAACTTCTAATTCTGAATTACGAAAAGCATAAAATGAAGCCGGGCGTAAATATGCGCTCGGCTTTTTTCGTATATTTGTACAGAGCGAAAAAGACGTGTATCATTTTAGCTGTACATATTTTACGAAAAGGGGTTTTTGTATGTCATTACAAAGCGTACTCGATTATTTCCGCTCGGTGAACAAAGAACAGGACGTGCTGCAACTAGAAAGCAGCAGCGCAACAGTTGACGAAGCTGCGGCTGCACTTCAAGTTATTCCAGCGCGCATTGCGAAAACGTTATCATTTAAATCAGGCGACGACGCCATTTTACTCGTAGCAGCAGGCGATGCGAAAATCGACAATCCGAAATTTAAAGCAGAATTTCAACTGAAGCCGCGCATGCTCGATGCCGAAACGGTCGTCGCGTTAACAGGGCATCCTGTCGGCGGCGTTTGTCCGTTCGGGCTTGCGACAGACATGGCTGTATATATCGACATTTCGTTGCAGCGCTTTGACACCGTGTTCCCTGCTTGTGGCAGCCGCAACTCTGCCATTGAGCTAACGCCTGAGGAACTATTTATGCATGCGAAGGCAGTGCGCTACGTCGATGTATGTAAAGATTGGAACACAACACTTTGACAATGAAGGAGTGATTGCTATTTCTGCGATTACGTTTCAAAACGTTTCATACATTATTGATGAACGCGAGCTGCTACGCGATATGACAGGCACAATCGAGAAAGGACGTATTACGACACTCGTCGGTCCTTCTGGTGCGGGCAAAACGACGCTACTGAAGCTTTGTAACGGCTTATATAGCGCAACGACTGGCACTGTATCGATTGCGCAGCGCCCGATTTCAAGCATCGAGCCGACTGAGCTACGACGCTATGTCGGCATCGCATTACAAGCAGCACCGATGATTGACGGCACAGTTTACGACAACTTATGCTTACCGAAACAGCTGCGCGGCGAAACGTTGACAAAAGAGCAAGCATATCACTTTTTAGACGATGTGCATTTGCCGCATAACTTATTAATGCAGCAAGCGCGCGATTTATCAGGTGGACAGCGACAGCGCGTATCGATTGCGCGCACGCTCGTCAACCGCTCGCCTATTTTATTGCTCGATGAAATTACGTCGGCGCTCGACCGCACTGCTTGTCGTGAAATCGAAGCGCTCATTCAGCATATTAACGACACATACGACACGACGATCGTTTGGATTACACACAACTTACAGCAAGCATTGAGCATCGGGCATGATACGTGGATAATGATGGATGGACGGCTCATTGAAGCAGGTCCGTCTTCGCTGCTAACCGAGTCGACTAACGAAGCAGTGCAAGCGTTCGTGCGAGGTGATGCACAATGACGTATACAGCGCTATCACTTACGCTCATTTTCGTATTCATTCCGTTTGCACTATCGAAAACGTTAAAGCTCGGCTTAGAGAACGATATATTCATCGCCACCGTTCGCTCGACGATTCAACTGCTTGCAGTCGGCTACATTTTGTCGTTCGTCTTCGAGGCAAAAAGCGCGGTTTTCATCGTGCTCATGATTACGCTCATGATCGTCGTTGCAACGCTGAATGCACGCAAAAAAGGGCGATGGATTCGCGGCATTACATGGAAAATTGCACTCGCCCTCATCACAGTCGAAGTCATTACGCAATCTGTGCTGCTCGGCTTTCAAATCGTCCCAGCAACACCGCAATATATCATTCCAATTAGCGGCATGATGATTGGCAATGCGATGGTCATTTCCGTATTGTTTTTAAATCGCTTCAAAGCAGAAATCGATGCGCGCACAGATGAAGTAGAGCTCATTTTATCGCTCGGCGGCACACCGAAGCAGGCAATTCATCGCCAGTTAATCGATGCTGTGAAAGCGAGCATGATTCCGACAATTGAAAGCCAAAAAACGATTGGGCTCGTGCAGCTTCCCGGCATGATGAGCGGACAAATTATCGGTGGGGCTGATCCGATACAAGCGGTGCAATTTCAGCTGCTCATTATTTTTGCACTCCTTACATGCGCTGCCGTTTCAAGTACAATTGTCGGCTTTACAAGCTACCGCACATTATTCAATGAACGTATGCAATTACACATTTAACTTTTTGGGGGTTTATTTATGGTTTTACGTAAAACATTTTCAACACTCGCAACGCAGCCACAGCTTCAAGCAGCGGCACAAAAATATGGTTTGCAGCTCGGCGCACAGCACATCGTCGGCGGCACGAACATTTCAGAAGCAATCGAGCGCGTACAGGCGTTAAACGTCCAGCACATCGACGCGACGCTCAACTATTTAGGGGAGTTTGTAACGGATGAGCAACAAGCAGTCGAAGCAAAAGATGCGATTTGTGCGGTCATTGATCATATTGTCGAAGCAAACGCACAGGCGCACATTTCGGTAAAGCTTACGCAGCTCGGCTTACTGTTAGACGTTGATTTTTGCTATGACAACGTGCGCGACATCGTAGAGCATGCTGCTACGCAAAACGTTTTCGTTACAATCGATGCAGAAAATGAAAACACGCTCGCCATTACGCTCGATATTGTCGAGGAGCTACAAAAAGTATTCGATAACGTCGGAACAGTCGTGCAAGCGTATTTACACGATGCACCGAAAATTGCCGAGCGCTTCCAATCGTCGCGCATTCGCATCGTTAAAGGAGCATATAACGAGAACGAATCGGCTGTATTAAAAGAACCGCTTCATATTGATATCCAATACGTTGAGCTCATCGAATTCCATTTATTGCACGGTACATTTACATCGATTGCAACGCATGATGACAACATTATCGACCATGTGAAGCGCTTCGTTGCAGAGCACAGCATTCCGACAAACAAGTTCGAGTTCCAAATGCTGTACGGCTTCCGAAAAGAATTGCAGCAGCATCTCGCACGCGAAGGCTACAACGTTTGTGCGTACGTGCCATTCGGTGAAGATTGGTACGGCTATTACATGCGTCGTTTAGCGGAACGTCCAAAAAATATGTCGCTCGTGACGAAGCAACTATTTACGAAAAAGACGAACACGGCGCTTGCGATTGCCGCTAGTGCGTTCATTCTCGGTCGCTTAACGAAAAGAAAATAACGAATAAAAAAAGCTGCTATGAGGCGAACTCACAGCAGCTTTTTCGTTTACTTAAATGACGCGCGAATGCGACGTTTCGTACCTTCTTGTTGCAGTTTAATACCCGTCGCTTGACGATGTGCTTGTTGCATTTGCGCTAGCACTTGCTGCGGGTCAACGTTTGTCGATTTCGTTAAGTTAATTTGAACGTGCCCACCGTTTTGTGCGTTCATTTCTGCCATTTTACGATGGATTTTTGATAACGAATCCCAGTACGATTGTGGATTATGTAAATTCACTAAAATGACTTTCCCTTTACCAAAGTCCGCAATTTTCACCTCGCGCACCTCATGCCATGAAAACGTCTTTTTATCGTATGAAAAATCCTCATCTGTTACACGTAAGTACGGCGTGTTCGTCATGAAATCTTTGCCAAACACAATTAACATACCGGCGAAAAATGCAATCCCGATGACACCGAAGACGATGTTTAACGTCGCTTGTACTTGCAAGCCAACGACAATCGACATAATGCTCATGGCGACCATTACAGCCGATAGCGAAAACATCATAATCGGGCGCTTTTTATCGCGTTCAATTTGTTCAATAACTGTCATATTGATCACCTCCATTAGTAGTATAACGGAGTAACACGCAAAATGTTATAGTCGCGTTTATTTATTCCAGCCTTTTTCTTTAAAGCGCGCAATCGCTTCAATACGATTGCCGACGTTGAGCTTTTCTAAAATAGTGGAAATATAGTTGCGAACAGTACCGGCGGATAAATACAGCTCGGCTGCTATTTCCTTTGTCGACTTTCCCTCAGCCACCAACTCCAACACTTGGCTCTCACGCTCAGTTAGCGGATTTTCGCTATCGTCCTCATATACGAAGTCGACAAGCTCCGGTGCGTAAATACGGCGACCGTCCATAATAATACGGATTGAATTCACAAGCTCCTCAATCGGACTATCTTTCAATAAGTAACCACGTACACCCGCTTTACGTGCACGCTCAAAATATCCTGGTCGCGCAAACGTCGTTAAAATAATGACTTTGCACGGGTTCTTTTCACTATACAGCGCCTCTGCTGCATCTAAGCCGGTTTTAATTGGCATTTCAATATCCATAATGCAAATGTCTGGCTGATGCTCCGCAACGAGGGCAAGTGCTTCTTCCCCGTTTTTCGCTAAGCCAACAACTTCCATGTCATCTTCCATACTAAGCAACGATTTTAACGCACCGAGTAACATCCCTTGATCTTCTGCGATAACGATTTTAATCATATGGTCACTTCCTTTTTTGACGAGTAATGGCAACTGGAATTCGAATGTGAATAATTGTGCCTTGTTGATTTGTAAATTGCAGCGTGCCATTAATAAATTCTAAGCGCTCGCGCATGCCCTTTAAGCCGCTTCCTCCGATGCCGACTTCTTCTTGTATGAAGCCGTTACCGTTATCTTGAATGCGCAAAATAATTTCATCACTCGTTTCATGATACGTAATGTGGCACATCGTCGCGTCGCTATGTTTGACGATGTTGTTTACAGCCTCTTTCATACACATGCTCAATACACTTTCCACAAACAAGGACGCTTGCACGTTTTCAAAATCTGCATCAAGCATGAGCTCAATTTCTGCGGCGTCAAGCATTTGACGAATACGAATAAGCTCGTCCTGCAGCTTCACTACGCGCATATCGGCTACGAGTTCGCGCACTTCCTTTAACGCGATGCTTGCCGTTTGTCGAATTTCTTTAATTTCCTCAATGGCCTTTTTCGGATCTTTTTCAACGAGACGTGCCGCTAAATCACTTTTTAAGCCAATCATCGATAATTTTTGCCCGAGCGTATCGTGCAAGTCACGCGAAATACGTTGGCGCTCCTCGATAACGATGAGCTCAGAAATTTTATTGCGCGCCGTCGTTAGCTCGCCTTGTAAATTTTCACGCTTGTTGCGGTTGTATAGTGTAAACGGCAATAGCACGACGCCGATGACCGATAGCACAACAAACGGCAATTGATTTAAAAATAATTCAATATCTATAAAGAAGCCGCCGACAATTGCAATTACTGTAAAGCCAATATGCAAGCCATACATAATGTAAAAGCCGACCGTATGCTTAATGTTGCCGATGTAATACGCCGTAAATAGCGCCAAGTAGACGTAACCAAACATGAGCGTCATCGCAATGTTAATAAGCATTTCAAAACTTATCCACATGTACACAAGCCCCGGTCGCGCTCGTATCGCTAATCGATAAAATAAAAAGTATAGTAAAATAAATGAAATGCCAATCGAAATTTCTACCCACGATTGTGAGCGGAAAATGAAGAAAAATGGCAAAACACAAAAAGCTGCCCATACGTAAATACTGATCCACGGGCTTTTAGTCGAAATATGTTGCATAATAGCCTCTTTCATTGTTTTTCCTCTTATTATACCGAAAAATGACTACTTCGTCGGCTCAGCGTCTTGAAAATACTTGTAAAAAAAATAGGCTCTCCACATTCGGGACAGCCTACTTGTTGTTTACGATAATCGCGCTGAATTGCTTCGCTCTTTAATAATTTCTTCCGCATCTTTGAACGTTACGAAACGCATACGCTCTGGGTCATATAGCTTGTAGCGTAATGACTCTAAGCTCGTTTTTAACGTAATCGTCGTTGCTTGCTGAAGTGGTGGGTTTGCTTCGTGTGCTTTTTCTAAGTTGTAGTTTGGCACACGTGGCGCTAAGTGATGCACGTGGTGGTAACCGATGTTGCCTGTAATCCACTGTAACACTTTTGGTAATTGGTAGTACGAGCTTCCTTCAACAGCCGCTTTTACGTAATCCCACTCTGACTCTTCTTCAAAGTATGAATCTTCGTACGTATGTTGAATGTAGAATAACCAAATGCCTAATGCACCTGCGATAAACATTGTCACACCATGTACAAGTAGTAATGGCATCCAACCAATTGTTAAACCGACAGCGATTAAAATTCCGAATACTAAAATGTTTGTAATATATGTGTTCATGCGCTCTTTCGGCTTCGCGTCTGAGCGGTTAATGCGGTTTGCTACTAACACTAAAAATAGTGGTCCTAAGCCAAACATAACGAACGGGTTACGATATAGACGGTACGTTAAACGACGCATCGGTGTTGCCTCTGCATATTCTTCAACCGTTAACATGTTAATATCGCCAATACCGCGCTTATCTAAGTTTGAGCTCGTTGCGTGGTGAATCGTATGCTCACGCTTCCATTTTGCATATGGGAATGATGTTAATACACCTGTAATTAAACCTACATAATCATTTGCTTTTTTGTTTTTGAAAAATGAACCGTGTGTGCAATCATGAAAAATGATGAATGTTCGTACGACAAATCCCGCGGCTAGCACTGCACTTACAACCGAAATCCACGGAGATACATTATAAAATGCATAACCCGCAATCCAAATTGCTAGTAATGGTAGTACCGTATTAAAAAGTTGTAGCACGCTTTTTCGAGTGTCTGACTTTGCATACGGTGCAACGCCTTTACGCAGTTGCTTCGTCTTTTCCGCATGTGTTGATACTGTTGTCATCGCCCAAAACCCCCTTATTTTTTCTTATGACCTTATCATAATAGCAATTCGTCATACACTGTAGCCATATTTATCATATTGTGCGCATGACAAATGCATACATTTCACATGACATTTGTCACTAGACTTTTTTAATGGATGTGAAAGCAATTGTTGCTATCGTTTCTTGTCACGTCGAGGCACGCTTTCCACCGAGGTCAACAGATGTTTGTTCAAGCTATCCTAACTGGCGTTCACCTGTTGTTTCAAGCAACTGTTAACGAAGCAGCAAAAAAAAGCGTTATCGGACAATAAATTTCTCCGATAACGCCTCATTTCGTCTTAAGCTCGTTTTACACAATTCGCTTTCTACACTACCTCTAAACTAAATAGTATAATTTACCGGTGTCATCGCTGGCTTGTTGCTTAAGCGCTGAATGACCTTCGCGAGCAAGTACGTGCGCTCTGTCAATGTCGGAATGTCTAAATATTCATCGATGCTATGCGCACCACCACCTACTGGACCTAAGCCGTCGATCGTTGCAACGTGTACACTCGATGTAAACGATGCGTCCGAGCCGCCACCTGTTGCGACATCCTCAATTGCTAAGCCAATTTCCTTACCTGCTTCACGAATGTGCGCCAATAAACTTTCCGTCTTGTCGTTTTTAATAACCGGATAACGATTAATGCCACCGACAAGCTCGATGTTCGTTCCTTCAATATGCGGCTTTGCACACACTTTGCGCACTGCTTTATCAATTAATGTACCTTGATGCGGCTCAGTAATTCGCACATCGATCGTTGCTTCGGCGTACGGTGATACGACGTTTGATGCTTCGCCACCACTAATGAGTCCTACGTTTACATTTACGCCTTCTTCGATTCCATTTAACTTTTGTAGCTCAATAATTTTGTAGCAAATTTCCTCAATCGCACTAATCCCTTCCTCAGGTGCGATACCTGAATGTGCTGCCTTGCCGTACACACGCAACGTATACGTACCGCCACCGCGACGTGCTGAAACGAGCGCTCCATTTGCTCGTGCAGGCTCCATAATGAGGGCGTAATCTTTGCCGAGCGCGACGTTTTCAATGACGATTTTTGATTTGTGCGAACCAATTTCCTCATCGCTATTTAATACGATGTGCACGTTGCTGTAACTTTTTTCATCACCCATTTCAACGAGCGCTGATAACGCGGTTAGCAGTGCAACTTGGCTTGCCTTCATATCGATAACGCCTGGACCGTAAGCACGTGATCCTTTAATCGTAAACGGTCGCTCCTTCGCTGTGCCTTCTGGAAATACCGTGTCCATATGCGCGACAATGACGATGCCTGGTCGCACCGTTTCTTTATGGCGAATAATTAAATGATTGCCGACGACATCCTCCGTCGCAACGTCAACGATAAAGCCGAGCTTCTCGTATTTTTGACGCAGCATATGTCCGATTGCATCGACGCCTTTTTTGTACTTGCTTCCTGAGTCTTGATTCACTAATCTCTCTAACAGCTGAAGCATTTCCTGCTCCCTTGCGTAAATGGCTTCCTTTAACATAAAAATCGCTCCCTATAGTGCTTACGTAGTTAATTTAGTTATCTAAAAATTCCAACTTTTATAGTGCATTGTAAAATACTATTCCCACTTTTACAAACTTCGAAAAGTCCTTATATAGAAACAGTAAAAGGCGTGATAAAAGCCAAAGATGACTTTTACCACGCCCTCGTCTTCTTTTATACGTTGAAGTAACGCGCATCTGGATGTGCAAACACGATTGCCGTTACACTTGCTTCTGGCTCCATCATGAAGCCTTCCGTTAAATTAACGCCGATATCTTCTGGTTGAATAAGCTTAAATAATTTCGCTTGATCCTCTAAGTTCGGGCACGCTGGGTAACCGAATGAGAAGCGTTGACCTTGGTATTTCGCCGCAAAACGGTCACGCATCGTGAAGTCCGTTGCGTCTGGGAAGCCCCACTGGTCGCGAATTTCTTGGTGAAGACGCTCCGCAAATCCTTCCGCAAGCTCAAGTGCTGTCGCTTGTACGGCGTGGCTTTCTAGGAATTTCCCTTCGTCTTTTAGGCGGTTTGCTTCTGCGCGTACACCTTGACCAGCTGTTACGACCATTAATGCTACATAATCCATTTCGCCGCTTTCGACTGTACGTAGGAAGTCTGCTAAGCATAAAAACGGTGCTTTTTGCTGGCGTGGGAACGTGAAGCGCTCGATTTCAACGCCTGGCTTTTCCGGGTCATAAATGACAACATCGTCTCCGTCTGCTTGTGCAGGGAAGAAGCGGTAAATACTTGATGGCTTTAATAAATCTGATTTTAAAAAGCCTGTCGTCAGCTCTGTTAATTGTACGGCACGCTCATCGTTTGCTTTTAACAGCTCCTCTAAGTTACCTTTTAAGCCTAAATGATGCCCGATTAATGTGCGCATGTTCACGTACGGCTGTAAATGCGCCACTGAATATTCGCGCGTGACGTGACGTTTTAAATCTTTCGGTACGAACACTGGTGCATCACCAATTGTACGCACTGGCTTTTCCGTTACTTCGACTGGCGCTTTTTCAGCACGGCGCGCATCTGATTCTGCACGCTTTACTTGTGCTTCCTCCAGCTCTTGAAGTAATGCCGGGCGCGTTTCAGGGTTTACGAGACGGTTGATCGTTTCTAAGCCTGCCATCGCATCTTTTGCGTACATTACTGGACCGTCGTAGTTCGGTGCAATTTTCGTCTCAGTGAAGCGGCGAGATAATGCAGCGCCACCGACGATAATTGGCACATCAATTCCAGCATCTTTAAAGTCTTGCGCTGTAATAACCATTTGCTGTGCTGATTTTACAAGTAAGCCCGATAAGCCGATAATGTCTGGCTTTTCTTTACGGATAGCCTCGATTAATGTCGTCGGTGTTACTTTAATACCTAAATCGACAACGCGGTAACCGTTGTTGCTCATAATGATATCAACTAAGTTTTTACCGATGTCATGCACGTCACCTTTAACGGTCGCAAGCACCATTTTGCCTTTACCAGCTGACTCCTCGTCCTTTGCCATAAAGCGTTCTAAATGCGCAACGGCCGCTTTCATAACACCTGCTGATTGCAATACTTCCGCAACGATTAATTGGTTTTCATTAAATAGACGACCAACTTCCGCCATGCCCGCCATTAAAGGTCCGTTAATTACTTCTAGTGGCGTGCCGTAAATTTCAAGCGCTGCGTCTAAGTCTGGAATTAATCCTTCTTTCGTACCTTCTAAAATGTAGTACGCTAGGCGCTCAGGCACTGTTTTTGGAATGTCATCCTCTGTTTTTTCTTTCTTTTTATCGCGATAAAATGCTGTGAATACAGCTAACGTTTCGTCGTTCGTGTTGAAAATTAAATCGTTCGCAAGCTTTACTTCCGCCTCTGGAATCGATGCGTAACGCTCTAGCTTTTCTGTATTGACGATCGCGTAGTCAAGACCAGCTTGTGTACAGTGGTATAAATATACAGCGTTTAATACTTCGCGTCCTACTGGTGGTAAACCGAACGATACGTTACTTACACCAAGCACCGTTAATACGCCTGGTAAGTTTTCTTTAATTAATCGAATCCCTTCGATCGTTTCCTCCGCTGAACCGATGTACTGCTCATCACCTGTACCAACCGGGAATACTAACGGGTCAAAGATGATGTCCTCCGGCGCTAAGCCCCACTTCTCTGTTAATAGTTTATATGAGCGCTTTGCTACTTCTAGCTTTTTCTCACGCGTAACACCCATGCCGACTTCATCGATTGTGCCGACAACAACTGCTGCTCCGTATTTTTTTACAAGTGGCATTACCGCATCAAAGCGTTCTTCGCCGTCTTCTAAGTTAATCGAGTTAATGATTGCTTTACCTTGTGAGAACTTTAATGATTCTTCGATTACGTGCTCGTCCGTTGAGTCGATTACGAGCGGTACTTTTACTTTTTTCACGACTTCTTGCATGAAGTTTTTCATATCTTCTAGCTCGTCGCGGTCTGGGTTTGCTAAACAAATATCGATAACGTGCGCACCGTTTCTTACTTGAGCACGGGCGATTTCTGCCGCTTCCTCAAACTTGCCGTCAATAATTAAGTTTTTAAATTTACGAGAGCCGATGACGTTTGTGCGCTCCCCGATAAATAACGGACGCATTGAATCATCATATAATAACGGCTCAATGCCTGATACGGCGTGACCGTGTGTTTTTTCTGGCTTTTTGCGTGGCGCATGCTTGTCTACTGCTTCACGAATGGCTGCGATATGTGCCGGCGTCGTACCACAGCACCCACCAACGATGTTTAACCAACCTTTTTCAGCGAAGCCGCTTAGCTTTTTCGATAACGAATCCGGCGTTTCGTGGTAGCATCCTTCCTCGTCTGGTAAACCAGCGTTCGGGTAACAGCTAACAAAGCTCGTCGCAAGCTCTGATAATGAACGAATGTGGTCGGTCATAAATTCTGGACCTGTTGCACAGTTTAAGCCGACTGATAACGGTTTAATGTGCTCGATTGACACGTAAAACGCATCGATCGTTTGACCAGCAAGCGTCGTACCCATTGGCTCGATCGTACCTGAAATCATGATTGGTAGCTCTTTACCTAGCTCGTCAAACGCTTGCTTAATGCCAAGTGTACCTGCTTTTACATTTAACATATCTTGAGACGTTTCAAGTAAAATGACGTCCGCACCTGCATCGATTAACGCATATGCTTGCTTATAGAAGTTTTCTACAAGCTCATCAAATGTAATACCACCTGTTACCGATAACGTTTTCGTCGTAGGACCGATTGCACCGGCAACGAAGCGCGGCCATTCCGGTGTTGAAAACTCATCTACCGCTTTACGTGCAATGCGCACACCTGCTGTATTAATTTCATCCGCTAAATGTCCGATATTGTACTCATTTAATACGAGCGGTGTTCCACCAAACGTATTCGTACAAATAATATCTGCACCAGCTGCTAAATATTCGCGGTGAATTTTTTCTAATACGTCCGGACGTGTTAATAATAAATTTTCGTTACAGCCGTCTAATTCTTCTCCACCAAAGTCCTCTGGTGTTAAGTTTTCGTTTTGCAACATCGTCCCCATCGCGCCGTCTAAAATTAAAATGCGCTTTTCGAGTTGCTGTTCAATCAAATGCTTCGTCATTACGCTTGTACTCCCTTTTTTTGCTCATCTAATTGATGAATATATTTCATTAATTCTAGTGTCATATCGTATCGTAAAAATGGTGTAATTAAGTAAATGCCGTTGAAGTATTGTGCCGCCACCTCGACAAGCTCTTTTGCGATCGCAATACCTTCTGCTGTCGCTCTTTCCTTATCGTCGCCGCACGCTTCCATACGCGCTAACGCATCTTCTGATAATTTAATGCCTGGCACTTCATGATGTAGGAACTGTGCGCTTTTATGGCTCGTTACAGGCATGATGCCGATGTAAATTGGCGTTTCAAGATGCTTCGTTGCCTCGTAAATTTCCACAATTTTTTCCTTCGTATATACCGGCTGTGAAATGAAGTAGTCTGCACCGTGCTCGATTTTTTTCTCTAAACGAGCAACGGCGCGGTCTAGTACACGCACGTTCGGGTTAAATGCCGCAGCTACTGAGAAGTTCGCCTTTTTGCGCAGCGGCTTGCCTGAGAATGAAATGCCTTCGTTTAACTGCTTAATAAGCGAAATTAATTCCATTGACGACACGTCGTACACGCTTGCTGCTCCCGGGAAGTCGCCTACTTTCGTCGGATCACCCGTTACTGCTAAAATGTCGTGAATGCCGAGTGCGTTTAAGCCCATTAAATGCGATTGTAAGCCGATTAAGTTACGGTCGCGACACGTTAAATGCGTCAGTGGACGAATGCCTTCCTCTTTCAATAGCGCGCCCATTGCGATGTTACTAATACGAGGGGATGCAAGCGAATTGTCCGCCATCATCACAACGTCCGCTCCTGCTGCATATAGCTGACGTGAGCCTTCCATAAAGCCTTCAATTTCTAAATGTCTCGGTGTATCAAGCTCGACGATAATCGAGCGCTCCGTTTTTGCTTTTTCGTGAAGTGGCTGCTGCTCGCGCGGCTCTGCGTCACGCATTTTTACAACTGGCTGCTCCTTCGCGTCCTTTGCCGTCACGGGTGAAAGCTCTGTTAACGCTGCTTTCACTGCTTGAATATGCTTCGGTGTCGTACCGCAGCACCCGCCGATTAGACGCACGCCTTGATTTCGTAGCTCGACCGCTGCTTTTGCATAATAATCAATTTCTGATTCGTACACGACGCGCCCTTCTTCAATATCGAGAAGACTTGCGTTCGGATATGCCGACATGAACGCATTTTTCGGTAACTCGACTGTTTCGAACGCTTGAATTGTATGGTGTGGACCTAAGCGACAGTTCACACCGACAATGTTTGCACCGAGTGCTTCAAGCTCCGCGAACGCATCATTTAGCGATAAGCCGTTTTGCAATACACCTGGCTCATGCATTGACACTTGCGCCACGATTGGTAATTGTGTTAACGAGCGAACGAGCTTCACCGTTTCTGTTAGTTCCTCAAAGTCGTAATACGTCTCGAGTAAAATGCCGTCTGGTTGCCCTGCGATTAGCGCCTCTGCTTGCTCCTTCACTACCGCTAAAATATCGTCTAGTGTTACATCGCTTTTACGAATACCACGAATGCCACCAATTGTCGCAAGCACGTATTGTCCACCGTCAGCTGCTGCTTTTTTCGCAAGTGCAATCGCCGCCGTGTTTAGCTTCACAACATCGTTTTCTAAGCCGTAGCGCGCAAGCTTAATCGCATTTGCCCCGTAGCTGTTCGTTTGAATAATGTCCGCACCTGCCGCAATGTATTCACGGTGAATTTTTTCAATTAGCTCTGGTCGCTGTACATTCATTTCCTCGTGACAATATTCTAAGCCGTAGCTATACAGCACCGTGCCGATTGCGCCATCTGCTGTTAACACTTCATTTTGTAATCGTTCAAGCAATTTCATCTATAAAACCCTCTCTTCCTTCGTCGCACATTTGTCATATTTTACGTATGTTGATTACCGAGTAATTGGCTCGATGCGTATTATCATTACACTCGAGCACTTTCTTCAAATGTTGTATTTATCGATTCAGCTGTATAAAAATAACTAATCAACACACCTCATTTTAAGCTATAAAAAAAGCCTTCTTTTGTATAAACAAAGAAGGCGTATCATTTACATGTAGCCTTATCTGCCAAAACGCATTGTTTTGCTGGATTTAGCACCTTGCATACTGCTGGTTGCTGAAGCTTCTACGGGCCAGTCCCTCCACTTCTCTTGATAAGAGTTTATTCAATTGATTGAATTGTTAAAAGAATCATAACGTTATAACGATTAAACGTCAAGTAAGTTAACAATTTTAACGGGCGACATTACGAAATTGTTGAAATTACGCGCGTTGCGATTTCGCGTCCATTTTGCATGCACGCGCCGACGCCGACACCGTAAAATGAACAGCCTGCTAAAACGACGTTCGGATAATGAATAGCTAAGTAATCAACAAGTGCATCACGCGTTTTACGATGCGCTAAATCGTAGCGTGGCATTTGGTCAATCCATTTCGTCACTTCACAAATAGTCGGTTCGTCCGTCACATCTAAGCTCATCTTAATATCGTCCATCGCCACGCGAACGAGCTCGGCATCACTCATCGCCTTAAATTCCTCATAGCGCGGGTGCACGTCTTTATAAAATAAACGCACAAGTAGCTTCTCGTGCTTTGACGTATGCTTCCATTTGCGGCTCGTCCACGTACACGCATTGCACTGTAAACTGCTATTGTGCGACACGATAAAGCCTGTGCCATCCGCCGGTAAAATCGCATCAGGCACGTCATAACCTAAATAAAGCGTAATGGCCGAGCCGTTGCGGAAGCCGTCGAAATACGGCTGCAATGCGTCGTCGTTAAAGAAGCGGCGCGTCACATCATGCGGCGTCGTTAACACTACTTCATCGACGTAACGAATATCGCAATTTGATAAATAAAGCGCATACTGCTCACCCTTTTTCTCTAGTAGCTCTAGCTGCACATTTGTTAGCACCTCTGTTTTCGTTAGCGACTGGCAAACGCGTTCGGCAAAGCTCGACAACCCTCGTTTAAAGGAAATGAATTTTTTGTCGTTTGCCTTTTCGAACTTTTCGCGGTTCGCCTCAAAGCCTTTTATAATGCTGCCGAATTGTTTTTTATAGTCGAGCAAATACGGAATCGTTGACGCGATCGATAACTCGTATAAATTGCCTGAATACACCCCTGACAGAACCGGCGCGATTTGCTTCGTTACAAGCTCATCGCCAAAGCAAGACGTTAAAAAGTGACCGATCGAGTCGTCCTTCGTAAACGTCGTGTTTGGCGTCGTTACGTCTTGCAACGCGCGCTCCTTACCTGCCTCAGTTAAGAGCGTACTTTGCATAAGCGACTCAACGCTCATCGGAATACCAAACGTCGAATTTAACGGAATGCCGTGCAGCTCGCCGTTCGTATGAATGTAAGATGTACCTGTTTCGTTGTACACGAGCTCCTGTGCCATACCGAGCTCCTCAACCATCGCGAGCACACCCGGATGACGAGCGACAATTGAATCCGCCCCGACTTCCATCGCAAATTCGTCCGTCGTTACCGTATGAATTTTCCCACCGACATAGTCATTTTTTTCAATTAATATAAATTGTGCATCGATGTTTTGTGCTTTCGCTTGGCGCTCCATTTCGTATAGCGCACATAAGCCTGTAATGCCTCCACCGACGACCGCAATTGTTTTCATCCTTCGTTCCTGCTTTCGTTTTTTCTTTATATTATACCTCTTAACAAACCAAAAGGAGCAAAGCATTATGCTTCACTCCCACTCGTTATTTTTCTAAATCGATCGCTAAGTTTGATAAGTTGTCTGCTGATACGACAACCTCATCTAACGCCTGACTCATTTCCGTCATTGTATTATTCAACGTTTGTAAATGCTCACCCATGACGTTGTTTTGCATTTTTGACTGGTGAATCGCCTCCAAAATAACGATAAATTGATTTGCCGTATTTTCCGTCGATGTTGCGCCACCTTGTACTTCCGATAATACATCGTGCAGACGGTTTTCCAGCTGTTGAATGTACGTCGTCGTATTTTTTAATAGCTCCGACACACGCGACGTCGAATTTTTCGTTTGCTCCGATAATTGACGCACCTCTGACGCAACGACGGAGAAACCTTTACCATATTCGCCTGCACGTGCTGCTTCAATGGCCGCATTAAGTGACAGTAAATTCGTTTGATTCGCAATTCCTTCAACGATACCAATAATATCGCCCATTTCTTTTGATAGCTGCACGAGGTTTTGAATGTCATCAACGACCGTGTTCACCGAATGATGGATTTGCCCCATGCTATGAACATGCGCCTCGATATAATCTTTCCCTTGCGTTGCCTTTTGCTCAACTTCAGTCGAATACTCAATTGCCGTTTGCGCTAAATCTTTTAAGTTATTCGATTGACAGCGAATCGTTTGGAATGACGCGTTCGTTTGCTCTGAAATAGCTGCTAAACCTTCTGACGTCGACAAAATCGTACACATAGCATTTTTCTTTTCTTCATTAATACGCTTTTTCATTTCTTCAATAATTTGATCAAACTCCTCTAGCACAATTTGCTGCTCGAAGTTTGAAATTTTCGAAATGGCACCCACAACAGCATGACGGTCTTCCTCATCATCTACGTACTTCCACACAAGCTCCGAGAAACTCGCAAATAGTTGCTGAAATGCCGCAATGTACCAAGGTGCTTTTAAGCCGATATGCACATGCACCTTCGCAATGCGTCGACGCGTTTCGAAATACGTATCGTCCAAAACACCACTAAACATTTCAATAATATGTTTGCGCAGCGTCACCTTCAATCGATCAACTGAACTATGCTCATTAATGATCGTTACGAGCGATTCTTCTTTGCCGATACAATAATAAAACGCCTCTACTAGTTCATCAATGTGCTTTTGAACGTAAGGGCGCATACTACATAAATAACGTAAATCTTGTTCGGTAATATTCACTATATCTACTTTTTTATTTAAATGTTTATGATGTGTAAATTGAATTCGCACATTATACCCATCTAGTTTTATTTTTTTCACTTGTTGTTTTTGCTTAAAAAACATTGCTTCCACTTCTTTCATTCTTAATCCATTAACAGTTTAGTAATCCCCATTACTACTTCGTACAAACCATTCATTCTTTTATACAATTTTATGGAAAAGATTAGTTTTACTTATAATTTTTTGACACGAAAAGCCTTTATACTCATAAAAACATATGCAAATCAATAATCTAAACTTAACATAATACTTTCGATTCATAAAAAGATATCACTATTTTTATGACTTTTAGTGTTCATCTATTTTTTTAATTTATTCCAATGGCTAAAAAAAAAATGAGCTAGTATAGTCATTCTATACTAACTCACATATATTTATCTACTTTCGGTTAATAAAACTTCGCGGTTTCTTCTTGAAGTAGTAACATTTCTGCCTCAAGTTCCATCGAGCGCTTCTCAAAATAGCCGAGGCGATCCGCAACACGCGTATGTTCACCACTTGTATTTGTTAGCGTGTCGACTACTTCTGTTAAAAATAAACGCAACGTTCGTAAGCCACTTTCTAACGCGCGCACTCGTTTGCCGTACACGACGAAGGAATCGTCCTCCGTCTCCTCTTTACGCAATGCTTTGAAATTACGTGCGATCAGTTCGTCCAGCTGTGTGTAGCGTTTATCTTGCCTTATTGTAATGCTGTGTAAGTTTTCCTTAAATGCCGCCGCTTCATCTTGGTCAATACCAACTTGCTGTACACCGATACAATATTCCGCATATGTGCATAATACACGCAAATCTTCTAACTGCTCTTTTTCTGCTAGACGAATAAATCGTAAATCCTCTGTATAATGTAACGTTCTTCCTTTTGTTTTTTGCATCGCTTACACCTCTTTTAAATTTTATCCCGTCGTTCGATTGTTTACTTAAACGTACTATAACCTTCTTTCCACAACTGAAAACCTATTTTCATATAGCTTCTTCGATGACAACGATAGCTAAACGAATGATGCGCTCTAGCTGCAAATATTTATTGCAACATGTACACTCGTTGCTCCGCCTGCTCGTCGCCAAGTAACGCCACTTCGTTGTAAAATAATATCGCCTTTTGTACGTCCTTATTACCACCGATGCCATGCTCGTAAAAATAGCCACAATTAAATAGCGCATCGACATGTCCATGTGCAGCTGCCTCAACGAAAAAATGTTTCGCCTTCTGTTCATCGCACGCTACATGTAGCAGCCCTTCATAATGAATCATACCTAAATAATACACCGCTTCTACGTCACCGAGTGCAGCTGCTTGCTCATAATAATGCAAAGCGAGCTGCGCATCGTGCGAGACACCGAGTGCGGTCTCATACATCATCGCTAACGTAAAATATGCCTCAGCTACACCACAAGACGCTGCTTCTTCAAACAATGCACGTGCCTTATTATAATTAACGGCAGTTCCTTCACCATTTAAATACATATCTGCCGCATTATTTAACGCATCGGCATGCCCAAGCTGTGCTGCACGCTCATATAACTGTAGCGCGCGCACATCATCCTTTTGCATTTCTTCCCCTTCAAATAGTGCATTGGCTAGCTTAAACTGTGCCTCGCTATCTTGACTGTTTATAATTTTTAAAAAGTGCTGATTCATCATTTCACCTCCGTTTAGCGCTTCATTTACTTGCCAAAATCCCCTGTTCATACTGTAAACGATTCAACAGAAATAGGCAAAGCCATCATGACTTTGCCTACTTCTATTTATTGAATTAACGCATAAACGAATCGGTGAAATTAACGATCATTTTCGCTGCATGTGAGCGCATCGTCGGGTTGCCTGGCATGAACTTGCCTTCCCAACCTGTTGCGATTTCTTGATTATATAAAAACTGCATCGCTTTTTGCGCTTCTTCGTTGTAGCTGCTAATATCGGTAAAGCTGCTTACCGTCACATCAATTTCTTCACCTCTAATGTACGTATAAGCACGCGCAATCATTAATGCTAGCTGTGCACGTGTCACCGGCTCATTCGGTCGGAACTTGCCATCTGTTCCTTGAATAATCCCCACTTCGTACGCGGCTGCAATTTGGTGCTTCGTTTCGTCTGCGTAGCTACCGATGTCGGTAAACGGTGCTTCTTCTGTATGCTCTAATCCAAGCGCGTTCGTCAGTAGCTTTACAATTTGTGCGCGCGTTACTTGTAAGCTCGGTCGATACGTGCCGTCCTCATAGCCTGATACAAACCCCATATTGGCAGCGCGGTCAATGTATGTACGATCTGCATGTGTCGCAATGTCGGTAAACGGATAGTTCCCTTCTTCAGACGGTGTTACTTCCCACGTTGATAACGGACGAATTTCGTTGCCAAACGTGTCAGTAAGCGTTACGTGAAATTCATACATCGTCGCTGGGTCTAACTCCTCGATCGTAATTTCGGTCTCATCACGTCCAACTTGTGCTACGAGCTCCTCGTCAACATATACGTTATAGCTTTGTAACGTGTCTTCATAATCTGCCGCGCTCCATCGTACGTCGACTGTTGTCGGTGATGTCGCTGTCGCAAACATACGGTACGGTGTGTAATACACATCGTTTTCTAGCTCGGCAATTACTTCGCCCGCCATCGCTTCATAGCCTGCTTCACTCGGGTGAATGTTGAGTGGATTTGGTAAATAGGCTGCGACGTTTTGTGCAATCGCATCTGCCGTTTCAACGAATGTAGCGTCATGTTGTTCGACTACGCTCGCAATGGTATTGTTTAACGCGCCGAGCAGTTGCCCAGCTTGTGCCGCCGTTGCTGGTGGTAAATGCGCAAATGCGTTGTAATAGCCGACAACGTAAATAAATGCACGTGCATTCACTTCACGAATTTCCGTTAACATATTTTCGTAGTTCGTCTTCACTTTTTGCTGTTCCGCTAAAAGAGCTGCAAAGTCGATCGTTAATTCATTGTTATTGCGCTGTACATGCTTTAATAAATCGTTCGCACCTGCTGTAATTGTAATGACGTCTGCAGCTTCAATTGCGTCAAGTGTACCAGCTGGGAGTTCAGCTATATTAATGCCTTCATTTATTAAACGCGCTGTATTGTTTTCTATCGCATTATAAACGTCCGCTGTCGTATAGCCTGGTACTGCATAACCGTTTGAATAACTGTTTAATACGTTATTGTCCGCTAAATAATGCGCAACGAAATGCGTGTAGCCGTTGCCGATATTATTTTGTTCATTAATCCCAAACGCGAGTGAATCACCAATTGCGACGTAGTTAAACTTTTCATACCACGTCGCTGTTTCTGTTTCCCTCTCTGTTTCTGCTACTGCACTGTTTGATGCAATTGTAAGCGATAGTACTGCCGCTAAACTAACAAGCCATTTCCTCATCGTGCCATCCCCTTTTTCCATTTATTATACGCCTATTTTTCTCGCTTATGCATATATTTTTTAAATTCATCATACTAGGTTCTGTCTAAAAACGATTTTATTAAGCGGATTGATTCGCCATTGCATTTGCAGTTCGCATATTGCGGCTCGCTTTCCTGGGCCTCAAGGGGAGCGAACGCGATATTTGTCATGAGGCACGAGCTTTTCCCCAAGGAGTCTCGCCGCACGCTCTCTGCCATTACAATGCTGCATTTATTTTCATTTTGCCGCCGAAAGCTACCGATGCAGCTGCATACGAGTAGCTAATGAACAAACGTGTATTAAACAACTCCAAACAAAAAAGGTGCACAACAGCCTGTTTGGACTGTCGTACACCTCGTCATGTGATGAAATTATTTCTCTTCTTCTGTCGTTTCTTCGTCAGTTTTTTCTGCTGAATCATCCGTTTTTTCTTCGTCAGTTTTTTCTGCCGACTCATCCGTTTTTTCTTCATCAGCTGCTAAAGTGTTTTCAACTTTGTATTCTTTCTTTTTATCTTCCATCCAAGTTGCGAATTGCTCAGACACTTTTGCATATACGTAGTCGTCTTTTACTTTATCTTTCACATCTTCGAATACTGCTGCTACTGCTTCTTTTTTGTCATATACATTAATAATATGGAAGCCGTATTCTGTTTTTACTGGTGCTGAAATTGTGCCTACTTCTTGTGCGAATGCAACTTTTGTAAACTCTTCAACCATTACACCTTCACCGAAGAAGCCAAGGTCGCCGCCTTTATCTTTGTTTGAAGTATCTGTTGATAACTCAGCTGCTAATTTATCCCATTCTTCACCTGCATTTAAACGCTCAAGTGCTTTTTTCGCTTCTTCTTCTGTCGCTACTAAAATATGTTTTGCTGCTACTTCAGCAGATGTTTCATAGTTTGCTGCATTTTCATCGAAGTACGTTTTTAACTCTTCATCTTTCACTTCAATTGTAGAAGCGATTACTTTTTCAGTTAATAATGAGTTTTCGATATCTTTACGTACGTCGTCAGCTGACATGCCGTACATTTGAAGCATTGAATTGAAGCTTTCTTCGCCACCGTAGTAGTTAATGTAGTTTTTATACTCTTCTTCAATATCTTCTTCTGATACTTCTACTTTCGCTTTTGCAGCTTCTTGTTTTACGATTTCATTTGTGATCATCGTTTCTAATGTATCTTTACCTTGTAACTCGATTAATTGATCTGCTAAATCTGTGTAAAGAATTTCAGTGTCGCCAATCGTTGCTAACACTTCATTTTCTACTTTGTCTCCTGAACAGCCTGCTAACATTGCTGCTAATGCTGTTGGTAAAGCTACATAACGAAACATTTTTTTTAACTTCATAATGAAAAATTCCTCCAAAGGTTATAATTAATTAAAATACTACACGTACTCTTTTATTTGCGCTACATGGCATTGCACATTTTTTTATGATGAGCGCATTTGCTATTGTATACACAAAGTTGCATTGCCAGAACTTTGTTTCTCGTCGGTAGCATATCATACATCGGCACGATTCGCCACGATTGACACATACTATTCAAGACGCCGATTGCTGACGAAAAGTTTCACATAAATAGTATGTCATTGTGCGATACTGCCGCATGCACATTACTTTTTATTATACAGAGAAATGCCGCTTCTGCCTATCGCTTTGTCAATATATGGACAACAAAAACATCGATGGACATATTTATATGCATCGATGCCTTAAGCGTTCATGTATTATTTTTTCCACACATCTGCGTACTGCTCTTTTTTCTCAAATTCTTTTTTCGCAAACGGGCAAAGCGGAATAATTTTCTTTTGCTCGGCGCGCGCTTTATCGGCGACCGCTTCCACGAGCTTTACAGCAAGCCCTTCACCGCGATGCGAATCTGCAACAAACGTATGGTCAACAATCATGACGTAGTCGCCTGCATTTGACCACGTAATTTCTGCATACGTTTTGCCATCTTCCTCTAAATATAAGCGACGATCCTCTTCTAAAAATTGCATCGGTTACTCCCCTTTTCGAATGTATTGTAATGCACCAGACGGACATGTATCAATGACGCGCGCGACTTCATCTGCAGGAGCCGCATCTGCTAAAATCCACGGCTTGCGCTTCGTATCAAAAACATTCGGATTTCCTTTTACACAATTGGCGGCATGCTCACAAACATCTACTGAAAAATATACGTCAATATGCTCGCCTTCATACTTTCGATATCCTTTTTCAATCCAATGATCCATGTAAAATGCTCCCTTCTGCTATCAATTTACTATTTATTAAATGTACCCTCTCCACTCACTAGCAAAACCTTTATCCTTTCTATATACAAGGAGAATGCGAACGAGGCTCGAAACAAGAGGCGGACTCCAGCGTGACACGAAAGGCTCACACTACGCCCACGGAAAGCCTGCCTCGATGTGGAGAGCCGACGAACAAAACGCTAAAATATATTCACCGTCTATATAGGCAAAAATTTTCTGAATGTTCGTCTTTTTCAAACGAGCAAAAAGAGGTATAATCGATACGAATATATACACATTTTTTCATGAAAAATATGAACATTAAAACATTTTTAGTGTTATAATATTCGTAATTTAATCAATCTAGCCATATAAACAGACAGCAATGTTTGTTTTCTACGATTGTATTTTCCATGTAAGAGTGAACAACTAATGAGGAGTGTTTCAATTGAGTACAACAACTAAACGCGCATACAATTTCAATGCAGGTCCATCAGCATTACCTTTAGAAGTGTTACAAAAAGCACAAGCAGAATTAGTAGACTTCCAAGGTACTGGTATGTCAGTTATGGAGCTTAGCCACCGTAGCGCAACGTTCGAGGCAGTACATAACGAAGCAATTGCTAACTTACGTAAATTATTCGCTGTACCAGACAACTACGAAATCGTATTTTTACAAGGCGGCGCAAGCTTACAATTTTCAATGATCCCAATGAACTTCTTAACTGAAGGAAAACGTGCAAACTACGTATTAACAGGCTCTTGGTCTGAAAAAGCATTAAAAGAAGCGAAATTCTCTGGCGAAGCAGTAGCATCTGTTTCTACAAAAGAAAACAAATATAAAAACATCCCAACTGAAGTTGAAGTTGGCGAAAATGATGCATACGTGCACATTACATCAAACAACACAATTTACGGTACACAGTGGAAAACATTCCCTGAAACAGGTAACGTGCCATTAATCGCTGACATGTCTTCTGATATTATGTCAAAGCCAGTTGATATTTCTAAATTCGGTATGATCTACGCAGGCGCTCAAAAGAACTTAGGTCCTTCAGGTGTAACAGTAGCAATTATCCGTAAAGACTTATTAGAGTCAGCAAACACAAACTTACCGACGATGTTAAAATACGATACATTCGTAGCGAACAACTCACTATACAACACACCACCAACATTCGGTATTTACATGTTAGGTGAAGTGTTAAAATGGATCGAAGCACAAGGCGGCTTAGAGCAAGTTGCGAAAAACAACGAAGCAAAAGCAGCACTTATTTACGATGCAATCGACAACTCTAACGGCTTCTACTACGGTCACGCTGAAGAAGGTTCTCGTTCATTAATGAACATTACATTCCGCGTAGCTGACGAAGAGTTAGAAAAACAATTCCTTAAAGAAGCAGAAGAAGCCGGTTTCGTAGGCTTAAGCGGTCACCGTTCAGTAGGCGGCTGCCGTGCATCTACGTACAACGCTGTACCGACAGAAGCTTGCCAAGCGTTAGCTGACTTCATGAAAGCTTTCCAAGCGAAGCACCAATAATCAAATAAAAAGGAGTTCGGGTCATGTGCCCGAACTCCTTTTTTATATATATTCACCTGCGTAATTTACGTAATACGTCTTATTAATTTGCGTAATGCATTCAAACAGCTGCGAAAAAGGAAGCGGCTTGCTAATGTAATAACCTTGAATGTAATGGCAACCTCGCATCGATACGTACTGTAGCTGCTCTGCCGTTTCTACACCTTCTGCAACAATTGTAAGCTGTAGCTTTTGTCCAAGCGTAATGACTGTCTCTAAAACTGCCTCATCTCGTCGTCCTCTGCCAATTAACTCAACAAAGCTACGATCGACCTTTAACGTATCTGCTGGGAAATCTTTCAAATACGATAACGATGAATAACCTGTGCCGAAGTCGTCGATTGCTACTTGCACACCGAGCTCTTTTAGCTGCTGCAGCACCGTTCCCATCATATCGCTATTCATCGACATGCTTTCTGTAATTTCAAGCTCAAGTAAATGCGGCGCAAGTCCTGACGTTTTTAACGCTTTTTTCACATCGTCAATAATGCTGCGCTGCATAAGCTGACTAACCGATAAATTCACCGCTACTTGAATCGGCGTTCCGTATATGCGCTCATACGATACCGCGTCCACACACGCCTGCTGTAAAATCCAACGACCTACTTTAATCATCATGCCCGTGCGCTCTAAAATTGGTATGAACTTCATCGGCGAAATGAATGCTCCAGAAGATTGGCGCCATCGTAGCAACGCCTCGACCGCCTCCACTTTTCCGGTTTTAATGTTTAGCTTCGGCTGATATTCTAAATACATTTCGTTGTTTGCAATAGCAGACGGCAGCTCATGCTCTAACTGTAATCGCTGCTGTGTTTCAACCGCTAGCTTACCATCGTAAAATTCAAACGTTTTTTGTCGTACAATCGCATCTTCCATCGCGAGCTGTGCCATTTCAATAAGCTCGACTAAATTCGTACTATGTATCTCAAATAGTGACACACCCATTACAGTATTCGGCTGCAGTGAATATTCGCACATTTTCACGGGCTCATTTAACGCCATAATTAATTGTTCACATACTAATTGCTCGTCAATTAATTGGCGCTCGCACGCAAATAATAAATGATTTTCATCTAGACGTCCTAGCACACTTCCTCTAGGCATTACGTACTGTACGCGCTGCACGAACAGACGAATAAACGCGTTCGCATTATCCTCACCTAAAATGGAGCGAATATACGGAAGTCGTTCAATTTTAATAGCGACAAACATCGTATGCTTTCCTAGCTCAAGCAGCGTCGGCAAATATCGCTTATTCGGCAAATTCGTCACGTCATCATAATACGCCATCGTTTGCATCTTCTCTCGCTTTTGTGCAAGGCGCAAATATGGCTGCTCCACTGATACAAAATACATCATACGAAACATTAATGTAACGTACACTACTTTTGATGCTTGAATAAATAAAAAGTTAAAATTGTTCATATCAACGTAACTAAGCTCCATTATTAAGTAAATTAATAGCGCTATGTTCGTTACAAATGCCATATGCCGAATTGGCTTTGCTTGCTCGAATCGTTGCAATTTGTAAGCATAAAATGTCCATAAACAGACGATCATGGCACATACAATGACAACCGTTCGCACTACGTCAATTTCCACAAATGCAACTATTTTATTAAAAAATCGAACGTAAATGTACACGCCGCCAATAATAGCATTTACACTTAAAAACATCGCGATGTACATTTTTACACGGTATGCAGCTGAAACGACTTTCGGCAGTTTCACTGTTTGGACAAGTAAAATAAATGGCAATAAAAATAGCGAGATGATTTTAAACCATTCTGATAAATTCTCACCTAAAATACTTCTTGAAGAGATCAATTCTTGCGATAGCGCAATGCTCGCAATTTCCATCATAGCAATCGCGGCAATTAATGTGCCTTGCCATACGACAATATTCGATAAATCAAAACGCGTCGATAGTAAAAGTTGAATCGCTAAGCTAGCAATTAATATGACATAAAATAAATGAATAGCAAACAAAATATACGGCTTATATAACAACTCAAAATTACCTACTGTATGACCTAAAGTAACAAGGACTACGCACAGACTAACCAACATGTAGAATTTTTTGCTAAATTGTTTGGGCTTCTCATAAAAGTCCACTTTCCCGAATTTTTCATTCACATTATATACCTAAACCTCTTTTATATTATGTTTGATTGTACCTCTTCTACTATTTTACATACTTTTTACCTAAAAAAATAGCGTAAAATTCATAAATTACAGCAATACATATGCATATTACGTAATCCACTCGTAATAAACATAACAATACATATTTTTCAACATCATTTATTTTATAATTTTATGCATTACTATAATAAAAAATAAACAAAAAGACTCTATTATATAACGTTAGAAGCAACAAAATATCAAACAATAGTAAATAATCAATAAAAATCATAAATATACAGGTGGACATAAAAAAACTACTTCCTAAGACATGATGCTAGGAAGTAGTTTCACTTTCGACTTTACATATTCAATCAAACTAATGGCTAAAAACTTTGACGTTCGATTTACTTAAACATCGGTGCGGTAAATTACATCATACCGCCCATGCCACCCATGCCGCCCATATCAGGCATTGCTGGTGCTTTTTCTGGGATGTCTGCTACTACTGCTTCAGTCGTTAAGAACAGCGCTGCTACAGATGTTGCATTTTGTAATGCTGAACGAGTAACTTTCGCTGGGTCTACTACACCCGCTTCGATCATGTTTACCCACTCGCCTGTTGCTGCGTTGAAGCCGATACCTGCTTCTTCTGTGCGTAAACGGTGAACGATTACTGAACCTTCAAGACCTGCATTTTCAGCAATTTGACGTACTGGCTCTTCTAATGCGCGTAATACGATTTTCACGCCCGTTGCTACGTCGCCTTCTACTGTATCTAATACTGCGCTCACTGCACCGTATACGTTTAATAACGCTGTACCACCACCTGCAACGATTCCTTCTTCTACCGCTGCACGTGTAGAGTTTAATGCGTCTTCAATGCGTAGTTTGCGCTCTTTTAATTCCGTTTCTGTTGCTGCACCAACTTTAATTACCGCAACGCCGCCAGCTAATTTCGCTAAGCGCTCTTGTAATTTTTCTTTATCAAACTCAGACGTTGCTTCTGCTGCTTGAGAGCGGATTTGTGCGATGCGTCCTTCGATTGTTGATTGATCTCCAGCGCCTTCAACGATTGTTGTATTGTCTTTTGTTACAACGACTTTCGCCGCACGTCCTAATGATGTTAAGTCAGCTGATTTTAAGTCTAAGCCTAAATCTTGTGTAATGACTTGACCACCTGTAAGGATGGCGATGTCTTCAAGCATTGCTTTACGACGGTCACCGAAGCCTGGTGCTTTTACCGCTACTGCGTTGAACGTACCGCGTAATTTATTCACAACTAATGTTGCTAACGCTTCACCTTCTACGTCCTCTGCAATGATTAATAATGGACGACCTTGTTGTACAACTTGCTCTAGCACAGGAAGTACTTCTTGAATGTTGGCGATCTTTTTATCTGTAATTAAAATGTATGGGTTATCAAGTACCGCTTCCATTTTATCTGTATCTGTTACCATGTAGTGAGATGCGTAACCGCGGTCAAATTGCATACCTTCTACAACGTCTAGCTCTGTTGTGAAGCCTTTTGATTCCTCAATTGTAATAACACCGTCGTTACCTACGCGCTCCATTGCTTCAGCGATTAATTGACCTACTTCTTCGTCAGCTGCTGAAATCGCCGCAACTTGTGCGATTGATTCTTTGTTTTCAACTGGACGTGAAATTGCTTGTAGCTCTGTTAATGCAGCTGCAACCGCCTTGTCCATCCCTTTACGAATGCCAACAGGGTTTGCACCAGCTGTTACGTTTTTTAACCCTTCGCGAATCATCGCTTGTGCTAAAACTGTCGCAGTTGTCGTACCGTCACCCGCGATTTCGTTCGTTTTCGACGCAACTTCAGCTACTAGCTTTGCACCCATGTTTTCGTATGGGTTTTCAAGCTCAATTTCTTTTGCGATTGATACGCCGTCGTTTGTAATTAATGGAGAACCGAATTTTTTCTCTAACACGACGTTGCGCCCTTTAGGACCTAATGTTACTTTTACTGCGTTTGCTAATTTGTCTACACCTTGTAGCATTAAAGCGCGTGCTTCTTCTGAGAATTTAATATCTTTTGCCATATTGAATGAATCCTCCTAGTAATTTGTTTGTATGATGTGCTCGTCAATGAGCATATATGTGTATGTTTGTTGATAAACGTCGTGTTCGCCTCCGAGCCCTAAAAACGCGAGCCGAAACATGGATCGTCATTTACTGTTTAATCAACGTATGTTTTGTATGTTATGAAAGCGTATGGATGCAAGCGTTGCACCCATACAATAAATTAGTCTTCTACAATTGCTAAAATGTTGCGTACATCTAAAATTAAGTATTCTTTTCCATCATACTTCACTTCTGTACCTGCGTACTGTTCGAAAATGATGCGGTCGTTAACTTTGACATCAAGTTCTGCACGTGTCCCGTTATCAAGTACGCGACCTGCTCCGACTGCAACGACTACACCTTCTTGTGGCTTCTCCTTCGCTGAGTCAGGTACAATAATACCGAATGATGTCGTTTGTTCTGCTTCTTGTAGCTCGATAATGATGCGATCACCTAATGGTCTTAACAAGTGAAACAACCTCCTAAAAGTAAGTTAATATAGTTTTATTAGCACTCCTTTGTAACGAGTGCTAACACAGTTATTATGATAAATAATTTTCGTTTTTTTTGCAACTGTTAACACATATATTTTTTCATCATTCCGAAAAAATTACATTGCGTTAACAATGCGACGCGCGAAATGACGTAACGTTCTTTCATTTCTTTTCGCGGGCGTTTCCTCTACAATGAATGGTATGTAATTTATTTAGAAGGGATGTTCGTTATGACAACTCAACAACAACAGCCGAAGCTAACAGCCATTTACGTTATCGTCATTTATGTCGCAATGCAGCTTTCGGGCTTTCTTCTTCAGTTCCCTGCTATATTCGACCCGCTCGTGAATGTAAGCAATTTAAGCGGAGATGCAGCGCGCAATTGGGTCGTCGGCATGTGGTCTGCTGTATCATTTGCTGTTGCGTGTGCGATTACACTTGCGGTGACGACTGCCGACAAAACATTTTGGCAAAACTTCCGCGATGAAGAAAAAGCACCGTGGAGCGACACGATTTTTTGGGGCGTTGCCGGCTTTTTCATCGTTATGGCTGGACAGGCGCTTGCTATTCAAATTGAAACGTGGATTGGCATTGACCTAGGCTCTGACAATACAGGACGCATTATTGAAATTTCAAAAGCGGCACCGATGATGATCGTTGCGACCATATTATTCGGTCCAATTTTAGAGGAAATTTTATTCCGCCGCGTCATTTTCGCATCGTTTTTACCGTCGATGAAGTTTTTTGGCGCAGCACTCATTAGCAGCATCGTCTTTGCCGCGATTCATATGGATTTTTCACATATGCTCATTTATATAGCATGTGGCTTTACGTTTGCGTTCGTATACTATAAGACAAAACGTATTACAGCCTCTATTATTACGCACGTGCTCATGAATGGCTTCGTGACGGCAACAGCATTTTTACTATAGCTCACAAAAACAGGACTAGACACGCTAGTCCTGTTTTTCGTTTGCTAATTCAATTTGGCGGCGCTGCTCGGCAAGTGCGGCAGCGACAATGTCTTGATGTTCTAGCTGTTGCAGCTCCGCATCACGCGCTGCTTGCTCCTGTTGTCGCTGCTGCTCGGCTTTCAAATATTTTTTGTAGCCGACGCGCGAAATAATGATGCTAATTTCATATAAAATGAATAGCGGCACAGACACGATAATGTGCGACATAAGCTCTGGTGGCGCGATAATGGCGGCGGCGACGAACAGCCCGAAGTATGCATATTTTCGCACCTTCCCCATGTAGTCAGGGTTTAAAATGCCGAGGCGCGCTAAAAATAGCAGCACGACCGGCAATTGAAATAGCACGCCAAACGGCAATGTGAGCTGAAATAAAAATGTGAAGTATTCATTAATACCAATCGTTTGTTCAATTTCTAGGCGATTTGATAAATCATATGTAAATCGCATGACGAACGGGAACAGCACGTAATATGAAAACGCGAGCCCACCGATAAACAGTAAGAAAATAAATGGAATGTATGCGAGTGTTGCTTTACGCTCCGTTTCATATAGCCCTGGACTAATAAACGCCCATAGCTGATAAAACAAAAGCGGCGACGACAAAACGAGTGCGACGATAAAGATGACTTGAAAATAAATGGCAAGCGGGTCGAGCGGGCTAAAGGCGTTTAATGTAAGCTGCTGTGCCTCATCGCTATACTGAATGTGTTGAATGATTGGCTCTGCTACAAAAAAGCCTACCGCAATCGCAGCGATGAAAAACAGCGCCACGAAAAACAGCCGTTTGCGTAGCTCCTCGACATGTTCAATCATCGTTAAATGCTTTCCATCCATAGACAGCACCTAGCTACAGCTTCTTCTTCTCTTGATTCGTATCATCATCATCCGCAAGCCCTCTTGTCGCATTTTTAAATTCACGAAGCGTTGAACCCATCGCTTTGCCGAGTTCGGGTAATTTTTTCGGGCCAAAAATTAATAGCGCAACAATGCCAATGATAATCAGACTCATAGGACCAATACCACCCATTGCACCCACCTCCTCTGTATTATCTTCTATCATACATCTTTCTTGTCGTTTGCGCACATTTTTACTCAACATTTCATTTATTTTTTTCCTTATAACGACGAGTGCTCACAATGCAGCGCTTTAGTGAAAGAAATGATAACGGAGAGCGACAAGATGTGTTACAATTTTTAATATTGTTTAAACATTTAAAATGTATGATGTTTTAGGAGGTTCGAAGTGAAACAAGAAGCAAAAATTCCACAGGCGACGACGAAACGGTTACCGCTGTATTATCGTTTTTTACAAAATTTTGCTGCTGAAGGACAAGAACGCGTATCATCTCAACAGCTTAGCGAAGCAATGAAAATTGATTCGGCAACAATTCGCCGCGATTTTTCTTATTTCGGAGCATTAGGCAAAAAAGGATATGGTTATGACGTGCAGTATTTAATTGCCTTTTTCCGTGAGACGTTAAGCCAAAACGAAGTAACGAACGTAGCGTTAATCGGTGTCGGAAATTTAGGGAATGCTTTATTAAAGTACAACTTCTCTAAAAATCAAAACACACGCATTATCGTTGCCTTCGACTCAAAAGCACCAATTGACGGTACATTTGTAAGTGATATTCCTGTTTTCCCTCCAGAACGTTTAGAAGAAAAAATTAAAGAATTCGGCGTTGAGCTTGCGATTTTAACGGTGACGCCACGCTCTGCACAGGCGATGGCAACACGCTTAACGAAAACGCCGATCAAAGGCATTATGAACTTCACACCAAACCGTTTAGATGTGCCAAAGTCGATGCATGTGATGAACATCGATTTATCGCTTGAGCTTCAAGCACTCACATATTTAGCTCGCAGCACACAACAAGCAAATGACGACTCATTGAAACAGACGGAGCAATAGTCTCTGTCTGTTTTTTGTATGGTGATTGTCATGTTGCTCTTCACATTCGAGGCAGGCTTTCCGCGGGCGTGGCTTGAGCCTCCTCGTCGCTATGCTCCTGTGGGGTCTCAAGTCTCATGCTCCTGCGGTTACTCGTCGCAAAAAGAATTTTCGCTTTTCCCGCCGGAGTCCGCCTCTCGTTACGAGCAACAGATACTGCTCTATTTGAATCGTAGCAATCACTCATTTTCTGCACAAGCAATATGTTAAAATAACAACGATGTAAAGGCGCAGATGGATAACGATTCGCGCCTTGCCAACCGCCAAAGCATGACGAATGAGACTGCGCGCATTTTGCAGGCTCAGGCGGCATGGGCGGGAGCGCGAATCGTTGCTATACCGCACACAAACTAACGAAAGAACTGAGGTGTAATCCATGATTGTATTACAAGTCAATCAATTATATAAATCATTTATCGCCGACGAAATTTTAAGCGGCGTCAAATTAGAAGTGCAGCACCGTGATCGCGTCGCATTAGTCGGACGTAACGGCGCCGGCAAATCGACATTACTGAAAATTATCGCTGGGCAAATGTCGTACGATTCAGGTGACATTATCATTCCAAAAGACGTGCGACTCGGCTATTTAGAACAGCACGCAGGCATCGATTCAGACCTCTCTATTTGGGACGAGATGATGACGATTTTCGAACCGGTGCGCCAAATGGAAAAACGTCTCCGTCACCTTGAACAACAAATGGCAGAGCGTTACGATGACGACAAGCTACTCGCTGACTACGACCAATTGCAGCACGACTTCAAAGACGCAGGTGGCTATCAATACGAGGCTGATACGCGCTCGGTGCTTCACGGTATGCAGTTTTTCCATGAAGACTATGCGAAGCCGATTACGTCGCTATCAGGCGGTCAGCGCACACGTCTAGCGTTAGCGAAGTTGTTATTATCAAAGCCCGACTTGCTTATTCTCGATGAGCCGACGAACCATTTAGATATCGAGACGCTTAGCTGGCTTGAAAACTATTTAAAAGGCTATGACGGCGCGATTTTAATCGTATCGCATGACCGCTACTTCCTTGACCAAGTCGTTTCTACTGTGTATGAAGTATCTCGCCATAAAGTAAATAAATACGTCGGCAACTACAGCGCGTATTTAGACGAAAAGGCAAAAAACTACGAGCGCGATTTAAAAACGTTCGAGCGCCAAATGGATGAAAAAGCAAAGCTCGAAGCGTTCATCCAAAAAAATATCGCCCGTGCCTCGACGACGAAAATGGCACAATCACGTCGCAAGCAGTTAGAGCGTACAGAATGGATGGACTCTCCAGATGGCGACGAAAAATCAGCGAGCTTCGGCTTTACGATTGAGCGCCAAACAGGAAACGACGTGCTCACGATTGATGACTTAGCAATCGGTTATCCCGACAAAGAAATTTCACGTAACATTACGATGCGCGTATACCGCGAAGACCGCATCGCACTTGTTGGGCCAAATGGTGTCGGCAAATCGACGCTGCTGAAAACGATCGTCAAAGATTTAACGCAGTTTAACGGCACGATTCAATACGGCTCAAACGTTCAAATTGGCTACTACGATCAAGAGCAGGCGAAGCTCAACAGCAACAAATCGGTGCTACAGGAGCTTTGGGACGAATGGCCGCTGCTAAACGAAAAGGACATTCGCTCGACGCTTGGTCAGTTTTTATTTAGCGGCGATGACGTCACGAAAGCGGTCAACTCACTTTCTGGTGGTGAGAAGGCGCGCCTTGCCCTTGCGAAGCTTATGATGCAAAAGGCGAACGTATTAATTCTCGATGAGCCGACGAACCATTTAGACTTAGATAGTAAAGAGGTGCTTGAGAACGCGCTCATCGACTATCCTGGTACGCTACTATTCGTTTCACACGACCGTTACTTTATTAACCGTATTGCGACGAAGGTTGTCGAGCTGTCGAACACTGGTGCATTCGAATATTTAGGTGACTACGATTATTACGTCGAGAAAAAGCTAGAGCTTGAAGAAATCGAAGCGGCGAAACTAGCTGCCCAGCAAACGAACGATACTGTCATCGCTACACCGAAAAGCACGACGTCGACAATCGATAAAGATGCGAAAAAGCGCGAGCGTCAAATTCGCCGTTCAATTGAAGATTTAGAGCAAAAAATGGGCGCGCTGGACGACACGATTGCACAACTTGAAGAACAGCTTTGCGACCCAGACGTGTTCTCAAATCACGAAAAAGCATTCACTGTGCAAACCGACCTCGATGCACAAAAGGCGGCACACGAGGAGCTAGAAATGCAGTGGCTTGAGTTAAACGAAGAGCTCGAAACATTATAAAAAAACCCCGCGTTCGCAATTTGCCGACGCGGGGTTTTTTGCAAGTTGTGGATAACTTTTTTATTCGTTTCCTCATAGCTGTGGATAAGTACAAAAAAACGACGCGCTACATACGCACGTCGCCTTCATTATTTCACCCACGTTTTCAGTTCCATACCCGGGCGTCCGTTCATCGCCATATTGCCGCGTTCACCTGCAACGAACATGTAATGCGCCGCCGCACCGATCATCGCCGCATTGTCTGTACATAAGTTTAGCGGTGGCACGTAAAACGGAATGCCCTCTGCCGCAAACGTTTCCTCTAAAGACGTACGCAGCCCTTTATTCGCCGATACGCCACCTGCTGCGATTACTTGCTTCACATTAAACTCGCGTGCTGCACGAAGCGTTTTTGCTGTTAATACTTCCACAACGCTATCTTGGAAACCTTTTGCGACATGTGCCGCCACAATTTCCTCGCCGCGCTGATCCATATTGTGCTTGTAGTTAATAACCGCCGACTTTAAGCCACTAAAGCTAAAATCATACGAGCCTTCCTCAAGCCAAATACGCGGAAATTTCACCGCCTCGTCCGCCTCATGTGCTAATTTATCGATGTGCGGTCCACCTGGGTACGGCAAGTTTAACACGCGTGCCACTTTATCATACGCCTCACCTGCTGCATCATCACGCGTCTCGCCAATTAGCTCAAAATGTCCGTGCTCGTTCATTAATACAATTTCCGTATGCCCACCTGAAACGACAAGTGCAAGCAGCGGAAACTCCATCGGCTGCACTAAGTTGTTCGCATAAATATGTCCTGCGATGTGATGCGTACCAACAATCGGTAAGCCGTGTGCAAATGCAAATGCTTTCGCCGCGTTAATTCCAATTAGCAGCGCCCCAACTAATCCAGGACCTTCCGTTACGGCAACCGCTGTTAACTCGCTCGGTGTCATGTTCGCCTTCGTAAGCGCCTCTTCAATGACGATCGTAATTTGCTCGACGTGATGACGCGACGCAATTTCTGGCACGACCCCACCGAAACGTTTATGGCTTTCAATTTGTGACGACACGACGTTTGAAATAATGTCCGTGCCATTTTTTATAATCGCTGCAGCTGTTTCATCACAGCTCGTTTCAATTGCTAAAATGTATGTTTCCATTTATAAGTTCACCCACATCACAAGTGCGTCCTCTCCGTTATCAACATAATATTTTTTACGAAGCCCGCCCTCTTGGAATCCTAACTTTTTATATAAATTTTGTGCTACTGTATTTGTGACGCGTACTTCTAAGCTCATAACGTCCATACCTGCCTCTTTTGCAATGCGCATCGCCTCACGCATAAGCGTTTCACCAATGCGTTGCCCACGCAAGCTCGTCGTTACCGCTACATTCGTAATTTGCGCCGCATCAATGACATTCCATAACCCACAAAAGCCAACGATTTCGCCTTCATGCTCGGCAACGATATAATGGGCATATTCATTTTCGTTCATTTCGTAATAAAACGAATCAAGTGACCACGGTGTCGGAAACGTTGCGACCTCAATGTCATGTACAGCTGGCACATCTGCAAGTGTCATTTGTCGGTACGTAATCATTTCTTTTGCTCCTTGATCCAGTTTGCTTCAGCTTCTGCAATGCGCTTGTATTGTGGCACGAAGCGATGCGTTTCCTCAACAGCTGGTAGCTCCTGCTGCGCTGCGATATGCACAACTTGTGATGCACGTGGCAAGTCAAGCACTTGTGGCGCACGAATGGCTAAATGCCCAAGTTGCGCTTCGATAACGTCCCAATATTGCTCCACGTCCGTTCCAACAAACATAACAGGGCGCGCAAATGCTTTTAGCTTAATGCATAAATCATCAATCGATTCATGCGTATCGATCATAATTTCCTCAAGTGTTAAACCTTCATAAAGCGCCGTGTACACATGATTGCGACGCGCATCAACAATCGGACAAATTAAGCCGCTATAAAGACTTGCGTTCGCCGCTAATGCTTGTAAGCTCGACACACCGATCAACGGCTTTTGTAACGTCCATGCAAGCGTCTTTGCGATCGTCACTCCAATGCGCACACCTGTGTATGAACCTGGTCCTTGTGATACCGCAATCGCATCAATTTGCGCTGCTGTTATTTTCGCCTTTTGTAGCACTTCCTCGACAGCTGGCATCGCGCCGTTTGAATGTGTTAATTTATTGTTTTGCACAATTTCTGCGATGACGCGACCATCTTCTACGACCGCGACAGACAACGGTGCATTCGCCGTTTCAATTCCTAAATAAATCATTTCATTAGCTCCTCACATAAACGCTCGTAATGCTGTCCTATTGGCTTTAACTCAATGCGACGCTCCGTATCTCCTTCACGGTATATTTCAATCGCTAAACGGTCCTTTGGCAGCTCCTCGTCAATATATTGCGCCCATTCAACGATGCTCACCGCGTCCCCATAAAATAATTCATCCCAACCTAAATCTTCATCGCTCTCACTTAAGCGATACACATCTAAATGATTGAGCGGCAGGCGACCTTCATATTGCTTTAAAATCGTAAACGTTGGGCTGCTCACATTGCGTGTAATGCCTAACCCTTTTGCGATCGCCTTCGTCAATGTCGTTTTGCCTGCACCTAAATCTCCCTCAAGCGTCAGCACATCTCCTGCCTCTAGCAAATGCGCGAGCTGCTGTGCAAATTGCTCTGTTTCTTCAAGCGATGTCACGTATTTTGTATAATTCATAATGCGTCCTCTCTACGATAAAAATTCAATACTCCTAGTTTACCTAAATATACCGCAACATTCAAAGTGATTCACTTCGAAAAGCGCTTTTTCGTCTGCTATACTATAGATGACTAACGAAGTAATCGAGGTGAAAAACATGAACGTACAATTATTCCGCGACGGTGAGCAAGTTGCAGCAATCGCCGGTACGACCGTTACTTGCGATGACAACAAGCTTCACGAATGCTTACTAGCAATCGTCAATAACTACGAGACGAGTACATTTCCCGCGCATTTAAACAAAGACGACTTGCTATTTGATTCGATTAAAGGCTTTTGTTCCATCAATGGCATCGCTGTAGAACGTGCTTAATACATGAAAAAAGCTGTGCTAACGCCACAAACGGACATTAGCACAGCTCTCTTTATTACGGTTTCGCACGCTCTTTTTCTTCTTCCGCTAAATCTCGTTTCGAATGCCCTTGAATCATTATTTTTTCTTTCATTTTCAGCTTGTCCTGTTCAAACGTAATTGCATACGCCGTCGTCATGAGCTGCTCGTCATGCCATATGTATTTGCCATCTTCTTTTTTTTGCTCCGCGCCACGCACAATTTCAACAACTTCCATGTACGTCATACCTTCTTGCAGCTGCTCAAACTCTGTAGCATTCATATAACGTTGCCAACTATACTGATTCGTATTTTCTATATCTTCAATCGGATCACTATTACACGCTACTAAAAAGACGCTACATAGCAATGCAGGTGCAAATTTATGTACTTTTGCCATCAACTAACATCCCCTTATATTCAACACTTCATAAGCACTATATATACCCATCTTAAAATCAATTAAAACAAATATATTCCATCTTTACAAATGTTAAGGTTCATCACCGTAAGCTCGGGTTGACGTATAAAAGTTGCTTGAAACGAGAGGCGGACTCCAGCGGTAAAAACGCGAGCCTCGAGACCCCGCAGTCGTGAGGCACGAACGACGAGGAGGTTTGAGCCGCGCCCGCGGAAAGCCTGCCTCGACGTGAAAAGCAATCCCAAATTATGGTGAAGAGCCAATGTTAATTTAGTAAGGTAACTGCTATTGCCTATTCCACTCAATACACTTGCCGATTACAATGCTTCACGTTATTGGGTTTTCATAAGCCGAATTCATGCTATCAATAAAATATCAAGCATGTTGATTAGCCATTAAACTAGCATTTCACATACTGCGGCTCGCGTTCCTAGGGCTCGGCGGCGAACACGATGTCGGTCCTAAAAGGATGACTCGTGTAGTGGCGCTTATCGCCTTCCTCAAGCCTCCGCGCCTCTCCAACGTCGAGACTTACAGAATGTTTCGCCATGAGCTATTTCCCAAGGAGTCTCAACAAGCCATTCAGCTGTATAAAAATGGCTAATGAACAGACCTGCTAAAATATATGTCGTCAACACGCTTTATTTTCCATAAGAAAAACGAGGCACGAATTAAATTCGTACCTCGTTCTTTGCGAAGCGACGTCCTACTCTCACAGGGGGAAACCCCCAACTACCATCGGCGCTAAAGAGCTTAACTGCTGTGTTCGGTATGGGAACAGGTGTGACCTCTTTGCCATCATCACTTCACTATATTACGGCTTCCAATCTACGGCGCAATTCATTGTCAACTTCTTCACTCACTCCTCATGTACTTCAGTACACTGCGGGGCTCGTTCATCGTTTCCTCGACTTGCTTGTATGTTGAAACCCTTACGTAGAAAATTCATTCTACTTAATTAGAAAGAATTGTTCTTTCAAAACTGGATAAACGCGATATCATTGAAAACAGATTTGGTTAAGTCCTCGACCGATTAGTATTCGTCAGCTCCATACGTCACCGTACTTCAACCTCGAACCTATCTACCTGATCGTCTTTCAGGGGTCTTACTTACTTGAGTAATGGGAAATCTCATCTTGAGGGGGGCTTCATGCTTAGATGCTTTCAGCACT
>NZ_MATO01000050.1 GCF_001700325.1 Caryophanon latum
CTGTTTTCAATGATATCGCGTTTATCCAGTTTTGAAAGAACAATCTTTCAATTAAGTAGAATGAATTTTCTACGTAAAGGTTTCAACATACTACACGCAAGTTGACAATGAATTGCGCCGTAGATTGGAAACCGTAATATAGTGAAGTGATGATGGCAAAGAGGTCACACCTGTTCCCATACCGAACACAGCAGTTAAGCTCTTTAGCGCCGATGGTAGTTGGGGGTTTCCCCCTGTGAGAGTAGGACGTCGCTTCGCAAAGAACGAGGTACGAATTTAGTTCGTGCCTCGTTTTTCTTTGCGCTTTTTTAAAAACAATATGTATATGTAACACGATGCGACTTACACGTCTTGCATCGTGTTTTTTCGTTTTTTAGCGTCGTTTATGTCGTATCTTGCTCGCTTAGTAATAAGTAGTAAAAGATCAACGTAACATTTATCACATAATGATGGCAATGTAGGTGATGCGTTAAATTGTTAGTTGAGTATTGATATAGCGCTCTATAAATCGTTAAAAAGAGAAAATAACGGTAACATATGTATGGCAAGCGTTTTACATGGGGAATTCGTATGTACGCAGCTAAAAAATAGACGGACTACTATTATAATATATCAGGTCTGTTGATTCGCCACTTTTATACAGCTGAATCGTTTGTTTTGAACAGCAAAATGGGGATTATTGCGGTTTTTTAGTGAATGTATTTTAGCGTTTTATTCGTCGGCTCTCCACAGCGGGGCAGGCTTTCCGCGGGCGTGGCGTGAGCCTTTCGTGTCATGCTCATACCTCTGCGATTACTCGAGGCAAAAAGAATTTTCGCTATTCCCGCTGGAGTCCGCCTCTTGTTTCGAGCCTCGTTCGCATTCTAAATTGTATATATATAGGTTTATAAAAGAACGAAGAGGCATTTCGGTAGCAACGTGACAATGAACAGACATAATTCGTATTATTTCGTCGTACTTCTTTGAAATAATTCTTGCTATAATGAACAAAACTACTAGAGACGAGGCAGCATATGAGTAAGAAACAACTTTGGTTTGATGTGGAAGAGCATGAGACGCTCGATGCTTGTTTAGCAAGAATGAAGGAGCAAGGATATATGCCGATTGGGCGAAGAGAAGAGCCTATTTTTCATATCGTAAATGGAGAACCGACAGTATTACGTCAAAAAATACAATTTAAAGGGTTAAAAGTAGAAGAATAAATGTTCTATATGTTAAAAACCGAACAATATTGTTTTCTGAAAATTTATCGTTCGCATTTTTTCGTTGACGCACTGCAAATGTGTTGTTAAAATGTGAAAAGGAAAACATTATTGAATCCCTCATATATGCTAGAGAATAGGCTCTAGTGTTTCTACCTGGCACCGTAATGCTGGACTATGTGGGAAAGCAACTTTTGGTGTAGTAAATGATAGGAGTGTGTGATTATGTATTCACGAACTTTATTATCTCGAACAATCCTCAAGTAGTCTGCTTTCTCGTCATAGAATTATGATGAGATACAGATTATTTGAGGTTTTTTGTTTTCTTTACTACACGTGAGATTCATTAATGAACAAGATCAACTTTAACATCTACATTTATGGAACCTTAAAGGAGCGTAATTTATGAATCCGAAAATTGGCGTCATTATGGGCAGTTCAAGTGACTGGGAAACGATGAAGCATGCATGTGATATTTTAGACGAATTACAAGTGCCATATGAAAAGCAAGTTGTGTCTGCACATCGCACACCAGACTTAATGTTTGAGTATGCTGAGGCAGCACGTGGGCGCGGTATTCACGTCATCATTGCAGGTGCTGGTGGGGCGGCGCATTTACCAGGTATGGTTGCGGCAAAAACGACATTACCAGTCATCGGTGTACCAGTGCAATCACGCGCACTTAATGGCTTAGATTCATTACTATCGATTGTACAAATGCCAGGTGGTGTACCTGTTGCGACAGTTGCGATCGGTAAAGCAGGAGCAACAAACGCAGGATTACTTGCAGCACAAATTCTTTCAACGACAGATGCAGAGCTTGCAGCGCGTTTAGACGCACGTCGTGAAGCAACAAAACAGCAAGTGTTAGAAAGCTCAGGTGACTTAGTGTGACGAAGATGATTTATCCAGGTCAAACGATTGGTATCATCGGAGGCGGTCAATTAGGTCGTATGATGGCACTTGCCGCGAAGGAAGCAGGCTTTAAAGTAGCCGTGCTTGAGCCGTCAATGGATTCACCTTGTGGGCAAGTAGCCGACATTCGCATCGTCGCAAATTACGATGATGAGGCGGCGCTTGAAGAGCTTGCAGAAGTGAGCGATGTTATCACATATGAGTTTGAAAACATTGATTATGAAGGCTTAAAGCGTTTAACGACAATTGCTTACGTTCCTCAAGGGGCAGAGCTTGTACGCATTACTCAAAATCGCGTAACAGAAAAAGCAGCGATTGTGGAAGCAGGATGCCCAGTCGCACCGTATGTAGTTGCACGTACATATGAAGAGCTAGTGGCACAAATCGATACAATCGGCTACCCATGCATCGTGAAAACGGCGCGTGGTGGCTACGATGGCAAAGGTCAACAGCTGTTAAAATCAGCAGACGACTTAGCACTTGCAGAAAGTTTATTTGAGCATTCGGAGTGTATTGCAGAAGGCTTTGTACCATTTGAAAAAGAAATTTCAGTGATCGTTCAGCGTAATGGCAATGGCGAGACGTGCTGTTTACCAGTTGGAGAAAACATTCACGTTCATCACATTTTACACGAAACAATCGTGCCAGCACGCATTGACGACACGACAGCACAAAAGGCAGAAAAAGCCGCAACAAAAATTGCAGACTATTTAAATTTAGTCGGCACAGTAGCAGTTGAAATGTTCGTATTAGAAGACGGTGAGATCGTGATTAACGAGCTTGCACCACGTCCGCATAATTCAGGACATTATTCAATTGAAGCATGCAACGTTTCACAGTTCCATCAGCATATTCGCGCTGTATGTGGTTGGCCGCTGCGCAAGCCACAATTATGGGCACCATCCATTATGGTGAATGTCCTAGGTCAGCACGTAATGCCCCTTAGCAATTCGATTTCGAAGTACCCTGATTGGTCCTTACATCTGTACGGCAAGCAAGAAGCTAAAGTTAACCGTAAGATGGGACATGTTACAATTATGACTAATGATGTTGAGAAAACATTAATTGAAATTGAGCAATCTGGTATTTGGCCAGAGTAAAAGGAGCGTACTACAGATGATTGAACGTTATACGAGACCCGAGATGGGCGCAATTTGGACAGAGCAAAATCGTTATGAAGCATGGTTAGAGGTAGAAATTTTAGCTTGCGAGGCATGGGCCGAGCTTGGAGAAATTCCGAAAGAGGACGTAAAGCGCATTCGCGAAAACGCCTCGTTCGATATTGACCGCATTTTACAGATTGAGCAAGAAACACGACACGACGTAGTAGCATTTACGCGTGCTGTGTCTGAAACACTGGGAGAAGAGCGCAAATGGGTTCACTACGGATTAACGTCAACAGATGTAGTCGACACCGCTTTATCATATTTAATTAAACAAGCAAACGACATTTTACGTAAAGACATTCAAAACTTTATCGATGTTATTGAAGCGCGTGCGAAGGAGCATAAAAACACCGTTATGATGGGGCGTACACACGGTGTGCATGCCGAGCCGACAACATTCGGTTTAAAGCTTGCCCTATGGCGTGAAGAAATGCTGCGTAACCAAGAGCGCTTTGAAGCAGCAGCAAAAGTAATTGAAACTGGGAAAATGTCAGGTGCAGTCGGAACGTATGCGAACATTGATCCGCACGTAGAAGCTTACGTGTGCAAGCATTTAGGCTTAGCAGCAGCACCAATCTCAACGCAAACATTGCAGCGTGACCGCCACGCGCAATACATGTCGACGCTTGCATTAATTGCTGCATCGATTGAAAAGTTTGCAACGGAAATTCGCGGCTTACAAAAATCAGAAACACGCGAAGTGGAAGAAGCATTTGCGAAAGGTCAAAAAGGCTCTTCAGCAATGCCACATAAGCGTAACCCAATCGGCTCTGAAAATATGACAGGCATGGCACGTTTAATGCGAGGTTACATGGTAACAGCGTTTGAAAACGTCGCACTATGGCATGAGCGTGACATTTCACATTCATCAGCAGAGCGTGTCATCATTCCAGATGCAACGATTACGTTAAATTACATGTTAAACCGTTTTACGAACATCGTGAAAAACTTAACGGTGTTCCCTGAAAATATGAAGCGCAACATGACGCGTACGTTCGGCTTAATTTACTCACAGCGCATTTTACTAGCACTAATCGACAAAGGGTTAGCGCGAGAGGAAGCGTATGATACAGTACAGCCATTAACAGCACGCGCATGGGATGAGCAAATACAGTTCCGTCCATTAGTAGAAGCAGACGAGACGATTACGAAGCATTTAACAGCGGAGGAAATTGACGACTGCTTTGACTACAACTATCACATTCAGCAAGTGGATATGATTTTTGAGCGACTTGGACTAAACTAATCATTTTTGAGGGGGACGAACACATGAACAAGGGTGAGCTTTTATACGAAGGAAAAGCAAAGCGTTTATACGCAACAGATGATGCTGAGGTGCTGTTTGTTGAATATAAAGATAGCGCAACAGCATTTAACGGTGAGAAAAAGCAAGACATTGACGGCAAAGGTAATTTGAACAATCAAATTACGACGAGAATATTCGAAAAATTACGAGAAGCTGGAATTGTGTCACATTTCGTAAAACGCATTTCAGATAACGAACAGCTTGTGCGTAAAGTCGATATTATTCCGATCGAAGTCGTTGTACGAAACATTGCAGCAGGTAGCTTAGCAAAACGTCTTGGGTATGAGGAAGGCACGCCACTAGAGCGTACAATCGTTGAGTTTTATTACAAAGACGATAACCTTGGTGACCCGCACATTACGACAGAGCATATCGACATTTTAGGCATTGCAACTGCTGAGGAGGTCGATGCGCTGTACAAGCAAGCACTTGCAGTAAACGACGTACTACAGCCAATTTTTGAGCAAGTCGGCGTACAGCTGATCGATTTTAAATTGGAGTTCGGTCGCGACGTTGATGGCAATGTATTACTCGCCGATGAAATTTCTCCGGATACGTGTCGCTTATGGGATGCGAAAACGAAGCAAAAGCTCGATAAAGATGTGTTCAGACGCGATTTAGGCAGTTTAACAGAAGTATACGAAATTATTCTTGAAAAACTTGGAGGCAAATAAAGTCATGAAAAAGGTTAAAGTTTACGTAACGCTAAAAGAAAGCATTTTAGATCCACAAGGCTCAGCTGTAAAAGGTTCATTAGAAAAAATCGGTTATGGTGAAGTAGCAGACGTACGTATTGGTAAATTTTTAGAAGTAACAATCGCAGACACAGACCGTGATATCGACACAATCGTTAAAGAAATGTGCGAAAAAATGTTAGCAAACACTGTAATTGAAAACTACCGTTACGAAATCGAGGAGGCATAAGACAGATGAAATTTGCAGTACTCGTTTTCCCAGGGTCTAACTGTGACGTAGATATGTATCATGCAATTAAAGACGAGCTAGGCGAAGAAGTGGAGTATGTTTGGCATACAGCAACGAGCTTAGACGGATTTGATGGCGCATTAGTACCTGGTGGATTCTCATATGGTGACTACTTACGTTGTGGTGCAATGGCTAACCAATCAAACATTATGAAGGCGTTAAAGGAATTTGCAGCAGCTGGAAAACCAGTGTTAGGTGTATGTAACGGATTCCAAATTTTAACGGAAGCTGGTCTTTTACCAGGCGCGTTATTACGTAATAAAAACTTAAAATTCATGTGTCGCCCAGTGACGTTAACAGTTGAAAATAACAACACGTTATTTACAAATGAATACGCAGCAGGTGAGCAAATTAACATTCCAATCGCACACGGCGAAGGGAACTACTATTGTGATGATGAAACGTTAGCGACGTTACAAGCGAACAAGCAAATCGTTTTCACTTACGATAACAACCCAAATGGTTCTTTAGAAAACATCGCAGGCATCATTAACGAACAAGGTAACGTACTTGGTATGATGCCTCACCCAGAGCGTGCAGCAAACGAAATCGTTGGTGGCGCAGACGGTCTAAAATTATTTAAATCAATTGTTAAGCAGTGGAGGGAACAACATGTCAACAACTAACTTCGAGCCAACAGCGGAGCAAATTAAAGAGCAACGTCTGTACGCAGATATGGGTATGACAGATGCAGAGTATGAATTAGCGGTAGAAAAATTAGGTCGCATGCCAAACTGGACAGAAATCGGTCTTTTCTCAGTAATGTGGTCTGAGCACTGCTCATACAAAAAATCAAAGCCGGTACTTCGCAAGTTCCCGACAAAAGGTCCTCAAGTATTACAAGGTCCTGGTGAAGGTGCTGGTATCGTGGATATCGGTGATGAGCAAGCGGTTGTATTCAAAATGGAATCACACAACCACCCTTCAGCAATTGAGCCGTACCAAGGTGCAGCAACAGGTGTAGGCGGCATTATCCGTGACGTATTCTCAATGGGTGCGCGTCCAATCGCGATGTTAAACTCATTACGCTTTGGTGAATTAAAATCAGCGCGTGGTAAATATTTATTTGAAGAAGTTGTTGCCGGTATCGCAGGTTACGGTAACTGTATCGGGATTCCAACAGTAGGCGGCGAAATTCAATTCGACCCTTGCTACGAAGGTAACCCACTTGTAAACGCAATGTGTGTTGGTTTAATCGACCATAAAGACATTCAAAAAGGTGTAGCAGCGGGCGTTGGCAACACAGTAATGTACGTAGGTGCAAAAACTGGTCGTGATGGTATCCACGGTGCAACATTCTCATCTGAAGAATTATCAGAAGAAGCGGACGAAAAACGTTCAGCAGTTCAAGTTGGTGACCCATTCATGGAGAAACTATTACTTGAAGCTTGTTTAGAAGTTGTAAAATCAGACGCACTTGTTGGTATTCAAGATATGGGTGCAGCAGGCTTAACTTCATCTTCAGCAGAAATGGCTTCTAAAGCTGGTACTGGTGTAGAAATGAACTTAGACTTAGTGCCTCAACGTGAAACAGGTATGACAGCTTACGAAATGATGCTTTCTGAATCTCAAGAGCGCATGTTAATCGTTGTAAAAGCTGGTCGTGAAGAAGAAATTAAAGCGATCTTTGAAAAATACGATTTAGACGCAGTATCAGTAGGTCGCGTAACAGACGACAAAATGCTTCGTTTATTACACAAAGGTGAAGTTGTTGCAGAAGTGCCAGCAGACGCATTAGCAGAAGACGCACCAGTGTACAACATGCCAGACGAAGAGCCTGCATACTTCGCTGAATATCAAGCGATGGAAAACGCAGAGCCAGCTGTAACAGACTACAAAGAAACGTTATCAGCGTTATTACAAGCACCAACAGTAGCATCTAAAGAGTGGGTTTACGACCAATACGACTACCAAGTACGTACGTCTACAGTTGTAGCACCAGGTTCTGACGCGGCAGTAGTTCGCGTGCGTGGTACGAACAAAGGGTTAGCGATGACAACGGACTGTAACTCTCGCTACATTTATTTAGATCCAACAACTGGTGGTAAAATTGCCGTTGCAGAAGCTGCTCGTAACATCGTAGCAACTGGTGGTAAGCCGTTAGCAATTACTGACTGCTTAAACTTCGGTAACCCAGAGAAACCAGAAATCTTCTGGCAAATCCAAAAATCAGCTGACGGTATTTCGGAAGCTTGTTTAGCACTTGACGCACCAGTAATCGGCGGTAACGTATCGATGTACAACGAGCGTTCAGGTGAAGCGGTTTACCCAACACCAACAATCGGTATGGTCGGCTTAGTAGAAGACTTAGCTCACGTAACGACACAAGATGCGAAAAATGCTGGCGACATCGTTTACGTAATCGGCGAAACGAAAACGGAGTTCGGTGGATCAGAGCTTCAAAAATTAGTGGAAGGTCGCATTTTCGGTCAAGCACCATCAATCGACTTAACAGTAGAAGCGAAACGTCAAGAGGAGTTACTTACTGCAATCCGTGCAGGCGTAGTAGCATCAGCGCATGACGTATCTGAAGGCGGCATAGCAGTGGCACTTGCAGAAAAAACATTTGGCGCAAAAGGCTTAGGTGTAAACGTTACATTAACAGGCTCAGCGACAACTGCTTTATTCTCAGAATCACAATCTCGCTTCATCGTAACAGTAGCACCAGAAAACAAAGAAGCATTTGAAAAAATCGTAACAGATGCAAAAGAAATTGGTGTCGTAACAAATGATGCAACACTAACAATTAACGGAGACGCTGGCGTGTTAGTAGAAGGTTCAGTGGAGGAATTCCGTTCTGCTTGGAAAGGAGCAATCCCATGTTTACTGAAATCAGAGGCTTAAACGAGGAATGTGGCGTCTTTGGCATATGGGGACATACTGAAAGTGCGCAACTAAGCTATTACGGCTTACACGCATTACAACACCGAGGTCAAGAAGGAGCAGGAATTGTCGTAACAGACGGCAATTCTTTGCGCCCGATCAAAGGTGAAGGGTTAGTCAACGACATTTTCAACGAGGAAAAATTACGTGCCGCTACAGGTCATGCAGCGATCGCACACGTACGTTACCCAACAGCTGGTGGTGGCGGAATCGAAAACGTTCAACCGTTATTATTCCGTTCATCAACAGGCTCACTTGCGATTGCGCATAACGGGAACTTAGTGAATGCGAATCATTTAAAGCAAAACTTAGAGCGTTCGGGCAGTATTTTCAATTCGACATCGGATACAGAAGTAGTAATCCATTTAATTAAAAAGTCGTCACATTCGCCGTTTCGAGCAAAGGTGAAAAATGCGCTTTCTTTATTGAAAGGTGCCTTTGCCCTTATGATTTTAACGAAAGACATGATGATTGTCGCGCGTGACCGCAATGGTTTACGCCCTCTATCATTAGGTAAATTAGGCGATGCTTGGGTCGTTGCATCAGAAACGTGTGCATTCGATTTAATCGGTGCAGAATACGTGCGCGATGTAGAACCAGGTGAGCTATTATACATTACAAACAACGGTATTGAAGTAGACCGCATTACTGACGAAGTAGCGGCACCACGCGCAATGTGTGCAATGGAGTACGTATACTTCGCGCGTCCAGACTCAAACATCGATACAGTAAACGTCCATATGGCGCGTAAACGTATGGGTCGCGAGCTAGCACGTGAAGTAGCGGGCATTGAAGCAGACGTTGTAACAGGCGTACCGGATTCATCGTTATCATCGGCAATCGGTTTTGCAGAAGAAAGCGGCATTCCGTACGAGCTTGGGTTAATTAAAAACCGCTACGTTGGTCGTACGTTCATTCAACCGACGCAGGAGCTACGTGAGCGCGGCGTAAAAATGAAACTATCGCCAGTTGTGCAAGTTGTTAAAGATAAGCGCGTTATTATGGTAGATGACTCAATCGTTCGCGGTACGACGTCAAAACGTATTGTACGCATGTTAAAAGAAGCAGGTGCGGCAGAAGTACACGTAATGATTACGTCACCACCAATGACAAACCCTTGCTTCTACGGTATTGATACGTCAACGTCAGAGCAATTAATCGCTTCAAGCCATAGCGTCGAAGAAATTCGTGTTGCGATTGAAGCAGATTCATTAACGTTTTTAACACCAGAAGGCATGGTGCGTGCAACAGCTCGTCCATTTAACGATCCAAATGGCGGTCTTTGCCTAGCATGCTTCACAGGCGAATACCCAACAGAAATTTTCTCAGATACAGTTTTACCACACGAAAAAGAATGTTAAGTTAAACGCATTCGTGCGTCGTGCACGAATGCGTTTTTTTAAAGTACTACATGCTTTTTAAAATTTAGGAGGATTCAGATGTCTAAAGCATATGAACAAGCAGGCGTAAATATCGAAGCAGGTTATGAAGCAGTTCAACGTATGAAATCACACGTGGAGCGCACAAATCGTTTAGGAGTTATGGGAACATTCGGCGGTTTTGGCGGCATGTTTGATTTATCAGCATTAAACTTAAAAGAGCCTGTACTCATTTCAGGTACAGACGGCGTTGGAACAAAATTAAAGTTAGCGTTTATGGTAGATAAACACGATACGATTGGAATCGACTGTGTAGCAATGTGTGTAAATGATATTGTTGCACAAGGAGCAGAGCCACTTTACTTCCTTGACTACGTAGCAGTAGGCAAAGCAGTACCAGCAAAAATTGAACAAATCGTTAAAGGTGTAGCGGATGGTTGTGTACAATCAGGTGCAGCATTAATCGGTGGAGAAACAGCAGAAATGCCAGGTCTTTACGAAGAAGACGAGTACGATTTAGCAGGATTTGCAGTAGGTGCTTGTGAGAAAGCAAACATCGTAACAGGTGAGCGCATTGCAGAAGGTGACGTATTAATCGGCATCGCTTCAAGCGGTGTACATTCAAATGGTTATTCATTAGTGCGTAAAGTTGTATTTGCAGATCATGACTATGCAGTCGATGCAGTAGTGGAAGGCTATGAAGATTTAGGTCCAATTGGCGAAGCACTATTAGTTCCAACAAAGCTTTATGCAAAACCTGTACTTGCAGCGTTAAAAGCAGCAGATGTACACGGCTGTGCACACGTAACAGGTGGCGGTTTCTACGAGAACTTACCACGCATGATGCCAGCAGGTTTAGCAACTGAGATCGACTTAGGCTCTTGGCCGGTGCTACGCATTTTTGAATTCCTAAAAGAAAAAGGACAGCTTGCAGATAAAGATTTATACAACGTTTTCAACATGGGCATCGGTTTCGTGATCGCAGCACCAGAAGCTGAAGCAGCAAAAATTATCGAAGCAATCGAAGCAAATGGTGAAAAAGCATACACAATCGGCCGCGTTGTAAAAGGCGAAGGGGTTCTTTTCAACGGGGAGCATGACGGGAGCTTAGTGTAATGACGAACATTGCTGTATTTGCTTCAGGAAGCGGCTCAAACTTCCAAGCGATTCAAGAAGCCATCGTGCGTGGCGAGCTACAAGCAAACATTAAGCTCGTTGTAACAGACAAGCCAGGTGCTTACGTCGAAACACGCGCCGCTCAGTTTGACATTCCTGTGCTTGCACTTAGCCCAAAAAGCTTTGATTCAAAAGCGGCATACGAGCAAGCGATTGTCGACGAGTTACGCAAGCAAGACATCGAGTGGATCGTGTTAGCAGGTTATATGCGCTTAGTATCGGAAACGTTACTTGGTGCATACCAATCAAAAATCGTGAACATTCATCCGTCACTTTTACCGTCGTTCCCAGGAAAAGATGCAATCGGACAAGCGCTTGCACACGGCGTAAAAGTAACAGGTGTGACAGTGCACTTTGTCGATGAAGGAATGGATACAGGTCCAATTATCGCACAAACAGCTGTGAACGTAATTGACGGTGACCGCGAGCAAACAGAAGAAGCGATTCATAAAGCAGAGCACGCCCTATACACAGCCGCACTACAGCAGCTATTTGCAGGTAAAGTGCAAGCGAAATAATTTAATGGAGGGTCGCGCTTTGCGGCTCGCGTTCCTGGGGCGTGGCTTGAGCCTCCTCACCGCAAGCGGTTGCGGGGTCTCAAGTCTCACGCTTATCCCCAAGGAGTCTCGCCGCCGCGCACCCTCCATTTTAGTTCGCACTCATTGAAAGTATCGCTGTGATGAAACGGTAACAGTACTGTGAAAGTTCAGCGCGGTTTTTCAATATGTTTGCAGAAATGATTGATCGAAGTGTTATTATAGAAAGTTGCTTGGAGCGAAAGAGGCGGACTCCAGCGGGAACAGCTCGCGTCTCAAGACCCCACAGACACGACGTAGGAGTGTCGAGGAGGCTTGAGGAAGGTGATAAGCGCCACGTCCATGTGGCATCACCTTCATGACTAACATCGTGTTAGCCTCCGAGCCCGCGGAAAGCCTGCCTCGAAAGCGACAAGCAACATAACGATAAACTAAGCAACAAACTTTAAGGAGGTCGTCATCGTGACGAAACGTGCACTTATTAGTGTTTCAGATAAAAATGGTATTTTACAATTCGCCAAAGAACTAGTCGCTCTTGGCTATGAAGTATTATCAACAGGCGGTACGAAGCAATTATTACAAGACAACAACGTACCTGTAACAGCTGTTGACGAAGTAACAAAATTCCCTGAAATTTTAGACGGACGTGTAAAAACGTTAAACCCAATGATCCACGGTGGTCTTTTAGGGAAATTTGACGAGCCTAGCCACGTTGCACAAATGGAGCAGCACGGCATCGAGCCAATCGAAATCGTATGTGTAAACCTTTACCCATTCGTTGAAACAATTTCAAAGCCAAACGTAACGTGGGACGATGCAATTGAAAACATCGATATCGGTGGTCCAACGATGTTACGCTCTGCTGCGAAAAACCATGCATACGTAACAGTAATCGTTGATGCAAACGACTACGAAGCGGTACTTGGTGAATTAAAAGCAGACGGCAAAACGACGCTTGCAACTCGTCAACGTTTAGCAGCAAAAGTATTCCGTCATACAGCAGCGTACGATTCATACATTTCAAACCATTTAACAGCAGCAATCGGTGAAGAATTCCCAGAAAACGTAACGCTTACATACGAGTTAAAACAAAATTTACGTTACGGCGAAAACCCACACCAAAAAGCGGCGTTCTACCAAAAGCGCTTAGGCTCTGACTTCTCAATCGCGTACGCTACACAGCTACACGGTAAAGAGCTTTCTTACAACAACATTCAAGATGCAAACGCAGCGCTACAAATCGTGAAGGAATTCGATATTCCAGCAGCGGTAGCAGTGAAGCATATGAACCCTTGTGGTGTTGGTACGGGCGAAACGATTGCACAAGCATTCGGCAAAGCGTACGAAGCAGACCCAACGTCAATTTTCGGTGGCATCATTGCGTTAAACAAAGAAGTCGATGCAGCAACAGCTGAGCAATTAGCTGGTATCTTCTTAGAAATCATCATCGCGCCTTCATTTACAGAAGAAGCGTTAACGATTTTAACAGCGAAGAAAAACATTCGCTTAATGACAATCGACTTCTCTCAAGCGAAGCAAGACGACTTCAACGTTGTATCAGTTGAAGGTGGCTTATTAGTACAAGAGCCAGACCGCGCAGGCTTCAAAGACGCAGACATTAAAGTTGTAACAGACCGCGAGCCAACAGAAGAAGAGTGGGCAGCGTTAAAATTAGGTTGGGCAGTAGTAAAACACGTAAAATCAAATGCGATCGTTGTAACAGACAAGCAAATGACATTAGGTGTTGGCGCTGGTCAAATGAACCGCGTAGGCGCAGCGAAAATCGCGTTCGAACAAGCGGGCGAAAAAGCAAACGGTGCAGCACTTGCATCTGACGCGTTCTTCCCAATGAGCGACACAGTTGAAGCAGCAGCAGCGGCGGGCATTACAGCAATTATTCAACCAGGTGGCTCTGTAAAAGACCAAGACTCAATCGATGCAGCAAACAAAGCAGGTATCGCAATGGTGTTCACAGGCGTACGTCACTTCAAGCACTAATTTTTAAGCAGTGATATGTGGCAACTAAACTTTTAGGGAAATAGCATGAGCTTGAAACTACATGTTCAAGTAAAGCGAGCCGTAATACGCGAATAGTCGACGTATTGTCGGCACGCATGAAAAAATGTAAAACTTCTCGCAACAACAACACATTCACAGTATAATAGAATAATGTTTCGCACCTATTCTGGCCGGATAGTGGCAGAAGCGTTTCACAAACGGAGTGTTCGCACTCTCGATTGAACGGCTTTGGCCGGACGTTCAATCAAACCGCAACTACTACTGCAATCAACTTTGGTCGGGGGATTGCACCGTAGTAACTATTATAAGTGGTGTATGCATACTATTCTGGTCGGATACTACGCATGCATCGCTCATAATAAAAAACGCTCGCCTAGTTATTAGGCGGGCATTTTTTATATGTAAAATTACAAGGTACTATATTTTTTTGCACTAAAAATAGCTAAAAGTAGCGAAACATAGTTGCTTGAAACGAGAGGCGGACTCCAGCGGGAAAAGCGAAAGTTTCTTTTGCGACGAGTAATCGCAGGAGCATGAGACTTGAGACCCCACAGCCACGACATAGGAGTGGCGAGGAGGCTCAAGCCACGCCCGCGGAAAGCCTGCCTCGACGTGAAAAGCATAAGTTACGTTAGTATTTATAGAAAACAGGAGGAAAACATATGAACATTTTAGTAATCGGAAGCGGCGGTCGTGAACATGCGATCGCAAAACAGTTTAACGAGTCACCATCAGTAACAAACGTTTTCGTAGCACCAGGCAACGACGGCATGAAGCGCGACGCAACAGTAGTCGCAATCGACGCACTTGATTTTGCGGCACTTGCGAACTTCGCAAAGGAAAACGACGTAGCACTTACATTCGTAGGTCCTGAGCAACCACTTGCAGAAGGAATTGTAGACTACTTCAATGAGCAAGGTTTAGTCATTTTTGGTCCAACGAAGGCAGCAGCGCAAATTGAAGGTTCAAAATCGTACGCAAAAGACATTATGAACAAATACAACATTCCAACAGCGGCGCACGAAACGTTCACAGAGGCTGACAAAGCGGTTGCGTACATTAAAGAGCAAGGCGCACCAATCGTAATTAAAGCAGACGGTTTAGCAGCAGGTAAAGGTGTAATCGTTGCGATGACAGAAGAAGAAGCAATCGACGCTGTACAAGATATGATCGGCAACCAACGCTTCGGTGATTCTTCATCGAAAGTAGTAGTAGAAGAATTCCTTGATGGCGAAGAGTTCTCATTCATGTCATTCGTACATAAAGGACAAATTTACCCAATGGTCATTGCACAAGACCACAAACGCGCATACGATGGCGACAAAGGGCCAAACACGGGCGGTATGGGTGCGTACTCTCCAGTGCCACAAATTGGTCAAGATGTAATTGACGTTGCATACGACAAAATCGTTGTACCAACTGTTGAAGCGATGGAAAAAGAAGGCGTATCATTCACAGGTATTTTATACGCAGGTCTTATTTTAACGAAAAACGGTCCGAAAGTAATCGAGTTCAACGCGCGCTTTGGCGACCCAGAAACACAAGTAGTATTACCACGTATGGCTTCAGACTTCGGTTTATTTATGACAGCATTAATGAACGAAGAAAAATTTGACTTACAATGGTCTGAAGAAGCGATGCTAGGTGTTGTCATCGCATCAGAAGGTTACCCAGGTGATGTGGAAAAAGGCAATGCATTACCGAATTTAGACGCACTGAGCGCATCACACGCAGTATTCCACGCAGGTACGAAAGAAGTGGATGGCACATTCGTTGGAAATGGCGGACGCGTACTATTAGTTGGTGCAAAAGCAGCGACGTTAAAAGAAGCGCAAGAAAAAGTATACGCAGGTATTAACAGCGAGAAGTGGGACAACTTCTTCTGCCGCACAGATATCGGCTGGCGTACATTTAAATAAATGATGAGTGGAGCTGTGTTAGGAGTCGAATAGACTTTCAACGCAGCTCTGTTTTATTTGTTTCATGAAATTCGATGAGCTTAATGAATGATAAGCAGTTACTCTCGTATACTATCAGGTTGGTTAATTAGTCCAGTGTATACAGCTACATTGCTTATTTTTAGCAGTAAAACAGAAATACATGTGGTTTTATAATGGCATGGAGCGTGCGCCGAGCCCCAGGACTTTTGCGACGAGTAACCGCAGGAGCACCGCGAGCCGCAATACGCTCCTGCTAATTAATTTGCTAATCAACAGACTATGTATACTATATGTAAAATTTTCATATTGTTATTCATCGTACTTTGCTATGATAAAGCGCGGTATGGTACTATGAAGAAAAGAACCGACAAAAGGGGGACTGTTGTGTGTTTGAACCAATTTGGAAAATGAATGATATTCGAAATCAAGTAGCTGTAATTGATGGGCTTCGCGCACCAACAATCGTCCTACAAAACGCGCGATATTTACATAGTGTATTCCGCGATTGGCGTCATGGAAACATTTGGATAGCAGAAGACCGCATCGTCTACGTTGGCGATGAGTTACCACAAAATACAAAAAATACAGAAATAATCGATATGACGGGGAAAACGATCGTGCCAGGATACATTGAGCCGCACGTACACCCGCATCAATTATATAATCCGGTGTCGTTTGCACGCTATGCGATGAAGACGGGCACTTCGACAATGCTTTGCGATAATTTAGCGATGTTTTTAGCTTTACAAAATAAGAAAGCGTTTTCAATGATGGATCGATGGAAAACATTACCGACGCAGCTATATTGGTGGGTGCGCTTCGATTCGCAGACGCAGCTTGAGCATGAGCATGACGTATTCTCGATGGAAAATGTGCTTGAGTGGATTGAGCGCCCAGATGTGTTAATGGGCGGTGAGGTGACGGGCTGGCCACGTTTAATGGCAGGCGACGACGAAATGCTGTATTGGATTCAAGCAGCGAAGTTAAAAGGCAAAAAAATTGAGGCGCATTTACCAGGGGCATCGGAAAAAACATTAGCGAAAATGCGTTTATTTGGGGCAAACGGCGATCACGAGGCGATAACGGTTGACGATGTCGAAAAGCGCCTGAACCAAGGCTATGCGGTGACGCTGCGCTATTCGTCGATTCGCCCAGATTTGCCGAACATTTTAAAAGATATTGTTGAGAAAGGCTGGAACATTTTCCACCATTTAATGATGACGACGGACGGTTCAACGCCGATGTTTCATGAAGACGGCGTAATGGATAAGTGTATTCGCGCCGCGTTAGCAGCCGGAGTTACTCCAATCGATGCGTACAATATGGCAAGCTACAATGTGGCGAAATATTACGGCGTATCGAACTTGCACGGCATGATTGCGACAGGGCGATTTGCGACGCTTAACGTGTTAACTGACGAGTTTACGCCAGTGCCAGAAGCGGTTATGGCGAAAGGGCAATGGATGGTGCGCGATGGCGAGGAAGTGTTCGATTGGCCAGAGGAACGCTTTGAGGAATTTGCGCCGCTTGCACTCGATTTTGAGCTGCATGAAAGCGACTTCCAATTTTCAATTCCATTTGGCATTCAGCTTGTGAACGATGTTATTACGAAGCCGTACAGCGTGAACTTACATTTAAATAAGCAAGCAGTCGTACAAAACGAGGACGAATGCTACTTAATGTTAATTGATAAGTTTGGCAAATGGCATGTGAACACGTTTTTAAAAGGCTTTGCGAAAAACGTACAAGGCTTTGCATCGACGTATTCGACAACGGGCGACGTTATTTTGATCGGTAAAAGCATCGAGGCGATGATGCAAGCGTTTAACGAGGTGAAAAAGCTGGGCGGTGGGATCGTGTTAATTGAGAACGAGCAAGTAATCGCGAGCATTCCGCTAACAGTTGGTGGCTTAATGAGCGATTTACCGATGGAGCAGCTTATTGAACAGGAGAAGGAGCTCATTGCAAAACTGCGAGAACGTGGCTTTGATAAAGGTGATGCAATTTATAGCTTATTATTTTTACAATCGACGCATTTGCCATACATTCGCATTACACCAAAAGGCTTGTACGATGTCATGAAGAAAAATATTTTACTACCTGCGATGATGCGTGAATAATGAATATATGGAGCGAGTCGCATGAGGCAGCTTCCACAATATGTTGCTGCAATTATGTAAATTTTGCATCAGAAGCTATTTTACTTTATTATGTTAAAGTGATGATTTAGAATAAGAACGAACAGTTAAAGTGGTGGAGCAGTAAAAACGCGCTGCTCATATTGATATGTAGTTGCTTTATACAGTAACTAGAGGAGGAAGAGCGCATGCAAGTTGAAAAAATTCGCGGGCATCAAACAGAGCAATTATTTAAAGCTGTGTTAGAGCTAAAAGATATTGAAGAATGCTATAAATTTTTCGATGACTTATGCACAATTAGTGAAATTCAATCACTCGCGCAACGATTTGAAGTCGCGCATTTATTACGTTTAAAGAAAACGTATGAAACGATTAAAAAAGAAACAGGTGCGTCAACAGCGACGATTTCACGTGTACGCCGTTGCTTCGATTATGGTAACGATACATACGACGAAATGCTCGGGCGACTGTATCCAGATGAAAAGCCGTTCCAGCCAGGCAAAGGGACGAAATAAAATGAAGAGCTGTACTAACGTCATGTTAGTGCGGCTCTTTTTTATGCGTTTTACACAAATGCATCTGAGCACAAATTCCGCTATACTAATGCAAGTAACATACATTCCGTTTTATAAAGGTTAAGTGTGCAAGCTGTCTATTTCGCTTCGGTGGACGCTTTCCGCAGGCGCGGCTTCAACTAATTTTTGTCGGACAAGCCGCCAAAAATGGATTTTCAGCTCGCGCTTTTCCTGCTGGAGTCGCCACCTTCGCTCTATAGACAAAGTAATGTACGGCATCAGATTTGTTGATTATCCATTTATATACAGTCGAGTTAGCTGTTTTTAGCAACGAATTGGAAATAAATGCGGCATGTTAATGGCAGTAAGCGTGCGGCGAGCCCCAGGAACGCGAGCCGCAATACGCGAACTGCCAACGCGCCTTTCAAGTGAATGGCTAATCAACAGACGAGGCATTACACCGCTTTTATAAAAACGATGGGATTAAGTATGTTTAATATGAAATGCAGTAGCTTTCAACATACATGATAAATGGATAAAGGTAGGGAACAACAATGGACTTTAAACAATGGCGACATGTTTTCAAAATAGACCCAGCAAAAACAATTTCAGACGAGGCGCTTGAGCAAGTGTGTGAATCAGGCACGGACGTAATCCTTGTCGGCGGCACGGACGGCATTACGCTCGACAACGTGCTCGACATTTTAGTGCGCGTGCGCCGTTACAGTGTGCCAGTCGCGCTTGAAATTTCAACGATCGACGCGATTACACCAGCGTTTGACTATTACTTCATTCCGACTGTGTTAAACAGCGAGGACCCGACGTGGATTAAAGGAATGCATCACGAGGCGCTGAAGCAGTTCGGTGACGTTATGGTATGGGACGAGTTGTTTGCGGAAGGGTATTGCGTATTAAACCCTGATTGTAAAGTGGCACATGCGACGAGTGCGAAAACGGATTTAGATGTAGACGACGTTGTTGCGTATGCGCGACTAGCGGAAAACTATTTCAAGCTGCCGATTTTTTATATGGAATATAGCGGGGCGTACGGCGATGTGTCGTATGTCGAAGCGGTAAGCAACGTATTAGAGAACACGCAATTGTTTTACGGCGGTGGCATTACGAGCGCACAGCAGGCAGCAGAAATGGCGAAGTTTGCAGATACAGTCGTAGTCGGCAACATTATTTACGACGACTTAAAGGCAGCATTGAAAACCGTAAAAGCTGTAAAAGATGTGCTAAAATAAGAATGAATGTTCGATTTTAAACGTGAAAGAGGTGTGCATATGGAGCATATTACGAATAATTTGTTAGCCGGTATGAATCCAGAGCAAGCAGAAGCAGTAAAGACGACGGAAGGACCGCTGCTCATTATGGCAGGGGCAGGCTCAGGGAAAACGCGTGTGTTAACACATCGCGTTGCTTATTTAATTGTTGAAAAGGAAGTATATCCTTCTAACATTTTAGCGATTACATTTACGAATAAGGCGGCGCGTGAACTGCGCGAGCGAATTGATTCAATTTTAGGTGCGGGAACGGGCGAGCGCATGTGGGTATCGACGTTCCACTCGATGTGCGTACGCATTTTACGACGCAACATCGATCGACTTGGCTTTTCAAAAAGCTTCTCGATTTTAGATATGACCGACCAATTAACGGTTGTGAAAAACGTGTTGAAAGAGCAAAATATCGACCCGAAAAAATACGACCCACGCGCCATTTTAAATACGATTAGCTCGGCGAAAAATGAGTGCATTGACGTGCGTACGTTCAAGGAAAACATGAACGCGCACAATCCGTTTGAAAAAATTGCAGCGGGCGTGTACGAAAGCTATCAAGAACGATTAAAGCGCAATCAATCATTAGATTTCGACGACCTCATTATGATGACGATTCGTTTATTCAAGGAAGCGCCAGACGTACTAGAGTTTTATCAAAATAAGTTTCAGTACATTCATGTCGACGAGTATCAAGATAGTGCGACACGTTGCTAATTGAAAAGATTAGCCACTAACGTCATTTCGTTAGGAGAACTAAGAAATCAGATGAGTCGAATGATGAGGTAACGCTCTGAAAGGCTCGACCTAATCCTCCGAATAGCATAAGTAAATTGCAACATTGAACATGTTATAAGCTCGGTGAAGTCAGCTGAATATCACCCTAATTACAGGAAAGCGGAGTGGAGGCACTTTGTGTGGTAGATAGGCTGGGGTTCTATAAAAATGCTCATGGTTAGAATGTAGGAAACAAAACTTCCTGCTGACGAAGTTCCGAATGTACGGCTCTAGAGATATAGCTGTTCGAAAGGGCAGTCCAACATTGTTTGGGTTAGTGAGGTGGAGTAAGAGTTGTCTTTATGAAACACCTTATCGTGTTACAGGCACGATCAAGCTAACAGGGTTAGAGGAACGACCTAAAAGTATTATATGTACAGATATGATTTCTTGGAACGTGGTAAGCGAGGCTACTTGGAGAGGTTGCACTCGATGAAAAGGTATAGGGAAAGCTCATTTGTATAACCTATTTTAAGCCCGTGAAAGTGGTGGCACAGTACCGTTGAAGCCGTGATAATAAGCGGTGGAGGGATAGCCACTAGTCAATTGAATGGATAACTAAAACAATATTTTATCTTATCAGGTTCTCGTATGACTAAAAGAAATGCAATCACCAAACTCTAAATGGGTGGTGAAAGTATTGACTGATACAGCAAACGAAAAAGTTTTAAAACGACAGTCTTTACGAAATAATGAGTATTACAGTATGCAAGAAACCTTCGACAAGCTTTACAAAGATAGTCAAAACAACAAGAAATTCAAAAATCTCTACGAACTCATAGTAGATAGAGAAAATATCTTACTAGCATATAGAAACATCAAGAAAAATAAAGGGTCATTTACGAAAGGTATAAACGAATCAACAATCGTTACAATAGGTGAATTAGAACCCGAAAAACTCGTGAGGTATGTTAGAAGAAGATTGGAAAACTTTATTCCACACAAAATTAGAAGAAAAGAAATACCAAAAGCTAATGGCGGCATTCGACCACTCGGTATTCCGACAATCGAAGACCGCATTATACAACAATGTATCAAACAAGTTCTTGAACCGATATGCGAAGCGAAATTTCACAATCACAGTTATGGTTTCAGACCTAACAGAGGAACACTTCATGCATATTCAAGAGCAGTGACATTAGCAAACATCAACAAACTGCATTATGTAGTTGACATAGACATCAAAGGATTTTTTGATAATGTCAATCACGGCAAACTTCTAAAACAAATGTGGAGTATGGGAATTCAAGATAAGAAAGTAATCTCTATCATAAGTAAACTATTGAAAGCAGAAATTGTGGGATTAGGTAAGCCAGAAAAGGGCACTCCACAAGGTGGTATTTTATCACCATTACTATCTAATATCGTTCTAAATGAATTAGATTGGTGGATAAGCAATCAATGGGAGACATTTGAAACAAAGAAAAACTATGAAACAGAACGAATTATCAGTGGTAAAAGGCGACTTGACAGGTCTTCCAAATACCGCGCCTTAAAAAGAGCCTCAAAATTAAAAGAAATGTTCATCGTTCGCTACGCAGACGACTTTAAAATTTTCTGTCGTGACCATAAAAGTGCATTCAAAATATTTGAAGGCGTAAAGAAATGGTTAAAAGAACGATTACATCTTGAGATTAGTAACGAAAAATCGAAGGTAATTAATTTAAGAAAAAACTTTTCGGAGTTTCTCGGATTTAAAATGAAAGTAATGAGGAACAAAGAAAAGCACACTGTAAAATCATTTATGACGGAAAAGGCAAAAAAGAATGCGAAACAAAAGATTAAAACACACATTAAAAGAATTAAGAAAAATACCACCGCTGTAGAAGTGTCCAAACTTAACGCAACAATATTAGGTCTTCAAAATTTCTATCAGCAAGCAACAATGGTATCGAAGGACTTTAGTGAAATTGCATTCTCAGTCAAACGAACCTTATATAACAGCTTAAAACATGTGTCATCTGAAAACGGGGAGCCTAGCAAATATTACAAAACACATTACAAAGACTACCTAGGCAAAAAGAAAATATTTGTCGCTAAAGTAGCAATATTCCCGATTGATGGTGTAAAACACAAAAACCCGAAGAACTTTACACAAGAAATAAATAATTACACGGTAGAAGGTAGAAGTCTTGTACACAAAACGCAAAAATCAGTGTCAGAAGGAATCGTCAGATACTTAGTCAGAAATCCTGTAATCAATCAAAGTATTGAATACAATGACAATCGTATCTCAAAATATATCGCTCAAAAGGGGATATGTTTCGTTACAGGTGAACCACTTCTTCTAAACAATATGGAATTACATCACAAAAAGCCAAAAGCATTAGGCGGAACAGATGAATATAACAACTTAGTATTCGTTACTAAATCCATACACAAACTGATACACGCAACAACAAAAGAAACAATAACAAAATACCTTCAACTTTTTAAATTAACACAAGAAAGTAAAGACAAAGTAAACAAACTTCGAGTTATAGCTGGAAATGAAATATTAGTTTAAAGATTCACAATTGATGGAACGCCGTATGAGGGGAAACTCTCACGTACGGTGTGAATGGGGGGAAAAGCTGGAGATAACTTCAAAGGCTTACCTATCCATATCCAATAATTCCCAATATCAACTCGTGCAGCTGCTTGCGCAAAAGTTCGAAAACATTTGCGTCGTAGGTGACTCGGATCAATCAATTTATCGTTGGCGAGGGGCGGACATTGGCAATATTTTATCGTTTGAAAAAGACTACCCGAACGCGAAAGTTATTTTACTTGAGCAAAACTATCGCTCGACGAAAACGATTTTAGAAGCGGCGAACGCGGTCATTGAAAATAATAAAAGTCGCTACAAAAAGGCGCTGCGTACACAAAACGCAACAGGTGAGCGCATTCAGCTATTTAAAGCGTCAAATGAGTTTGAAGAAACGCGCCACGTCGTTGAAACGATTAAGCATTTAATGAAAACGGAAGGTCGCAAGCTCGATGATTTTGCGGTGCTATACCGCACGAATGCGCAGTCACGCGGCATGGAAGAAACGCTCGTGAAATCGAACTTACCGTATCAAATCGTCGGCGGCACGAAGTTCTATGACCGAAAAGAAATTAAAGACATTTTGGCGTATTTACGTTTAATTGCGAACAATGATGATGACTTGTCGCTTGCTCGCATTATTAACGAGCCAAAGCGCAGCATCGGCGGCACATCATTTGATAAAATGCTAGACTTCGCGCTGCAATACGACCGTTCGATTTTCGATGCGTTGCAGGAAGTCGATTTTATGGGGCTGACGAAGCGCGCAGCCAATGCGGCATTGGAATTCCGCACGTTAATCGAAAACTTCACGCAGCAGTCAGAGTTTTTATCGGTGACAGAGCTTGTTGAACAAGTGATTGAAAAGACGGGCTACCGCGCGATGTTAGAAGCGGAAAAATCAATTGAAGCACAAAGCCGATTAGAAAACTTACAAGAATTTTTAACGGTAACGAAAGCATTTGAAGAGCGCAGCGAGGATCAATCGCTCGTCGCATTTTTAACGGACTTAGCGCTCATTGCCGACATCGATTCACTCGATGAAGAAGCGAAGGAGCAAGGGACGATTATTTTAATGACGATGCACGCCGCAAAAGGGCTTGAGTTCCCAGTCGTGTTCATTATCGGTTTAGAGGAAAACATCTTCCCGCATGCGCGCTCGCTTGATGATGACGATGAGATGGAAGAGGAACGTCGCCTCATGTATGTCGGCACAACGCGCGCAGAGGAACGTCTTTACCTTTCTTGCGCAGGCTCGCGTACCATTTTCGGTCGCAGCCAGTACAATCGACCATCTCGCTTCTTAAATGAAATTCCACAGGAGCTCATTGAACACGTATCGAAGGCACCGAGCCGAGCAGCGACGTTTGATCGTTACCGTTCGCCACAGCAAACTGCATCGCCGTCGTTTGCCAAGCCTGCTGCGAAGCCGAGTGCAAATTGGCAAGTCGGCAGTAAAGCATCGCATAAAAAATGGGGTGTCGGTACGGTCGTAAGTGTGCGGGGTGAGGGCGATGATTTAGAGCTCGACATCGCATTCCCAGGTGAAGGTATTAAACGACTACTTGCGAAATTTGCGCCGATTGAGAAAGTGTAGGTGACAACGATGGAGAAAATTCAACAACGAGTAAACGAATTAAACGAACTGCTGCACAAGTACGGGCATGCGTATTACGTGCTCGATAAGCCGCTCGTTGCCGATAGCGTATATGATCAACTATTGCATGAGTTAATCGCGTTAGAGGAGCAATATCCACAATTCGTCACACCGGATTCGCCAACGCAGCGTGTCGGTGGGGCGGTGCTTGCAGGGTTTGAAAAAGTGGCGCACTCAACGCGCATGCTCAGTCTTTCAAACGCGTTTAACGAAGATGATTTACGCGACTTTGACCGTAAAATTCGACAAGCGATTGGTGATGCCTTTTCATACGTATGTGAGCTAAAAATTGACGGCTTAGCGATTGCGCTGCGCTATGAAAACGGTATATTCGTGCAAGGGGCAACACGCGGTGACGGCACGGTCGGCGAGGACATTACAGCGAACTTAAAGACGATCAATGCGATTCCGCTTCGCCTAACAAAGCCGGTGACAATTGAAGTGCGCGGCGAGGCGTTTATGCCAAAATCATCGTTTGAGCAGCTAAACGCGCGCCGAGCAGAGCAGGACGAGGAGCTGTTTGCGAATCCACGTAACGCCGCAGCAGGCTCGCTTCGTCAGCTCGACCCGAAAATTGCGGCAAGCCGTAACTTATCGACGTTCATTTATAGCGTCGGTGGAGATGGGGAGCAGTACGGCATTAGCGGCCACGCAAAAATGCTCGATTATTTAAGTGAGCTCGGCTTTAAAACGAATAACGAACGCTTAGCATGTGACACAATTGACGACGTGCTGACGTACATCGAAAAGTGGACAGATGCGCGCCCGAATTTACCGTATGAAATTGACGGCATCGTTGTGAAAGTAAATAGCTTCGCGCAGCAGGATGAGCTCGGGTTTACGGCGAAAAGTCCACGCTGGGCAATTGCGTATAAATTCCCTGCTGAAGAAGTGATGACGACGCTGCTCGATATTGAGCTAACGGTTGGGCGTACAGGCGTGCTCACACCGACTGCCATTTTAGAGCCGGTGCAAGTTGCCGGAACGACCGTGCAGCGTGCATCACTCCATAATGAAGATTTAATTCGTGAAAAAGATATCCGCATTGGCGATACGGTCATTATTCGTAAGGCAGGCGACATCATTCCAGAAGTTGTGTCAGTCGTGCTACAGCAGCGACGAGACGAAACAAAGCCGTACGAAATGCCGTCTCATTGTATAGCGTGTAATAGTGAGCTTGTGCGAGCTGAAGGAGAAGTGGCGCTGCGCTGCGTCAATCCGTTATGTGCAGCACAACTAGCAGAGGGCATTAAGCATTTCGTGTCGCGCAATGCGATGAACATTGACGGGCTCGGTGAAAAAGTTGTCGAGCAGTTGCTGCGAGAGAATTACATTGCCGACGTGGCAGATTTATATACGCTTGAAGTCGAGCCGTTACTTGAGCTTGAGCGTATGGGGCAAAAATCGGCGACGAACTTAGTCGAAGCGATTGCCGCATCAAAAGAAAATTCGCTAGAGCGTTTGCTGTTTGGCTTAGGCATTCGTCACGTCGGCGAGAAGGCGGCCAAAATATTAGCAGCGGAATTTGAAACGCTTGATGCACTGCGTGAGGCAGACGTTGAGCAGCTCATTGCGATCCATGAAATTGGCGATAAAATGGCGCAGTCGCTCGTAGCATACTTTGAAAACGAAGATGTTCAACAATTGTTACAAAAGCTAGCGGCAGCGAATGTCAACATGACGTATACTGGTAAAAAGGTCGATGTTTCAGCAATCGATAGCTTCTTTGCAGGGAAGACGGTCGTACTAACAGGAAAGCTGACGCAATTAACGCGCAACGAGGCAAAGGCAAAGCTAGAGGCGCTCGGAGCAACGGTGTCAGGCAGTGTTAGCAAAAAGACACATTTAGTTGTCGCTGGTGAGGATGCGGGTTCTAAGCTCGCAAAGGCGGAGCAGCTAGGCATTGAAGTGTGGGATGAAGCACGCTTAATTGAACAATTTGCGTAAGGAGAAGGCTATGAAAAAAATCGTACCAATCGCACTTGCTTCTGCATTATTGCTGTCAGCATGTGCGCCAAAGCAACAAGAAGAGGAAGAAGTTATACAAAATAAAGAAACAGTTGAGACGACGATTATACCGAGCAATCAGCTGGATGTGACGTATTACAAAACGCTCGTGCCATATAAGGAAAGTGCTGCACGAGGCGCGGTCGTATCGAACATTTATACGAAGTACGACGTGGCGGAGTCAGAAACGAGCTTAATGCGTTTATCACAAAATGTGTTCGATACAGACAATTATTACTTTCAAGAAGGGCAGTTCATTTCGTATGATGCGGTGTATGAATGGTTAGCGCCGCTTAGCCAAAAGGAAATGGGGTTAAACCCTGCCGTACCAGAAGGAATGGATCCGACGACGCGCGCGAAGGAAGCACCGAAATATTTAGCGCATATCGTGGAGCAAAATTATTTAACGAAAACAGAGGAAGGCAAAGTTGCACTCGGCGGTATTTCGATTGGGCTTGCGCTGAACTCGATTTATTATTATCAAAAAGAGCAGTACGGTGAGTATTACGAGGAACCAATTCCAGATGCGAAGCTGTTAGAAGAAGGGAAGCGTATGGCAAATGAAGTCGTGAAGCGTTTGCGTGACATGGAAGGTGTCGGCGATGTGCCAATTATGGTCGGCTTATTTAAGCAGCTATCTCGTAACTCGATTGTGCCAGGTACGTATATGGCAACAGCTGTAGCAGATAGCGGCAACGAGCAAGTTGGCGAATGGACGACGTTAAACGAGCAGTACGTAACGTTTCCGATGTCAAGTCCAGGCGATTACTTCCGCGAGCTAAATACGAGCTTCCGTAACTTTAAGCAAGATATCGACGAGTACTTCTCAAACTATACGAGTGTCATCGGACGTGCTTTCTACAAAGATAACGAGGCGAAATATTTAACGATTGAAGTGCCGGTGCAGTTTTTCAGCAAGGCAGAAATTATCGGCTTTACGCAATATTTGACAGGTGTGCTTTATAGCGAGTTCCCAAATGATTTAACGATTGAAGTCGATATTCATTCGATTAACGGAGCGGAGGCGCTTATTTTAAAAGAGCCAGATGTAGAGGAGCCACTCGTGCATATTTATAACTAATTGTCGTCGCAAAAGCGTCGAAATTTTTTGACATCGGCACGTCAATTTTACTTTAGTAGAATAGTGCAGTAGCGCATACTGTACTATTCTTTTCATGTAAAAAATGATATGATTATTGGCAGGTTTTAAAATTCGGAGGTGTAAAAACATGGCGAAATTATCAACAGAAGAAGTAAAGCACGTTGCTCATTTAGCACGTCTTGCAATTACAGATGCAGAAGCGGAGAAATTTGCGGAGCAGCTAGGTAAAATTACAGACTTTGCAGAGCAATTAAACGAGTTAGATACAACGAACGTTGAACCAACTTCACACGTATTCCCAATCGTAAACGTAATGCGCGAAGACGTAGCAGGCGAAGGGTTAGCTCGTGAAAAAATGATGCTAAACGTAAAAGAGCAAGAAGCTGGACAAGTAAAAGTACCATCAATTTTAGAATAGGAGGCGCAGACCATGACATTATTTGAACGTTCTTCAACAGAACTACAAGAAGGCTTACATAATGGTGAGTTAACAATTACACAATTAACACAAGAAGCGTTTGACCGCATCGAGAAATTAGATGGCGACGTAGAAGCTTTCTTAGCGTTAAACAAAGAAAAAGCATTAGCAGAAGCGGCTGAAATGGATAAAGTGCCAACTGAAAACCGCGGACCACTTTTCGGTATGCCAATTGGCGTAAAAGACAACATCGTAACAGAAGGCTTAGAAACAACTTGTGCGTCTAAAATTTTAGAAGGCTTCATGCCAATTTACGATGCAACTGTTGTAAAAAAATTACGCGAAGCAGGCATGGTAACGGTCGGTAAGTTAAACATGGACGAATTCGCAATGGGTTCTTCAAACGAAAACTCAGCGTTTAAAGCGACGAAAAACCCTTGGAACTTAAACCACGTACCAGGTGGATCTTCAGGTGCATCTGCAGCAGCAGTAGCAGCAGGCGAAGTGCCATTTTCTTTAGGTTCTGATACAGGTGGTTCAATCCGTCAACCAGCAGCTTACTGTGGCGTTGTAGGGATGAAACCAACTTACGGACGTGTATCACGTTTCGGTTTAGTTGCATTCGCATCTTCATTAGACCAAATCGGGCCGCTTACTCGCAACGTACGCGACAACGCTTTATTACTTGAAGCAATCGCAGGTGTGGACGAGCACGATTCAACTTCAGCTGACGTGCCAGTACCAAACTACGCAGCAGCATTAAACGGCGACATTAAAGGCTTAAAAATCGCATTACCGAAAGAATTCCTAGGTGAAGGCGTTGGCGAAGCGGCGAAGCAATCTGTACTTGATGCAATCGAAGTATTAAAAGGCTTAGGCGCAACAGTTGAAGAAGTATCTCTTCCTCACTCTAAATACGCATTAGCAGCTTACTACATTCTTTCATCTTCAGAAGCTTCTTCAAACCTTTCTCGCTTCGACGGTATTCGCTACGGTTACCGTGCAGAAGGTGCGAAAAACTTAATGGAGCTTTACAAACAAACGCGTGCTGAAGGTTTCGGTGACGAAGTTAAACGCCGCATCATGCTTGGTACGTACTCATTATCAGCAGGTACGTATGACGCTTACTACAAAAAAGCACAACAAGTACGTACGTTAATTAAAGCGGACTACGACAAAGTGTTTGAAAACTACGACGTAATTATCGGACCTACTGCACCAACACCAGCATTCGCGATCGGTGAAAACGTAGATGATCCAATGACAATGTACGCAAACGATATTTTAACAATTCCAATGAACTTAGCAGGTGTACCAGCTATTTCAATCCCATGTGGTTTCGAAAACGGTTTACCATTAGGTTTACAATTAATCGGTAAGCACTTCGACGAGGAAACGTTATACCGCGTTGCTTACGCTTACGAGCAAAACACAGATTTTGCAAAACAAACACCAGCACTATGGGAGGGAAAATAAATGACAAACTTTGAAACGATTATCGGTTTAGAAGTGCACGTTGAATTAAAAACGCAGTCGAAAATTTTCTCTAGCTCACCAAACCATTTCGGTGCTGAGCCGAACTCAAACACATCTGTAATCGACTTAGGTTACCCAGGTGTTTTACCAGTGTTAAACAAGCAAGTTGTTGATTACGCAATTCGCGCTTCTTTAGCATTAAACATGGAAATTGAGCAAGAAACGAAATTCGACCGTAAAAACTATTTCTACCCGGACAATCCGAAAGCTTACCAAATTTCACAATTCGATAAGCCAATCGGTAAAAACGGCTGGATCGAAATCGAAATTCCAGAAAAAGACGGAAAACCTGGTTACAAGAAAAAAATCGGTATTACACGTTTACACATGGAAGAAGATGCGGGTAAATTATCGCACGCAAACGGCTACTCATTAGTTGACTTCAACCGTCAAGGTACGCCATTAGTTGAGATCGTTTCTGAGCCAGACATCCGCACGCCAGACGAAGCGTATGCATACTTAGAAAAGTTAAAATCAATCATCCAATATACAGGCGTTTCTGACGTGCGTATGGAGGAAGGTTCACTTCGCTGTGACGCCAACATTTCATTACGTCCATATGGTCAAGAAAAGTTCGGTACAAAAGCAGAGCTGAAAAACTTAAACTCATTCAACTTCGTGCGTAAAGGTTTAGAGTACGAAGAAATTCGCCAAGCAGAAGTGTTATCTTCAGGCGGCATTATCGAGCAAGAGACATTACGCTTCGATGAAAAAACAGGTAAAACAATTTTAATGCGCGTTAAAGAAGGTACGGACGATTACCGTTACTTCCCAGAGCCAGACTTAGTGCGTCTTTCAATTTCTGACGAGTGGATCGAGCGCATTCGTAAAGAAATTCCTGAGCTTCCAGACCAACGTAAAGAGCGCTACATTTCTGAGCTTGGCTTAACAGCTTACGATGCAAACGTATTAGTTATTAACAAAGACATTTCTGATTTCTTCGATGCAACAGTAAACGCTGGTGCTGACGCGAAATTAGCGTCTAACTGGTTAATGGGTGATATTTCTGCATACTTAAACGCTGAGCAAAAAGAATTAAAAGATACAGCGTTAACGCCAGAAAACTTAGCAGGTATGATCAAGTTAATTTCTGACGGTACAATTTCGTCTAAAATCGCGAAAAAAGTATTCACTGAATTAGTGACTAACGGTGGCGATGCGGCGAAAATCGTGAAAGAAAAAGGCTTAGTTCAAATTTCTGACCCACAAGTAATCCGCGGATTCGTAACGACTGCACTTGATGCAGACCCACAATCTGTAGAAGACTACAAAGGTGGTAAAGAGCGTGCCCTGAAAGCCCTTTTAGGTAAAATTATGAAAGAGTCTAAAGGACAAGCGAACCCACAATTAACGAACCAAATTCTTCTTGAAGAAATTAATAAACGCTAATTGCAAACAACTGTCTAGCTACGTGCTAGGCAGTTTTTTTGCGTGGACGAAATATTGCTCTACGCGTCGAGGCACGCTTATATGTGCGCTAGGTGAGTTGACTCCATTACCAGTGAGTATCATCAGTTGCTCTACGTGTCGAGGCAGGCTTTCCGCGGGCGTGGCTCGAGCCTGTAGTCTCTCGCTCACGCTTTTCCCGCAGGAGTCCGCCTCTCGCTTCGAGCAACAGCTACTGCACTCCACATCGTTGGCGGGCTTGCTAATAATGTGGTGCGTTTTTACAAGTAGGTGATCGCAATAAAGATGGTGCTATGAAAAGGTAGCTAAATAGATTGAACTTTTAAATATGGTATGAGGAAAGTATCGTTCTGACGTGTAGGCGGCGACTTCTGCGGGAACAGCGAAATTTTTTTGCGACGAGTAATCGCAGGAGCACCTAGCCGAAAATCCATTTTTGGCGGCTTGTCCGACAAAAATTAGTTGAGGCAGCGCCCGCGAAAAGCGTCCGCCGAAACAAAAGAACGAATAGTGACAATCAACGGCTACATAACTCCTTTCATAGCAACATAGTTTTTTCGTACGAATAATTGTTTTTTGCCGCCGAAACAGGCATTATAGAATGAGAAACAATCGAAATTGGGGGAATGAATGATGAAGAAAGATATCGAATTTTTCAACGAAGCGTTACCGATGACGGAGTACGTTGCACGCATGACGCAAGACGATTTAAAAGCAGGCAGCGAAAAAATTTATAACGCGTTCACAGTGCCACAAGACGGCTTTGCGGAAAAATTAAGCGGCTTACGTGTGTTAGCGATTACCGAAGATTGGTGCGGCGATGCGATGCTGAACAACCCAATCGTGCAAAAAATTGCAGAAGCAGCACACATCGACATGCGCGCAGCTTACCGCGATGCCGATACAGAGCTAATCGACCGTTATTTAACGAACGGTGGACGTGCGATTCCGATTTATTTATTTTTCAATGAAGCAGGCGACGTTGTAGCAAAATGGGGACCGCGCGCACCACAGCTTCAGCAAATGGTAATGGACGCACGCGCGACGTTACCGGATAAGGAAGACCCGACGTTTGACGAAGCACAAGCAACGATGTATGGAAAATTACGTCAACAATATGTAGAAGACCCAAGCATGTGGGCGTATGTATATGACGATGTGAAACGTACAGTGGAGCAAGCGTTATAAGCGGTCGCATGTATTTTTGGAGAAACGCAGTAATGGAGAAATCATATGACTGAACTAAAACGAGCAAGAATTATTTATAATCCAACGTCAGGTCGTGAACTATTTAAAAAGCATTTACCTGAAGTGTTAGAGAAACTAGAAGTAGCAGGCTATGAAACGTCTTGTCACGCCACAACAGGTGAAGGTGATGCGACGAAAGCAGCAGCGATCGCGGTCGAGCGAGGCTATGATATCGTTATCGCAGTCGGTGGTGACGGTACGCTAAATGAAGTCGTGGCAGGCATGAGTCCATACGAAGGAAAGCTACCGAAGCTCGGTGTTATTCCAATGGGGACGACGAACGATTTCGCGCGAGCTGTACAAATTCCACGCAAAATTGAAGATGCACTCGACATCATCATTAAAGGTGAAACGATTCCAGTCGACGTCGGTGTTGTCGATGGCAATCGCTACTTCATTAACATCGCAGCAGGTGGACGCATTACCGAGCTGACGTATGAAGTACCAAGCAAAATGAAAACGATGCTCGGTCAGCTTGCGTACTACTTAAAGGCGGTCGAAATGGCACCGTCAATTAAGGCGACGCATATGCGCATCGAGTACGACGACAACGTATTTGAAGGCGAGGCGCTCATGTTTTTATGCGCACTGACAAACTCAGTCGGCGGCTTTGAAAAACTAGCACCAGACGCAAGCATTAACGACGGTCATTTCACACTGCTCATTTTAAAGAAGTGCAGCTTAGCTGAAATGCTGAAAATCGTTTCAGATGCCGTTCGTGGGGAGCATTTAGAAAACCCGAACCTCATTTACGTCAAAGCAAAGCGCGTGAAAGTCGAATCAGATGAGACGGTACACATTAATTTAGACGGGGAGTATGGCGGTGACGCACCAGTCGTGTTTGATAACTTATACCGTCACCTCGATGTGTTCGTCTCACTAAAAGACATTCGTGACGAGGATCGTATTGATATGTAAACAAAAGAGGGTTGTGCGGACGAAGCACAATCCTCTTTTACGTTTCAAGTTCCTCCGAAAACATGTTACAATAAAAAAATTGAAATGGAGGATATATGATGTCTACACCAGTACAAAAAAACGACCGTTTAACGGTAACGATAGAAGATTTAACACATGACGGAAACGGTGTCGCTAAAGTCGACGGCTACCCGTTATTCATTCAAGGTGCACTCCCTGACGAAACGGCAGAAGTGCACGTTTTAAAAACATTAAAAAACTACGGCTTCGCAAAAATTGTGCGCATTACGTCGCCATCACCAGAACGCGTCGACGCACCGTGTGAATATTTCGCACAATGCGGCGGCTGTCAATTGCAGCACATGACGTATGAAGGGCAATTAAAATGGAAGCAAAAAATGGTCGAAAACGTGATGCGCCGTATCGGTAAAATCGACGCACCTGTTCACGCAACGAAAGGCATGGCAGAACCGTGGCGCTACCGCAACAAAGCGCAAATCCCATTCGCCGAGCAAGACGGACGCATTATGGCAGGCTTCTACAAAACGAAGTCACATGACATCGTCGACATGGATCGCTGCTTAATCCAAAACACGGAATCCGACGCCATTTTACGCGACTTAAAGCTAGAGCTTCAAACGCTTGGCATTCGCCCGTACAACGAAGAAAAACATAAAGGCATTTTGCGCCACGTTGTCATTCGTAAAGGCGACGCAACGAACGAAGTGATGGTCGTACTCGTAACACGTACAGCTGCATTACCTGAAAAAGAAGCGGTTATCGCAGCGATTCGCGACATCGTACCAAACGTCGTATCGATTGTACAAAACATTAACAACAAAAAAACGAACGTCATTTTCGGTGAAGAAACAGTCGTACTTTTCGGCAAAGAAACAATTGTCGATACGATCGGCGACGTGCAGTTCGAAATTTCAGCGCGCTCGTTCTACCAAGTAAACGCAACGCAAACGGAAGTGCTATACAAGCAAGCGCTTGACTACGCACAACTTCAAGGCGGCGAGCGTGTCATTGACGCTTATTGCGGCATCGGTACCATTTCACTATTCCTTGCCCAAACAGCTGCGCACGTAGCAGGCGTAGAAATCGTGCCACAAGCAATCGAGGACGCCAAACGCAACGCCGAGCTAAACGGCTTTACGAACACGTACTTCGAAGCAGGCGCAGCTGAGGAAGTCATCCCACGCTGGTACAAAGAAGGTAAAGGGGCAGACGTACTTGTCGTCGATCCACCACGTAAAGGCTGTGACGACGCCCTATTACAAACAATCCTGACACAAAAGCCAAAGCGTGTCGTGTACGTATCGTGCAACCCAGCAACCCTTGCCCGCGACTTACGCACACTCGAGGACGGCGGCTACAAAACGCAGGAAGTACAGCCAGTTGATATGTTCCCACATACCGCGCATTGTGAAGCAGTGGCGTGGCTTGAACTAGCTGATTAAATTTAATTTAAGACCGATTTTCACGCCGATTCTTAGGTATAGGTAATTGAATATTTGTTGAAACATAAAAAAGCAGACGGTTTAGAAGTGCGATAATGCACTTCTAAACCGTTTGCTTTTACTTTTATTACTTTGATGAAGCGAGCCATAATTTCTGATGTCAGTTCAGTTAATAATTCTTTTGAATCTAAGTGTGATTGTATATGAGCTTCTTCGAATAAACTATTTATAACCTCACATCGTGCAATTAAATTAAAAGAGCTAATTCAGTTTTCAATTTCAAAAAGTTTATCTCACTAATAAAAAGAACCTATTTGAAACAAAGGAATCTAAGCATCTGAAAAAGAATATATTCATTGAGGACTTAATAGAACGAGGAGGAGTCAAAGGATTTTTAAAACTATTGATAAACCTTATTGGGTATGATGAACCAGTTTTCGTTGATGATTTAGTTAAATTAATGAACAGTCAATATTTTAAGATAGAAATAATGGGCTCTTTACCAAAACATGTTCTTGACTAAGAGCCGTATTGAATCCATTCTTCATTGCACTCCAGTAAAATATGCTGCTTATAGCACGCTGGATTGCGCGTGAAATAGTGGCGACGCTGAAGTGCTTTGATTTTATTGTTTTTGCCTTCAACAGCCGCATTCGTAAAGCGCAATTGATGATAATTACAGATTTCTTCCTGCCAATTATGCATCGTTTTTAAACACGTCTCGATAATCGGATGACCAATAGCCTCGCCTTGTGTTAGCCATTTTTTGTAGCTTCTTTGCGCGATGGTATAGGTTGGACTACAGTCATACCAGACAATGAAGGCTTCCTTCCATTCATACACTTGGCGAAGTAATGACGCATAACCTAACAGTCGGTTTAAAATCACGTGTTCGTCGTTTGTCAGCTGATCATGGCGCTTCCCAAGAATACGGAAGTGCTGCTTTAAATCAGCTTTCGCAAAGGGAGAAAGGCTTTTCTGAACGTGTTTTCGCATCATTTGTAGGGCGTCCGTTACGTAACGATTGACGTGAAAACGATCGGCAATACGAAGGGCATCTGGGTACATTTCCTTCACAAACGTATGATAGCCCTGTGCTAAGTCCATGACGACAGCGACTGGGTTCAGTGTTTGCCAAATCGGCTGTTCTTGATAATAAGTCTGTAATTCCGCAATGGTACGACCGGGAATGACGTCTAAAAAGGTGCCGCCACGTAAATCGTGTAAGCCGGTGTTATAGCGATGCCCTTTACGAATCGCAAAGTCATCGATGCCCAGTACAAGTCCTGTGCTCGCTTTCGCCTGTTGTGCGCACTGATTTTGAACGAGAACCGATTCCGTTGCCATCCACTGACGCACAACACGATGAACAGTTGTTGGTGGTGTTTCCGAAAGGCGTGCTGCATGCGTGATGGTCGCGCCAATCGCTTGTTTCGGTAATGTCGCCTCAAACGCCTTTGTATAGCGCTTTTTAGGTGCCACACAGTCGTATAGCCACACAAAATGAGCACGGCAATCTTTACAGGTTAAACGGATGGCGGGCAGCAGCAAATACACACGCTGACCAAACGCATCGAGATGACGCACCTTTCGCACATAAGCCGTGCCACGACGAATCGTTTGCGTCGATGCACAAACCGGACAAGGCTGTGTCACATCAACTGGTGCCACTTTAATGAGCACTTGATCTTGTTCTTTTTGAATCGTACGTACATTTAACTCTGGTAAATCGAGTAAATCCTTGATAGAATGGGAATGCATCTGTATACCTCGTTCTGTTGTTTGGTCGTACTCTCAACATTAACGGGTACAGATGTTTTTTTGTATGCTTTTTTAAATCAAGAACAGATTTTGGCGTTGAGCCAAATAATGAATCAATTAAGTTTTTTCTCTAAAAGTAATAATATAGGTAATTGTAGTAATATATACTAAAAAATTAAATGTGTAAAGAGAGGATATTTAAAAATGGATGATAATAAAGATTTATCTTATTTGATTGATAGAATAGTATCCTCCGATTTATTTCGAGAGGCAAATTATTATTTTAGGAGTATGAAGAAGCAGCCACATGGTGGGGTAGCACGTATACTCCATCCAAACGTATATTTGAAATATTATACAGCAGATACATTTCGTTTATTTACTCATGAACCATATAATATTCCATATTTTTTAACAGCACTAGTTGAGGAAGCTTATTATAAATATCTAACGAGTGAAGTAGATATTGAAGAATTATGTTGGTTATGTTTTGATGACGATAATTTTTGGTATGTTGGTTTCCGATTATTGATACCTAAACAAGAGTTTGAAGAGAGGAATAAAAATGTACCGCTAATCTGTTCTGTTATATCATCGAAGTCAAGATTTCAAGATTATTTTGAATTAGATAATAAGCTCTTAATATATGCATTAGTATGTTATTTAATAAAAAGTAGAATGATTGAAATAAAAGGTATTGAAGAAATTCGAAGATATGAAGTGTTACGGACTCCACATAACAAATACGGATTAAGTTTAGTAAATGATGCGAAATTTTTGAGGCAAGGATTTGTTCTTGAAAATCGATACTATCTTTACAATATATTTTTTGATACTACTATCGGAGCAGCTAATGATGACGTTCCATATACTATTAAGATAATAAATAAGGAGATTTCTAAAGCTAATTTATATTTCAGGTGTGATGAAAAAGTTGCTGTACCAGCAGATAAAATGATAAGCACTGCAACTATAGATTTCCAAAAATATCGTGGTATAACAGTTGATTTTGGTGATTTAGAAAAACTAATCAACAAGAAAGAAATTATAGTACATTATGATCCTAAATTTTTGGATAAAGTAGTTATGATAATTAAACCAGATAGAGATCCAGATGGTAGGAATTTTTATCATATTGAGGTTGAGGAATTATGGAACCCTGAAAAGGTTAAAGATAATTTTGTGCTTACAAATTATGTGCATGCAAAGTATTATCCGGATAAAAGGATATTTAATCATATCGATTTTTCGGTAAATCAATATTCAGCAGGTATTTTTGAAGAAAAATATAAAGACGCTGTGACAGATACAGATATACCTATTGATAAATATGGTGATGAGCATTATAAAATATGGTGTGTTGAAAGTGAAACCATTGAAATAAGCACTTGGAGTAAACTTGTCTGTGCAACTCTTGATGAGCCTTTTAGGGAATTGTTCATTGAAATGTTCAAGTTTTAAAGGATAGTCGATTTTTTAATAATTACCGCATAGGAGGTAAAAAGTTGATAGTTAATAAAGTATCTTATGGTGGGGAAAACTTAGTTACAGTTTATCATAGAGGAATTGAAGATGAAGTAGAGTCTTATGAAAGAAAAATAATTAAGCAAAAAATAAATCAATATAATTTATGTTTTGAACAATATAAAGTGAATGTAGATGATTTAAATAATATAACTTCCACATTATCAGTACAAGAGGGATTTTTAACACCTAAGGATAATTTAAATATTTATTCAAGCAGAGTGTGTGCAAGAGTTACAAGGTATGTTTCAGCTGTTAAGCCTAGAAAGATTATAAAAACTTTAGAAGATAAATTCGAATTCAATTTGTCTATAGAAACAATAATTAATATCAATGAGTTTATAAAAAAATATACTGGATTAGATTTAAATAAAAATCCTATTTTTTATGGTGATACATTTATATTTGAACCGATTGAGATTGATCTATGTAAGAATGAAAGTAAAGGCCTAACTATAAGAAACATAGAAGCACATTCTGAAATCGTTATAAGATTTAGAAATAACGGCATGATAGTTTATGCTTATAAACGATTGTTTGAAGATGAAGTTTTAGAAGTAGAAATAAATCCAGAGATAGATTGGACATTCTTTGATATTGAGTTTTATAAGGACAATGAATTGATTTTCTGTGATTCAGATTTATTTTTTTTTGGATCAATGCGTTTAAGTATGGGCATTTCTAACAGACCTAAAAGTGTAAAATTGAATAGTTTATCTTCGTATTTAGATATACCAACTGAACCTACCAGGGTTGAGTCAGTTATTGGTGAAGAAATTAATCAAATTGAAGATTTATATGCAAAGTCCAACTTTGAAATGTCTAGAAAGATTAGGAATGAACAAGAAGTAAACAACATTACGTTTATAAAACCTGGTGAGACAAATAGAGCTTTGAAAGAAATAACTGAATTTTTAAATAAAAATTTTGAAGAAGTATGGATTTTTGATCCATACTTTACAGATAGAACTCGTTTTAATAAAACCTTTGATTGGTTAAAAATCTTTAGTGAACTACCTTTAAAGAAAATTAATTTTCTTTTTTACTGTAAGAATGAGGACAACGCATACAGTTATAATGCATTAGAGACAGAAGTAGTAGAAAATGCATTATTAGATAACATAATAGAAAATAAAACGTTGAACTGGACATTTATAGAAACGAAGTCAGCTATACATGATAGATTTATTTTAACTAAAGCTAGCGATGGTCAATTTTCAGGGATAACTGTAGGTACATCTCTAAATTCAGTTGATACCAATCATTTTTGTATTAACCATTTGAATCATAACTCCACAAAAACGATTTTAAATGAATTAAGTGATTTTTTAGATGATGAAAACGTGAAGGGATTTTTTAAAATTTGAGAGGGATAGTTTATGGATAGAGAATTACTACAAAAGTTAAATGACCAACTAAAAAATAATTGGAAAGAAAGAGACATTAATATAAAAAAAACACTCAATGGTTTATTGAGAAGAAGATCTAATAGAAAAGTTATATTAAATTTATCTGAAGCTATAAAAACTGGTGTTTTTGCAGATAAAAATAAAGCAGTTCTAATAACTACGTTAGCATTAATTAGAAGAGACTTGGATTGCAAACATGAATTACAAAACTTATTAAGTGACTATAATTTAATTAATTTACTTTATGGAGGATTAATAAAACTATTAGATGGTAAATCGGAAACCTTTAAAATTGAAATTCAATGGAATTATGATTCTTATGAAAATAAATATGAATTTATTGAAAGATTTCCAGTACCCGAACATTGGAATTTTATAGATTTAATTATTACATCCTCAATATTAATAGAAACAGATTCGAAAAAATTCGAAAATCTATTGATCAAAGATTCTACTAATCTCTTGTTATTAAACTTTTTACATGGAGAAGAAGGTTGGATTATTAGTGAAGGATTTATAAAGAGACTTTTAAAGAATGAAACTTGTGGATTAAGAAGAAATGTAGGGTTTCATATACTCATAGAACCGATTGAAAGAATTGTAGCGACTGGTGTAAATTCAAGAAAATCAAAGACTGATTTTAATAATAAAGTAAATAATTTTAATGTAATATTTGATGATATACCATTAAACTTCAAAGCTGAAATGTTAATAAATTATTTTCTTACAAACAAAAGAGCAGACAGTATACTTACATTTTTAGCTAAAGAAATTATGAAATCTGAATTAGTAGATGACTTGGTTACTGAGATTAAATCGAATAAGATAAGACAGTTAGATGATCTTTATATTGTTTTGTTTATTACTAAATCAGTTAGAACAAGGAGACATGGCGATAAGTCTAGTAAAAATAAACTTTATAATTCAATTTTAAAAAAGTTGCAAGAATTCATTGAAGATAATGAAGGTATATATACATGGGATGATTATTCTAAATCTTTATTTAGAGAGATTTATATCATACTGCCTAATAAATATAAAAACCAACTAGAGAACAGTATAATGAAAATTAAAGGCACTTTGATGGTGTCTAAGTTAGATAGATTAGTAAGGTTTGAGTTATACATATCGGACCAAAAGAGAAACGAAATTCTTGATGGAATGCTAGATGTTATAAAAATAGAAAGGTCTATATGATTTTTATATTGAAATCAAGATAGAAAAAATGAGTAGAAAAAAGCGTATATCTGATTCTCAAATTTAAATTAAGGTGTTTTCTACTACATCTATTTTATTTATTTATCCACCCTCAGCACTCAAGGCATTGTGAAGCAGTGGCGTGGTTGGAGTTAGCTGATTAATTTATATCTTATTCCATTTGTTATGATATGGATCTAATAACTCACCAGATAATGAAAGACCATCTTGTTTTAAGTTATATGTGTATTCTCGTGATCGACCGGAATGATTTTTAATGGTAAGAATTTCTGCTTGAGAAAAAATATAATAGCTTATATTGGAAATGGTATTAAGGGTGCAGTCACTTATTACTAATATAAGGAAATCGAACGCATTTTTATTTACTTGTAATTTAGAAAGTTTAAAACTATCTTTGCTACTATCAGCTGTATATTGAATATGCTTTATTTCAATTTTTAAATTTTTATTTAATATTTTTAAATCATATCCTGGTTGATTGACTTTAGGAAATTTAAGTATGTGTCCCTTTAATGATAATTCCAAGAAAACTAAATATTCCGCAAATTCACCACTTTTTTTGGGAGATGGGATAATTTTGGGCATATATAAACTCCTTTAAAAGAATATTTATTGGTAAAAAAGCAGATTATTTAGAAACAATAAAATGTATTACTAAATAATCTGCTTTTAAATATTAGTTATGTACAACTTGTATTAAGCAAACTGATGTTTCAACACATGAATTATTTCTTTTCTAAGTTATTATTATTTTTTGAATTAGTAGATAAGCCTAGGAAATCGGTTGTATGTTCAGTTCCTTCTGTTACACTTCCGATAGGTAAATCAGATGTACTTGTATTATTAGGATGATCAACTGGAGAGTTAGAGCCGATATATAATTCGTCATCATTTTGCATAAATTAGAACCTCCTTTATGATATTAAAAAGAATTGAAGTGCTTAAATAATAGAATACAGAAAAAGATATCCAAAATACACCTTTATTAAAGTTTTTTGCTTTTTCTTCAATGACTAAATAGTTACGTTCATATAAAGCTTGATAGCTTTTAAATAATTTCTGTTGGCTAACTTCAATTGGATTTTCTAAATCTGTATCTTTAAATTTATTGGGCATTATAGAAAAATATTGTTCGGTTTTTAACACCAATATAAATTTGTGAAAAGCTAGTAAAACAAATATGAGTGGAGAAGCATTTAAAACTTGTAATATTATTAAAAATGTTTTTTCTAAAATTGAGACTCCTTGAAGCCAAAGATCATAATTTAGAGTAGTAATCATTATACTTATCAATACTCCTATTATTGCTATAAATATGCCAGCTCGGGTTTCGAGTTCTTTTTTTCGCTCTCGCTCATATTCGTAAACAGCCTTAGCTTCATCATAGTAAATTTCAACAGATGTATAAGTACTTTCTTCTGTAGTGTTTTCCGAATGGGCAGCCATAAAATCACCTCTTGAATATTTTACTATACTTATGGTTATTTCTCTAAAAATAATGGATTTTGATCAAAATATGTTCTAGATGTTTCTTTCCTTTGGGTGAACGTGAGAAAGTTAGTCTTTGTTGGTAAACTTATGGCTCGTGCTGTTTTTGTAGCAGCCGACGCTTACATTTCAGAAACGCATTCAGATATAGAAAGCATGGATTTTAGAATAAAGCCAAAATAATATATACTTTAAAAGATAGAAGAGTGCTTATCAACGTAAATATACGGCTTTGAATCGTTAGTGCACGATAAAGATTAACTTAAAATTTTAGTTGCTATAGCTAATTAAGTGTTGTGGTGAAACGGCAAAATCCAAAACACGTTATTATTAATAAATTCCTAAAAGAAAACAACTTAGATTAATAATTTAAATTCGTAAACGTCAGCCATTTTCTCTTAAAGATGAAAGAGGCTTTACGTTATTAAACCTATATCACTCCCAAATCCTAGCATCTGCATGCGAATCTATTCTCGCATACAGCTGCTTTTTCCTGCTAAAAAGATACTGTTTTTTCTTTTTATTTATCAAAAATTAACATTATATTCATAAAGTTGGTTGGTGGATTTATGTATAATTAAGGAAGTACTGCATAGGCGGTAACTACTTTTAACGGAGTGATGTTGATGAAAGCTGCACGTTGGTATAAAGCAAAGGATATTCGCGTTGAAAATATTGAAGAGCCACAAGTAACGGCTGGTCGTGTGAAAATCGAAGTCGCATGGACAGGGATTTGCGGTAGTGACCTTCATGAATATGTAGCAGGACCAATTTTTGTTCCAGTGGACGCGCCTCACCCAGTAAGTAAAGAAGTTGCACCGGTTGTGATGGGGCATGAGTTTTCGGGAACGGTTGTTGAAGTAGGCGAAGGTGTAACGAGCGTCAATGTTGGTGATTTAGTTGTCGTTGAACCGATTTTAGCTTGTGGCGAATGTGCTGCATGTTTAAAAGGGAAATATAATATTTGTAAGCATTTAGGCTTCCACGGGTTATCAGGTGGCGGCGGTGGTTTCTCTGAATTTACTGTAGTCGATGAGCGTTGGGTACATAAAATGCCAGAAGGATTATCGCTAGAGCAAGGTGCTTTAGTAGAGCCTGCTGCAGTAGCACTACATTCTGTTCGTATGAGTAAGCTAAAAGCGGGCGATAAAGCGGTTGTGTTTGGCGTTGGTCCGATTGGTTTACTTGTGATCGAAGCATTAAAAGTAGCAGGTGCGGCAGAAATTTACGCGGTCGAATTATCGAAGTCGCGCGGCGAAAAGGCGTTAGAGCTTGGCGCAACGGCGGTTATTAATCCGGCTGAAGAAGCGGACGTTGCAGCGAAAATTCATGAGTTAACAAACGGCGGTGCAGATGTGGCGTTTGAAGTAACAGGCGTACCGGTTGTTCTAAAGCAAGCGATTGATTCCACTTCATTTGAAGGCGAAACGATTATCGTATCGATTTGGGAAACGGAAGCGTCGATTCAGCCGAACAATATCGTACTATCAGAGCGCAGCGTCAAAGGTATTATTGCATACCGTGATATTTTCCCAGCGGTCATGAACTTAATGACAAAAGGGTACTTCCCAGCCGAGCAGCTAGTGACAAAACGCATTACGTTAGACGACGTCGTGACAGAAGGCTTCGAAACGTTAGTGAACGATAAAGAGCAAATTAAAATTTTAGTCGCTTCAAAATAGATAACAAAACGACTTTTTCACACTATGTGGAGAAGTCGTTTTTCTATACGAGAATATTATTTCGCTATTTTATTAACGAAAAATCTCTAAAAATCATTTTTCTTGTAGATTTAAGTTATTTTTTAGTATAGAATTAATTGTAGGGAAATTATTCCTTTAGATATATGTATATGTCGTTTTATCCCTTATAAATGGCGGGTTACGATAGCTTTAGTAATTATCAGAATAATAGAAAAAAGGAGGTAATGAAGTTTTAACTGTATAAGGAAGATGTTCTTCTAGCGGTAAAAGGATTACATTTATTTTGCGGCATTGTATGAAAGAGAAGCGGACACAGGGGTGTTGATCCGCGTACAACGAAGAGGAACACAGAGGGGAAATTAAAAAACAGAGCGTGAACGAGCGCGGTTAATAGGGAGAGATGTGAAAGTGGCGTTAAAGAAAAGGGAGCATGGGAAAGAAC
>NZ_MATO01000051.1 GCF_001700325.1 Caryophanon latum
AGTTTCGGCTAAAATGACATTTTGAGCTCAACTCGAATTCTACTTTTATGGAGAGTTTGATCCTGGCTCAGGACGAACGCTGGCGGCGTGCCTAATACATGCAAGTCGAGCGAAGACTTCATCGGTACTTGTACCTTTGAATTTTTAGCGGCGGACGGGTGAGTAACACGTGGGTAACCTACCTTATAGTTTGGGATAACTCCGGGAAACCGGGGCTAATACCGAATAAGTGATTTCTTCGCATGAAGTGAATCTGGAAAGACGGTTTCGGCTGTCGCTATAGGATGGACCCGCGGCGCATTAGCTAGTTGGTGAGGTAACGGCTCACCAAGGCAACGATGCGTAGCCGACCTGAGAGGGTGATCGGCCACACTGGGACTGAGACACGGCCCAGACTCCTACGGGAGGCAGCAGTAGGGAATCTTCCACAATGGACGAAAGTCTGATGGAGCAACGCCGCGTGAGTGAAGAAGGATTTCGGTTCGTAAAACTCTGTTGTAAGGGAAGAATAAGTAGCGTAGTAACTGGCGTTACCTTGACGGTACCTTATTAGAAAGCCACGGCTAACTACGTGCCAGCAGCCGCGGTAATACGTAGGTGGCAAGCGTTGTCCGGAATTATTGGGCGTAAAGCGCGCGCAGGTGGTTCTTTAAGTCTGATGTGAAAGCCCCCGGCTCAACCGGGGAGGGTCATTGGAAACTGGGGAACTTGAGTGCAGAAGAGGATAGTGGAATTCCAAGTGTAGCGGTGAAATGCGTAGAGATTTGGAGGAACACCAGTGGCGAAGGCGACTGTCTGGTCTGTAACTGACACTGAGGCGCGAAAGCGTGGGGAGCAAACAGGATTAGATACCCTGGTAGTCCACGCCGTAAACGATGAGTGCTAAGTGTTGGGGGGTTTCCGCCCCTCAGTGCTGCAGCTAACGCATTAAGCACTCCGCCTGGGGAGTACGGTCGCAAGACTGAAACTCAAAGGAATTGACGGGGGCCCGCACAAGCGGTGGAGCATGTGGTTTAATTCGAAGCAACGCGAAGAACCTTACCAGGTCTTGACATCCCGCTGACCGCTATGGAGACATAGCTTTCCCTTCGGGGACAGTGGTGACAGGTGGTGCATGGTTGTCGTCAGCTCGTGTCGTGAGATGTTGGGTTAAGTCCCGCAACGAGCGCAACCCTTGTCCTTAGTTGCCATCATTTAGTTGGGCACTCTAGGGAGACTGCCGGTGACAAACCGGAGGAAGGTGGGGATGACGTCAAATCATCATGCCCCTTATGACCTGGGCTACACACGTGCTACAATGGACGATACAAACGGTTGCCAACCCGCGAGGGGGAGCCAATCCGATAAAGTCGTTCTCAGTTCGGATTGTAGGCTGCAACTCGCCTACATGAAGCCGGAATCGCTAGTAATCGCGGATCAGCATGCCGCGGTGAATACGTTCCCGGGCCTTGTACACACCGCCCGTCACACCACGAGAGTTTGTAACACCCGAAGCCGGTGGGGTAACCCTTTTGGGAGCTAGCCGTCGAAGGTGGGATAGATGATTGGGGTGAAGTCGTAACAAGGTAGCCGTATCGGAAGGTGCGGCTGGATCACCTCCTTTCTAAGGATATATTACGGAAAGCAACTTTAGTAGTTGCTACTCATCAACGTTTGTGTTCAGTTTTGAAGGTTTTGTTCTTTGAAAACTGGATAAAACGATATCGAAAACAAACAAAACATCTATTATTTTTATAGATTACAAGTCAAGCAATTGACGTGTATCTCTTAAAATCTTAAACCGTTCGGTTTAAGTAGTAACTAACTTATTGGTTAAGTTATTAAGGGCGCACGGTGGATGCCTTGGCACTAGGAGTCGATGAAGGACGGCACTAACACCGATATGCCTCGGGGAGCTGTAAGTGAGCTTTGATCCGGGGATTTCCGAATGGGGGAACCCACGATGCTTAATCGCATCGTATCTACACGTGAATTCATAGCGTGATGAGGACAGACGCAGAGAACTGAAACATCTAAGTACCTGCAGGAACAGAAAGAAAATTCGATTCCCTGAGTAGCGGCGAGCGAAACGGGAAGAGCCCAAACCAACGAGCTTGCTCGTTGGGGTTGTAGGACACTCTATACGGAGTTACAAAAGAATGAATTAGACGAATCGACTTGGAACGGTCAGCCATAGCGGGTAACAGCCCCGTAGTTAAAAGTTTATTCCCTCCAGAGTGGATCCTGAGTACGGCGGAACACGTGAAATTCCGTCGGAATCTGGGAGGACCATCTCCCAAGGCTAAATACTACCTAGTGACCGATAGTGAACCAGTACCGTGAGGGAAAGGTGAAAAGCACCCCGGGAGGGGAGTGAAATAGATCCTGAAACCGTGTGCCTACAAGTAGTTAGAGCCCGTTAATGGGTGATAGCGTGCCTTTTGTAGAATGAACCGGCGAGTTACGATTACGTGCAAGGTTAAGTTGAGAAGACGGAGCCGCAGCGAAAGCGAGTCTGAATAGGGCGAATGAGTACGTGGTCGTAGACCCGAAACCAGGTGATCTACCCATGGCCAGGATGAAGGTGAGGTAACACTTACTGGAGGTCCGAACCCACGCACGTTGAAAAGTGCGGGGATGAGCTGTGGGTAGCGGAGAAATTCCAATCGAACCTGGAGATAGCTGGTTCTCTCCGAAATAGCTTTAGGGCTAGCCTCGTGATTGAGAATACTGGAGGTAGAGCACTGTTTGGACTAGGGGGGCATCTCGCTTTACCGAATTCAGACAAACTCCGAATGCCAGATATTTATACACGGGAGTCAGACTGCGAGTGATAAGATCCGTAGTCAAGAGGGAAACAGCCCAGACCACCAGCTAAGGTCCCAAAGTAATCATTAAGTGGAAAAGGATGTGGCGTTGCTTAGACAACCAGGATGTTGGCTTAGAAGCAGCCATCATTTAAAGAGTGCGTAATAGCTCACTGGTCGAGTGACACTGCGCCGAAAATGTATCGGGGCTAAATGATTCACCGAAGCTGTGGATGTGTCCGTATGGACACGTGGTAGGAGAGCGTTCTAACAGCGTTGAAGTCAGACCGGAAGGACTGGTGGAGCGGTTAGAAGTGAGAATGCCGGTATGAGTAGCGAAAGACGGGTGAGAATCCCGTCCACCGTATGACTAAGGTTTCCTGAGGAAGGCTCGTCCGCTCAGGGTTAGTCGGGACCTAAGCCGAGGCCGATAGGCGTAGGCGATGGACAACAGGTTGATATTCCTGTACCACCTCCTCACCGTTTGAGAAATGGGGGGACGCAGTAGGATAGGGTAAGCAGAGCGTTGGTTGTCTCTGTTCAAGCAGTAAGGTGTGTATGTAGGCAAATCCGCATACTGTAACATTGAGCTGTGATGACGAGTCCGTATGGACGAAGTTCCTGATTTCACGCTGCCAAGAAAAGCCTCTATCGAGGTGAGAGGTGCCCGTACCGCAAACCGACACAGGTAGTCGAGGAGAGAATCCTAAGGTGTGCGAGAGAACTCTCGTTAAGGAACTCGGCAAAATGACCCCGTAACTTCGGGAGAAGGGGTGCTCTTGAGCGTGCATAGCGCATGAGAGCCGCAGTGAATAGGCCCAGGCGACTGTTTAGCAAAAACACAGGTCTCTGCAAAACCGTAAGGTGAAGTATAGGGGCTGACGCCTGCCCGGTGCTGGAAGGTTAAGAGGAGCGGTTAGCGCAAGCGAAGCTGTGAATTGAAGCCCCAGTAAACGGCGGCCGTAACTATAACGGTCCTAAGGTAGCGAAATTCCTTGTCGGGTAAGTTCCGACCCGCACGAAAGGCGTAACGATCTGGGCACTGTCTCAACGAGAGACTCGGTGAAATTATAGTACCTGTGAAGATGCAGGTTACCCGCGACAGGACGGAAAGACCCCGTGGAGCTTTACTGTAGCTTGATATTGAATTTTGGTACAACTTGTACAGGATAGGAAGGAGCCTGAGAAACGTGAGCGCTAGCTTGCGTCGAGGCGTCGGTGGGATACTTCCCTGGTTGTATTGAACTTCTAACCCATGCCCCTCATCGGGGTAGGAGACAGTGTCAGGCGGACAGTTTGACTGGGGCGGTCGCCTCCTAAAAGGTAACGGAGGCGCCCAAAGGTTCCCTCAGAATGGTTGGAAATCATTCGTAGAGTGTAAAGGCATAAGGGAGCTTGACTGCGAGACCTACAAGTCGAGCAGGGTCGAAAGACGGGCTTAGTGATCCGGTGGTTCCGCATGGAAGGGCCATCGCTCAACGGATAAAAGCTACCCCGGGGATAACAGGCTTATCTCCCCCAAGAGTCCACATCGACGGGGAGGTTTGGCACCTCGATGTCGGCTCATCGCATCCTGGGGCTGTAGTCGGTCCCAAGGGTTGGGCTGTTCGCCCATTAAAGCGGTACGCGAGCTGGGTTCAGAACGTCGTGAGACAGTTCGGTCCCTATCCGTCGTGGGCGTAGGAAATTTGAGAGGAGCTGTCCTTAGTACGAGAGGACCGGGATGGACACACCGCTGGTGTACCAGTTGTTCTGCCAAGGGCATCGCTGGGTAGCTATGTGTGGACGGGATAAGTGCTGAAAGCATCTAAGCATGAAGCCCCCCTCAAGATGAGATTTCCCATTACGCAAGTAAGTAAGACCCCTGAAAGACGATCAGGTAGATAGGTTCGAGGTGGAAGTGCGGTGACGTATGGAGCTGACGAATACTAATCGGTCGAGGACTTAACCAAATCTGTTTTCAATGATATCGCGTTTATCAAGTTTAGAAAGAACA
>NZ_MATO01000052.1 GCF_001700325.1 Caryophanon latum
GGCTAGCTCTTTTTCAAAATGTCCTTTACAAAGGGTACACTTTATTTATGCTTGGGCTTTTTTCGCTTCATTAACAGCGGCGCAACAAGGTGGTTCGGTGCAATGAGCGTGAAAAGTAAGAGCGAAAAACGATGTTACTTACATGAACCTTCTATGACAAACGTTACAACGATGTAACAAAACAGTGATATCACTTGAAATAACGCGCGAAATAGACGAAAATAAAGTTGCACCTACAAACAGTAGCAATTCGGGAGCCGCACGAAAGGCGTTTTCCATTTTACGATTGACAACATTTTGTAGTAGAACTATACTTTTATGTGTAGTTGTTTAGACTATCGCTTTTTTTTGCGTGCATAAACATAATAATTTTTCGAACTTAGAGGAGGAAATTTTTCTATGGCTAACCAACCAAAGAAATATCAAAAATTCGTAGCAACTGCTGCGACGGCTACATTAGTAGCAACAGCTGTAGTACCAGCTGCATCAGCTGCAGACACAACATTCTCAGACATTAGCTCTTACGCAACAGAGGTACAAGAGGAAGTATTATTCCTTGCTGACTTAGGCGTAATTAACGGTTTTGAAGACGGCACATTCAAGCCAGCTCAAAACATTACTCGCGGACAAGCAGTAAAAATGATCGGTCGTTTCTTAGAAGCACAAGGCGTTGAAGCTCCAGCAAACTGGGCAACTGAGCAATCATTCTCAGACATCGCTGTAGATCGTACTGACCGCGACTTAGTAAAATATGCTGCTTTAGTTAAAGAAGCTGGCGTATTCCAAGGTAACGGTAACGTATTAAATCCATCTGGTTTCACTACTCGTGAAAACATGGCATTAATTTTAGACCGTTTAATCGGCCAATTAACTGGTAAAACAGCAGTTGAATTAGCTGAAGGCTTAGAAAACAACGTATCTGACTTAGCAAACGCTAAAGAAGAAGCTCGCGAAGCAATCGCAGCTTTAAACGCTTTAGGTGTTTCTAACGCAGAAGAATTCAAACCAAAAAACAACACGCAACGTGTACACTTCGCTTCATTCTTAGCTCGTATGATCGAGTTAGCTGACACTCAAAATGATGAGCCAGGCATCGAATCAGTACAAGCATTAAGCAAAACGAAAGTTGTTGTAACATTCAACACACCAGTTGACGAAGTAACAGCAGAAAACTTCACAATCGAAGGCGCAGTAGTTAACGGCGTTGAGCTTTCTGAAGATAAAACTGTAGCTACTTTAGACGTATCTGGTTTAGAGTACAACACTGAGTACACTGTAGCAGTAGCTGACGTAAAAGTTGATGGCGAAGCAGTAGACTTCGGTTCTCAATCATTCACAACGCCATCAGTAACGCAAGACTTCGAATTACGCGTAACAGCAGCAGAAGCTGAAGTAGTAGCTGACGGTGCAGACAACGTAGTAATCAAATTCGAATTATTAAACTCTTTAGGTGAAGTAGATACGAACGCTGACAACATGGTATTAGAAATCGGTACTACTTTCGGTAACCTTGCTACTAACCGTGTAACTGTACAAGACGGTGTAGGTCAAGTTGTATTATCTTCTGAGTTCTCTTCAAAAGAATTAATCGCTAAAGTTACTGCACAAGTAATCGAAGCATCAACTGACTACAAAGATTTAATCGGTAAAGTTGTTGGTGAAACAACTGTTAAGTTCATCCCAGCTGCATCAGTATTAGATCCAAACGCGTTAACATTCTTAGGCGCTGAGTCTAACCAAGCTGACCGCGTAGTAATTTACTTTGATAAGCCAGTATCACCAGCGACATTTGTTCAAACGGAAGAAGATGGAACATTCAAAGTAGAGTTTGATCAAAAAATCAATGCATTCCGTCAAATCTTTAAAGATGATGTTGATTTTACAGTTGAGCAAAATAACTCTTTTGAAGGTGCTTTTACTGACAAAGAAATCATTGGTTTAGCTTCAGTACCGGGGAATGATAAAGCAATTGAAGTAATTTTAGCTAAAGAAGTTGCAAATCATAATACACAAGGCGAGTTATTAGATGCTCAAGGAAATGTAGTAGCTAAAGATGATAATGGTAAATACACAGAGGAAGCAAAAGCACGAATTGAATATCGAAACAACTTCTTAAAAGATAATGCGCAGGTGAAGTTAGTTGTAGACATCGGTGAAACACTTAACGACCGTTCATTCACATTAACTGATTCACGTAAACCAGAGTTTACAGGTGTAACGGTATCGAATTTACGTACATTAGATCTTAAGTTCTCTGAAGCAGTAGATGAGGGTAAATTCTCAATTGATGGTGTTTGGGCTCAAAACTCAGAATTTGAAGTAGAATTTGGTGAGTTTGATGCAGCAACAGGTGTAGATAAACGTGATACAGCAACAGTTACTCTTAAGAAAGATAATAAGGGTAAGCAACGTTACTTCCAAGCAGGTCAGCACTCAATTACTGTAACTCAGTTAGGAGATTTTGCTGCTGCAACAGATAATGCAAACTACTCTACTACACAAACGTTAAACTTTAATGTGTTTGCAGATTTAACTGCACCGACAGCAACAGTAGGAGTTGAATCTCCAGAACAATTCCGTGTAACATTCAATAAAGATTTTGGTGTTACAACAGAGTTCTTAGAAGATACGATTAAAGAGTTAAAAGAAGATAATGCTGCTTCAGAAGTTATTAACATCTTCCAACCTTTAAATACAACTGATTTAACACTTAAACAGATTGAAGAAAAGAATGAAGAGAAAGCTATTGCACAGTTAAGCTATATCTTCAATAAAACATTACGCGTTTATGATGCAGTAAATAAAGATTGGGTAACACTGGAAAAATTAACAGTAGATGGTAAAACATCTGGCGAAAAAGTATTTAATGGTGGAGCTTTAAAAGCGTTAGAAGCAGCGGCTTTAAAAGCTTTAGTAACAGACCAAACAGATGAAGACGAAGTAAAACCATTATTAATTGCTAAACAAGCTTCAGACAGCAAAGGTTTAGTAAATGAAGTAGTAGTTGAGTTAACACAAGACTGGACGAATTTATTCAACAACGATAAGGATACATTCCATAACTATCAATTCAAATTTGATATTGATGCACGTACATTTGAGAACGCTGCAAACGGTATTATGAACTCTTCATTTGACTTAAACTTAAACTATGAAGGTTCAGCTTTAAATTCTGCTGATAATACGTCACCAGTAATTGATGATATTAAACAAATGAAAGATAAAAATGAGTTTGAAGTGTTCTTAAACGAGCCTGTTAAACTATTCAGTGAAAACGAATTAGAACTAAAAGATAATGCAGGAGATACACCTTCTACAACTCAAGAAAATGGTGTTCCAAAAGTATTAGTAGAATTCCAAGGTAAAGATATTAATGGTAAAGCAGTTGTAATTGCAGCTCAAGTAGATGGCTATAGCTCAGCTACAGATAAAGATGGCGACTCAGTATTAAAAGTATCTACAACTGGTAAAACATTACAAGATTTAGTTGATGAAGGTTATGATGCAAACTGGAAAGTAGTAGTACGTTCAGTATCAGATGACATCGGAAATACTGCTGCAACATTAACAAAAGATTTCTCATTAGTTGCAAATGTGATCGAACGTCCATTCCATATCGTTTCTAATGAAAATAAAAACCCATTAACAAAAGAATTTTATGAAAACCGTGTGATTGCATATGATGCTGTAAATGTAAACGAGAAAGACCGTTTAGATATTACATTTACGAAAGCAGTTAACTTTGCGGGTAACGATAATTTAACTTCAGTTTACAACTGGACTTTAAATGGTACAAAGTTATCTGAGTTAGCAAACGTTGAGTCAATCAAATTAGAAGATGTAGATGGTCTTACAAATGACTACGAAAAAGTAGTAATTACATTTGCTAACGATAAAGCATTCGGTGATTCTTCTAACGTAGTATCTGTAACAAAAGGTATTAAAGCATTAGATGGTACAGTGTTAACAGGTGAGTATGAAGTAGTAGCAGAAACTATTACTTATACTTATTTAGAATCAAATGATCGTCTAGCTCCAAACCGTCATTTAGATCGATTAATTCTTGGTGGAGAGTTCAATGGAGTTAAGTCAGTTGGTCTTGACCGTACAAAATCAGAAGTAGCTAAGTTATCATACGTAGACTATGTGGCGGATATAAAGTATGCGCGAGCAACGCTTGAAAGCTTATATTTAGGCAAATTCTTAGGTCATACTGATTCTGAAAATATCACTGAATATATCAAGTATGATAAGGCTTTAGATGATGCAGCAGCATACGCGGTGGAAAAAGCAATTGCGATTGCAGAAAAAATTAATTTAGCAGATGTTAAAGAAAAACAAGCTGAAGTCGCAGAAGCATTAGCAGCATACAATGCTTTAGACAATAATCAAAAGTTATTAGTTAATGCTGATAAACTTTCTAAATTAGCAGCATATGCTGAAAAAGCTAAATTAGCAGCACCAGATGTAGCTTCAAGTATCAACTCTTTGCCAACAACAGCTGATATTGCTAAAGTTTTAGCAGAAGGTACTGAAGAAGAAAAGCAAGAAGTGATTGAATCTGTACAAAAAGCAGTAAATGCATACAATGCTTTAACTACTGATCAGAAGAAGTCAGTTCCAGCTGCAACATTAGCGAAATTAAAAGCAGCAGCAGCAGCAGCAGGTGTAGCAGCTCCTGTTGAACCAACAAATCCAACAGATCCAACAGATCCAACAGATCCAGTAGATCCAGTAGATCCAGTAGATCCAGTAGATCCAGTAGATCCTACAACACCACCTACAGTTAAAGCAGATACTGTAGTACCAGCTTTAGACTTTGAACCATTCGCTGATAGCTCAGCAGATAATACTATTGCAGTAGATGTTAAAAATCCAGTTCTTGGTTTAACATATATTGCTAAAGATAAAGATGGAGTAGTTTTAGGACAAGCTACAGCTACAGCTGAAGAAGTAGAAGCTGGGTCAATCTTCATTCCAACAGCAATTAAAGATGCTTCATTAGTAGCATCAGTTACAAATGACCGTATCGTTATTGAAGGCAACGCGGTAACTGTTAAATTAGCAGAAGGTGAAGATTTAGCAGCAATCGCTGAGCAATATAAAAACGCTTCTTTAGATAAAGATGCAGTAGCAATTATTGGCGATACTGAAATCGAATTAACTAAAGATGGTGCAGTTTCTGCAATTTTAGCTGAATTATCTAAAGTTGGAATCGAAAACTTACAAGGTAAAACTTACACAGTTACTTTAGTTAACGAAGGTGAAACTGAAGGTACTGAATATACAATTACTTTCTAATTGTTAGTAAGTATGAATCTTTAAATTTTTAAGCAAAAGACCATTTCTCTCTTATAGGGAAATGGTTTTTTGTATTGTTAGGAAATGTTATACTAATTAGGTAATGAAAATTAGGAGGTCATAAACTAATGAGAAAAATAGTAAGTATGGTTATTATGTTATTAGTTATGTTAGTATGTGTTCAACAACTTCATGTAGATGCAGCTGAACAAAATGTAACCGCGGAAAAATTATGGACAGTTTCATTAAATACAGCAGTTTTAAATGCGCCAGAAAATTTAAAGAAAATTGAGCTTAAATCTTCAACTGGAGAATTAGTTCCGATTATAGTTACTGTTAATGAAATTGACGGACGTATTTTAGAAGTAACTACTCAAGATGCTTATAAGGTGAACGAGTATTACACATTAACGATTCCAGCAGGATTTGAATCGAAACAAGGATTAAAAACTATAGAAGATAGGATATTTACTTTTTTTGTAAATAATCAAATGACAACTAACTCTTTAGAAGGAGCTTGGACGACGAACTATATTTATAAAGATATAAATTGGTTAATTACAGCTTCTTTTTTAAATGGAACAGTCCAGTTACAATTGAAATCTGGACCTACTACACATAAAGGAACAGAAAACTATGAAGTGAATAATGGATGGATGTCTATGGAAGTAGAAGATTTATCGATTAACTTAAATGGACAAATTCAAGTTTATAATGATAAGAAATTTAAAATAATCACAAAAAGTGGTAAAGTAGCGTATTTTACTAAAGTCCAATAACAGTAAAGGTGACGAGTTAATATGAAAAAAATTCTATTATTAGGATGTTTAATCATTTTGAGTGCTTGTTCAGAAGAAGTCGAGCAAAACAAAAATGAACTCACTGAAACTGTTGATACGACAGTTTCGGTTGAACAAACAGAAAATACATCAGCATTAGATGAGCCAATAACTGAAAATAAAGAAGTTATTAATAGTGAAGAGTCTGCTAATGTAGTCGCAGAAGAATCGGTAAACTCGGACGATAAAGCAAAGAGCGAAGTACCTAAGGATGAAGTAAATTCATCTGATGAAACTGCTGTAGAAGTTAAAGAATCTACAACTGCAATCGATATTAAGGAAGAAGGTTTATTTAATTTTTATTCCAATGAAGAAATAAAAGAAGAGCTTACATTTACGAATATTGATGAGACGACTTTAGAGTTACCTTTATATAGCGAAAATGAAAAAGTCTTTGAAGAAGATATTTTAAAAGTAAGTTTAGGCGACCTTCAAGCAGGAGAAATTGAATACTTTGAAGAACCAATTTCTAATGGATATTTAGTTGTATTAAATTTGAATAAATTAAGTGAAGAAAATTATGGAAAGAGTTATTCTTTATTGTATAATGATATAGAATATGCTTTCTTTATCACTGAAGAAGATCCCAATGCAGCATTAGGAGTAATTGAAAATGTGGATTTAAAAGAAGTGAAAAAAGCTCAGTTATTAATTATGAAATAAATAATAGGAGGAATAAAATGAAGAAAATTATTTTAGCGTTAGTAATGGTATTTTCAGTACTAGGTATTACTCAGCCAACACAAGCGCAGACATTTGATACTTATGCAGGTATTGTATTTAAGGATGAAGTAAATGAGGATCAGTATAACGAACTGAGCCGTACAGTTTATTTAAGTGCTGTACGAGCGAAAAAGTTTGAAGGTAAAGTTATTGCTTACTCGCATATCAAATTACCAAATGATAAATATTATTCACGTACAGTTTATTTAGCTAAAATCCGAGAGTTTAAGGGCGAATTTTTAACAGCTATTAATGATTTAGCTAAAAATGGAAAAACTGCGGAAGGTTTAAATCTTGTTAAAGGTTTAGTAACTGATGAAGGTGAAGTAGTTCCTGCAGAAGAGCCAACTGTAAAAGAATTCAAAGTAGTAGACATTAAATAATTACACAACATCATCAAACATTACAGCACCATTACATTTCAAATGTAATGGTGTTTTTTTTTGCAAAAATCCTTTATAGTGAGGGTAGCATGAATTTTGGGAGGAACTTTGAATGAACAAGTATGTGTTAGCATTGACAGCAACAGCAATGACGGCTTCGGTTGTGGCGCCGGTTGCGAGTGCAAATGGATTAGCGTTTAACGATTTAACAGGCTACGCGCAAGATACGACAGATGCGGTAAAGCTTTTAGTAGATAAAAAAATTGTGAATGGTACGACGGCGACGACATTTAGCCCGAATGCAGAAATTACGCGTGGGCAAGTTGTGAAAATTTTAGGTCGCTACCTTTTAAATGTAGAAGGGCAAACAGTGCCAGCCGATTGGAATACGAAAGCGCGCTTTAGCGATGTGCCGGTGAACCATAAAGATGAGGAGCTTGTGAAGCTTGCGGCGCTTTGCTTTGATGCAGGCATTTTTACAGGTAGTGAAGGGAAGCTCATGACGGCTGGTACGATGTCGCGTGAAAACTTAGCGCTTGTTGTGAACCGTTTAGCGAAGCAAATGACGGACGGGCAAGATTTAGTAGCATTAGCAGCTGGGAAGCCTTCCAAGGTGACGGATTTAGCGAAGGCGAAGGAAGAGTCACGCGCGGCGATCACAGCGTTAAATGCGTTAAACATTTCGAACGTGGCGGAGTTCAATCCAAAAGGGACAGTGAAGCGCGTACATTTTGCATCGTTAGTGGCGAAGCTGTTAGTAACGGTTGAAGCGTTAGAAGCAGCGCCAGAGGAACCGACAGCGCCAGTAGTAGATGAAGCAGTGAAAGCGTTTGAAGATGCCGTGAATGCGGTGAACATTGCGGACGTAACAGCAGAAGTTGTGGAAACGTTAGTAGCGCAATACAATGCGTTAAGTGCGGCGCAAAAAGCACAGTTAAGCCCACAAGTTGCAGCAATCGTGAAGGCGGTCGAGGACAAGCTTGCGGAGTTACAGGAGGAAGCGAAGCCTGAGGAGCCAGAAACACCAGTAGCACCAGAGCAACCGACGAACCCGACACCGGAGCAGCCGACAACACCGACAAACCCGGTGCCAGAACAGCCAACAACACCGACAAACCCGGTGCCAGAACAGCCAACAACTCCAACAAATCCAGTGCCGGAGCAACCGACAACTCCGGTAGAGCCGACACCACCGCCGAAAACGGACGCAGAAGTGTTAGCGGACAAAATTGCGGCAATCGGACCGGCAGTGAGCAATGCGGACATTACGGTGCAAGGATCAGGTAGCACAGTGAGCGTAACGATCGCAAATCCGAATGCGAGCATTGCGTCATTTATGGGCTTATACGGTAGTATCGTGCAACAGCTAGGGATCGTGAAAGTGAATGGTTATGATCCAAATTCGTTCTCGACAATTGGATATTTAGGTGGCTTAGTGAGCGGTGCCGATACGTTAGGTGATTTAAAAGGACAAACGTTTAATATTCCAGTAGTAGTGAACAATACAGGTAAAGAATTTAGCACGACGATTTCAATTCAACTGAATTAAGATCGTGAAACTCTCGGTATTTCTATACTGAGAGTTTCGTATTTCTATGGTAAAATAAGAGAAAAATATGCGAAAAACATGAGGTATAGCAATGAAGAAGTGGAAATGGTTTTTAGTAATTGTGTTAGTGATGTTTTTAGCGATTGGTGGAACGGCATTATACTTCTTGAAGTTTAAAACGTATGATGTAGCGGACGAAAACGTAGATGCGGTATTAGAGGAGCATTTCGAGCTGGAGCTGCCGGACGGGAAAGTAATCGTTGTTGATGCGGACGGCAATATCGTTGAAGAAAAGACGACGACAGCACCGACAGAAACGACAGAAACGACAGAAACGACACCAACGACACCAACACCATTACCAGTTGGGGCGAAGGTAAATGAAGACGGAGCGACTGTGACGTTACCGGACGGACAAGTTGTAGCGAATGACACGACGTTACCAGCAGGGGCGACAGTGAGCGAACAAGGCGTTGCGACATTACCGACAGGCGAAACGACACAAATTGAATATGTGACACCGACGCAAAACGGTGAAACGACGACAGCAACGGGCGACGGTAGCACGCAAACGACAGATGATGCATCGACTGCAGGTGAAAATGCATCGACGAACGATGGAACGGTAGCTACAGATGAGACGCCGCAAATTAATGGTGAAACATCGGGCGGTGCGGACGATAATAATGAAGGAAGTGCGCCAAATACGTCAGGTGGAACGACACCATCGACACCACCAGCGGCGAACGGCAAGCCAACTGTTTCGGACATTAAAAATAAATATGCAAGCTCATTTGATTCATTAGAGTCGCAAGCAACAGCGAAGTTAAATAGCTTAATCGGTACGGCGAAAAGTGAATACGTGCAGTCGCAACAAAGTGGTGAAGGGGTATCGTATGCATACTTCTACCAAAAGTATTACGGCGCTGCGATGTCACTTGAAGCGAATACAGATAGTGCGTTTAATGCGTTATTAGCTGTTGTGAAATCAGACTTACAGCAAAACGGCTACGATGCGACGTACGCGAACTCATTCGTAACGGAGTATGAGGCGGCGAAAAAAGCACGTGAAGCAAGCATTTTAAATCAAATCAAATAGCCAATCGATACGGCTTATTTAGCGTATGCGATAAGTGAAATGATTCATGCGATAGCACAAAAAACTCGTAAGGCGAGCCTTACGAGTTTTATTATGACGAATTTGAGAATTGCAAGACATGAAGTAGGAGAAATGGTAAAATAGTAAAGGTCATGCACGAGGGGCTAAGAAATAGAAAATCTTTGCTTCAAACGTGAGGAATCGAATGACATTCCTAGTACAATGAGACGACGTAGCCAATATTTCTTATACGAAAGTTAATGATAAATAGTAAACAGTTATCAAGCTATATTATTAACGCGTAAGTATAATAGAAAGAGCAAAAAGGAGATTTAAAGCCAGTGGAAGAAACAATTAGCTTACAAGACATTTTTTATACGTTGAAAAAGCGCATCGGTTTAATTACAGTGACGACAATTGCAGCAATCATTATCGCAGCGATCATTAGTTTTTTCATGATTACACCAATGTACCAGGCAACGACACAAATTTTAGTAAACCAACAAAATACACCGTCACAACAAGTAACGACGTCTGAAATTCAAACGAACTTACAATTAATTAATACATATAGTGAGATCATTAAAAGTCCCGCTATTTTAGATATTGTAATCGCCGAGTTAGATTTAGATTTAACAGCAAGCCAGCTTTCATCAAAAATTGCTGTGTCGAATGCGAACAACTCGCAAATCGTGTCAGTTAGCGTACAGGACGCAAATCACGCTGTAGCGACAGATATCGTAAATACAGTATCGGACGTGTTCAAAGAAGAAGTGATCGATTTAATGAAAGTCGATAACGTCAATATTTTATCTCCAGCTGTTCATGTAGAAAATCCAGCACCTGTATCACCAAACAAAACGTTAAATATGGCAATTGCGGCTGTATTAGGCTTAATGATTGGTGTCGGTATCGCCTTTTTACTTGAGTATTTAGATACGACAGTGAAAACAGAAAAAGATATTGAAGATTTACTTGATTTACCAGTAATCGGCTTAGTTAGCCCGATCTCAGAAAAAGATGCAGAGAAAAAATCATCGCGACGTAAACGATAAAAGGGAAGGAGCGGCAAAAAGATGTTTTTTAAAAAGAAAAAGAAATCGAAAAAGCGTACAACAGCAACGCTTGCACGTAAGCTCATTACAGTAGAAAATCCAAAAGCGATCGTATCTGAGCAGTTCCGTACATTACGTACGAACATCAACTTCTCCAATCCGGACAAAGTGTTAAAAACGATTCTTGTGACGTCTTCTTCACCAGGGGAAGGGAAATCGACAACGTCTGCGAATGTTGCGTCTGTTTATGCACAAGAAGGTAAGCGCGTATTACTAGTAGATGGCGACATGCGTAAACCGACTGTACACCATACGTTTGGCTTAAAAAATACAAAAGGCTTATCAAACGTATTAACGCGTCAAGTGTCAATCGAAGAGGCAATTCAGCCGTCAACGCTTGATAATTTATCAATTATGACGAGCGGCCCAATTCCACCAAACCCAGCAGAGTTACTTGCTTCTAAATCAATGGAGCAGCTAATTGGCGAACTAACAGCACAGTACGATTTCGTTATTTTTGATGCGCCGCCGATCTTATCGGTAACGGACTCACAAATTTTATCGAATCGCTGTGACGGCACAGTGTTAGTAGTAAAAGCGGGCGAGGCAGAAAAAGCGATGGTGCAAAAGGCGAAAGAATCACTCGTTGCATCACAGGCGAACATTTTAGGCGTCGTGTTAAACAACTTCGTATTAGCAAAAGATAACTATTACTACTATCAATATTACGGACAAGCAGAATCGAATTAAAAGATGTAAAAAAGTACCGATATCAAGTAGTGAACACTTGCAAAAGGGAAAAAAGGTTTCTGTTTCACGTGCGATAACATAACAGTCAAGCCGAATTCATCTCATGCGTAACGTCACGAGTGTAGTCGGCTTTTCTTAAGTTTATAAAAAACTTCGTGTCTAGAAATAGTTTTCAACATATACAAGGAGCTGAATAAACAATGATTGATATGCATACACATATTTTATATGGCGTGGATGACGGTCCAAAAGAAGTTGCGGATACAATGGCAATGCTTGAACAAGCACAGCAGCAAAAGATTACGCACATCATTTCAACTTCTCATGCGAGCCACCCGCAATATAATGTGACTGCTACTACTGTGACAGCTCAATTGGCAGAACTTCAAGCATTAGCTCAACAATTTGATATAAAGCTTCATAGAGGGCAAGAAGTTCGAATTCAGCCTAATATAGTAGATTTATATAATAACGGAGAGCTTTTAACGTTAGCGGATTCTCGTTATTTATTATTAGAATTACCATCAAGTAATGTTCCACAGTACACAAAAGCGATTATTTATGATTTACTAGAAGTGGGCATTATTCCCATTATCGCACATCCAGAACGCAATAAAGGTATTGCAGAAAAACCTGAGCGTTTAGAAAAGCTTATTCGTTTAGGTGCGATGTCTCAAGTAACGGCTGGTAGTTTAAGTGGACATTTCGGTAAAAGTGTTCAAAAAACAGCATTAGATTTAGTCTCTCTAAACTTAGTTCAAACATACGGCTCAGACGCACATAACGTTACGACAAGACCGTCATTATTTAACGAAGGATTAGATGTTTTAGAGAAGAAAAAGATGGCGGATGCAGTCGATATGCTGCTGGAAAATAATGAACAAATTATTGCCAATAAGCCAATGTTATTATGGGAGCCACTTGAAGCGAAGAAGAAAAAGTGGTGGGCGATCTTTAGCTGAACTTTAGTAATAGGGGGCATTAAATAAAAATATATGAATAATATAAGTGGTTTAAATTTAAAGGAAGTTGACGCCGAAATGATACCGTGTAAAAAAACGTTTAACGTTTCATCAGTGAAAATGAATAATAGTAAATTGTATAAAGCATTTAAACGTGTAACTGACATTTCTTGTTCCTTAATTGGATTAATTTTATCGATTCCAATTTTACTGACGTTTAGCATTTTAGTAAAAGCTGAGTCAACAGGACCTGCGTTTTTTATTCAGGAGCGCGTTGGATTAAATGGAAAAAAGTTTAACATTTATAAGTTACGTTCTATGGTCAATGATGCAGAAAAAAATGGTGCACAATGGGCAACGAAAAATGATGCACGTGTAACACGTGTTGGAAAATTTATTCGTAAAACGCGCATTGATGAAATACCACAGCTCATTAACGTGTTAAAAGGCGATATGAGCTTAATTGGTCCACGTCCAGAACGTGATGTATTTACCGAACAATTTGAGCAAGAAATTCCCGGATTTAAGCAGCGCCTTTACATTAAACCAGGTGTAACAGGCTGGGCTCAAGTAAATGGTGGTTATGATATTACGCCAAAGGAAAAGTATGAACTGGATATGGAATACATTGAAAAGCAAAGCATCAAATTGGATATAAAGATTATTTTTTATACGATTAAAATCGTCTTTACGGGATCTGGTGCAAGATAAGGAGGACTAAGCATGGCAATTTTAGTAACAGGTGGATTAGGGTTTATCGGTTCACATACAGTTGTAGCATTAATTGAAAATGGCTATAAAGTTGTAATCGCAGATAATTTAAGTAACAGTCAAATCGACGTATTAGAGAAGCTTGAACACATTACAGGGAGGGCACTGAAAAAGTCACTGAATCAATAGGAAGGGCATGTT
>NZ_MATO01000053.1 GCF_001700325.1 Caryophanon latum
TTCGCTCGACTTGCATGTATTAGGCACGCCGCCAGCGTTCGTCCTGAGCCAGGATCAAACTCTCCATAAAAGTAGAATTCGAGTTGAGCTCAAATTTTTGCTGGCATCAATTATGATGTCCAAAATTTTTTGCTAAATTAAACTAGCTATGTTTCATCAACGTTTGTTGTTCAGTTTTCAAGGTTCAAATGTGACTTTTCAAATCATACTGTATGACTGATTTGTTGTCAACGTTTTATTTTTTGTTGCGTCTTGTTAAGGACAATTAACAATATACCGTACAGAGAAACATTACGCAAGTACTTTTTTAAAAAAACTTTTTAAAACTTTTCAAGTCGACGACGAATAGCGTAATGCCAACAAGTATAATCGCTGCGCCTAACGCTTGGAGCACTGAAATTGTCTCGCCAAATATAAAGTATGCCGCGATTGCTGCGCCGACTGGTTCGAATAAAATCGCAATTGAAATGACGTTTGTACTGACGTATGCGATTGCCCAATTAAATAATGTGTGACCGAGTAAGTTCGGTACGACAGCTAACAGTAAAAAGAGCAGCCACGTTTCTGTTGAGTACGGCGCGAATGAGTCACCTTTAATAAGCATGTAAACAAATAGCGTAATCGCACTCGCGCTATAAACGATCGTCGTATACGTAACGAGTGATACATGTTGACGCACATGCTGCCCGAACAATAAATAACCTGTAATGAGTGCGCATGCTGCTAATGCTAATGCGTCACCATATAGCGCTTCCCCACTTGCACGAAAATCGCCGATACCGATCAAGCAGCTGCCGACAATGGCAATCATTGCGGCGATAAATGTTTGAAGTGTGATTTTCTCTTTGAAAAATAAATACGTACCGATGAACGCAAATAGCGGCTGCATCGTCACGAGTACAGTCGAGCTTGCAACAGACGTGTAATTCAGTGATTCAAACCAAAGAATAAAATGAAACGCTAAAAAAATGCCAGCGATTGCAGAGAAGAACCAATCGCGTTGTGACAGTGTGTGTAGCTCCGTTCGATACTTGACTAAAAACAGCGGCATCATGAGCAACACGGTAAACAGCATGCGGTAAAAGGCAATGACAGATGCCTCCGCTTCCGCAAGCTTCACAAAAATAGCAGATAGCGATACCGAAATAACACCGATAACGATAGGGATATACGGGTTGATTTTCATAGTTGCCCCCTATTGGCGTAATGTTTTCGTGTACAATACAGTCAATGCTGCTCCATTCTCTCACGTTCTCCACAATTACTGCAACTTCACGTTATTTAGAAAGCAGGTGCTTTTCATGGCATTTATAGAAGGAATTATTTCATTCGAAACAGTTTTAAAATTATGCATTGCCTCTATATTAAGTTTAATTATTGGCTTAGAACGGGAATTGAAGAAGAAGCCAGTTGGACTAAAGACGAGCCTTGTAATCGCAAGCTTTAGCTGTTTATTGACGATTATTTCAATTCAAACAGCGTATGCGATGCCACCAAGAGAAGGTGTTAACATTACAATGGATCCACTTCGTCTTGCAGCTCAAGTCGTTAGCGGCATTGGCTTTTTAGGTGCTGGTGTTATTTTGCGTCGTGGTAATGATAGCATTTCAGGACTTACGACGGCGGCACTCATTTGGGGAGCTGCGGCGATTGGCATTTCGGTCGGCGCTGGATTTTATGTCGAGGCACTTATTACGTCGCTCATCGTTTTACTTGGCATTGAAGTAATTGCGCCGTTTTTAATGAAAATCGGACCGCGTCGCCTACGAACAAAGGAGTTATCACTCATTTTGCAAGTGGCGGACGTGCAACACTTAACCGATGTCATTACATACATTAAAAACGAAGGACTTACGATCGAGCACGTTCATATTAAAGATCGCTACGACGCGCAGCACGTTTTACATGAGCTTCACTTACGCGTCGCTGCATCTTCTAATACGAGCTCGATTGATTTGTACGAGCGACTTTATAAGCTTCCATATATTCAGCGCATTGAAATTGAATTGATGTAACGAGGAGGAAAAACGATGGGAGAATTATTTGCATTATTAAAAGGCGGCAATCGTCCGTCCTTACTTGCAGCTTGTGTAAATTTCTTTTTAGGATGCATTAAAGGAGTAGCATTTTTCTTTACAGGTAACGTCGCGATGTTTGCCGAAATGATGCACTCGTTTGGCGATTCAGCAAATCAGCTGTTCGTGTTCGTCGGCTCGGCGCTATCGAAAAAGTCACCGACACCGAAGTTTCCAAACGGCTTCGGACGCGTCGTCAATTTAGTTTGTTTAGGCGCGGTGTTAATTGTAGCGGTACTTGCATACGAAACGATTAAGGAAGGTTGGCATCATTTCCGCCACCCTGCAACAGAATCAACAGGTATGTGGATTGCGCTCGGCGTGCTAGCACTCGGTATTATTTTAGAGCTGTTCGTGCTGCACAAGGCGGCGAAGGAAGTACTTCATGAAGTGCATGCGCCAAAAGCAGGCATTATGTCGATTCCGGCATCAGTGAAATATTTAAACCAAGCAAAGCCGGCGACGAAGCTAGTATGGATGGAAGATTTAGTTGCAACGTCTGGTAATGTGCTTGCCTTTTTAGCGATTATCATTGCGTACTTTACAGGCTTATATGAGTTAGAGGGGCTCGTATCAATGATCATCGGCTTCATGATGTTTTACGTCGTAGCGCGCGTCTTTTTAGATAATGCACGCGGGGCGATCGGGGAAACGGACGAAATGATGGTCAATCACATTGCGCATTTAGTGACGGATCATGCGGACGTAAAAGACATTGCACGTTTAGACGTTGTGAAAGAAGGCGAATTTTTACACGTCAGCTTAATTGCTGAAACGAATCCGGACTTGTCGCTTGCTTATTTAGACGATGTGCGCGACCATTTGACCGAGCTCATTTTAAGTCAGCCTGGTGTGACGAAGGTGATGATTTACTTTGATGAGGATGACGGCACGCAAAATTGGGTGCATCAAGGCGAACGTCCGTCGATGCTTGAGAAAATAACACATTAAAAAGCGGTGCGCAGCGATTTTGCTGTGCACCGTTTTGTTATAACGACTTCTCTAAAATTTCAAAAATGTCCTCCGAATCAAGTCGGGCAAAGCGCCCAAACGGTCCGTGAATGAGCGCATGTCGCACCATTTGCGGAATGTTTTCGCCGTCAATATCGAATTGTGCTAAGCGACTTGGTGCACCAATTGACGTCCAAAATGCGCGCAACGCTTCAATGCTTTCATATGCCACTTCCTCGACCGGTTTATTTGTCGGGTCAATGTTAAACACCCGTATACCGATTTGAGCAAAGCGTTTCGGGTTAATAAGCATGTTGTGGTGCATCCAGTTTGGAAATAAAATTGCTAAGCCTGCACCGTGTGGAATGTCGTACACTGCCGACACCGCATGCTCAATTTCGTGCGTTCCCCAATCTCCTTCAGAACCCATGCCTAAAATGTTGTTTAACGCCACCGTCCCCGCAAGTAAAATCGTCTCGCGGTATTCAACGTTTTGTAGATCATCGAGTAATAGCGGTGCTGTTTCAACGACTGTGCGCAGTACCCCTTCACACATCGCGTCCGTTACTTTCGTATTCGTCGCATCATGGAAATATTGCTCAAAAATGTGCGACATAATGTCAACGATGCCGTAAATCGTTTGATCGCGCGGTACTGTCACCGTATAGCGCGGGTCTAAAATTGAAAAGGCAGGTGATACGAGCGGATGCCCCCAGCCGAGCTTTTGCTGTGTGTCCGTATTTGTAATGACCGAGTTAAAATTCATTTCAGAGCCTGTTGCCGCAATCGTTAACACCGTGCCGAGTGGTAATGCTGCTTCAACACGTACGTTACCTGTGACGATATCCCATGCATCGCCTTCGATTTTAGCTGCGGCAACGATGAGCTTAGCACAATCAATGACCGAGCCTCCCCCGACTGCTAATACGATGTCAATCGCATGCTCACGACAAAGCGCGACCCCTTTACGCGCTGTTGCGACACGCGGGTTTGGCTCGACGCCACCTAGCTCCACGACGTTGCATGATTTCAGCTGTGCCATGACCGCATCGTATACGCCGTTTTTCTTAATGCTACCACCACCGTAGACGACAAGCACGTTGCGACCATGTTTTTGCACCTCCTTCGCAAGGCGCTGCACACTATTTTTCCCAAAAATTAATTTCGTCGGATTATAAAACGTGAAATTATGCATAACCATTCCCCTTTCCTATACTAATTAATTTCGCAATCGAATGCGTGACTTCCTTCTATTAGTACAGAAGAAATTACTGAAGTTTACGTTAAAATGTTTTCATATGGACGTGAGCTTTTCATAAAAAAAGACAAAGCCCTTGTTAGAACTTTGCCTTGTACTGTTTATACCCAGCCGCGGAATCGCGATGCTTCTGCTGTACGACGCACGCCGACCATGTATGCAGCTAAACGCATGTTAATGTTGCGCGTCGTTGCTGTCGTGTAAACATTTTCGAACGCATCGACCATTTTGCGATACAGCTTTTCACGCACTTCTTCTTCCGTCCAGTAGTAGCCTTGGTTGTTTTGTACCCATTCAAAATACGAAACGGTTACGCCACCAGCTGATGCTAATACGTCTGGTACGAGTAAAATGCCGCGCTCTGCTAAAATTTTCGTCGCTTCTGCTGTCGTTGGACCGTTCGCCGCTTCGACAACGATGCTCGCTTTAATATCATATGCATTGTCCGCTGTAATTTGATTTTCAATCGCAGCTGGCACTAAAATATCGCATTCTAGCTCTAATAGCTCGCGATTTGAAATCGTATTTTCAAATAAGTTCGTCACCGTGCCGAATGAATCGCGACGGTCGAGTAAGTAATCAATATCTAAACCTTCTGGGTCATGCAGTGCGCCGTGTGCATCTGAAATGCCGATCACTTTCGCACCTAAATCATGTAAAAACTTAGCTAAGAAGCTACCTGCATTGCCGAAACCTTGGATGACAATACGCGCCCCTTCAATGTTCAAGCCACGTTTTTTCGCCGCTTCTTGAATGACGATTGTAACCCCTTCTGCTGTTGCGCGGTCACGACCTTGTGAGCCACCAAGTACAATTGGCTTCCCTGTAATGAAGCCTGGTGAGTTAAATTCATCGATGCGACTATATTCATCCATCATCCACGCCATAATTTGTGCATTCGTGAAAACGTCTGGTGCTGGAATGTCCTTTGTCGGGCCAACGAATTGGCTAATAGAACGTACGTAACCGCGGCTTAAGCGCTCGACTTCGCCCATCGACATTTGACGCGGATCACAAATGACGCCGCCTTTTCCTCCACCATATGGTAAATCCACAATGCCGCATTTTAACGTCATCCACATCGATAGCGCCTTTACTTCCTCTTCGCTTACCATCGGATGGAAGCGCACGCCACCTTTTGTTGGACCGACCGCATCATTATGTTGCGCACGAAAACCTGTAAACACTTTCGTCGTTCCGTCATCCATTTTTACAGGGATGCGTACATTTAACATACGAAGTGGTTCCTTTAATAAGTCATACATGCTTTCGTCATATCCTAGCTTATTTAATGCTTCGCGAATTACTTCTTGCGTCGATGTAAACAGGTTTAAATTTTCAGCCATGTCAGTTCGCCTCTTTATGTTTAAATTGATTGTATTCCGCATCATTGTATCATATTCTGCATCATTTTTGCGCTTATGACGACAAAATTTGTACACATTTTAAAATCTCTCAAAAAATAGCATTATTGGACGCGTCATCCGCTTTTATGTACCGTTTTTCGGCATTTCCGCTTTTTTAATTTGAAAACGTTCTCATACGAAAAAGAGGAGCGCTTCGAAGCATGTTGCATCGAATGCGCTCACCTAATATTACTACTGCCCTGATTGCTCAATCCATTCTTGCAACTTATCCTTCAACGAATTAAAGCCGTTCGCATCGCTTTCGTTGACGTGATCTTGCAACGTTTTACGCGGCATCGCATCGCGTCGTTTCACTTGTGGTTTTTCTTGCAATGCGCGAATCGATAAGCTAATTTTTTGTGCCGCTTCATCAATTTCAAGCACTTTTACGTTTACATCTTGTCCGACATGTAACAACTCCCCAACATTTTTAACAAATCCGTACGTAATTTCTGAAATATGCACAAGCCCTTGCGTTTGCTCATCTAATGCAACAAATGCACCATATGGTTGAACACCTGTCACTTTTCCGGTTAACACGTCACCTACTTTGTATTGTTTTGCCATAAATCGTCCTACTTTCTACTATATTATATCCGAATAAATATCAGTTAAATTATAACAGAGGAATAGTTCGGTGGCAAAAGAACACGCTATTATTGCATACGCTGCCAGACGTCGTTCACCTTCATAAACGTCATGCGCACCATCTCATGTTGCGGCAACGATACATCTGCAACGACCGCCTCGTCACCGTACATCGTAAACTGTATATGTTGAACGTTCGATAACGTGACCTGTTGTGCGTCGAACGTTCGCTCGTTATGGAACATCGATAGCACTTGTTGCTCATTCGTTTCGAGCGCGTGTAAATAATAGAGCACAACGTCTTGACCGCTTAAATTCAATGCGTTATCCGGTACGCGTTGCCACTGCGCTTGTAAACGAGCTACCTCTTCTTCTGTCGATTCCCAGTACTGCTCACTTGAAATACTTGAGCTGTACGGCACACGCGCTGCTTGAAACGTTCGGAGCAGCTCGTCATATGTGAGTGACGCAGCAGTTGGCGACGTACCGCTTTGTTGTAGCTCATCTAAAATCGTTTGTGCAATCGGTGTAAATACGCCCGCGTCATGCGCTAAAAATTCCGTCATAGACGACTCCGTTAACGGATATTTTTCCGTTCCTTGCAGCAAGCGTAGCACCATTAAAATAAACTGCGATTCGTACGCATCGGTAAGCGGCGTATAATCGACTGTTAGTAGCGCCATCGTCAGCTCACGAAAATGCGGGAAAATGTCTTCTGGTGCATAACGTAAATCGTCCACTTCATATAGCGTGTCATCAAACTGCGCCATCGCAACGAACCCTTGATTGAAACCGAATCGTTTTAAGTCACTAGCGTAAAAGTCCTCAAACTTGTCATAGCGAAACACCGCTTCCCCGTCCACGAAATAAATGCCTTGTGCTTTCGCCGCTTGTGTAATGTGTCGGCGCGCGTCCTCTTCCGCCTCGTTATACGCCGATTCATACGCTAGCTTCACTTCCTTTATGCGCAGTAAAAAATCATACATCGTTTCTTCGTTCGTCATATGCATAGCTCGTGACGACAGCATCTGTGCTGGTGTCGCATACGCTTCGTTTAATATGCTTAATGCGCGCTCCTCATCTTGCTCATAGGCGGCGGGCGTTTCGATATAAAAGTTTGTGCGTAAATCGGCCGCTCGAATAAAAGACAGCTCATTAAATTGTTCGTTTGGCAATGCGAGTGCTGTCTGCGCTTTATTACGTAGCTCGAACGTAAATTGCTCAATCGGTAGTTCTCCGCTCGTAAATGTAGCCGCTTCCTCTTGTATGAATACGCGTGGCTCCATCTGTGGTGATTCCCCGCCCATCCTAAACATCGGCCCTATGAGTGCACCACCTGCAAACAATACGATTGCTGCTGCGGACGCTGTTACACCCCATACTGCCATTTTTCGCTTCGGCTTTTGCACGACTGACGCTTGCTCCTCCTCCTCAATTTTGTCCATTAACGCATCAACGTCTAAATATTTCGGCATGCGGTCATATGATTTTTTCAGTAGCTTTAATTGATCGTCTAAACGCTTATCGTCCATATGCCGATTCCTCCTTTACTAAAATTGCCTTTAGCTGCTCCTTCGCTCGGTGAATGCGCACTTTGACGTTTGCGAGCGTAATGCCGAGCACCTCCGCAATTTCATCGTATTGTAGCTGATGAAAGTAAAACAAAATGAGCGGCATGCGGTAATCTTCTTTTAGCTGTTGAATGGCGGCGTGCAACTGTTGATCTTCCTCGTATACTAAAACGCGCGACTCCGCAGACTGTGCAACTTTTTCGTCTTGTTGCTGAAGCTTTTGTTCCTTTTTCGTTTCGCGGGCTTCTTTTCGGTAAAAGTCGCGGGCTGTGTTGAGCGTAATTTTATATAGCCACGTCGTAAAGCGCGACTCGTTAAACTGATGCAAAAAACGGTAAAGCTTTAAAAATACTTCCTGTGCGACGTCGCCAATGTCATTTTCGTGCACACCGATTTGGTATGCGAACTTTTCAACGACGTGCGCATACGTTAGCACAAGCTCACGGTACGCTTCTTTATCCCCTTGCTGCGCCCGTGCGATCATCGATTTTTCCATAAGCGTCCTACTCTCTCCTAATTTATAGTTGTGTTACGTTATTTTTTGCACAATTGTTACAAATAACTCGCTGTATGACGCTAATTTTTTTCTCTTTTTTGAAGTTTCCTTCATTTTTTTAAAAATTGTCAGAACCTTTCTATCTATTTTTTCATGCTTTAGTGTATTATAGTATTTTAGATTATGTAGGAGGTTACGATTTTGTCATCAAACAGAGATCAATTTACATCCAAACTTGGATTTATTTTAGCTGCTGCTGGTAGTGCCATTGGTCTTGGCGCGATTTGGAAGTTCCCGTATACGGCGGGTACGAACGGCGGTAGTGTGTTCATTTTGTTATTCATTTTATGTACATTACTCATTGGCTTACCGATTTTAATGTCCGAGTTTTTAATCGGGCGTCGTGCACAAGCAGATACGGTATCTGCGTTTCATAAGGAAGCACCTGGTAAGCCATGGTTTTTAGGCGGCTGGTTAGGGGTAACGGTTTCAGCGCTTATTTTATCGTTTTACGGCGTCGTTGGTGGATGGATTTTAAGCTATTTATTCCGCGCCATTACGTTCCAATTAGACGGGGGCTCTGAAGCACATTACGGCGAGCTATTTAACGAGCTTATTTCAAATCCAGTTGAAGTTATTTTTGCACAAGCGTTATTCATGTTCTTAACAGTGTTCATCGTGCAAGGTGGCATTAAAGGCGGCATTGAGCGCGCTGGAAAGTGGATGATGCCTGCATTGTTCATCTTCTTCGTCTTACTTGCAATTCGCTCACTTACGCTTGACGGAGCAATCGAAGGCGTGAAGTTTATGTTCGTGCCTGACTGGTCGTACTTAAACATGGAAACGTTACTGAATGCACTTGGCTTAGCGTTCTTCTCGTTAAGCGTCGGCGTTGGGGCGATGATTACGTACGCATCGTATTTACCGAAGTCAGAAACGATTACGAGCTCGGCGTTTAACGTCGCATGGATGAACATTGCGATTTCGATTTTAGCAGGTCTTGTCATTTTCCCTGCAGTGTTCGCGCTTGGCTACTCACCGACGCAAGGACCTGGACTTGTATTCATCATTTTACCTGCTGTGTTCGAGCAAATTCCGATGGGCAGCGTATTAGTCATCGTGTTCTTCATTTTATTATTATTCGCAACGTTAACGTCATCGATTTCATTACTTGAAATTACGGTGTCGGTGTTCGTGAAGGAAAAATATGCAGCACGTCGCAAGCTTTCTTGGATTGTCGGTGCCGTTATTTTCATCGCCGGTATTCCGAGTGCATTATCGTTCGGTCATTGGTCACATATTACGATTATGGATAAATCGATTTTTGACTTTATCGATTACATGACAGCAAATGTCGGCATGCCGCTTGGAGCGCTTCTATTCTCATTATTTGCAGCGTACTACTACAGCACAAAAATTACACAGCAGGAGTTAAACTTATCGCCTGCAATGTACTGGATTTGGCGCGCATCTGTTTGCGTCGTTGCACCAGTGGCGATCGTTACGATTTCGCTTTACAACTTATTTGCATAAACAAAAAACATTCGGAGCAGCGATTGCTTCGAATGTTTTTTTGTGGTTCATTACCGTAAGCTGGGGTTGACGTATAAAAGTTGCTTGAAACGAGAGGCGGACTCCAGCGAGAAAAGCGCGAGCCTCAAGACCCCGCAGTCGTGAGGCACGAA
>NZ_MATO01000054.1 GCF_001700325.1 Caryophanon latum
AATGGATGTTTACTACCTCTGTTTAAGTGTCTTTATTTTTCTTCTCAGGTTGAAAAATAAGTAAATTTAATATTCGGTTAAGATTTATGCGACGCTAGTGTTATTTTATATGTTCATAGTAATTGGCTCTTACATGCTCATGCTTTTATTTGCGACAAGTCGTCTGAAAAAGGAGCAAGAGCTAGATAAAACCGATTATGAAAAGGTGCATATGAATGCGCTCTATTCAAAGCCGATTTCCATTATTGTACCTGCCTTTAACGAGGAGCTTGGCATTGTCGATAGCGTGCATTCGCTGCTCAACTTAAATTATCCGCAGCTTGAAATTATTATCGTCAATGACGGCTCATCGGACAATACGTTAGCGCGTGCGATTGAAGCGTTTAAAATGCGCCCAGTCGATCGCATCGTGCGCAAAGAAATTCCGGCAAAAGAAATTATTCAACTATACGAGTCAACGATTTACCCGCACTGCATTTTAGTGGATAAGGAAAACGGCGGAAAGGCAGATGCGTTAAACGTCGGCATTAACGTGGCGACGTATCCGTATTTTTGCTCGCTTGATGGCGATTCGATTTTGCATGAAAATTCGCTCGTACGCATTATGAAGCCGATTATGGAGTCAGACGGCGAAGTCATTGCGGTCGGGGGCAACGTACGCATCGCAAACGGCTCGAGCATGGAACTTGGCTCGCTAACGAACGAGCGCTTATCGACGAACTATATTGTGCTTATGCAAGTGATTGAATATTTACGCGCATTTTTAATGGGGCGCATTGCGTTTAGCCGCTTCAATCTCGTGCTCATTATTTCCGGGGCATTTAGCGTGTTTTCAAAAAAGCATGTCGTAGCAGTCGGCGGTTATGCAGTAAAGACGATCGGTGAAGATATGGAGCTCGTCGTCAAGCTGCACCGCTATTTGAAGGAGCAGCAATCAAACGAGCGCATCGCCTTCGTTGCCGATCCAGTTTGTTACACGGAAGCACCAGAATCGCTATCGGTACTGCGTAGACAGCGACGTCGCTGGCATCAAGGATTGCTTGAGAGCTTATGGAATCACCGCGGCATGACGTTTAACCCGAAATACGGCGGCATCGGTCTCGTCGCATTTCCGTATTTTTGGCTCATTGAATGTTTAGGGCCGATCATTGAACTGGGCGGCTACATTTACGTGATTTGCGCGTTTTTCATGGGGCAAATTTATTATGAAATTGCGCTGCTGTTGTTGCTGCTATTTGTCATTTACGGCTCGGTATTTTCAGCGGTGGCGGTCGTCTTTGATGCGTGGACGTTAGAGCGTTACCCACGCATGCCTGATTTGCTGCGCATCGTCGTACTCGCGCTAACAGAAATTTTTTGGTACCGCCCGCTCACGCTCATTTGGCGCTTAGAAGGCTTCGTCCATTTCTTTTTAGGACGTAAAGAATGGGGCAATATGGAACGCCGCGGTATCGCAAAGGAAGAGTGAACAGATGAAACGAATTTATGTAGGGGTAGCGATTGTGTTGTTGTTGCTGATCGTGCCATTTACGCTATGGCATATGAAAGAGAAGCAACCACTAGCAATTGCGATTATTGATAAAAGTGTATCGACCGATTCGTACCGCGAGCATTTAGGGCTGCACTGGCTGCTGCAATATGAGCGCTACGAAAAAGACGGGCAACCGTATGCGTTAGCGGACGATTATTTCGGCGCGGTGCCGTCAGAGGACGGAAAAACAGTATCCGAGCATGTGCTGCCGACAGACTATAGCGCGTATGACGTCATTTATATGGCAGATACATACGGCGTGTTCGAGGACGACTTAGCGGAGCGAACGGGGGAACGCTCAGCGAAAGTGTACGGAGGCTTAGCGCTTCCTGAATGGCAAAGCATTGTCAAACGGTTAAGCAGCGAAGAAAAAAGCTTGCTCGTTGCAGAATACAACTCGTTCGCCTCGCCGACACAAGCCGATGTGCGCGCAGAAATGACTGAATTTATCGGTGTCAATTGGGACGGCTGGGTCGGGCGTTATTTTCATGAGCTTGATTTTCGAAAAAACGAGGAAATTCCACAGTGGGTTGTCGATGATTACGGCGACACATGGCAATACGAAGGGGGCGGCTTTATCCTTGTGAACGATTTGACCGAGGAGCTTGTCGTGCTGGCGCTACATGAGCACGTTGAGGAAGCGGGCATTCGCGTACAGTTTACCGAGCTTGGTACGGCGCAGTTCGACGTCGAAAATAGCGCAAACTATAATTATTGGTTTGACATCGTAGAAGCGTATCCGTCTGCGCAAGTATATGCGAATTATGAATGGAGCTTAACGAAAGACGGGGAAGCATTGCTGGAGCAGCACGACATTCCGCTCCAGTTTGCGGCCATTATCGGCAAGGATCGTCAATATGCGACGACGTACTATTTTGCCGGTGATTATAACGATACGCAAACGGTGCCGTCGTTTTACAAAATGCGCGGCACACCGACGTTATACCGTTACATGCAGCTATTTTCAGACGACGCATTTTATTGGACGACGTATGTGCCCGTCATGACCGAAATTTTAACGCAATTTCAGCAAAAGAATGTCGAGGAAGTAGCTATTCCAGATGAGCTGCATCACAATGCGCGCATAAATGGTGAAGCATTTGAAGTACAGCTAGACGACGGCTCGTGGCAAGCAATAACGATTAAAGGGGTAAACTTAGGTATGGGTAAACCTGGCTACTTCCCAGGAGAGGCGGCCATTACAGAAGAGGAGTATTATCGCTGGTTTGAACAAATTGCTCATATGAATGCTAATACTGTGCGAGTGTATACGTTGCAGCCAACTGGTTTTTACAACGCGCTGAAAGCATTTAACGCGCAAGCAGACGAGCCGCTTCGTATTTTCCACGGTGTTTGGATTAACGAGGAGCAGCTTGTTGAATCACTCGATGCGTTTTCTACTGAGCCGCTTGAAGGATTCCAAGAAGAAATGCGCACGATTGTTGATGTCATTCACGGCAATGCGTACGTGCCGACTCGCGTTGGGCATGCATCTGGTATGTACGATGCGGACGTTTCGGAATATATTGCAGGTTGGATTATCGGCATTGAATGGTTCCAAAATATGGTCGTCGGCACGAATGCGGCGCACGAGTCGATTGGGCAATATAGCGGCACGTATTTTGAAACGAAAGAAGCGAGCCCATTTGAACATTGGCTTGCGATGAATATGGATTATATGCTGAAATACGAGGCAGACAACTACCACTGGATTCGTCCGATGAGCTTTACGAACTGGGTAACGACCGATTTGCTCGATCATCCGTATGAACCAACACCGGAGACGGAAGATTTAGTAAGTGTCAATCCGAATCATATTTATACGAAAGGGGACGCGCAAACGACGGGGCAATTTGCATCGTATCACGTCTACCCGTACTACCCAGACTTTTTAAACTTCGATGAAACGTATTTGCAGTACGTCGACCATCGCGGCAATACAAATAGCTACGCCGGGTATTTACCCGACTTGCGACAAGCTCACGACATGCCGGTGCTCGTTGCCGAATTTGGCATTCCGTCATCGCGCGGCTCGACGCATCATAACGTGTACGGCTGGAATCAAGGCGGCGTGAGCGAGCAGCAGCAAGGCGAGTATTTAGTAAGCTTATTTGAAGATATGATTGCCGAAGATTATTTAGGTGGTTTAATTTTCACATGGCAAGATGAATGGTTTAAGCGCACGTGGAACACGATGGATTACGACAATCCAGAGCGCCGTCCGTATTGGTCGAATCAGCAAACGAGCGAGCAGCATTTCGGTTTGCTGGCGTTTGAGACGATGAAAATAAAAGTGGACGACGATATAAACGATTGGCAAGACGTTACCCCGCTGTACGCAACACCGGAAGCGAACGTAAGCGTGACGCATGACGAAGCGTATTTGTACGTGAAGCTACGAGGAGAAGCGTTGCAAAAAGGAGAGGCGCGCATACTCATCGATACGATTTCAAATCAAGGGAATACGACCGCCGCTTCATTGCCAAACGTTACGATGACAAACGAAGCGGAGTTTGTCATCGAGCTAAAGCAAAACGGACAATCGCGCGCAACGATCGATCCGTATTACGACTTTTACAATTATTTATATGCGGTGCAGCAAAACCCACCGCTCATCGCCAACAAAATGCCGAAGCCGTTAAAAAACAACGGGCAGTTCACAGCTATCGAGTTTGTACTAAATAAGCAGCTAACGATCCCGGCAACAGGCGACGTCATTCCGTATAGCGCGTACGAAACAGGGGCGATGACGAAAGGAAACGGCAACCCCGAAGCGGACGATTATAACTCGATGACCGATTATTCATGGCATGACGATACGATTGAAGTACGTATTCCGTGGCAAACGTTACAAGCGCGCGATCCGAGTCAGCGTGAGTTTATCGGCGACGTATACAAAGACGGTTACGACGCAAGTGAACATGTTGAGGAAATTTACATCGGTGCGGCCTTTTTAAACGAAGCGGGCGACGTTGTGGACACGTTCCCAGCGATGCAGCAGCAAACCATTCCAAGCTTTGCGCCGTACACGTGGGAAACGTGGAACATCCCAAAGAGCAGCGAGCGCTTAAAAAAATCATATACAATTGTACAGCAAGCATTTGCAACGTACGACTAAAGGAGACGAACGATATGGAATTAGGTATTACAACATTTGCGGAGACGACACCGCACGTTGGCACAAATGATAAAGCAACACATGCGGAGCGACTGCGTGAAATTGTCGCGGAAATTAAGCTTGCTGATGAAGTCGGACTGGACGTATACGGTGTTGGCGAGCACCACCGAGAAGATTACGCCGCTTCTGCTCCTGCGGTTGTACTTGCCGCAGCTGCAATGCAAACGACGCGCATTAAGCTAACGAGCGCGGTAACTGTTTTGTCGTCGGATGATCCGGTGCGCGTGTATCAGCAATTTGCGACGCTTGACGGATTGAGCAACGGACGCGCCGAAATTATGGCGGGTCGTGGCTCGTTCATTGAGTCATTTCCGTTATTTGGCTACAGCTTAGACGACTACGATGCGCTCTATGAAGAAAAGCTTCGATTGTTGCTCAACATTCGAGATAACGAAATTGTGCATTCGACCGGTACGCATCGACCGTCCATTCCAGGGCTCGGCATTTATCCGCGGCCTGTGCAGTCAAAAATTCCGATTTGGCTCGCTTCTGGTGGTACGCCGCAGTCTGCCATTCGTGCAGGGGAGCTCGGCTTACCGATTACGTTTGCGATTATCGGCGGCAGTCCGCTATACTTCGCGCGACTTGTGGAGCTGTATTTTCAAGCAGCCGCAAAAGCAGGGCACGATTTAAATACGCTGCACATCGCCTCGCATTCACATGGTTTTATTGCTGAAACGGAAGAAGAAGCGATCGAAAAGTTTTATGAGCCGCTTCGCCGGTCGATGAATGCGATCGGTGCAGAGCGCGGTTGGGGTGACTATACGAAAGAAACGTTTGACTTTGCACGCAGTATGGACGGTGCGCTGTACGTCGGTGATCCGAAAACGGTCGCGGAGAAAATCATTATATTGCGCAAAGAAGTTGGTGTGACACGCTTTATGATTCATATTCCAGTTGGCTCGATGCCACATAAAGACGTGTTAAAGGCGATTGAACTATTCGGTACAAAAGTAGCGCCAATCGTTCGAGAAGAGATTGAGCGCTGGGAAGCTTTACTGTAACTTGAGGACAATTGATGAACAAATAGTGAAAGACGTAAAGCTGTCACATTTACATGTATGCCTCTGTTTGAAAGCCATTCTCATGTAAGCTATAATATGAACTGAACTGTTAGACGTTATTATATTAGTAAAGAAGGTAGAGACTTACATGGCAAAGGGCAAACAAACAGAGAATGAATACATTCCAAAGCATGGTTCAAAGCCGCTGACACCAGCAAAAACGAAATTATTCGCAATTGGCATGGTGTTATCGGTTGTCATTATGAGCGCGACGATTTTCGTTCCAAAATGGAAAATGGATGATACGCGTGCAGCAGTGCAAGACAATTTACAAACGCAATACGGTGAAGAGTTCGAAATTACGTGGTCAACGCTAAACGATCACCCATTTTCAACGACATTTGAAGGAACAGTACAATCGGTAGACACAGGATATGTATATGAGTTTAAATCGGAGGAAACGGAAACAACGATCGATTATGACCGTGTGCAAAAGGAAATGGAAATCAACAAACAAGTAGAAGCAGTTATTGATGGCGGCATTTCACTCGTGAACTTCGAGGACGACAAAGCGATTGTACGTGTCTTACTTGAAACGACAGACGCACCAGCAGATGAAGCAGCGATTGCACAATTAGCCGCTTCATTAAAAGCACAGTATAGCTTATCGACGCTAGAAGTAAACATTTATGAAATTGTTGACCGTGCATTTGAAGCAGCAGAGCTACAAATGACGATTTTCCAACGCAGCTTAATCCCAATGGACTCATTCGATACGTATGAGCCAGTCGTAAAATCATATACATTTTAAATGGCTTAAAATACCATCTAGTATATACGCTAGATGGTATTTTTGCGGCTTCTATAGGATAAGCTGACATGATGTGGCTCTTCACCATAACTTGGGGGTTGCTTTTCACGTCGAGGCAGGCTTTCCGCGGGCGCGGCGGCGAACACGATATTGGTCATGAAGGCGACGACTCGTGTAGTGGCGCGTATCGCCTTCCTCAAGCCTCCTCGTCGTTCGTGCCTCACGACTGTGGGGTCTCGAGGCTCGTGCTCCTGCGGTTACTCGTCGCAAAAGAAACTTTCGCTTTTCCCGCTGGAGTCCGCCTCTTGTTTCAAGCAACTGTTATACGTCAACGCCAGCTTACGGTGATGAACCTAAATTATTCGAATAACTATGTCGAAAGAACAATTTAAGATTGGTGGAGAAAAATGAAATGACATTAAAGAACTATATGAAAATAGGCACGGCAGGAACGATTGTCTTAACGGTGTTCGTCGTCGCAGCACTGATTTTCGTAACAAATTCAATTCAAACATTGTATAAAACGCTAGAGGATCGAAGCGGCATTACTTATTTTGTAGGTGCAGGCGCAAATATTTCAAAAGATTTAACGTATGAGGCGCGATTATATGCGTATTCAGGAAATGAAGCGTACGTTGAAAATTACGAAGCGCTTGTAGTACAAGAAAACTTTGAGCAGTTGAAAACACAACTTGCAAACTACAACGTACCAGAGACGATTTTAGCGGCATTAAACGACATCGATGCAACGTCTCAAGTAGCAGGAAATATTGAACAGCAAGCATTTGCACTCGTGCAAGACGGCAAGCTACTAGAAGCGCAGCAACTGCTTGTGAGCGATGACTACGAGGCGGCCATTGCACAAATTACAGCGCTTTATGTAGCATTTAATAACGAGCTTGTCGCATGGTCAAATGAGCTTGCAAATAGCACGAATAAACAAGCGAACTTCTCCGCGTTTTTAATCGGCGGCTTATGTATTTTTTACGGCATCGGCATGATTACGATTTTCTTATTATTGTTACGTAAATTGAAGCCACTGGATGCGTTAACACAATCAGCACATCGCATCGCACACGGTGACTTAACCGAATCGATTCCAACCGCAACTGGAAAAGACGAAATCGGCGCGTTAACAAACGTATTTAGCCAAATGACGACGAACTTAAATCGCGTGTTAACGGCAGTAAATGAATCAAGCCAGCACGTCGCGGCATCATCAGAGCAATTACTTTCAAGCGCTGGACAATCTACGGTAGCTAGTCAGCAAGTGGCGCAAACGATCAATAAAATTTCAGCAGATGCAAACGTACAACAAATACAAATGAATGAAACGATTGCAGCATTACAGGAAGTGACAACAGGCATTCAGCACGTCGCAGCAGCCGCTGAGGACGTAACGAACGTGTCGACACATGCACAGCAAAATGCAGAAAGTGGCAAAGCACATATCGCCAAAACAGTTGAGCAAATGGATGATATTGATCACGCTGTACAGCAATCGTTACAGACGGTCGAACAGTTAACGCAGGAATCTGTACAAATTGAACAGTTTACGACAGCGATTACACAAATTGCGAATCAAACGAACTTGCTCGCGTTAAATGCAGCGATTGAAGCAGCACGAGCAGGGGAGTCAGGAAAAGGCTTTGCGGTCGTTGCCGATGAAGTTCGTAAATTGGCGGAGCAATCAAATGAATCAGCAGTGCAAATTGTTGGCTTGATCGATTCGCTTCAACAAGGTATCCAGACGATGACGCACAACATGCAGAAAGTTAGTACGAAGGTGCATGCAGGCGTAATCGGCGTCACAGAAACAGGCAAATCATTTGAAGAAATTTTACACACGACGTCAGAAGTATCCAATCAAATTATGAGTGTATCGGCGGTAGCAGAGCAAATGAGCGCATCGAGTCAACAAATGTTTGCGACATTTGAAACGTTACAGCAAACAGCCGAAGCGACGACAGCGAACACAGCAGCTTCAGTAAACGTTGTGGAGCAGCAAGCCGAAGCGATGCATCACATTACTCATAACGCTCAGCAGCTTGCAACGTTAGCAGAGGAATTAAACAAAGAAGTGCGACAATTTAGCATTCAAACGACGTAATTTACTTATGCAACGAAAACAAAAAGACTACTAAAAACCTATGATATTAATAGGTATATTAGTAGTCTTTTTGTTTATTTTTTTGAAAACGAATACATATAAAGATTTACATTTATTGAAAATGATATAGACTCAAACTACTGTTTTCATTTAAATCGTTTCAATTGTACTATAATGTGGTATTTATATAGTAGCACTATATTGAAATAGGAGGTTTTATATGACGTTACGTAATTACGTTAGGCTAGGCGCTGTTGGGACAATTGTTATAACCGTATTTGTTGTAGCAGCATTAATTTTCGTTACAAATTCAATTCAAACATTGTACAAAACGTTGGAGGATCGAAGCAGCATTACATACTACGTTAGTGAAGGGGCAGGTATTTCAGCGGATTTGACGTATGAGGCACGTCTATATGCTCATTCAGGGAATGATGAATTTTTAAGCAATTACGAGGCACTTGTCGCCATGAATTCTTTCGTGCAACTAAAAGAACAACTAACGAGCTACGATGTGCCAGAGGAAATTGTAGCTGAAATTAATACGATTAATGAAGAATCATTAGAAGCGGTTGATTTAGAAGAGCGTGCGATTGCGCTTGTGCAAAGCGGTAATTTACAGCAGGCACAGCAACTACTAATGAGCAGCGAATATGAAGCATCTATTAACGAAGTGACGAAACAATACGAAACGTTTAATCAAAATGTAGTTGCGTGGTCAGACGAACAGGCACTTTCGACGAATAAACAAGCAAACTTCTCAGCGTTTTTAATCGGTGGTTTATGTATTTTCTATAGCGTTGGAATTATCTTAATTTTCTGGCTGTTATTGCGTAAACTAAAGCCACTTGATGCATTAACGCAAGCAGCAGAGCGTATTGCAAACGGCGATTTAACAGAACAAATTCCATCTGCTACATCGAAGGATGAAATCGGTGTATTAACGAACGTCTTTAGTAAGATGACAGCGAGCTTGCTTCGTATTTTAACAGCTGTAAATCAATCGAGTCACAATGTCGCGGCATCATCGGAGGAGCTGCTTGGCAATGCGGAGCAATCTTCCGTATCAAGTCAGCAAGTAGCACAGACAATTAACGAGATTGCAACCGATGCACATGCGCAGCAAACACATATGGCGGAAACCATTTCTGCATTGCAAGAAGTAACAATAGGTATTCAACATGTTGCTTCAGCTGCTGAGGATGTAACGAGCGTATCGACGCATGCACAGCAAAATGCAGAAAATGGCAAGCTGCATATGGCTAAAACAGTCGAGCAAATGGATGAAATTGATGATGCGGTGCGACAATCGCTTCAAGTTGTGGAGCAATTAACGCTTGAATCGACTCAAATCGAGCAGTTCGTCACAGCGATTACGCAAATTGCCGATCAAACGAACTTACTTGCATTAAACGCGGCGATCGAAGCGGCACGAGCAGGTGAGGCAGGAAAAGGCTTTGCGGTCGTTGCCGATGAAGTTCGCAAGCTAGCAGAGCAATCGAATGAATCTGCAGTACAAATTGTCGGCTTAATTGCCTCACTTCAGCAAGGCATTCGCGCGATGACGAGCAATATGCAACAGGTGAGTGCGAAGGTGCAAGAAGGCGTAACAGTGGCGACTGAAACGGGTAAGTCGTTTGAGGAAATTTTACACACGACATCGGAAGTATCGAACCAAATTATCGGTGTATCTGCAGTAGCTGAGCAAATGAGCGCGTCGAGTCAACAAATGTTTGCGACGTTTGAGACATTGCAACAAGCTGCTGCAACGACGACAACTAATACGATGCAATCGACTACGCTAGTCGAGCAGCAAACGAACATGATGCATGACATTACACATAGCGCTCAGCAGCTTGCACTATTAGCCGAGGAACTAAATGGTGAAGTAAGCAAATTTAAAACGACATCTTGATAAAAAAGAGCCGTCCGACAAGTCATGTTCGGATAGCTCTTTTTTGTTTGTCGACATTTTATGAGCGTACTTGATTTCGCCCATGTTCCTTTGCGTTATATAATGCCGCATCTGCACGTTCAATAATGTCCTTGTAGCACGACGATGTATCGCTATGCGCAACACCTGCACTAATCGTCATCGCTTTTCCGGTCGGGCTCAACACTTGACTAATTTCCATACGAATTGTATCCGCGAGTAAAATCGCTTCTTCCAACGTCGCATCGGGCATTAAAATAATAAACTCTTCGCCGCCGTAACGTCCGCATAAATGATATGGCATCGTGTGTTGCTTGAAAAATTCCGCAAAATAAATGAGTACATCGTCGCCCATTTGATGTCCGTACGTATCGTTAACGAGCTTGAACTTATCAATATCCATTAACACGACAGCATACGGGGTTTGTTGTTCATCCCATTTTTCAAGTGTACGCGTAATGGCGCGACGGTTTAATAAATTCGTTAGCGCATCCGACGTCGCTTCTGTCTGCAATGTATGCACTTTGCTTTGCAGCGCTGTAAACGTCATGAGCAGCGTTTGCTTAAGCTGATTGGACTCGTGATACCAACCGTTCACGTCTCTAATTTTATCAATGCTTTGCTGTTCGGCATTTTGCTTCGTCAGCTCCGTCAATATATGGATAGGTTTTACGATTTTCGCAATAAAAAAAATCGAAAGCGCTACAGCGATGAGTAAAAATGGTAATGCAAGCGAAAAATTGTTCATGACCATTTTTTGAGCTGGCAAAACGGTTGAGAGAAAAGGTCTTTGTGACACGACGCCCCAATTTGCACCTTCAATGAAGCTATAGCCAGAGAGCATCGTAATGTTTTTAGAATTCACGACTTCCATTGAGCCACTATTTTGCGCCAACACCTCTTGAACGACGGCATTTTCCTTCACATTTTCATTAATACGATCTCGGTCTTTATGGTAAAGAATCGTTCCTTTTCCATCGACGACAAATACGTATGAATCATCCTGCGAAAAATGTGTCGCCATTAGCGTCGAAAAAATATTTTGCTCCTGCAAATAAATTGCGCCACTTATGTAGCCGAGGTAGTCACCTGCTGCGTTAAAAATCGGATGTGTCAGTGTAATGACTAAACGACCGGTTACAGCAGCGTATGGATCAGAAATGGTCGGCAACGGGTCATTTAATGCTTCTGTCGTTACGATTTTTTCACCGATCAAGCTTTGCAGCGGTGACGCCGAAACGAAAATACCGTCTTTATTAATGATTGATACGGAATTGAATGTAGAAGATTGAGCGAGCACGCGGGCTGTTTCTTTATGTAACGTAGGCGGTGAAAAATGAGTACCGATTACTTTTGCACTTTCGGCGAGCATTTTTTGAGCATCTTGAATCGATAGCTCAGCACTAGAAGCGAGCTTTCGTGCATACGATTCATGGCGCTCCAATGTATTTTCAATTAGCGTTCGCTTTTGCATCACATAGGAGCTGCTGACGCTAATAATCATCGTTGTAAGCAATAAAAATAAAATTAAACAAATAAGTACGTTTTTTAATGTCAATTTTCGCACGGTCGACCTCCTTCAAATTCAACACATGAAGTATGTACCAAAAACTATAATATACTATTCAGCTAGCCTATAGCAAAAAAAGTTCATTTTATACAAATAAATTAATGGACAAATCGTGGAGAAATTTACGACATCGATGTTGATTTTCATGAAAAAACATCGAAAATTAACTTATTAGTGAGTCGCAATACCTGCATTTATGAACGATAAACGAAAAGGCTTAAGCCGCATTGCAAAAATTTTTTAGGAAAGAGCGTTCGAACATCACTCATTTCAGTTCATGGTACAATAAAGCGATCACTCATTTTTTACAAGCATGTTGATACGCCTGTTAATTGGCAATGCGGCTCACTTTGTCTTTGCGATTACTCGACGCTTTGATGTCCGTTTTGCAGCTGAAACAATCGCTTCATCTCTATAAAAGTAGGTAATATATAGACGGTGAATATATTTTAGCGTTTTGTTCGTCGGCTCTCCACATCGAGGTAGGTTTTCCGTGGGCGTAGTGTGAGCCTTTCGTGTCACGCTGGAGTCCGCCTCTTGTTTCGAGCCTCGTTCGCATTCTACATTTCAATCACCTTGCATATAGCTAAATAAACTGAATAAAGGAAGGTTTTTTATGAACGTAAAGGAATATACACAACAATACGCCGCGCAAATTGCCCATTTATTAAATGAACATTTGCCATTTCAGCCTGAGGACGCGAACACTGTACATGAAGCAGGGGGTGTCCGCTTCGTCGCGCTTATTGACGAGCAAGTCGTCGGCTACATTGCAGGCTACAAAATTGAAACTTTTGACGACGATTTTCCGTATTTTAAAGAGGAGCTTGCACCGCTTCGAACACAATTAACAGCTGCACCGAGCATGTACGTCAGCCATTTCGTCGTTGATCCAACATTTCGTCGACGCGGCATCGGTAGTGCGCTCGTGGAAGCATTGATGACCGAAGCAGAAAAGCAAGTAGACACAATTGTCGTCGTTGGCTGGGTGCAAAGCGATACGAATGAGTGGGCAGCAGAGAAGCAGTTTATGCAGCACGGCTTTACGAAGCATACATACATTAAGCGTTATTTCGAGCCGTACGACGTATATTGCCCAAGCTGTAACGGCATGTGCTACTGCGACGCAAACATCGTCACAAAACAAAAAGGGGATTATTAAATGAAGAAATCAGTATTAAGCATCGCGCTCGCCGCTTGTTTATTAGCAGGCTGTAGCGACAGTGGTAGCAACGCAGAAGAAGCGGCTGTCGCATTTTTAGAGGACGTACAAGATGGCAACCTTATTCAAGCGGTGACCGCTGTAAAGGGTGGCAACATTCAAACATTGCTCGCTGCGTCTCAGCTTGATTTACCGATTACGGACGAACAGCGCGACATTTTACTCGACAGCATCGAGCGTGTTTTTACGTTTGAAAATGTGACGCTACTAGAAGATGACGGCACGATTGCGACAGTCGAGGCAGACGTAACGACAATTCATTTCTTGAAAGCCGCTTCGAGTAGCTTATCGTCAACGCCAGGGCTACTGCTAGACGTTGCACTTGGCAACACGACGACAGATGACGCGATTGCACAAGTCGTCGATGAAACGATTGCCCAGCTTGCAGTAGAAGAGCCACCGACGACGACGTTTAACGTGACGCTTACACTCGAAAACGACGGCGGTAGCTACGAAATCGTGCCGAATGATGAACTCGTTAAAGCGCTTTTTGGTAATATTGCATTAACCGAATTATTTAAGTAATAGGGGGGACTGCGATGCGATTTAAACGAAAGCGAAAGCCGATAAGTAAACGAGTAAAAGAGCATGCAAAGGACGGGGCGATTGAAACAGGCATTGAGTTAACAATCGAAGGGCTGTTTCATTTACTATTTGCGATACCGCGAGCGATTATGAGTATTTTTAAAAATAGTTAAAGGGTGAGGAAAATGACGATGACGCATGATTTTTATGTTGTGAATGAGGAGACAGCGGAGGCGCTTTTTCATATGTCGATTCATGATGCGGTAATCGATTATATCGATGAACAAATTGGCGTGTCACACAACTTGTTTTACAGTGTGCCGACGATTAATCCGTGTTATGCTAAATTATCGATTGCGAATGCGTTGCCGAATCAAATCGGATTTTCGTATACGGGGCTCACAATCGTGAATGCGCATTGTGTAGACGGTATGGAACGTATGATACAGCAATGGCTAGAAGTAATAAATGCATTGCGTCATACGCGCTATTACTACCATTTAGCGAGTGTACCGCAAGATGAGCTACATCAGTTGACAAGTAAGGAGCTAGAGGTGCTTAAAGAATGTTATTTTGACAAAGCGGTCATTTGTCAGCAACTCACCGCTTGTTTGGAGCATTTACCAATGTTAAAAGAACATTATATATTGCGACATGAAGGCATTTAAGTAAAAAAAGTGTACGAAGACGGTAGTATGCCGATTTCGTACACTTTTTAATTGTTACAGTTCACCTGCAACATACGCTTGCTGCAAACGCTGTAAATCATACGCCCAAATGGCAATCATCGGCGCGAACGCTTCATCGTCTACGCGCAGCTGGATGTAGTAACGTAAGCTTTCGACGGTGCGCGCTAAACCGATTTCTTCAATCGCATCGAGCAATGCCGCCCAGCGATCATCGTCCGTCGTTTTCTTCGTTTTGTAGTTGAAACGCACGAGCGAATATTCAGGAGAAAGCGGCTGCATCGATTGTGGATCATAATGCGTCGGCACGCTAAAATCAATCGTGCTTTGTACCGTATTCGTCGCGGTATAATACGACGTAAAGACACGCGAGCCAAACTGCTTTCTACTTACACCAATTTTATCTAAATACACATCGACCATTTGCACTTCACGATACGCCGCTTCGAACGACTCCGCAGAAGGGGATTGCTCGAACGCTCCGAAGCGACGAATCATTTTTTGTGCGCGCTCGGTCGCATCGTGCATGTAATAGTGCTGAATTTTCGCGTTCGCTAAGTAACGTTTTGCGAGCGTGCTGTAATAAATCGCAAGTAGGATCGGTACATCGAGCGCTTTATATGCGGCATTGGCAACGAGCTGCTTCATGACCGCATCGAGCAAGGAGCGGATGTACTCTTTCGCATCGTGCTCGTTGTATAAGCGAATGAGCATAAACACACCTTGTCCGTCATGCTCGATGAAGTAATCGTGCAGCTTCACTTCTTTTACTGCCGCTTCAAATGTACGATATGCCACGTCGTAATGCGTAAAAATGCGCTTCCAAATCGAACGTAAAAAGTCTTTCGTATACGCGTTTGTCTTTTTGTTTTCAGCGATGAGTTTCATAAATGTTGCCACGACCGTCGCACGATCAAACTTACCGTTCGTCGCCTGCGTAATGAATGAATCCCAGTCGTGCGATGGTGTTACGTTGCGAGCGGGCTTTTTCGGTGCATCGAGCAGCTGTGCGATGATGCCTGTTTGTGGCAATAGCGGAATGATTTGTCGAAGCGGCTCGATATGAGGTCGTACAACATCCAATTCTCCTTGCCAAAGTGCGGTGTATAGCCCGTCACTGCACGCGTCATTACGCTGTTTATATGCATACATCGCAACAAGCGCAAACGTAGAAAATGGCTGGTGCGCTTTGTTTGCTTGTTTGTAAAACACGTCGGTCATCATCGTGAAATACGGCTGCGCATGCTCGTTGTAATAAGTAAGCAGCGTTACGAGTACGTCATAGCTTTGCATAGAAGCGGTCGTAAACTGTGTATGCAAATGCGTCAGCTCGGGCGTTACGCGCGGCAACTTCGGCACAGATTGCGCAAAGCTCGTCCAAAGCGCTGCGATGACGTCAATGCTGTAATGCAAATGCTTTATATTCCATCGATACAGCTGTAAAAACGTATGAAGACGCAGCTCAGTCGGCTGATTCGTCGACGTAATGAGTGACAGTGCTTTTTCAGCTTGTTCGGCCGTTTGAATGACGATTTCTTTTTTGACAGCGACAGATTGCTGTTGCTGGCGCAGTACGTCATTTTGTGCGCGAAGCTTTTTCACCTCCGCTTGAAGCTGCTGGTTTTGTTGCTTCAGTGCAAGCAGCTGTGCATCTTTTTCAGCGAGCTGTTCTTCGATGTAGCTGCTCACCGTTAGCTGAATGTCTTTTAATAAAGAATCGTGCATGTTCGTCACACCTTTCGTTTCCTTAGTATAGCGGAATGTCGCATGAGACGTAAAGAAGCCCCACTCTGAATCGAATGGGGCGAATGATTATACAAGCTCTACAATGGTTGAAACGACGCGGTTCATCTCATCAACGGTCGCGTTTACTTCCTCGGCTAATGACGCTTGTCGGTTCGCGAGCTCGCTAATGCCGCCCATCGAATGTAAAATCGTTTCAATTTGTCGCTTCAGCTGCGATAAGCTTTTTTCAATGTCGTTCGTTGCCGCAGCACTGTTATTCGCAAGCTTTCGTACTTCATCGGCTACGACGCTAAATCCTTTGCCATATTCACCAGCACGCGCCGCTTCAATCGCTGCGTTTAAGCCGAGTAAATTCGTTTGATCTGCAATCGTATTAATTAAGTTTGAAATTTCTTGCGTGTTGTCCGCACTACGTTTCGCTTCGTTTGCGGCATCTGTAGATTCGTGCTGCGCATTGGCAAGTTGCTGTGCTTGCGTTGATAAATCACGAATGGTTGATACGAGCTCGTTCATCGATTGGCTAAAGTGCTCCGTGCGCTCCTTTACTTCGATTGCGCGCGTTTCCTTTTCCATCTCGATTGAAATGTCACCGATGACACCAGCTAACGTTTCAATATCACCTTGTGCATCGATGTTTTTTTGAATGCTGTTGCGAATCCAAATAGGCTTACCATTTTTTAATAAGCGCAAATTAAATAGTAAGTGTGTACGTTTTCGGTCGCCTAAAAAAGCATTAAACAATTGCAAGCTACTATCTAAGTCAGCTTCGTATACCGATTGTAAAAAGTCCTCAATCGTACCAGTAGATTCTGATACGCCTTTTCCTAAAAGTTGATTGTATTGTGGCGAAAACCAATATTCTAACGCAGGCAATGCTTTACCATCACGTTTAAATGTTACGTAATAAGCACCTTCTGACATTGCTTGTGTAATAAGAGCGTATTTTTTCGCTGATGAATCTTCGTATGGTGCGTAGTGAGCTTGCTTCTTCGTTATAATAATTGAGACGATTGTTTGAGCACCTGCGCGTGTTGCATTAAACGTTAACGTAAACGGCTGCTGTCCGATCGCGGTTTTAAATGTCGCATCGATTGTTTGGGTAGTAAGTGATTTGGCGCATTGTAAAATCGTTTGGAGTAATTGCGTATTCGTTGCTTTGTCGGCTACGTGTAAAAAATGTTCCGATTCTTTTTTGACGTGATCAATTAAATCATTTGCGGAGTGATGCCAAATGATTGATTGCAGACGTTCATTTTCGACGATTGCTTTAATCGTACCGAATTGCAGCGTACGTACGGCGTGCTCAAACGTATCCTCAAATGATGAAGCTGCTCCTTGTGTAATCGGTTTCAGTGCGCTTTTCAACCAATTTGGCGCGTCCGTTGTGCCATCGCCATTTTGAATTGCTTGAATATATTGTTCGATTGCAGTTTTAGTAAATACTTGCTCTTTATTTTTTTGGAAAAACATGCTAATGCACCTCATTAATAAATTATGTCTCATGATCGAATGAAACGTTTTTTCGTTTTAATATTCAGAAAAGATTATAACATATGCACCGTTATATTCATGTGCTTTTGAAAAAAATTAACAAAATGCACAATAAAAGATGCTGTTTCTGTCTTTAATGGACAATTTTTGGTTATAGCAATTTTTGTTATATGAATCGATCATTTGTGTATATTGCGTTATTATATTAAGTCGCCGCTCCATCAATATTTGTATATATTTATGTTATACATTCAGCGATATATAGCCCTAAAGATTTTAAAATATAATTAAATCCACTATTTTTTTAGTGAAATATACACGCACTGTACATAAAAAAATGATGTCACGACCGCGCTTGCAGCTAGGTGTACTTCCCATGTAGAGTTTTTCTGTTTTTTCGATGATTTGGCGTACTTAAATGCTGTTTTTACGTTATCATAAAAGAAACGATATAAGGGGGAGCGCATGTGAAATCATTAATTCGTGGGGAGAAAATCAAGTTAACCGATTATACGAACGAAACGAAGCTACGTGTGGAAGTGCAAATCGAATGTGCCTTTGAAATCGATGTAACGTGTTTTGGGTTGAATGCACAAAAACAGCTACAAAATGAGGCGTATATGGTGTTTTATAATCAAACGGCATCACCAGCACGTGAAATCGTTATGCTTACGACTGAAAATGGGCGCGGTGTATTTACAGTCGATGTAAAGCAACTACCGAGTGACATTCAATACGTCGTGTTCGCAGCGACAATTGATGGGGACGGGCAAATGGGACGCATTCAGCACGGCGCGATTCGCGTGTACGCAAATAATGAAGAAATCGCATTTTATTCGTTTACAGGCGCAGATTTCGAAAACGAAAAAGCAATCATTATTGCGGAGCTGTATTATAAATCGCTTTGGCGAATGGCGGCAGTTGGAGGTGGCTTTGATGGTGGATTGGCGGCGCTGTTGACGAGCTTCGGTGGCGAAGTAGCTGAAGAAATCGCACAACCAATTCCGAATGCACGCATTCAGCTGGAAAAACGGCTGGAAAAAGAGGCGCCAAAACTGCTCGATTTATCTAAAAAAGCGCTCATTACACTAGAGAAGGTTGGTTTGGCGGAGCATACCGCAAAAGTCGCGCTTTGCTTAGATATTTCAGGGTCGATGGCAAGCTTATATGCATCTGGAAAAATTCAAGCGTTAGCAGAACGTATTTTAGCGCTAAGCACACGATTTGACGACGACGGCTCGATCGATATGTTTTTGTTCGGTCAACACGCACATCATGTCGATGAACTGACGATTGGAAACTTTAACAATTTTGTAAAAGCGCTCATTCGTCAGTATCCGCTTGAAGGGGGCACGTATTATGCGAAGGCGATGACGATTATTCGCGAGCATTACTTCGGTCGCCGGAAAGCGGGGGAGATAGTGACTGAGCATACACCTGTTTATGTTATGTTCGTAACGGACGGGGATACGTTTGACCGCGAGAAGACGGTGAAGCATATGCAACAGTCGTCGTACGAACCGATCTTTTGGCAGTTCATGGCGATTGGTGAAACGAAACAGGGCGGAAAGAATGTAGGTTTCTTCAAAAACTTATTTGCGTCCGATTTCACATTTTTAGAAGAGCTAGACGATTTGGAAGGACGTTTCATTGATAATGCGGACTTTTTCGCGGTGAAAGACCCGACTGCGATTTCAGATGAGGGGCTGTATGATTTATTGATGAACGAGTATCCAAATTGGGTGAAGGAAGCAAAAACAAAAGGGTTATTACGCTAACGATGTAACACGCTGTTTGAGTTGTTCAAATGGCGTGTTTTTTTGATTGCGTTACAATAAGTTTCCCAAATTGTAATTTGGGAAACTTATTTATCCTGAAAATGGTATAATAAAGCCGAGGTGATTTTATGAACGCATACCCAAAGTTTATGAACGATTTTTTCATTTACTTAACGACGATTAAAGGGAAATCGAATCGCACACGAAAAGAATATGAATACGACATCGCGCTCTTTTTACGCTTTCATACCGCTACTGCAGAACATATGAAGCTCGAGCATATACACGATATCGACATTCGAAACTTCAACGTACAAACGTTAAGCGACGTCACGTTAGAAGATTTGTATTTATTTTTAGCGTACTGCGAAGAAACGCGTGGCAATTCAGCCGCTTCTCGTGCGCGTAAAGTGGCGACGTTGCGTTCGTTCTTTCATTATTTGTATACGAAACGAAAGCTCATCACGAATAATCCGACTGACGATTTAGAGGCGCCAAAGCTTCCGAAGCGCCGCCCAGTATATTTAAAAATTGACGAGGCAAAAACGCTGCTTCATGCGACGAAAGGCAATACACACGAGCAGCGCAATTTTTGTATGTTGACGTGGTTGCTGCATTTAGGGCTGCGCGTGACTGAGCTATGTGACTTAAACGTTTCAAGCTTACAAGGCGATCGACTGCGTATTATCGGCAAAGGCAATAAAGAGCGCATCGTCTTTTGTAGCGATGTTTGTTTACAAGCGCTCGCTGCATATAACGACGTCAAAGTGCCGTATAAAGGTGATGGGGAGGAGCCGCTATTTACGTCACAAAAAGGAACGCGCCTTACGCGACAAGGAGTATCAAAAATGTTGCGCGCGACGACTGAGCAAGCAGGTTTTGCAAAAGGCATTACGCCACATAAGCTGCGCCACACATCCGCAACATTGATGTATCAAGCTGGAGCAGACATTCGCAGCTTGCAGCACATTTTAGGGCATGCGAGTGTCGCGACGACGCAAATTTACACACATGTAGAGGACGATGCCATTCGTGACGTGCTTGCGAAAAATCCTCTGAACGAATAACTTTATTATGGAAAGTAAAAAGGAGCTCGCATGTCGCGAACTCCTTTTCGTCTTAATTCGTCGGATAGACCGACACGCTAAACTGCGTCACAACCGAATCGTCATGCAGTGGGGAAGCGGACGCACCGCCGTATGCAACGAAGCGGTAATATAAGCCGTTTATCGCTTGTGGCGTATAGCCATGATGTAACAGCTCGCCGTTTTCTTGTGTAAACGTTTCAGTCGTCCATGCATGTTGCCCGAGTGCTTGCTTTAATGTGCGAAGCTTCACTTGCAGCTGCATATCGTAGTCGTACATGTACGCGAGCACAACGCCTTGATCGCCGTCATAGCACAAGTTAAATGAAGCGGACGCAAAATACGAGCACGGGTACGGCATTTCGTAGCCTGCATAATAATGTGGTCGGTCAATCGTGTAACGCATCGCCGCAATAGGCATGCGCTGTTTGACGGCTGCTCGCATGAACGGGTGTTGCTGAAAGGCCTGTCCGAGCGTCGTGTTCGTACCGATGAATGGTTGTAACGTTTGCCCACGTCTTGCTTCAGCTATAGCGTAATGGTGCGCACGGAATAAAAACAGCGCCATTTCACCACGGCTAATCGTTTCGTTCGGCTGAAACGTCGTGTATGGCATAATGCCTGCTTCATACACTCGGCTTGCATAGTCATATCGTTCCGTGCCACGTGCAATGTCGGTAAAGTGAATAGACGTCGCCGCTTCTCGTAGCACGAACGTATTCGCAATCATTTTCGCAATATGTGCGCGTGTAATCGACGCATTGACGCGAAACGTATTGTCAGGGTAGCCGCGTACGATTGCATATTCGGTTAACGCTTGAACGGCAGTGAAATATTGGTGGTGAAGCGGCACATCGCGAAATTGAGCTTGTGCCGTTAATGGATATTCATGCGACATCGGCACGGCGTTCGTTAACGTCGCTAGCATGTTTGCCGCTTGTCCGCGTGTAACGAGGCGATATGGTTGAAACGTACCGTCTGGAAACCCTTGAATGACTTGCTCCTCATGTAAAAACTGAATGGCACGTCCCATTTCTGTATTATAATGAACATCGGGAAAGGTGGCATTTACCCATGTCGGTAGGAAATAGCACATAACAGCAGTAGCTATAGCAGCAATCCATCGCTTCATCGCAACCAGCTCCTTTTTTACTTATTTCCCGAATTGATCACGAATGAAAAGCGATGAATGAAAAATGAATCCATATACTTAGCACTTATTCATTATGCACGTTCATATGTAGTAATTATATTATGGAAAGTCAATGCAAAAAAACAAGCAAGCAATGAAACCGTCATCGCCTGCTTGTTGTTGAACTTATTTAATGTTGTAAATCGGACGCGTAGAAATTTGAAGCTGTACGATATTTGAGTTTGCGACAGTCGCATACGGTGCGCTATCACCAGCAGTTGCAGTGAACTGGTAGTATAGCCCGTCAATTGCTTTCGTCGTTTTCCCGTAATGCCATTGTACGTTGCCAAGCTGTGCGTTTTCATACGTAAACGCTGTATTGCCTAATTGGTTTTGCAGCGCACTCACTTTGTAATGATCTGCTGCATCGCCGTATAAGTATACCGATGTAATGCCAATTTGTCCATCAAGGAATCCTTGGCCGTAGCATAGCTTAAAGCCTTGCTCCATAAATTGTGAGCAGTTATCCTTCACTGTTGCTGGGCTAGAGAAATGTGGCTCGTCAAATGATTGACGCGCCGCCGCAATTTGCATTTTTTGACGAATGTCTGCGTCCATGAAATCGTGCTCGCTAAATGCTTTGCCGATTTCAGATGTTTCTGAAATGAATGGCTTTAACTTTTCAGCAGCTTTAATTGTTGTCGCTGTGTAGTTGTATGCGCGGAATAAAAATAGCGCGAATTCGCCACGTGTAATCGTTTTATCCGGAGAAAAACGTTCCTTTGATGTTTCACGCATAATGCGCGCTTGGAATACTGAGTTGACAGATTGGTAGCGATCTGATGTTCTCGGTACGTCGACGAAGCGTTGGCGTACTTCAAAGTGTGGTAATACGAATAAATTCGCAATCATTTTCGCTGTGTGCGCACGCGTAATTTGACGACCGTGCTTAAATGTTCCATCCTCGTAACCACCGATGACACCGTATTCGTATAATGCGTTAATATCTGCATAATATTGATGTGTTAAGCCAATATCTTTAAATGTTGGTTTTGTATTAGGGTTATAACGTGTAACGGATGTAGCATTCGTTAGCTGTGCCATCATTTTTGATGCTTGACCACGTGTTACAGGGTCGTTCGGACGGAAAGTGCCATCAGGAAAACCACTAATTACGTCTTCTTCTGATAAAAAGTCAATCGCACGTCCCAATTCTGTTTTATGGTTTACGTCGGGAAATTGCTCTGCCTTTGTATCAGCTGGAAGCGCAAGCAGCAATGCGGCAAATGCCATCGCTGATAAAAACTTCTTCATGCTAAAAACCTCCTTTAATTCTTACATAACAGTATACATGTATTTATTTCACGAAAGCGCTATGTTACAAAAAATAAGAATTTGTATACGTCACCATTATATAATTCTAACTATTTTGGACTAAACGTAACGCTTTAAAAATATATACATGACCTATCTAAACCTCATAAATAATAGTAAATACGCCCACTTACAATTAATATGCAGCGATTGCTCCATCTGTACGCGGTTCAGTTCCACCATATAGTACACCAGTAACAACATTTCGCCAAATAATTTGCCCACGTCCGAAGCTGCCACTATCGGCTAATATGTGTACATCATGCCCGCGTCGTTGTAATTGGCGTACGATGTCGATCGGAAAATGCGCCTCGACATGTACCGTTTTGTTTTGTATCCATTGCCATCGCGGTGCATCGAGTGCCGCCTGTGGATTCAAGTCGAAGTCAATCATATGGCGCAGCACTTGAAAATGTCCTTGTGGCTGCATGTACGCACCCATTACACCAAATGGGGCAATCGCTTCTCCATTTTTCGTTAAAAAGCCTGGAATGATCGTATGATACGTTCGCTTTTTCGGGCGGAGTACATTTGGATGCGATTCGTTCATCGAGAAATCATGCCCGCGATTTTGAAGCGCAATACCTGTATTTGGTACGACAATACCGGAGCCAAAGCCCATGTAATTACTTTGAATGAACGATACCATGTTACCATCACGATCCGCAGTAGCTAAATACACCGTACCACCTTTTGCGAATGCAGAAGGCGTAGGGATTGCCGCTTCGTCTGTAATCGTGTCAAAGCGCGTCTTCGCATTGTCTTTGCTTAATAGTTGCTCAGTCGTGACAAGCATTTGCGTGCGCTCGGTCACATTTGCGAGTGCATCGGCATACGCAAGCTTCATCGCTTCAATTTGTACGTGAACGTCGTGTGCATCTGTTGACGGCTCTTTATTTTCATAAATGTTCAATGCCATTTGCGCGACGATGCCTTGTCCGTTTGGGGGGATTTCCCATACATCGTAGCCGCGATAATTTGTGCGAATCGGCTCCACCCATTCCGGCTTGAAGCTTGCTAAATCGTCCTTCGTTAAAAAACCATCATGCGCACGTAAAAACGCATCGATTTCGTCTGCTAGCTCGCCACGGTAAAACGCCTCACCGTACGTTTCGCCAATTAAGCGTAACGTACGGGCGTGCCCAGGAGAGCGCCATACATCACCAACTTGCGGTGCACTACCGTTTACAGCAAACGTATCAAACCAACCTTGAAACTCAGGTGTTGTGCGCGTATTTTTGAAGCGATTGTACGCGCGCTGCCAATTATCTGTTAGCGTTGGAGATAACGGAAAGCCTTCTTCTGCATATGTAATCGCAGGCTGTAACACGTCAAGAAGCGGCAACTTGCCAAAACGATTGGATAGCGCCGCCCATGTAGCTGGCACACCTGGTACCGTAATTGGTACAACCCCTTCTGCTGGGATGCTCGTGAAGCCTCGTTGCTGTAGCGCATCAATCGACAGTGCAGCCGGGGCAGGTCCAGAGCCATTGATGCCATACATCTTTTTATTCATCCATACAATCGCAAACGCATCGCCACCAACGCCGTTTGATGTCGGTTCAGTTACTGTAAGTGCTGCCGCTGTTGCAATTGCCGCGTCGACTGCGTTGCCACCACGCTGTAAAATCGTTAAACCTGCTTGTGCTGCAAGTGGCTGTGATGTGGCAACCATGCCATTGCGTGCTACGGTAACATTGCGCTTACTTGCATACGGGTAATGTAAAAAATCCATGTACTTCACTCCTTTTCTTTTCTTTTCTCTCTATACGGTAATTATACAAAATACGTGCTCCATTTACTTCTTTTTCGACCGATGAAAAAAAGCGTGCAAGGGAATTCCCAAGCACACTTGAATTAAAGTGAAATTATTAGTCATCATCGTTGTCATCGTCACGGTCGTCATCATCGCGGTCATCGTCACGGTCGTCATCATCGCGGTCATCGTCACGGTCGTCATCATCGCGGTC
>NZ_MATO01000055.1 GCF_001700325.1 Caryophanon latum
ATACCGAACACAGCAGTTAAGCTCTTTAGCGCCGATGGTAGTTGGGGGTTTCCCCTGTGAGAGTAGGACGTCGCTTCGCATATATAATACCTAGGAGGATTAGCTCAGCTGGGAGAGCATCTGCCTTACAAGCAGAGGGTCGGCGGTTCGAGCCCGTCATCCTCCACCATATATGCCGGTGTAGCTCAGTTGGTAGAGCAACTGACTTGTAATCAGTAGGTCGTGGGTTCGACTCCTATCGCCGGCACCATAATAACTTTATTACATATACAACTTTATATACTGTCAGATTAAAATAATCTTATGCATTTTGCGGAAGTAGTTCAGTGGTAGAACACCACCTTGCCAAGGTGGGGGTCGCGAGTTCGAACCTCGTCTTCCGCTCCAAAAATGCCGGGGTGGCGGAACTGGCAGACGCACAGGACTTAAAATCCTGCGGTGAGTGATCACCGTGCCGGTTCGATTCCGGCCCTCGGCACCATTCCTTTTTTTGAGGGGCCTTAGCTCAGCTGGGAGAGCGCCTGCCTTGCACGCAGGAGGTCAGCGGTTCGATCCCGCTAGGCTCCACCAACAAATAAAGATCCTGGCTACCTAGCTCAGCTGGCTAGAGCATTCGGTTCATACCCGAAAGGTCGTGGGTTCGACTCCCTCGGTAGCCATCTTAAGGACCTTTAGCTCAGTTGGTTAGAGCAGACGGCTCATAACCGTCCGGTCACAGGTTCGAGTCCTGTAAGGTCCACCATTCAAAGAACAAGCATATAATATACGGAGGTATACCCAAGTCTGGCTGAAGGGATCGGTCTTGAAAACCGACAGGCGGGTAACACCGCGCGGGGGTTCGAATCCCTCTACCTCCTCCATTTTTAATAATTAAATAATGTAGTATTATCGCGGGGTGGAGCAGTGGTAGCTCGTCGGGCTCATAACCCGAAGGTCGTAGGTTCAAGTCCTGCCCCCGCAACCAAAAGGTCCCGTGGTGTAGCGGTTAACATGCCTGCCTGTCACGCAGGAGATCGCCGGTTCGATCCCGGTCGGGACCGCCATTTTTTGTGGGTTTGTAGCTCAGTTGGTAGAGCATTAGATTGAAGCTCTCCAAACTGATGTCGTGAGTTCGATTCTCATCACCCGCTCCATTTAAGGGCCTATAGCTCAGCTGGTTAGAGCGCACGCCTGATAAGCGTGAGGTCGATGGTTCGAGTCCATTTAGGCCCACCATAGTACAATTATTCCGAAATAGCTCAGTTGGTAGAGCATCCGGCTGTTAACCGGCAGGTCGCAGGTTCGAGTCCTGCTTTCGGAGCCAAATATGGGGACATACTCAAGAGGCTGAAGAGGCGCCCCTGCTAAGGGTGTAGGTCGGGTAACCGGCGCGAGGGTTCAAATCCCTCTGTCTCCGCCAGAGGCCCGTTGGTCAAGTGGTTAAGACACCGCCCTTTCACGGCGGTAACACGGGTTCGAATCCCGTACGGGTCATAGCAAAAACGTGTAGCGAAATTATTCGCTGCGCGTTTTTTTTATGTCTATTTTTATATATATAAATTCACTAGTGTCGCATTAAAATAATTTAATGCGTTAAATCGAACT
>NZ_MATO01000056.1 GCF_001700325.1 Caryophanon latum
TGGTGTGAGAGGTCGGGAGTTAATCACTCCCTCCTACTCGATTATTTACTATAAGGGCTTGCTACACGTCCTAACGTTTCGGTGCAGTGATCAATCGTTTCCATTAACGATTCAAATGAGTGTTCTTCATGCTCTGTACTTAATCGCTCGATCACATCGTCTAACCCTTCATAATGGGTTTCGATTTTTTCGCGTCGTGACTCATTTTTACAACTTTCAATTTCATCTGTCACTTCCGCATGCACGTCTTGTAACGTGTTCACGATCGTTCCTAAATGAGTTTCTTTAATTCCTGGTAGCACGTTATGTACGATTTCATCTAAATTTAAATGTAAATTTGCTTTACGCTCTGCTAATACATCTTGTAACTGCTGAAGTAACGCATTCACTTTTTCGAACCAGTCGTTGTTACCTGCTTTAATTTCATCTTTCGCTGCATGTAATTGTTGAATCGCTGTTTTTAATTGCTTATCACGTTGAACTTTCCCCATTTTTTCCCCTTCTTTCTTTACATGTACTGTAGCACGTCACGATAGCTGCTGCATTCCATATCGAATGAGCTTCCACTGGAAATGTTCGCTATTGTGTATGAATACAACTTCATTTTAACATCAATAGGAATAATTAGGAATATTTTTGTGATATTATATTTAGCTCCTCCTCATAACTTAGCGTTGCTTGCTTCTGGCTCTTCGCTATAACTCGGGGTTTCTTTTTGTGGGGGCGGCTCAAGCAACCTTTATGCGGTCATCCCGAACGAATGCTCAAACATGTGTGGCAACTGCCATTGCATATAATTATTGTCATATAGTAAGCTTCTGCAACAGGTCTGTTGATACGCCACTTTTATACAGCTGAATCGTTTGTTTTGAACAGCGAAATGGGAATTATTGCTGTTTTGTAGTGGCAGTGAGCGTGCGGCGAGACTCCTTGGGGAACAGCTCGTGACGAAACACCCCGTAAGCCGCGACGCAGGAGCGGTGCGGATGCTTGAGGAAGGGGGTGAACGCTACTACACGAGTCACCGCCTTCATGACCAACATCGTGTTTGCCGCCGAGCCCCAGGAATTGATCTACCTCGAGTAACCGCAGAGGCAAAGCGAGCCGCAATACGCGAAATGCCAATTTAATGGCTAATCAACACGCGTGCTTCTGCAAATATATCGTCGTCTGTCGTAGCGAGCTTTTAATGTAATTTGCATAGCGGCTCGTCCGTCGCCAATAGTTGTGTGACGTGCTGCTTATAAAAAGATATGGATCGTTATGAATTAAGTGTTTTGGCGATATATTATAAGTTGTCCTCCTTGTGAAAAATTTGTATAATGCAATTCGAAAGTCATGATAACTGTTCTAAAAATAGTCAAACGATTGCACTTCATTACAAAAGTAGTGCGTTAATTATCGTTTCAATTGTTTTAACATGCCGTTTTTTAGTTTGTATATAACGAACGAATAATAGGTTTCATCGATTTACGTTGCAAAAGGAAATATACGGCATTTTCCTTATCGATATAATCATTTTTCATATAGCAAATGAACTAAAACTTATATACTATACCTTTTGTGTCTATTAGTTCTTTAGATTTACACAAAATGTTCAAATCTTGTATACAAGACCTACTTGTATACAAGATTTTTTTATTTTAAAATACTTAATACAACCAAAGAATAAATTTCCATTTGAAAAAGGGAAAGTTTAATTTACCCAAGAAGGAGAGAGAAAAGTGAAAATTAGTAAAAAAATTATGTTGTCATTTGGTATTTTAATTTTCTTTATTTTTGGTATTTCGTTATATAGTTACATTCAAGTTTCAAAGGTGAATGAGCAGTATACGAGCATGATTGGATTTGATTTAGAGGAAGTATATATGATCACGGAATTGCAGCAATATATTGCACAGCAAGGTATTCAGCTGCGCCACTACGTATTAGAAAAAGATGCGGAAACGTTACGCACGTTAGAAAACATGCAACAAATCGTTGACGAACGTGTTGTAGAGCTTTACGAATTTGCAAAAGCAGAGGAAGTGAAGGAGCGCGTTGCTGTCATTCAAGAGTACAACGTCGCATTTAACGAAGCGGCAGAAGATATTAAAGCCGCAGTTGCAAGCAACGATGAAGAAAAAGCGATTTCATTAATTACGAATGAAGCAAAAATTGCAAATAACGACATGCTTGCCGTTGCTCAAGAAATTTTAAATACATTGCAAGACCGCTTCAATACAACAGCGGAAGAAACCGATTTATGGGTACAAGATGAAATATTATTTTTACTCATTGCAAGCATCGGTAGCTTAGTGCTAGCGATCGGGATTGCCTTATCACTTACAAAGACGATTTCGACACCGCTGCGCAACTTAGCAGAAGCGGCAGAGCAGATCGCAAACGGCAATTTAACTGTTCCAAATATTGAGACGAAAACGAACGATGAAGTTGGGCAAGTTGGTGAATCATTTAACAAAATGAAAGCATCGCTACAAAATATTATCTTTATTTGTAAAGAAAATGCGGTAGATTTAACGTCTATGTCAGAGGAGCTTACTGCAAGTACGAGCCACGTTGCAACAACATCGAGCAACGTCGCAACGAACATCGAAAAAATTTCTTCATCGATTAACGACATTGCGAGCGTATCTGAGGAAACATCTGCATCAATGGAACAAACAGCACACGACATTCACGTCATTGCGGACACGACACAATCATTAAAGCATCGTTCACAAAAGGCAAGTGATTTAGCAACAACAGGGAATGAACATTTAACACAAGCAAAAGCTCAAATGAATACAATTTACGCATCAACGCAAGGTACAGCATCGGTCGTAAAAAGTTTAAGTATGCAGTCACAGGAAATTCAGCAAATGACGAACTTCATTACACAAATTTCAGATCAAACGAACTTGCTTGCATTAAATGCGTCGATTGAAGCAGCACGTGCAGGGGAACATGGTAAAGGATTCGCCGTTGTAGCGGAGGAAGTACGCAAACTAGCAGAGGAATCACAGCGCTCTGCAAACATGATTACGAAGCTGACAGCGAACATTTTAGATGAAACGAAAAACGCCGAGCATTCAATGTTTCTTAGCTTACAGACGGTTGAAACCGGTGTCACAATTATCGATGAGTCCGATCGTATGTTTAAAAACATCGTAGACGAGTTCGATAAAATTGCAAATGACATTGAACAAATTACAGATATGACCGAACAAATTTCAGCTGCAACGCGACAAGTGACAGAATCAGCACATGAGTTATCTTCAAACATGCAGCAGCTTGCCCATCATGCAGAAGACGTTACGCAGCAAACCGAGGAGCAAGCCGCAGTTGTTCAAGAAATTAACTTCATTAGTGAGACGCTAACAACGAACTCATTAGAGCTTAAAACATCGATTGCACAGTTTCAGCTAGAAAAATAACGAAACAGAAGAAGCGGCTAAAATTGACGATGCCGCTTCTTTTGCTGTTTATACTAGCTAGTTTCGGAATTATATAAAACGTACGCGTAAACATATAGGGTGATTGAAATTTAGAATGCGAACGAAGCTTGAAACAAGAAGCGGACTTCAGCCGAAAAGCGTGAGCATGACACGAAAGAATAAACGCCAAGTCCTGTTCAGAACAAACAGTGTGTTCGCCCACACGCCCGCGGAAAGCCAATTAACAAAACACTAAAATACATTCACCGTCTATATAGTATGTTCACAAATTGCTATTGACGAAAAAAATCGTTCCGTGTAAAGTAATGATAACTTCATAAAGCATTAGGTGCCCAATTGGGAGAATAGGGAATAAAGTGAAAATCTTTAGCGTTATCCCAACACTGTAAAGAGGAGTTTCATATAACGAAAACCACTGGAGCAATCTGGGAAGGTGTGATGAAACGGAGAATCGGAGCCAGGAGACCTGCCTAAAATGCTTACGATGTATAGACAGTGGATAAGTCTGTAGTTTATTTGTTATGGAATAAACTACAGGCTATTTTTATTGTCTTTTACGATGTCTGTTGATACGCCAGTCAGTGGGCAGTTCGCGTTATGCGGCTCGCTTTCCGGCGAACACGATGTTTGTCATGAAGGCGTTGTCACATGGATGTGACGCTTACCGCCTCCCTCAAGCCTCCTCGCTTCGCTGTGGGGAGCTGTTCCCTGAGGACATTACAATGCTGCATCAACAGAACTCGTCTTTCATTTCATTCACAAAGGAGAATACAAACATGCCATTATTACAACAAACAATTGAACAAATTCAAGGAATCGACCGACAAATCGAAGCGGACGCACGCAAATACATAGACTCATTAGCAAAGCCACCTCAAAGTTTAGGAAAGCTCGAAACATTAGCGATTCAACTATCGGCGATTACAGGCGAACGCTTTCCTAAAATTGATCAAAAAGCGATGATTGTCATGGCTGCTGACCACGGTGTATATGAGGAAGGCGTTACACCAAATCCACAAAGTACGACCGTTTTCCAAACATTATCATTTCCTAAAGGAACGACCGGCATGTGTACGATTGCGAAAGTAACGAATGCGAAAGTCGTTACCGTCGATGTAGGCGTGAAGGAAGATTTACCACCAGATGCGGGCGTCATCATTAAAAAGGTGAAGTACGGTACAGACAACATGGCAAAAGGTCCGGCAATGACACGAGAAGAAGCGATTCGAGCGATTGAAGTCGGCATTGAAGTAACAACAGAAGAAATTAAAAAGGGAATCAACCTCATTGGGACAGGCGAAATGGGCATTGCGAATACGACGCCGAGTGCTGCGGTGCTTGCGGTATTTTACGGCTGTGATCCGTTAGAAGTGACGGGCTTCGGTGCGGGCGTAGGTAGTGGTGGCATCGAATTTAAAGCCGAAGTCATTCGAAAAGCGATTGAATTGAATCAACCGAACGCAGACGATCCGATTGATGTGTTAGCGAAAGTCGGTGGGTTAGAACTTTGTGGCATGGCGGGTATTTTCCTTGCAGCTGCCGCAAATCGTGTTCCGGTTGTCGTCGATGGGTATATTTCGTTAGTGTCTGCGTTAGCCGCATACAAGCTGAATCCGCATGTTAAAGACTACATTATTCCGTCGCATCAATCGGAGGAGCCTGGTGCAAAAATCGCAGCAGACCTTCTTGGAATCGAGCCGATGTTACAAATGAATATGCGCCTTGGAGAAGGTTCGGGTGCGGCGTTAGCGTTCCCAATTCTTGATGCAGCATGTTCAATGGTTTCGAATATGGTGACGTTAGAAGAAGCGGCAGCGATTTTAACTAAATAATTGTTTCAATTGTAAAAAATCATTTTTCAAAAAATTTTTCAAAAAGTGTGAAACTTTTTCGCATCGGCTCGGTCTGTACAGCAACAAATTAGACAGGGGAGCGATTTATATGAAAAAATGGCTAGCAGCACTTGCCGCGGTATCGACAATTTGCGTCATTGCACCACAGGCAGAAGCAGCTGAAATGATTGTGCAAGATGGGATTCATTACGAAATATTTGCCGGACATAATGGTAAAAAGGAAGCGCGTGTCGTCAAACGAGAACTTTTATTTCATTATCGGATACAGTTGGTGGGGTGCCGGTGACAGAAATTTCGAATAATGCCCTATATGCGTTTTACTATATAGATGAAACGACAGAAATGGAGGAATTTGAGTTTTTACGCTTCCCAGCACAACTAAAGAGAATAGGTTCATATGCATTTATAGGTGCATCTTTCCCAAATGGCGTCGTGCTACCAAATACAGTCGAAATGATTAGCGGTTTGGCATTTACTATGGCTCGTACAGGCGTATCAAAATTAGTCATTCCAGAAAGCGTAAAAACAGTTGGCGATGGCGCGTTTTCTAACTTTCTTGTGGCGGAATTTGCGCAGTTTCCGGCATCGCTAACAAAGAAACAATTTGCAATCGACACAGACAATCCGAATTTCACATTCCAAGTGACTGGAGAAACGACACAAAAACGTTACGGTGATATATTTTATGAAACGTTTACGCATGAAGGGACTAAAGAAGTACGCATTACCGGCTATGATACATTTACGACTACACAAACGTTGACGATTCCTGAAACAATTGATGGTATGACGGTCACAGAACTTGCACCAAATGCTTTTGGAATACAACAGGTGAATTTTAGAAAACCAAACGTACAAGAAGTGATATTACCAGCGACGATTCGAAAAGTAGGTGATTCTGCGTTAAGATTCAAGAAGGTCGATGTGTCAACACTCCAACAGGTAGAGGAAATTGGCGCATATGCGTTTGCATCTGGCGCTGTATACAGTAGTAGCGAAACGTTTGTGCTACCAGCGACGCTACATACAATTGGTGATTTTGCGTTTTCATATATGAATGTTTCAAAAGTGCACATTGATAATAAAAAGAGAACGATGGGGATTGGCATATTTTCGAATAGCAACATAACGGACGTATCATTTGAAGAAGGCATTACACATATTCCAGCTCAAATGTTTTTAGAAAACAAGCTGCAACAAGTGACATTACCTACTTCTTTACGTGAAATTGGTGCGCATGCATTCCAAAAAAATGCGATCACGAGCATAGAGATTCCACCAAACGTTACAACGATTGGCAAGAGAGCGTTTTTGTCTAATAAGTTAACATCGCTTGAGCTTCCAGAGTCGGTACAAGAAATTGGAGAAAGTGCGTTTTCATCGAACGCATTAACGACGGTTTCGATGCCGAAGAAGCTGAAAACACTTGGGAATAATGCATTTCACTACAATCAGCTACGTCACATATACGTACCACAAGTAGAAAATTTAGGTGCAAAAATATACAACAACAACCCGATTGAGCATGTCACATTTGCAGAAGGGGTGACAAATATCGGCGAGGGTATGTTTGAAGAAAGTAATATTACCGAAATTACATTACCAGATACAGTGACACATATCGGTGCGCGTGCGTTTCGTTCGAATAAAATTAGCACAGTTGTATTGCCGAGCAGTTTACAACAAGTTGGCGAGTATGCGTTTAGCAATAACATTTTGACGACGATTCATATTCCAAAAGGCGTTACATTTGGTTCTCACGCATTTGCGAATAACGAGCTACGTGACGTAACGCTAGAAGAAGGATTGAAAATGATCGCACCGAGCATGTTTATTGACAATGAAATTAGCGCAGTTGTACTGCCGAGCAGTTTACAACAAGTTGGTAATGCCGCATTTAAAAATAATGAGTTAACGACGATTCATATTCCAAAAGGCACTGTGTTTGGTTTTGGTGTATTTGAGAATAACAAGCTACGTGAGGTGACGCTAGAAGAAGGGGTGACTACAATCCCACATACGATGTTTTCAAGCAATCAAATCGAGCGTGTGACATTGCCACAAACGATTACGAACATTGAAGAAGGTGCGTTTGTGTCGAATGCGCTAACAGAAGTAACGATTCCACCGCTTGTGAAGACGATTGGGCTCGCCGCCTTTTCATCAAATCAGCTACGAAAGGTACACATGTTTGACAATGTGACGACTATTGAAGAGCACGCATTCTCGCACAATCCACTTGAGCAGTTTACGTGGTCGAAAAAATTGGAAACAATCGGTCCGGAGGCATTTTATCGCACGAAATTGAAAAAAATTGAGCTTCCTGCTTCGTTAAAATCAATCGGTTACCGTGCATTTTTTGAAAGTGAGCTAGAAGAAGTACACATTGCAGCAGTTGATGAGATCAAAAGGTTTGCGTTTCAGCAAAACAATATTCATACGCTAACACTGCCAAAGCAAGTGACAACGATTCATGACGGCGCATTTATAAATAACGCATTGACAAAAGTGACAATTCCATTCAAAACGAAGCCAAACGACATTTCGTATATTTTTGGCGACAATCCTATTAAAGAAGTTGTATTGCCCGCTCAGCATAGTACGTACAACTTAGATTACGTATCAAATAGCCGTTTAGAAAAAATCACGCTTGAAAATGTGAACACGAAACTAACATACAAGAAAGATTTTGTTCATCGTGATGGGCTTGTGTTTGCCGGTTTATACGTAGATGCGGCGAGAACGAAGCGCTATACAGGTCCTGAGCAAAAAGCGAAAACAATTTACGTTAGTTGGGGACGTTTCTCAGACATTACCGGTCACTGGGCACAAGGCGCAATCGAAAGCTTCACAAGCCTTGGCTATATTAACGGTTACCCAGATGGTACATTCAAACCAGGGGCACCGATTCAACGTAAACACGTCGCACGTATTTTACATGACGTGTTCAAGTTCGAAGCGGTGAACGACGTAGCAGATTTTACCGACGTACCGAAAAGCCATGCGTATTACGCGGCGATTTCAGCCGTTCAAAAGGCAGGCATCTTTAGCGGTGACAATGGCAAATTCCAACCAGAAGCACATTTAACGCGCGGACAGCTTGCGAAAGTACTCGTGCTCGCAGCAGGCTTTGAGCCAGGTGGCAAATCAACATTTAAAGACACGCCAGCGAGTTACTGGGGCACACCGTATGTTGCAGCGCTCGCGGACTTAGCGATCGTCAAAGGCACAGACGGCTTCTTTAACCCGAATAAGCCGATTACACGCGCGCAATTCGTATCGATGACATCGCTTGCGTTAGAAGAAATGAAGCGTCGAGCGCAACAAAATAACTAATCAAACAAAGCGTTATCGGAAACATGAATTTTTCTGATAGCGCTTTGTTGCTCGTTTATAAGCAGCGGACTCCAGCGAGAACGGTCAACTAGCAAAACGACATATACTCACTGTCTGTATCGTTCATTTGGCGACTTTCTTTCTATTTAACAGTATTTCCTCATGTAGCATTGTCTAAATGAGGGAGTTTTTCTTTTTCAACACTTTTTTATCGACGAAAGATAATTTGTAGGTAGGAAGTGCAACTAAATTTATTCGTTTGGCACGATAAGATGGACAGATTCTTTACTTGTACTCATCTTTTTAATGAAAAAAAGAAATTTACGGTAATTATGTAACAAATGAGTGAAAAAATAGTTACCGCTTTCCGATACAATACTTATCATTTGAAAATTCAGAATTTATAACCATCGGAGGAGTTTTATGAAAAAAACAACAGCTTTTTATGTCGCTAGTGCGGCGTTAGCAACGACTGTATTGTTAGCAGGTACGCATACTGAAGCAAGTGCCGCTTCGATTGTCCCAGAAGAAGGCTACAAGCTTTTAGAAAAACAAAATATGCTTCAAACATTTGATTTATCAAAGGATTCCGTGAAACGAACAATTAACTTCTCATTACCAGTCGATGCGACTACAGTAAAGGCAAACGAAAATATCGTGCTATTTGATGTTACCGCTTCAAAGAAAGTAACAATTAACGCAACGGCTGGAACGAATAAAACGAGCGTAGAAGTTGAACTTGCAGATGGTTACACATATGAGGAAGGGCATGAATATCGTCTTTTAATTGGCAATACAATTAAAAATTTAGGTACAAATGTGATGTCGTTACAGCAAGCGATTCAGTTTAACTATAAAACGATTAACGTGAATAAAACACCTGCTACTTCAAACGTTGTTGAAGGTATGATTTCAGCGATGACAGCGGACGCAATTACGATTGGGAATACGTCATATAGCATGAGTGATTCAATTGCGAAGTTCGTAACGAACAATAAAGACGCATTAAGTGGTGCAACGATGAAAGCGACCCTTACTGAAGGAAAGATAAGCGCGATTGAGAAATTATCAATTGCAAAAGAAGGCGCAAAGCTTGTTGGTACAAGTGAAGACGTTGTGACAAATACGACGATTACTGTAGAAGCAGAAAATGTGACGCTACATAATCTTCGCTTTGCAAATTTATTCGTATCAAACAATGTCAAGCAAGCGTTAAACGTATCGGATTCTACGATTTCAGGAAAAGTTGAAACGTTAGCCGATCGTAGTGTGCAAGCAGCAGTCGAGGAGCAACATGCGACGACATTAGTTATCCGTTTCACAAATTCTGTTGTCGTTGAAATGTTAATTTCACGCATTGACGTGAAATCCGAAATTTCAGGTACGAGTAAATTTATATTAATTTCAGTTAAATCGAATACGAACATTTGGGTTGATCCACAAGTTGTACTACCGAAGCTGACAATTGAAGACGGCGTAACGCACGTGCAGCTTAACGGATCAATTGCTCAAGTAGATATTCGAACGAACAATGATTTAACGTTAAGTGGAACAGGTAACTTCGAGAAAATTAACGTCGAAACAGATAAGCATGTAACACTTGATACACAAGGAACCGTAAAAGAAATGAACGTCCAAAATCAAGATACGACGATGACGATTGGCGACAACGTGGAAATCGAAGCGGTAAAAATTCCTGAATCGTCGAAGCCTGAAGATATTATCGATAACTATGAAGACGTGAAAGACCAAATTGGTGACAAAATTGAAGAAGGCGACTTGCAGGAGTTTATAACGGCGAAGTTTGTACGTACTGATGTCGACAATTTAATGGGCTTATCGGTTGTTGGCGTGTCAAAGGATGCGAACGTATCGTATCAGCATTATGACGATGCGTCGAATGCAGTCGTGCCAAACATAGGCGAAAAGCTGACAGGTGCGATTAAGTGGACAACAGATACGAAAGTGCTGTTTTATATGGATCGCGATTACTACGTGTTCGTAACCGATGAGAATGACATCATTACAGATCGCTACGAAGTGCATGAGCAATTCCACAAATATTATGTAGAAGGGTCACAAACAGGTGATACGTTAACGATTCATATTGGCGGTTATACGAAAGACAGCATTGTGAATGAATACGTCCAAAATTTATACGTTACTGATGGGAAGAAAAGTGAAGTGGTCGATTTAACAAAGCATTCATTCCATTACGATGAGTACGGTAGAGCGTATATTAATATTGACGTTAACGCATATGACGGAGAAGTATCTTATTTCATTGAACAAGCAGGAAGATACTTATATATCCATAATTTAACGAATTATTTTTCGGGTAATTGGGAAATTAATGGACCGCATTATGTAAAAGCAATTCATGACTTTGCGAAACGTGCGAACGATAGTAGTTATGTGAATAGTAACCGTTTATATCAATCGCTTGAAAGCTTACTAAAAGATACAAACTATGAGGAAGTTGATTACGTTTCACCAACAGGAGATAAATACAAAACACGCGTGTCATTATTATCACCTGCTCCGAGTGTCGAGGCGCAATACGTCAAAGCGTTTAGCGAAAAGCAGTATGAAAATATAGCGGCAATTCAGCAAAAGGTAACGGAAATTAATACGACAGCGATGCCGACGATTACAGCGTTCAACAAATATAACGATGAAATTGACGCGATGTATCGAGAAGATAACCGCAGCTACTTAAATGAAGATGTAACGCTTGCTCAAATTGATACGTTAAAACAAAACATTGAAGGTGATAGCGCATTACAAATCAACGATAAAGAAGAGTTATTATCGCGACAGTCTAATTTGTATTATGCATATTATCGTATGTATCAAAACTTAGTGAATGAATTAAAAGATGAAAATGGTTTAATTAAAGCGGGCGTAACAGAAGCGACAATTGATGAGCTGATAGCGAAATTTGAGAATGAAATCGGCGATAGCTATAAAGATAAAGAAAGGTTGATTGACCGTTTACAAACAATCAAAGAAGAATTTGTGCTCCAACCGTTTAAACGCTTAGAAAATCGTTCATGGAAAACGATGTCAGAGCGTATAAAAGCGAACGTAACGAGTGACGAAATTACAGAGGCGTATACAGAGGTGCTTTCACTAACAACGACAGATGAGAGAAAAGATGAAGTAGAGCAATATTATAGCCAAATGAAATATTATTTCGTGATGAAAGAAGTAGCGAAGTATGCGACAACGAACGACATTCAAACACACCTTCTTATTCCATTCAAAGCAGATGTGACAAAAGTACAAATTGAAAGCATTTTTGCATCGTTTAAGGATTTTGAAGGAAGCTATAAATATAGTGTGACGAACTTGAAAGAAACAGCGATTTACTCACTTGACGTGAAGCATCTTTTTAACGACATTACTTACTCAAAGAGCTTAAATAAATATGTACTGCTTGAAGGTAAAAACCTTACAGACGTTTTACCGATTATTACCACATCGATTGACAATGCATCAAACACAGCATTGAGTTCAACACTTGAAGCGATTGTGCGCGATCTTATGTCGAGTGGCTTTAACTCATTCTACACGGACAGAGTTTTGCAATCATCGGTAACGAAACAGCAAATTGATGAAGCGTATAAAACAATGATGGAATCGTTAGCTGGAAGTAATTATGTGAATAACGTGACAACGCAATATTACAACGTGCTACTCGATTATTACGAGCTGAAAGTAGAAAAGTATCTCGTAGAACCATCACTAGCATCTTCACTTAATTTATCTGCGTTAAAAGAAGGTACGACGTCGGAACAGCTGGAACAATTATTTGCAGATTGGCAACCAGCAGCAGAGCATAATTATTGGTATTATAGTCAAATTGACGACTTGAAAGAACGCATCTTCGCATCGTTACAATTAACGGATGCACTTGCGTTATTAAAGCCTCGCTATTTCAGTTACACAGGTGAGGAGCGTTTAGCAAGTGGTACTGTACAACAATTTCTTGATACGTTACTTGCATTAAAAGAAAAAGAGTTAAATGATGAAGCGAGCGATTGGGTTGACGAAATGTTAACACATTTCGGTCAAGCAGCGTTCAACTCGTTAAAAGAGACGAACGGTTATTACGATGGCAACCGTATAAAAGCGGATGTAACGTTAGAAGATATTAACAAAGCATACGAAACATCAAAAGCTATTTTAAATGACGAGTTATTACAACAAACATATGATCAATATGTGTATTACTATTATGCAAAAGAAGCGTCGAAGCTGTTAACAGAACCTATTCAACAAGCAAATCGTATGCCAGGCTTTAAAGCGGACGTAACGGAAGCACAAATTGACACGATTTTTGCGAATTGGACGTTCGATGACCAAACGGAAAGCTATTATAAGGAACAGACAGAGACGCTACGAAAAACGTTACAGCAAAACTTCTTAGCACAAGATTTACTCAACTTATTCGATGAAAATTCATCGACTTTAGTTGAAGGTGTAACCGTTGCGAAAGTCGTAGAAGTGTTCGAGCAACTAAAAGCAACGATTCCAACTACTAATACAGCAGTGCATATGTTCATTGATAACAAAGTAAAATCTGTCATTTTGCAAGCGTTCAAGCAATTACAAAATGAAGCGTGGTCAACGTACGCAGAAGCATTACGCGAAGACGTGACGTTAGCACAAATTGATGAAGTATACAATGTAGTAAAAGTGTTCAATTTACCAGAAGTGGAAGAACGCTATAAAGAAGCGTACTTCTATTATTATATGCGTGAAGTTGGCGCATTAACGGGCATTCAAAAAATGATTTATGCGCCGGTCATTTTTGAAAAAGAAGCATCGCGTGAAAGCGTTGAGGCGATTTTCGAAACGTGGATAGAGCCAGAAGAAGCAACGTATAACGATCAACGAATTACAAATTTAAAACAATACACAATATTAAGTGCATCACTTCAAGATGTATTAACGCTTTTAGATGAGAACTATAGCTCATATTCAGCGCCATTATTAGCAGAAGGTGTAACGATAGAAGCCTTTTTAGCCGGTTTTTCAGAAGCGATGAATACAGCAACAGCAGACGATACAAAACAATGGTTAACATCGTTTTTAAAAGACACGGTTATTCGAAAAGCGTTTTCTAACTTATTTAATTCAGAATATGATCATAATGGAGAGTATTTACGAGAAGAGGTAACGCTTACACAAATTCAAGAAATTTATGATACGTTATTACCGTTTATTGAAGAAAAATATGTGAGTGATTTAACTTCATCGTATAACAACGCGACGTATTACTATTACTTCCGTGAATTAGTAAAACTAGCACCAGCGATTGCGAAAAGTTCCTATTCAACATATTATAAATTAGCTGAAGGCGTAACACTTGAAACGATTGAAGCGGTGTTTAAAGATTTCGTATATACAGAAGATGCCGATTGGCGCTTTGAGGAAATTGAGCTATTACGCCAAAAATTAGTAAATAGTTATTCCCTCAATAACTTATTAGCATTAACGAATGATTTAAACTCGATGCAGCCATTTAACGAAGGTGTAACGGTTGAGCAAATTCAAGCAGCTTATGAAGAAATTACCACACAAAATGATGAAAAATTAACGTCGCAAGCTGAGGACATTACGTTTAAATATGTTGATGCATTTATGAAAAAAGTATTAGCTTACAGTGATACAAATAAGTCATCATTTGGATTCGTATTACCGAATGTGACGGCGGAGCAAATCGAAGCAGTCATTGCCGACATTACACCATTAAAAGCATTTTTCAATGAAGAAAAAATGACAACGGCTATTGACTATTTAACGACGACAAAAGCGTTAGCAGCATTTAATACGTTACTAACAGAAGACGGTAAGCTGAAAGCAGATACGACGCTTGCCAGTTTATTAGCAGTATACAATGACTTAAGCGAACATGAAGCGATTGAATATGAATTAACATCAAAATTTAATGATTACGTGACGGAATATTATGAGCGACGCATTGAAGACGTAACAGGTAAAGCGCCTTATTCGAAGGTAACATTTACGAAATCACCAACAATTGCAGACATTGAAGCCATTTTCACTGAATTAGCTGATTTGGCGAATCACACCGCATTATATCGTGATGTCACAGATTTATATGAAGAAACGGTTGTGAATTATTACGTGCAGCCATTGCTGAAACTAACAGAGTACAATGGATGGTACAGTTTTAGTAATACGGCGACAATGGAAAAAGTTCAAAAAGCGGTTGATGTAGCGACGGCGAGCAATAACGAACAAGTGATGAGCGACGTAACGAGTTTGTTCACGTTAAATGCAAGAGACAATATATACAATATTGGTAATTTCAAATATGATTATGACGTGCAAGAGACGATTATTGTGTTAAATGACGATACGACTGTAACAGATATTGAAAATACGGTTCAAACGTTAACAGCCTATAACGACGTATTCCATGTCGAGGAAGTGAGCGACTGGATTACACTATTAACAGAAGCATTGTCAGCGCGTGAAGTAGCACAAGTTCAAGTGAAAGACGCAACACCTGAACAAGTAGTTGTAGAGCACGTAGCACAAGAAGATGTGAAAACTGTATCACTCGAACAGCTTGCCTCATACAGCGCTGTCGCAAGCTTCATTACGACAAATGAATACGGCTACACGATTGCCGAAAACGTAGATCGTACAGCACTACAAGCATTTGTGGAAGAGCTAACAGCAGTGCTTGAAGGGATTGAAGGCGAGGAACAGTTACAGCTATTGCTACAGCTCGCAACCGATGCGCTAGCACAGCCGATTGCATTCGTGCCATTTAGCTTAGCGTAATGAATAAGTGATGCTGAAGCGGTCACCGCCTATTCCTATAACCTAATAACGAACGAGCATTGGAAAACCATTTTCTGATGCTCGTTTTTATAGTTGAGGTAAAGCCACATACCCATCAAGCTAATAACGAAAAGAGCTACATTTGATTCGTTTCGACAAGAGTGATAGCCCAGGCTTCGGCGTATTGAGCGAAATGAAAAACCGCACATTGCGCGACCATGCAGACGACATCGAGCAGCTTGTGAACCATTTACAGCTCGACACATTTGCGCTGCTTGGCGTATCATTTGCCACAGCGCGTCACGGTGTGCAACCTCGTTTCGACGGCCACACCATTCATTAACGGCAAGCCATCGAAGCATATATTTTACCGAAATGAGACAACGATATGCTGCAGCGCGACGTCATAAATTATAAAAGTTAACAAGCGTGTTGATTAGCTCGTGAACTGGCAGGAGTGTATTAACATACTTGAAAAATTAACTATTTTTTAAAATTATAAGGCTCTTCCCCATAACTTGGGGTTGCTTTTCACGTCGAGGCAGGCTTTCCGCGGGCGCGGCGGCGAACACGATGTTGGTCATGAAGGTGATGCCACATGGACGTGGCGCTCATCACCTTCCTCAAGCCTCCGCGCCTCTCCTATGTCGAGGCTTACGGGGTCTGCAATTCAGCTGTATAAAAATAGCTAATCAACAGACCTGATATATATTAAAGATTTTATCGAAATTGGCTATGAGTACTATGAAAAGCCAAATTGTTGTGTCAGCATGCTTGATTTTTTCATGAACTGCACGATTGCGATGATTAAAAAGCGTGAGGTGAATATGCTAGCATATCCCGCAGGAAGAAGTGTGCTGAATCGATTAAAAGCGTTCCCGACAAAATATGATGACGAGATGATGCAGCGAAAGGCGGAGAAAATGAAACGTTATTATGAGCAACATATGTAGAGGTGAACAAAATGAAGGAGAAATTACAGCAGCTGATCAGCAATACTCATTTTGAAGAAGCAAGTCAATTGATAAAGCGACTAGATTTTCACGTATTTGAAGAGTTATTAGTTGAAATTGCATTTGATAATGAAGATGTATCCAATTATTTATTTGTCGTCTATTTATTGGAGCAACAGGAGTTGGCAAACTATCATGACCTAGCCTATTTGTTAATGGCACAACCGCTTTGTCATTTGGAGCAGGCGTACTTCACTGCTTATAAGCATGCAAAAAAAGCCGTTGAATTAACAGATGGTAGAGATGTGTTGTTGCTTGAAAATGTATTGTTTTTACACGGTGTGCCGGATCAAGTCATGTCCGACGAAGAGGAAGCAAATGTTGCACAAAAGATTGTACGACTTGAGCCAAGTCACCAAGTAGCGAATGAATGGCTGAAAAACTATAAAAGAAAGAGTTGAATTTTTATGTATCGAAATGAAGATATACAAGGTGCGGTGTATGAAAAGCTATTAACAAAATTACTAAGCTGTTGTGATACGGTACAGTGTGTGACGAGAGACGAGGACGATACTTTTTTCGAGCCAATAATGGAGGCACTTGTAGACAGAAGGTATGTAACAGCCTGGCCAATTACGAAACTAGGACCGGGTGCAGCACCAGTGTTACAGTATACGTTTCATTATAATTTTCAAGTGGCATCGTTTTTAAAGGAGCGCCAATCATCATTGTTTAGCTGGTTAATGCCATATCCAGAAGATTGGTCGTTTTGGCGTGGGGATACATGCTTACTTGCAACTTGTTCGCATGAGCAAATGTTGGAAATGGCGTCAGAAGTGTCAGCATTATTAGAAGATAAATAGGAGATGATACTATGCAAGCTTGTGCATGTAAGGAAGTAAAACAGCTAAAAGTAGAGGCAGATTTCAGTGCAGAGCCATTATGGTGTGCAAAGTGCTACACGAATTTAGATAGTGAAGATTTTTCATTATCAGCTGATTTATTAAAAGTATTACTTGAGTGGATTGGCGATTACGGGACGTGGATCGACTGGGAAACGGACGGTGTAGTTGCTGGTGGCGTAGCGTTAGAAGCTGCACATAACGAACGAGGGGTTAAGCTAACGGAGCTAGTCAAACAGCAGTTACCGCAATACGATATTGTCTTTTCACCATCAACATATGCAGTGAGACATCAGGAGGGCTAGTATGGAGCAAACTTCATTTTATACATATTTAGGTGATATCGGTTCGTTAGTTACTATAGGTATAGGAACTTTTTTAGCCACGCTTTAAGATACTTACGTAGTTAATGTTTTTAAGAAGATCCTAAAGACCCTTATAAACACTGCTATTATAGCTATTATCGGTGGTACTTCCAGAAGCCCCGCCGTCTCCATATTTTAGCATATAATTAGTCCTTCATTCGGCATTGTCCAGATGGGGGATTTTTTGATGTTTCTTCGTTTCGTTATCAACATCAGACAAGCAAGATTTTGGTGCGTTGATAACGTTAACAATCTACGCTCAATCGATCGAAATTCGTGTCCTATTCAACGCAAAAAACAATAGTTAACTAGTTAACTTCAGTTTAAAGGACGTTTAAAAGTTATCCGATTATGACGATGTTTCATCCAAAAAACAATCCATTTACATTCAAAGTGGCAGTTAGATCTGTTAGCTGGCGATATCGAAACAGCTTGTGTCGTATGTTCCGTTCAACATTTCGGCTAGTCGAAATGTTGACATACAAAAAAACACCGAACAAGTTAGCATTTCATCTAACTTGTTCGATGCGCTGTTATAACAATGTTTCACGTACGTACTGCTCGACTTCTGCAGACGTTGCAACGGTAATAATGTGGGGATATGCGCTTGTAGCTGCTGTTTCGATAGCTGTGCTAGCTGTGCGCGACGAGAAACGATTGACGTCGCACTCATTGAAAATTCGTCTAAGCCCATTGCGAGTAAAATCGGAATCGCGATCGGGTCGCCTGCCATTTCCCCGCACATGCCTACCCAACAATCGTTTGCGTGCGCTGCGTCGATGATTGTTTTCACTAAGCGCAAAATTGCTGGATGGTACGGTTGGTATAAGTACGCCACTTTTTCATTCATGCGGTCGGCGGCGAATGTGTACTGAATTAAATCATTCGTGCCAATTGATAAAAAGTCCGCTTCTTTCGCAAATAAATCGGCAATGACCGCGGCTGATGGCACTTCAATCATTAAACCGATTTCGATGTAGTCCGCAACCGCAATACCTTCTGCAATTAACTGTGCTTTCACATCGAGTAAACGCTGCTTCGCTTCACGGAACTCCTCTATCGTTGCAATCATCGGGAACATCACTTTTAAATTGCCGTATACGCTTGCACGCAATAGCGCACGAAGCTGTACGTCAAATAAGTTCGGGTTGTCTAAGCAAATGCGAATCGCACGGTAGCCTAAAAACGGGTTTAGCTCATGCGGTAGCTGTAAATACGGAAGCTCTTTGTCGCCACCAATATCAAGCGTGCGCACGACAGTTGGCTTGTCGCCCATTTGCTGAAGCACCGCCTTATATGCTTCAAACTGCTCTTCTTCAGTCGGGTAGTCGGCACGATCCATATATAAAAACTCGGTGCGGAATAAGCCGATGCCATCACCGCCGTTGTCGAGCACTTTTTGCACGTCTTCAGGCTTGCCAATGTTGCCTGCAAGCTCCACTGCATAGCCGTCTTGATCGACACTTGGCAGCTGCTTGTATTTCACTAGCGCTTGCTGCTGCTCGATTAATTGTTGCTGAAGTTGCTCATACTGTGCCATTTGCTCCTCAGTCGGATTTAGTATTACTTCACCTGAGTTGCCATCTAAAATAATCGTCTGCTTCGATGCGATTGCATTTGTTGCGCCGGTTACGCCAACGACTGCTGGAATTTCAAGCGTGCGTGCTAAAATGGCCGAATGGGACGTGCGCCCGCCGATATTTGTAACGAAGCCGCGCACGTATTGCTTGTTGAGCTGTACGGTCATTGAAGGTGTTAAGTCGTCTGCAACGATGATCACTTCTTCGTTAATGGCGGCTAAGTTCGGCAGCTCGACTTGTAGCAGCTTCGCTAAAATGCGGCGAGATACATCGCGAATGTCAGCTGCGCGCTCTTGCATGTACGCATCGTCCATCGATTCAAACAGCTGGACGAACATATCACTTGCTTCAACAAGTGCGTATTCTACGTTCATACCTGCTGCAATTTTTTGGTGAATTTCCATTTCGAGCGCAGGGTCTTGCAATACGAGTAAATGTGCTGAAAAAATAGCCGCTTCTTGCTCGCCAAGCTTTGCGAGCGTTTCAGTGTGAATGTGCTGTAGCTCTTCTTTCGCCTGTGCAATTGCTTGCTGTAAACGCGCTTTTTCCGCTTCGCCATCTTCAATCGCTTGCTTTTGAACAGTTAAATCTGGCTCTACTAATAAGTACGTTTTTGCAATGACAATCCCTTCCGATACGCCGATGCCTTGTAGCTTATTCATCATTACGCCTCGATCGCCACGTTTTCTTGCGTTAATACTTCTGTAATTTTCGCTAATGCCTGTTCTGCATCGTCGCCTTGTACACGAATTGTTACGACGTCACCTGTTTTTACGCCTAATGTCATAACCGACATAATTGATTTTAAGTTGACGGCGCGGTCGTTATGAACGATTTCCATAGTTGATGTGAATGCACCGACTGCGTTAACTAAAATCGCGCTCGGACGTGCGTGTAATCCTTCTTGTGCTGTAATTTTAAATGTTTTTTCCATTGTAAAATCCTCCTTAGTAATTAAAACTGTATACGGTTGCGATAATGTGCAAGCCAATGCTCATTGCTTGCTGAGTCGCTTTTTACGTTTGCACTCTCAAAAATGGGTAGTGCTTCGTTATGCTGCTGTAATTCATCAATGACCGCGACAAATAGCTCGTTTAATAAGCTGGCGGCAATCACGGTAGATACTGGTCCGAATTGTCCAGCGTCCGTTGTAATCGCACCATCGCCGACAGGAACTTTCGTGTCAATGACAACGTCGCTTACGTCCTCTAAACGTTGACCGCTCGGATGACGTGATGTTTGTTCTTTATAGTGAAGCGACTGTAGCGTAATGACCGGAATGCCTTGTTGCTGTGCACGCTTGGCAAATTCAATAGGTACGGCATTGCGCCCGCTCGTTGAAATGACGAACAGTACGTCATGTTGCTGTAAATTGACTTCAGCCCAGTATGCTTCAAAATGTGTTAACTGTTTTTCGTTTTGTGATGAGCTTAATGCGCCGCTATGTAACATTAACGGCTCAATTGAAATTGGTTTGACACATGCTAAGCCACCTGCACGGTAAAAGCCTTCTTGCGCAATGAGCTGTGAATGTCCACAGCCAAATAGCTGTAAAATGCCGCCATTTCGAATTGCTTGTACTGCGATTGCAGCGGCGCGTTCAATAGCTGCTTGTTGGTCTTGCACGTCGATAAGTAATTGCTGAACAGCTTGTAAATACTTCATAGTACCCTTCTTTCAATACGGTTATGAAATTTATAGCGATCTGCGCGATACGTTGAACGAACAAATTCGACAGGTCGCTGATCCAACAAAAACGTTTTACGCTGCATAATGAGCACGACCGCGTTTTCAGCGAGCTGTAAATGCTTGCGGTCTTCATTTGATACGATGCCTGCTTCAATGTGCTGATCTGCATAATGTAACCGTGTACCGTACTGCTGCTCAATAATTTTGTAAAGCGATTGCGTTAGCTGATGCGCCTGTAAATTCGGAAACAGCGCTGTCGGGATATACGTTCGCTCAAGCGCCATCGGAATGTTGTCCGCATGGCGAATGCGCGTAATGAAATAGACCGTTTCGTCGGCTGCTAGCTGTAGCTCTTTTGCGACTTCCGCTGGCGGTATCATCACTTCAAACGATAGCACTTCGCTCGTTGGCACTAAGCCGCGTGCGAGCATATCTTCTGTAAAGCTCGTCAATGAATTTAACGATTGCTCCATCTTTTCAGTCGTTACAAATGTACCTTTACCCTTTTCACGATAAAGTTGACCGTTGCCGACTAAATTTGTAATCGCTTGGCGTACGGTCATGCGACTTACTTGATACATTTCCGCAAACTCACGCTCTGACGGAATCATTTCGCCTTGCTTATATGTCCCGTCTGCAATTTGCTGTTTAATGTAGTCTTCAATTTGCACATATATCGGAATGTGCGATGTTTTATCTAGCATGTGCCTCACCACCTTCTAGCTGCTCATACACGATTTTTCCTGCAATAATTGTCGCTTGTACAGTGAGCTCCGCCGACATGAGCACGACGTCTGCATCTGCTTGCTCTGTGATGACGCCTTTATTCGGTAATTGTAGCTGCTCTGCTGCGTTAAACGACGTCATCGCCACGAGCTCACATACACTACAGCCAGTCGCCTGTTGCATATTGCGAATCGCTGCATCCATCGTCAACACACTGCCAGCTAAATTGCCTTGTGCTAAATGCGCACCTTTTTCCGTTACGTACACCGCTTGTCCACCTAAGTCGTATTCGCCGTACGGTAACCCTTTTGCACGCATCGCATCGGTAATTAAAATAAGCCCACTTGCCCCTTTCATGCGATATGCTAACTCAAGCGCTTGTGGATGACTATGAATGTAATCCGCAATAACTTCGACTTTTACGTTTGGAGACAATAGCACACCGCCGACAACGCCTGGGTCACGATGATGGAACGGGCGCATTTGATTGTATAAATGCGTCGCCTGCGTAATACCGGTAGCGATGGCATCTTGAACTTCATGAAATGTTGCATCTGAATGTCCAATCGATGCGACGATGCCTTGCTCATGAAGCGTCTGCAGCAACTGCTTGCCACCGTCGACTTCTGGTGCGAGCGTTACTTGCATAATGCGATTGCCGCTTAGCTGCTGCCATTTTTGAAAAAGCGCTACGTTCGGCTGTGCTACGTATTCAAGCGGTTGTGCGCCAACACGTTTTTCTGAAATGAATGGTCCTTCTAAATGAATGCCAAGCAATTGTGCTTCGTTGTCTTGCGCTTCAAACTGTGCAACCGTTTGCAACGCCGCTTCGATCGCCGTCGTTTGCTGCGTCATCGTCGTCGCTAAAAAGCTCGTAACCCCTTCTTGCACTAACGAAGCCGCTAACGTATGCAAAGCTTGCTCTGTTGCGTCCATGACGTCCGCATTTGCTGAACCGTGAATGTGCATATCAATAAATCCAGGCATTAAATAGTGACCGGTGCCGTCAATTTCAATCGCAGCACGCTTTTCAATGCTCGGCGCAATTTGCTGAATTTTTCCGTGTTCAATCCATACGTCGTGATGCTTGAGTAAATGGCTGGCGTTGACAATGTGAACATTCGTTATTTTCATTTGTGTCACCTTATCATCTCCAATTCCCCACCCAAAGTTTGAGCGGGGTAATGTTGTAGTTGTTGTGCACATGCGACTGCTTGAAGTAAGTCGCATGTGCACAATTAATCGATTATTTTATTGTAATTCAATAATATTTGATGCACCAGCTTGTTGTTGACCTTGCTTTAATAACGTCACTTCTTTACCTTGCGCATTTGTGAAAATAACCGGTGTCACCGTTGATGGTGCGTTCGCTGCTACGTACGGTAAATCAAGTGTTAGTAACGTATCGCCGCGCTTTACTTTTTGCCCTTGCTCAACGTGTACGATAAAGCCTTGACCGTTTAGTTTCACCGTATCTAAGCCGACGTGAATTAACACTTCTAAGCCGTCCGCTGTCACTAAACCGATCGCATGCTTCGTTGGGAATACCATCGCCACTTCCCCGTCAATTGGAGAGTTTACGATGCCTCGATCAATGTTAATACCAAAGCCTGGGCCCATCATACCTGTTGAGAATACTTTGTCAGGTACTTCAGATAACGGCACGAGCTCACCGCTAATTGGCTGTACGAAATCTGATGAATTCGCTTCTACTTGTTCTGTCGCTTGTGCTACTGTCACGTTTGACGTTACAGCTGGATTGCCGTTTTGCACGCGCGCTTTCATTGCTTCTGCTAAAAACTCAACCGACGTACCGATGACAACTTGCGCATTCGTTTTACTTAACTTCATTACGCCACGCGCACCGTAATTTTTTAAACGCTTCTCATCAATGATTGCTGTGTCGCCTAACGTTAAACGTAAACGTGTCGTACAGTAATCAATTTGTTTAATATTTGCTACGCCACCTAGCGCTTCGATTGAATTGTATGCTTTCGCTTCTAACACTTCGTCGTCTGAACCTTCAATTGTTACGCTATCGATGTCATCCTCATCATCTTCACGACCAGGCGTTTTTAAATCGAATTTCACAATTAAGAAGTAGAAAATGACGAAGTAAACGGCTGCAAACGCAAGACCTAATGGAATAATAAGAAGCGGCTTTTGCGCAATCCCGAAGTTCAGCACGTAGTCAATTAAACCTGCCGAGAAGCCAAATCCGTGGTGAATGCCTAATGCGTTCGCAATTGCTAACGACGCACCTGTTAACAATGCGTGCACACCGTATAAAATTGGTGATAAGAACATAAATGTAAATTCAATTGGCTCTGTAACACCTGTTAAAAATGCTGTTAATGCGATTGATAAAAGCATACCAGCTACAAGCTTTTTCTTTTCCTTTTTCGCAGCTGCGTACATCGCTAAACATGCTGCTGGTAAACCGAACATCATGATCGGGAAGAACCCAGATAAAAATGGACCTGCTGTTGGGTCACCTTTTAAGAAACGGTTAATTTCCCCTTTTACAACCGAACCATCTGCTGCTGTGAAGGAACCGAAGTCAAACCAAACAATCGTGTTAATAACGTGATGTAACCCTAAAGGAATTAATAGACGGTTTAAGAAGCCGTATAGCCCTACACCGTAGTTTCCGTTGTCAATTGCCCAGTTCCCTGCTGCGTCAATCCAGTTTTGCACGAACGGCCAAACGTAACCGAACGCCCAACCGACAAACATCATGACAACTGCGGTAATAATTGGCACGAAACGTCTTCCACCGAAAAACGACAGCCATTCCGGGAACTTCACATTATAAAACCTGTTATAAAGTAGCCCGGCAATAACCCCCGCGATTACCCCGCCAAATACGTTCATTTTAATTGTTTCATCAATAGAGCCTAATACGGCCGTCAATACTAAATATGCAATCGCACCAGCTAATGCGGCACCACCTGAACCATCAAATGCAAAGCCCATCGCGATTCCGATTGCGAAAATTAGCGGTAAGTTACCTAAAATCGTATCCCCAGCCGTCGCCATAACGCTCCAGCCAAGCATGTCATCTGCGCCTAAACGTACTAATAACGCCGCAGCTGGTAACGTCGCAATAGGAAACATTAACGACTTACCGATCTTTTGTAAAAAAGCTAACATACAAATCATCCTTTCCTTTTATAAGTTGTATAGCTTGGTATAGTTGTCTATACCAGTTGAAATAATACAAACCGTTACAGCAAATATGTATTATTTCTTTTTCTCATTATACACATTTTCAACAAATTACAAACAAAAAAATTTTTTTCTGTCTGATGCATCGTAGCGCTTATTGCTTAAAGTAAATCAATTTCTCGGTCGCAGCTCCTTCGTTTACCACGCTATTACAAACCGCATTCATCGTAAAAACATCGATTCAGCTGTATAAAAGTGGCTAATGAACACGTCTAAAATGCTATAATTTAGTTGGAAGGAGCGGATGCGTATGAGCAACAAGCCAATTTATGTGGAAATTGACATCGATTGCTCGGTCGATGAGGCGTGGACGTATACACAGCAGCCACAGCTTCACGAGCAATGGGATTTGCGATTTTCGCGCATCACATATTGCGACAAAGCACATGAAGATGAGCCGCAGCGTTTTACGTATACGACGAATGTGTTGCCTGGCATCTCGGTCAGCGGCTGGGGCGAAAGTAAAGGAACGCATGAAAAAAATGGTGTGAAAACGTCGTCGCTTCATTTTGGCACGAAGCAGCGCATCTCACCGATTCAAGAAGGAAAAGGCTATTGGCAATACGTTCCGAAGCAAAATGGCATGACATTTTTAACGCAATACGATTACGATGTGCGCTACGGAGCGATTGGGCGAGCATTCGATGTGCTGTTTCGTCCGGTGATGGGTTGGGCGACGGCGCTTAGCTTTGATGTGCTTGCGCGTTGGCTGGAGCAAGGCGAACGACCGCGCACGCAATATCGCCGCTTTTTTAGCTATTATTTACTTATCGCGTTGTTTGTATTCGTCTGGCTGTACCAAGGGCTCGTGCCGAAAGTAATTGGTCAACACCCGCTTGAAATGGCAATGTTAACGGAGCTGTCGCCCATTTCTTCACAACATGCGGCAACTGCCATTGTCGTCGTCGGGCTGCTCGAAATTGTCGTCGCCTTGCTGTTTTGCGTTCGGAAGCTACATCGCGTGCTGCTTATTGCGCAAGTTGTATTATTTCCGCTATTAACAGTTAGTGCGATCGTAGCAGCTCCACATGTCGCAACCGATCCGTTTAACGTCGTCACATTTAACGTGTTGCTTTCGGGGCTGTCGATTGCCGCGCTCATGTTGCGTGTCGAGCTGCCGACTGCTAGTTCATGTAAACGAAAGCGAGGCGCATCACATGATTTATAAACAACTGCTTGAAGAACAATTTCAACAGCTACATCCGAAGCTACAGGAGCGGTATGAGTTACCGATCGACACCGAATTTTTTGCGCGTGGCACGATGGAGCGTATGACGACGAATGAGCGGCTCCGTCCGATGTATATGTTGCTGACGACAAGCAAGTTTTTGTTTCCAGAAAGTGGCGTCAACATTCCATTTACAATTGCGAATCGCAGCTATAAAAATGAGCGAAACGACGATACGGTATATTGGGAGCGCACATTTTATTTTCCGCACGTAACGCGGCAGTTTAATGCGACGATGACACTCGATGCAACACGAAACGTCATACAAGATAATTTAGGTGATCCGTCGCTCTTTTATTCGGATTTACAGCTTCATGTTACGAACGGTGGGATGCTGCTCATTCGTTCGACTAATCAGCGCTGCCTCGGACTGCCATTGCCAAAAGCGCTCACTGGTCGCGTGACGGTGCTAGAAGGATACGATGACGCACGCGACGTATATACAATTGATGTGACGATTTATAACGATTTGTTTGGAAGGATGATGACCTATGCTGGCACGTTTACACGAAGTACTCGTTAACCGCTTAAATGCACTCGGGCTATTATGTATGCTCGCGCTCATGTTGTTTCATGAGCCGACGTCGATGTATTATTACTTAACAATTGCGCAGCTCGTTTACATACCGATTGTGCTGCAACAAGTCGTGACGTTAAAAAACTGGCAGCGCGCGATCATTGCGGCTGGGCAACTTGCGGTGACGCTGCTTTACTTTTTTGATAATGGGGCGCTATCGATTATACTCGCCCTCGTCTATATGGCAAGCACGCTCGTCATTTTTATTTGTGGCTTGCAACGATTTTTACAGCGCGGCTTTACGAACGTTGCGGAGCTGATGATTGATATTGGACTTATGTATATTGCGATGGGAGGCGTATGGTTTTTTGCGCATATCGCACAAATGAATACCGGCTTTAGCCCGACCATTACGTGGCTAACGGCGATTCATTTTCATTATTCTGCTTGCTTACTTTGCATTACGGTCGGATTACTCGGTCGTTTGTACCGCAGCCGTCTGTTTACGATTAGTGCGGCGATCATTGCGGCTGGACCGATGCTCGTGGCGATTGGCATTACGTTTTCACGCGTCATTGAAGTCGTGTCGGTCAGCTTGTACGTGCTCGCGATTTTTAGCTTAGCGATGATTGTGTCGCGCCTACGTTTTCAATTGCTCGCTCTACTACTAATACAGCTTGCCTTTTTAACGTTATGCTTTACAATTATTTGGTCATTTTTTTACGCACTCGGTACCGTTACAATTCCGTCGATGCTACAGTTTCACGGCTTGCTTAACTGCGTGCTGTTTGGCGGGGCTATTACGCTTGCGTGGAGTGTGTTCGTGCCGCCGACGAAGCAGCGTCCGTTTACGTTCCCTGTTAGTCACATACGCGGGCATGCAGAGGCGAACGGTGCACCGCATAACGCACTCGTCGATGATATGAGCGTCTTCATTGATAAAACGGCTGTTCCTGCACGCATTAGCGATTTTTATGAGCAAACGACAAACTATGAGCTAACGATGCGCGTAAAATGGGCGCTGTGGTTTAAACCGTTTGCGTACGTGTATCCATTCATTAGCCGCAAAATCGGTCAGCTGAACTTGCCGTTTTCTGCGGAGCCACAAAAGATGGAAAGTACGATTACACGCGTATCACAAAAGCTCGACCGTCGTACAGCCCCTCGCATGTGGCAGCGCAAAATAAATGGCGACACTGTTTTTAGCGCCATTTATTCGATGCATACGCATAAAAGCATTAGCTATATGAACATCGCATTGCCGCTTCCGAAGTCGGCAATGCACGGCATTTTAGCACTTCGTACAGATGACAACAAGCTTTACATTACGAGCGATGCGGCTGGTGATGCAGGCACGTATTTAGCTTTAGGACGCTATACGTTCAAACTGCCACTTCATGAATATTTCACGATTTGGGAAGAAGGCAATCAGCTATACGCGACGCACAAAATGACGCTGTTTCGCCTACCGTTTTTAACGATTTCGTATACAATTCAATAATAAAAGGGCTATGCGACAGTCGCATGGCCCTTTTATTATTGAACAGCGTTGCGAACCGCTTCCTTCAAGTACCCTTTTGGCATCGGCTGCGTCAACGCTACGTTTTTTTGAATCGTCTTATCGGTCGTTACGATTTCAAGCAAAAGATGGTCGTCGCTGCTTAGCTTGTACGGCTCATGAATGAGAACGTCAACCGATTGCCCCGCTGTTAACGTTAGTGGAAAATCTGTCGCTGTACCGTTTTGCTCAAATGAAATGAGCGCCGCGCTATCGAAATGCCCGATGACGCGAATCGTTTCATCAGAAGCGGCTGTATACGTGTAGCGTAGCATATCTCCGTCCTCGACAGCTTGTACCACCTCGTTTTGTCGCACGATGATTGCAATCGTTTCAATCGGTAAGTCGTCATCAAATGATACAGCGACCGGCAACGTTCCACTACCGAAGTTTAACGCATATGTAAGCTGCTCATCCGTTAGCGCCATGCTTTCTTCACGTAACTCATAGCCGTTTTGCGTTTCTATCACTGTTACATCATTTGCTTCTGTTGGCACAATACTCGTCGTATCATATTGAATGTTCGTTAAGCGTGTTTCACGTTTCTTTTCGACGATGTAAGCAATACGTAACGTTTTATCGGCTTCATTCACTTGTAAAGACATAATAACGGGTTCCTCCACGTGCGCTTTTGGCCAAAATGTATATGCTGCAATAGCTACTGTTACTAAAATTAACACGATTATTTTTTTCATGAGACGTCCTCCTTATTGGTGGCAGTGTGGCGTGCATTTGCAAAAAATACCGTGCCGAGTCAATTGAGCTAGCAAAAGCTACACCTTGACTGACCTCACTTTCATCCTATAGCTAAAGCAATGGGCCTTCTCGTTCGGAAAATCTGTAAAAATAGCATGATCGTTAGTTAACACGGGCGCTGCGTCGTTTAATATGCGTAACAAGCTCGTCCTCTACTTTTGCACTGTCGCGTACGCCCCATGTCGATCACGTTAACACATAGTATAAGCACATACATAACATGAAAATATGTCCGCCCTCAACTGTGCCATCGTGTAAAAAATTGCGCGCAATGAGGTACACAAATGTGAGCGTAGCAATGCTCCAAAAGCTTAAGGAGATTACATATTTGCGATTTTTTCGTAAGTTTTAACAACTGCGCTTTTATATGTAGCTATGAATGGTATCACGCTGCCCATGATGAACGTATTGCTCAGCTAAAATAGCGAAGTAATCAATGTCCTCGTACACGCCGTTTTTCAAAAATTCCTGCTCATGGCGACCTTCGAATGCCATGCCGCACTTTTCCATCACGGTGCGTGAAGCAGTGTTGCGTGTCATGCACCGACCGGAAATGCGGTTGAACTGGTGATAGCGAAAACCGTACGCAAGCATTTCAGCGCATGCCTCTGTCGCATAGCCGCGCCCCCAATAATCACGGTCGATAAAGTAGCCGACTTCTGCGCGCTGATGTGGATGCGACACGCTCACGAAACCGCAGTTGCCTATGTAGCGTCCATTTTCCTTCAAAAAAACGGCAAATTCATACGCTGTGCCGCTAATGAAGCTATCTTGTAAATATGTAATCCACTGCTCGACACTTTCTCGCGGATACGGGTGTGGAATCATAATCATCGTATCAGCAATTTCCTTTTGCTTAACGACGTCGTACACTGCGTCCGCATAGGATAAATCGTACGGCTTTAAATAAAGACGCTCTGTTTCTAATTTCATTATGTCACAACCCCTTACTTCATCGCCTGTTTTACGTTGTTTGGAATCATGACGACAGCTGTTTGTAAATCGACCGGGCGAAACGTTTCGTCAATGCACTCATCCCAAAATTGTAAATGCTTTTTGTCGATCCAATGCTCGGATTCTTCTACGTCTTGTCCGCCCGTTCCTTGCACTGAATACCAATATAAATATTCCTCGCCGTTTAACACTTCGCGAAAAATTGTTTCGACGTACATTTTTTCACCTGCTAGCGTAACGAGTACGTCTTCCATATGGTCATTTAAAAAGGCAAGCCATTCGTCGACACGCGCTGACTTCCCTTCCTTCACGCGAAAACGTGTTAACTCCACATTCATATTAATTCCCCCTCCTTGTTAATCGTTTAATCTAGCTTCGCAAATGCTACGAGTGAACCTTGATCGCACGACGTAAAGCCCATTTTTTCATAAAAATGTCGAACATCGGGTGCTTCCTCCGTTAACAATACTTTTTGTCGCACATGCTCATACTTTTGTAAAATGTGCTGCATGAGCGATGTCGCAACACCGTTATTTTGATAAGCGCTCAGCACTAAAATATCTTGAATGTAAATAATCGTTACACCATCACCGACAACGCCCACTAAGCCGATTAATTGCTCGTCTTCCCATGCACAAAAGACGTCAAGTGAGTGTGCGCATGCTTGCTGTAATAATGGCAAATCATTCGTGTACGCGTACCATCCTGCGTCATCGTACAATGCTTGTAATGGCTCGATTGCGATTTCCTTTTGTTGTTTAATAATCATTTTCATCCTCCTCTATTCGTTTAAATTAGAAGAATGATCGCGTAATTTCACCATTAAATAACCACCTTTCTATCGAGTACTTTCATTGTATTCCAACAATTCTAAAAACTCAATGTACAGAAGTTATTCACCCGTATGCAATATTGTCGATATAAAATAGAAAGAGGTGAGCTACATGAAAATTGGAATGACCCCGTTTCAGCCAATTGTCAAGCCACGTGCAAAAAGTGAGCCGCAGCCAGCAGCAGAAGCAGTCGTGCCACAGCAACTAGGTGATGCAAAGCAAGCGTTGAAGGAATCAGTGCAAAAGCAGCTAGCGGAAATCGAAGCGGCGCGTACTGATATAGGCGAAGACGATCCGAAAGCACAGCGCTTGATCGAGAAGTTTAAAAACGGCAAAAAGCTGACGCCAGACGAAATGGCATACGTACGACGAAACGCACCGGGCATGGTGGACTACATCGACCGCATTATGCGCGAGCGTGACGTAATTGAGCTCAGCATGAAAATGGCGCCGTCAAAAGCGGACGTACAAATTGTCGCGTTTCGTGCCGCAAAGCAAATTGAAAAGCACGAAATTCCTGAAGAGCGCGAAATTCGCATGAAACATTTAGCTGATGCGAAGGCAGAGTACGAAAAAACGGACGAATATAAAGACAAGCCAAACACACCGCTAGATCGAGAGGAACGTCCGAAAAAGACGCGTCCGAAGCAAAAAGATAAAGTTCACGTTACGATGAATGATGACCGTTCAAACAAGCAAACGTTAGCGCGCGCACAAGCTGCTTATGAATTAGTCGGTAAACAAAACAGTACACCGAGCATTACACATGAAACGTAATACTTGTATACAGAGTTGCCCTATTCGTACATTGGGCAGCTCTTTTTCCCTTTTATCATAAGCTAAGGCGCTTACTAAAACGCCGCGAATTACTCAATACATATGCGGTTTTGTGAAAATTTGCTTATTCGCATCGCATTATAATGTTTTTAGAATGACATGTTGGACGTGTTGTGAGAAAATGTGTATAAATGGATGCGCCATGATGCAACATCTATTTATTATAAGCAAGGAAGTGAATGTATGGAAACGAAATTAACGAAAACGCCTGAAGAAGCGGTGTTCGATCAATATGAGGATTATGCGCCGGATGAGCAAGCGTTTAATATAAATGGTTTTAATATGAAAGGCATGCATCGCAACGGCACACATTACGACGATAACGGTTATGATATTAACGGCTTTGATAAAAATGGCTACAATAAAAACGGCTTCAACTTGCAAAAATACAATCGCCAAGGTTATGACATTCATGGCTACGATAAAGACGGTTACAACGAGTGGATGCAGCATAAGGACGGCTACAATTTAAGCGGTTTCGATATTAACGGCTACGACCGCGAAGGCTTTAATACGCACGGCTTAAACCGTGAATACGTCGATCGCACAGGCTTCCATAAAAGCGGCAAATACGTCGCCAATTTTGTCGTGCGTCGCAATGAGGAAAAAGCACCGAAGCCATTTTGGGATAGCCAAGGCTTTGATTTTTGGGGCTACGATGCGACAGGCTTCTCACGCAGTGGCTTCGATCGCTTCGGCTTTAACAAAAACGGCGTGCATCAAAATCGTACATACTATAATTACGGCGGCTTTGACCGCGAAGGCTTTCATAAAGAAGGACAACCATTTCTTTTAAACGGCTTTAACATGAATGGCATTCATCAAAATGGTACGCTTTATGATGACAACGGCTATGACAAAAACGGCTTTGACCGAAAAGGGTTCAATAAAGATGGCTACAACAAGGCAGGCTTCTCTAAAGCAGGGCTGCATCGCAATGGCACACATTACGACGATGAAGGCTTTAATCAAAAAGGCTACAACAAGCACGGCTTTGATGCATTAGGTCAGCACGAAAATGGTACGCGCTATGATAACGACGGCTTTGATTGCTTCGGCTTAAACGAAAAAGGCTTTAACAAAAATGGCTTGTATGAGCATAAATCGTTCTATGACGACAATGGGCTTGATTGTGACGGCTACAATAAAAAAGGCTTTAACGAATGGAATCACTATAAAGGTGGATATGACAAGGACGGCTTTGACGTATACGGATACGATCGTGAAGGCTTTGACCGAAAAGGCTTAAACCGTCTAAAAATCGACCGCACTGGCTTCAATGAGCAAGGCGAACTTGTTGCACATCCGCATCATTACCGCGTGAACGAGCACACTGCACCGAAAAACGTATGGGACGAGGACGGCTTTGATTTTTGGGGCTATGATGCGTCAGGCTATTCGCGTACAGGCTTTAATAAAGACGGCTTTAATAAGGACGGGCTACACCAAAATGGTACGTATTTTAATTACGGTAACTTTGCATCAGATGGCTTCAATCGCGAAGGCTTTGATAGCGAAGGGTTCAATCGTGGCGGTTATGATCAAGAAGGCTACGACCGCGACGGCTTTGACAAAACTGGCTACAACCGTGAAGGCTATGACCGCGATGGATTAGATACGAACGGCTTCGATAAAGATGGCTTTAACAAGGACGGCTACAATCGCGAAGGCTACAATCGTGAAGGCTTCAATATTCAAGGCTATGACAAGGACGGCTTCGATGTGTTCGGCTTCGATAAAAATGACTATGATAAAAATGGCTACAACCGCGAAGGCGAGCAGTACGTTGACCCAGGCATTACGCCATTAGCTGACGAGCATAACATGACGTACGAAGATTTAAAATGGCAGTTAAATGAAGCGGAGCAACTAATTGAGCTTAACAAATTCGATGCGGCCAACTGCATGCTTCATACAGCTGTAACGCTTTATGCAGAAGAGCTTCACCGTCGCCTTGATACAGTACAATCGTTCGACATTAGCACATCGGCATTACTCGTATTTTTACATTCACAAGATCAACTAACAAACGATGCATTAAAAGTATGTAACAGCATTCTTGACATGGCGCAGCATAGCCTACAAACAGGCAAGCACGAGCGCACGACGAACGCGGTTAACACGAAGCAGGCGTTTTATGCATTAAAGCAATTAATTCAATATTCGTTTACTAGCTAATAAGCAAGTAAAAGGAGTGTATGAAATGTCATCGAGACGTTTCGTACACTCCTCTTTTTTGTTCGGTAGCTATATATATTTTAGCCTTTTATCAGGTCTGTTGATACGCCACTTTTATACAGCTGAATCACTTGTTTTGAACAGCGAAATGGGAATTATTGCTGTTTTGTAGGCTCTTCCCCATAACTTGGGGTTGCTTTTCACGTCGAGGCAGGCTTTCCGCGGGCGCGAGCCGCAATACGTGCCCTGCCAATTTAATGGCTAATCAACACGCGTGGCCTTTTATTATTCCGCTCCTCATTGTTCGCTACAGCGCGAATATGAAGTCCGCAAAAGTTCGTCTAATGTTCAAGCGTGTTAAAAATGTTTGTTCACTACTATCAACCATTTATTACACAACTGTAATTTTCAATTAATTTACTTTCCTCCAAAAATATATTACTATAAAAAATGTACTTTAAATTGAGTATATGACGTTTTCAGAAATGGTAGGTATTTGAATCAATGAATTTTAAAAAGTTTTCACGGCATCAAGGATTTGGTGCATCTATATTTATGGGTATTTTTTATGCGGTTGCGATGCTAGTCATTTTTTTAATAGGCTACACGGCACTTCCTGGACAGATGGATGAGTTACATATTGCTATTGTCAATGACGATAACGGAAGCAATGGTGAGAAAATCGCGGAGCAGTTAGAGGAAAGCTTGCCATTTCATATCGAATTAGGCGACACATATGAGCAGGCGCTACAAAAATTAAAAGATAATGACGTATCGCTATTAATTCATATTCCATCGCACTTTTCACGTAATATTATGAGCGGTGAATCCGCTGAAATTAACTTTACAGTTAACGAAGCGTCTGCCACGATGGTATCTTCATCGATGAGCTCGATCGTAAATGAAGTCAATGCGCAATTAAGTGCGAGCTTTTCAACACAAACGGCGCAAAGTATTTTAATGAAAATGAACGTACCAAAAGAGCAAGCAGCCGAATTATCACAAAAAATCGAAAATGCATATGTCGGCAACTACGTCATCGTCAATGATGTTCCAGATGGTATGCACCACACAATGCTACCGATGTTTTTAGTAATGGCCGCGTATGTCGGTGCGATGATTGCAGCGATGCAACTCGTGCAAGTATATCAGCACAATCGTGGTGAGGCGTCTCGTTTCCGTTTGTTTACGTACGTACAGCTATCTGCGTTACTCATTGCTGTTGTTTCGACAATTTTTGCGTTAATTACAGCATATTGGATTACAGATTTAAGCACAGATGTTATGCTACAAGTAGCAGCCCAGCAAGTATTAGTATATATGGCATCGTTTAACGTATGCGCCATTTTCACGTTTTTAGTTGGCGAAGCAGGTATGATTTTAAACATACCGATCCTTTTAACACAAACGATTGCTAACGGTGCCACGATGCCACGAGAAATGATGTATGGCTATTATGAATTTATGAGTTATATTACACCGATGTATCACGCTGTAAACGGATACTTCGCAACGATGTATGGCTCGACTGATGCAGCACCGTTCATTTTAGGACTTGCGGCAGTCGGTGTCGGCGCGTTACTCATTAACTTACTCGTCGTCACAACATTGCACAAAAAAGCACCGAAACCACGCTCAGTATTAAAATAGAACAAATATGAAAAAGCTGCAATCTCCCAAGGTTGCAGCTTTTTTACAGGAGGAAATCGTTTGACTATTCAAATTTATATTTTAAGTAAGCTTATAGAACGTGATCATTATCCGTATGAATTAAAAAAAGGCTTATCCGAGCCAGTACCTTTTGATAAAATGGCAAACATTACAGAAAGCAAACTATATTACCATTTTGAATCGTTAACGAAGCAAGGCTTAATTGAAGAGGCTGAGCTCATTAAAGAGGAGCATCGCCCAGATAAACAACTATACACGATTACAGAAAAAGGGCGGCTTGCTTTGCCTCAAAAAATTTATGATGTTTTCGAAAAGTCAAAGCAAATGTCCGATCTGATTATCGGGCTCATTTTTATTCAATACGTAGACATTCAAAAAGTAATTACACTCGTACAAGTGAAAAAAATGGCACTTGAAAATAAACGTGAGACGTTAACAAAAGTGTATGAGAAAACCGTTATTCCTGCACATTTAGAGGAGACGATTCACTTAGCAAATGGCTATTTTATGGAATCATTACAACGCGAAATTAGTTGGTTTGAGCGTGTTCTTGAAATGCTGCATCACGATTAATAGTAAGTGAAACAGGAGCTGGCGTGCATTAATGCGCACCAGCTCCTTCATTGTTTAATTTCAAGCGTGTTAAGCAGCGAACGATTTGCCTATGCGATTACTCGTCGCACATAAATTGCTAGAGCTCGCAACGAAAAGCAACCACAAGTTAAATGGCGTATCAACAGACCTGACATGATCGTTTATTTTATTAGTTTTGCTGATTTTACAATGCTGTTAAACACAGTCGCTTGTTCATCGTAGTACGGCGAATTTTCATCGTCAAAGAAAATGTTAAAGCCGCTTCGGATATAATAATCGTACTTCGAATTGGAAGGAAGCGGCGACCAATAACCGCGGAATGACGGATCAGCGCCTTTGTCATACTGGTACAAGTATACCATCGGATGACCTTCCTCGTTGTAAATGTGATAGCCGTAGTTTTCCTCAATCGTATAATTCGTCACCGCTTCTGGTAGCTCAAACGTTAAACCCCACTCCTCAATTGTGTACGTTTTGTTCTCTACTAGCTCTGGCGGCTCAACAGGATTAGTTGGCTCCACGGGCTTTGACGGTTCGACCGGCTTTACGTACGAAGGTTCATTAACCGTTACTTTTACATCTGTCTCTACACTATCGCCTGCTAAATTTTTGTACGTAACAGTAATCGTCGCCGTTTGACCGTGCTTCGCTGTATCCGCAATCGTCACTTGCCCATTTCGCGTAACAATTGCTACGTCTCGATTGCTCGATGAAAACGAAATGAGCGGGTCTGGGAAGGCAAGGTTAACCGTGCCACCTGTTAGCTTATTCCCTGTAACTTTAAGCTTTTTCGATTTGCCGACATCAATCGTCATATCGTCTGCCTCAATCGAACGAAGCGAGCAAACGAATGCTTGTCCGATTGATTTTGATAAGTCTACCGCTTGTAAATGAAGGATTGGATTTTTATAATCGCCGACGAAGCCGCTTAAACGAACGCCCGCTGATCCAGTGAGTTCGTAGCACGACAAGTTTCCACTTGCATTAATGCTACCGTATGCTGCACCTTCTACACCGCCGAGCCCAAATTGTAGCAACTCTGCTTGAATAGCAACCCCTGCTGCTAAATCTCCATTAATCGAGCCGCTAAATGTATGCAAATGCGTATACGGATTAATCGTTGAACGGTTAAAGCTTTCCCAACTATCGTTTATGTGCGTAAAGCCGATATCGACGTTTGTTTCAATTCCTGCTTCAAAGCCGAACTCAATCGCGCCTTTTGTGGAAAACTCAATGTATGGGTTGATTGATCCACCGATGACACCTGCAAATTTCGCAGGCACCTCAAGCGGTAACGGCACGCGCTTTGTTTCCTTTTCAAAGCTATCTAACGTTAATAACAGCTTGTCGAAATTTAAATGAAAGCCCGTCGTAAAACTTAATTGATTCACGTTGCCTTTTGTCATATCTAGTACTAATGCAGGACGAATAAACGTAATGCTGCCGTCGAGTGTATTGTATTTACCATTATCAAATAAATCGTATTTGAAATTTTTAAAAATAACTTTCGTGCCGACTGCTTTGCCATACGAGTCTTTAAAATCCTCTAGCTTAATGCTTGCTTTAGAGCCGTCTTTATTTTTTAGCACTTTCTCATACGATGTCCCAAACACAGTGCGTGCTTCTACATCGTCAGTGAATCGGAAATCGTCGGTCGTCATAAACATTTTCTGCGACACATCGACTGTATCGACTACTTCCTCATACGTTGGCTCCGCCGTTTCGACGATTATCTTTCCGCCGAGCTCCTGAACCGCTACGACTTTTTTCGCAAAGCCATTTGGTGCTTCCTCTGTCGGTGGGAAAATAATGAGCTCATTTGGGTATACGTCGCCAATTTCTCTTTGTTCAAACGTAAATTGCTGATCGGCGGCTACGTAGCTTTTCTCTAAATGCTTTGGCAAAGTCGTCGTTACGCCTTCATAAATCACGTCATTAAAGCTTTCTTCGCGCACGACAAACGCATTTTCCTCGTCCGTCGTCGTAAACGTAAGCGTCGTCAGTTGCTGAAGCGCCGTGCCGTCTGTCGATTCTACATCTCGATATATGATGAGCGTATAGTCGCTATTTGGCTCGTACTGCTCAGCTGGCGCAATGACATACACTTCATGCGGATTTTCTTCATGTAATGCAACCGAGACACCTTTTACGACGTTTCCTTGTGCGTCTTCAATAACAATCGCATCGTCCTGTAACGTATGTACGTTCACATCGTCACTAAATGTAATTGTAAATATTTTATTCGTCGGCACATCATACGCCGACGCACTGCTTGGCATCGCTGCATAGAAACTTAGCCCAAGCAATACACTTAACCATCTTTTCTTCAAATCGATTCCCCTTACTTTGTGAACATTTTCAGTGCTGGTACAACGAGTAACGACACGACGAGCACGCGAAATAGCTGAAACATCGTCACGAGCGTCACGTCGGCTCCTGCTGCCATCGCAATGAGCCCCATTTGATCTAATCCCCCTGGAATCGTGCTTAAAAACGCGGTCGTAAAATCGATGCTGTAATAGCGCGGAATAATGAGCGCGAGCACGTACGCACTGCCGATATACACAAACGCTGAAATAAAGCCGTATAGCATCACTTTTTTCGATAAACGCAAATCCTCTTTTCGCAGCAGCATACCGATAAAGACGCCGATGAGCAGCTGTGCGATATGCAGCGCGTCTGGTGGCAACAGCGGCACACGCATTCCGAAAATTTGCAACATCATGAGCAAAATGACCGGACCGAGCAAATACCCTGTCGGCACGCGCAACTTATCGGCAATAATGCCCGCGACAAACGACAGCACAATCATGCCGAGCAGCTCGACGCTAAACGGAATGTGCTGCGGTGCTTCAGGCATCGCACCGACCGACAGCAGCACCGGCACAATGCTTAATAAGCAAAGGACGCGCAACACTTGATAAAACGTAATCATCGTCATATGCTTGCTCTTTTTTTCAGCCGCATATGCCGTAATTTGCGTCATGCCCCCTGGAACGGTACTCGTTAGCGCCGCGAGTGTATCGACGTGCGTTCGGTGTACAATGAGTTTGCTGAGCGCGACAAACAGCCCGATGTAAAAAACGTTAATGGCAATCATGAGTGGCAAAAAACCCCGCGCTGCCGCAAACGCATCCGTCGTAAACGAAACACCAATCGAATAGCCTGCTAGCACAAGCCCTAAATTGCGCAGCTCCTTATGCCACGCAATCGGAAGCGGTGTCGCTAGCCGCAAAACCATCGTCGTAAATAGCGGGCCGAGCAACCACGGCATCGGCATGTGCAGCCAGTCAAACAGCAGCGCCCCGATCAGCGCCAAGATGCCTGTTAATAAATAATGTGTAATCATTCGTAATCCTTTCTTCATAAACATGTAGCCATATTATACACGCATTTGCAGCACAAAAAAACCACGTGCCTGACGATGCAGTACGTGGTCGTGGAACAAATATGTTTGGCATGATGTACAAAGCTAATGTGATGTGAGATAGCCGCACCATTTTATTACGACTGCATCACCTTTGCCATCTTCGCCTGAAACTCGTCATGCGTCATGTTGCCTAATGCGAAGTCCATCGTATACATATATATTTGCTCCGTTTTTGAATAATCTGTTTTGACGTTTAAGGCGTCCGCTTCATTCGGCAACGGCTCAAGTACGTGCTGCTTCGTTGCAAACGCCTCGAAATAACGATAGCCAAATTTACGCTGTGACGCGGCATCAAGGTGAATGCCATCTAGGTTTGCCGTCAGCCCCTGTGCCGTCACGAAGTAGCAGTGTGGCTGTTCATGAGCGAATCGACGTAGCTGCGCGTTCACCTGCTCAAATTGCGGCGAATATAGCCCGAAGCCTGTTTTCCCTAAAAAATGCCCAAGCTCGCCGATAATAAGTGGCACCTCTTGAAGCTGTAGCTCGTGACGAAGCGCCTCGATAATGACGTGTAGCTTGTCGTAATACGTTTCGTGTAAATTATTCATGCTGTCACTTTCGCCTTGGTGCCATAAAATACCGGCGATAGTACTCGTTTTCATCGCAAATCGTGCTTGTGCAATCGCGTGCTGAAACAGCGTGCCGTCTGGATGCCATTGATCGAGCGTGCTACCACCTTCCGCACAAGGAATGAGCCCGATTTTGTCATTCGGATTTGCGTGAACGTATGCAGCGGCAAATGAAGCGGCTAAGCTCACCCCTGCTACTGGTCGGTCGTAATTGATCGGCTCGGTCATCATTTGCCATTGACCGTTACGCAGCATGTGGAGACGCTCGTCATAAATCGGCGAAACGTCTGTCAAAAAGCCGCGCCCTGCCATGTTTGATTGTCCAAGCATTAAAAAAGATTTCATTAGTTATCACCCTTTCGTATAGAAATATCATTTTACATGACAAGCATGTATAATAAAACAAAAACGAGGTACACTATGCAGCAACTTTATTTTCACCCGACATGGGAGCGCGCGATTAGTGATAAAGACCGCGCCATCATTGAACAGCTGTTTGACGATACGTACGAGCAAGTCGACGATCTTATCATGAGTCCGACTGTGCGCGCGGCAATCAATCATAAAGGCGAGCTACTTGTGACGGCGCTCGTGCATAATTTTACGCATCATAGTGCACGATTTCATGAGCGCAGCGTCTTCGTACAAGCAGGCGACTACGCCGAGGAGCACGTCATGACGATTCCAGAACTTGTCGTTGCGCCGTTTACGAGCATGCCGTGGACGTTTATTTTTCCACCACCTGCACAACCGATTGTGTTGCAAGACGTCCTTCTTGAAATTGAATAACAAAAGGGTTGGATGTGAAAATTTTTTCGCATCCAACCCTTTTGACTATTTTGCGAAATACGGCACTTTTTTCAGCACGCGACAAACAGGAATCGCAATTGCTAAGCCGATGACGTTTTGCAGTAAATCACCTGGCATTGAAGCAAGTGGCGCAATCCAGCTACTATATAAAAACGCTTCGCCGACGTAATAAATCGCCATCATAGCTGGAATCGACGCCGCCATTGCGACAACGTTCCAGCGCGTGCTTTTGCCGTTGCGACCGTGCGCATGTGAAATGCTGCCGACAATCCAACCTTGCACAAAACGCGCGACAATCGTAATCGGTGCCCACACGAGCCAGCCACCCATAATATCAAATAACCCCATCCCTGCTGCTCCGGCAAGCGCCCCTTTTTTCGGTCCGAACATGATTGCGGCGATAAAGAGCATCGCCGTTCCTAAATGCACTAAGCCGCCGCTTGCCGCAATCGGTAGCTTAATGTTTAAAAATGCCGTTGCGCTGAATACGAGCCCAATTAGCAATGCGCTAAGCACGATGTCAAATGTGTTTGTTTTTGTTTGCTTTTGTTGTAATGTTTGCATATAACCCCAACTCCTTATGTACGTGTGATGAATCTTTTTACACTATATACGGATATTGGACTGTTCAAAAGTATCAACTTTGATATAATTTATAAGGTCAGTTTAGAAAATTGAAAAAATTTACGGCGAAATGGATGGAACAAAGCATGAAGAAAGTAGCAGTGATTCAAGATTTATCATCGTTTGGGAGATGCTCATTAACGGCGGCTATTCCAGTATTATCAGTAATGGGTGTGCAGCCGTGTCCGCTTCCGACCGCGGTGTTAACGGCACAATCGGAATATCCGAGCTATTATTGCGAAGATTTAACAGCGCATATGCCGCATTACATTAAAGAATGGCAACGCATGAACGCACAGTTTGATGGCATTTATACAGGCTATGTGACAGGAGAAGAACAGCTTCAACACATTTTTCATTTTTTACAAACGTTTCAGCGCGACGATACGGTGTTGCTCGTCGATCCGGTCATGGGCGATAACGGCGAGCATTACCCGATGTTGACCGAGCGCATGCTGCAACATATGAAGGAGCTAACGAAACGAGCGACAATCATTACACCGAACATTACCGAAAGCTGTTTTTTAACAGGCACATCGTATGATAAATTACAACGATATAGTGACGACACTTCGTACATGGACGCAATCATTCATATGGCGCAGCAGCTTGCCGATAGCACCAAGGCACAAGTTGTCATCACAGGGGTGCTGACGCCGCAAGCTCGCACAATTCAAAATGTCTACGTTAGCAGCGAGACAGCGAGCTACACGCCGAGGCGCTACAACGATAAAAGCTATTCAGGTACAGGCGATTTGTTCGCATCGGTCATTATCGGGAGCATGTTACAAAGAGCGACGATGCCACAAGCGATTGCATTAGCGGAGCAATTTATTGAAGCGGCCATTAACGGCACGGACGATTCGCCGACAATTGCAGGCGTACAATTTGAAAAGCAGCTACATATGCTACTGCCGCGATGAACAATTATTACGTACCGCTACTTCATTGGGATACACCGCTTTATTTACAGCTTGAGGCGATCAAATGGCTAGCTGAGCATGTACGAGGGGTGCAACTATGCGAGCTTTTTAATAGAACAGGAAAAATGGAATGGCCAAACGTCGTACGCATCGTGCAGCGTATTGGCTATCCTGAAAACGAAGCGGCTTTGCCAAAATTAGTCGAGCTGTTTCAAGATATGAATTGGCCCGGTGCAATCGAGGCGCTGCGCTATTTACAGACGCTCGACAAGTCGATTGTGCTGCCGTACATCGAAGCCGGAGCTGAAGAGGCACGCCGCACGAACGATGATTCATGGCTTTGGTTTTTATATTCAGCGTGCACGGACTTACATATATGCCGCGATCATTTTGTGGACGGCACGCTGTTTGATCTAATGCAGCACCATTATGATCATGATTGAACGCAAAAAAATGTGAGCCTTCAACAGCTCACATTTTTACGTATATTAACGGTTACTCATTCACCTAATATGTTTAGCGCCTGCCATTTGCCGTTATTCACTGCTTCTTTCACGAACGTATTGAAATAATCATCGTGCAAAAAGCGTTCTTTTAGCTCCGTTAGTACGCGCTTTTGAACGTCAAGTGCGCTCTCGGTCGGTGGCTCGTTCGCATCTAAGCTTTGCACCGCTTCTATAATGTGCTCCATCGAAAATTTAAACGCGACTAAAACGTCCCCAATCAGCTGCTCCAACGTTTTGTTTAAATACATGCTCGTGATCATACACGTTTTTTTCGAATGCATGTATTGTTTTTTAAATTGCTGTAAATATTTATTTCGGCTCATCACTTCGTTTAAATACGCATAAATCGGCACGTTCAGTGAGCGTTCATGATTGACGAAAACATTGTCATTTGCTAAAAAAATATAAAAATCGAAAAATAGCTGACATTCTGGACGTCTAATGGTCGAACAAAAATCGACGTATGCTTCAATATCCCGTAGCTCCTCATTCAACTGACGAAACTCCTCTACTTGCACATTTTCCACGATGTAGTATGAACTTTCCTTGACAGCTGCACTAATCATATCTCCACTCCTCCTTCGTCTAAAATTCTCATTTTTTGTAGAAAAATCTTAATTTCCTTTATTATACGCCTTTTTCCTCAAATATCCAAATGCAAAGTGATAAACTAGGCTTTTTTGACATTTCTTCGTCAATGCTAGTCGAAATTGTCGAAATTGTGTACGATAGAATAATGCACAACGTCAACACGTAAAGGAGACTATTATGGCAAGTCAAAAGGACATATTTATCGCATTTTTTCGTTCGAGCATACTCGGCTTCGGTGGTGGCCCGTCTACGATTCCGCTCGTCCAAAAGGAAGTCGTGCAAACATTTCAATTTTTAGATGACGACGAATTTACGGAAATTTTAGCAATCGGCAATACGTTACCGGGCCCAATCATTACGAAAATGGCCGGCTATATCGGCTTTCGTGTCGGCGGCGTAATTGGCATGCTCAATGCGCTCGCTGCAACGATTATTCCGAGTGCCATCATGATAATCGTTGCACTTACTGCATTAAACGAATATAAAGATTTACCGTTTATTCAAGGGATGACGCGCGGTGTAATGCCGGTCATCGCCGTCATGATGGGCGTGCTCACGTGGGACTATGTAAAAAAATCAACGCTCGCACTCGGCTGGAAATGGGCGATAATTTTATTTGCACTCGCCTTTACAGCGATTATACTGCTCAGCATGCATCCTGCAATCATCATCGTCGCATTGTTACTTTGCGCGTTGCTACTACCAGTGAAAAAGGAGGCACGCTAAATGATTTACATTGATTTATTTTTAGCGTTTTTCATTCCAAACATCGTTGGATACGGAGGCGGCCCTGCAACGATTCCGCTCATTAAGCATGAAGTCGTCGAAAAATACGGCTGGCTGACGCTAAGTGAATATAGTGAAGTACTTGCACTCGGCAACGCGCTACCTGGACCGATTGCGATTAAAATTGCGGCGTTCGTCGGCTACGATCAAGCAGGTATACTCGGCGCGTGCATTACGGTGCTTGCAACAGTTGGTCCATCGCTTGCACTTATGATTGCGCTGCTTGGCATTTTGTACCGCAACCGTACGTCACCGCGCGTGCAGCGTTTATCTAAATTTGTACTACCCGCAATCGCTGTATTAATGCTAAGCTTAACGTTCGGCTTTGTCGAAACGACGGTGACGACGATACATTGGCTACCTGCAATATTGTTACTTGTAGGCAGCTACATTGCGCTAGAGAAACTAAAATGGCACCCTGCGCTCGTCATCGTGCTCGCCCTCATCATTGGCGGTGTCTTTTTATCATAAATCATCAAGCATGTTGATTAGACATTCAACTAACATTTCGCGTATGGTTAATCAACAGACCTGATAAATCATTTTAGGCATATCATAACAAGGGGGAATTCACATGACTGAAATTTTGAACATCGTATTCGCGTGCTTAATCGTTTATTTCATTATAAGCAACATATCGTTACGCAACCGATTGCACATTATTGAAAAGCGCGTTGCACAAATGACGAAGCAGCTACCAGAAGCACCGTTTGAAAGTGAAATTGAAGGCGAGTTACTACTGCTGCTTAAACAAGGTGAGGACGTACGCGCCGTAAAGCGTATACGCGAGGTGACGGAATTGTCGCTAATTGATGCGAAGCGCTACGTCGATCGGCTAAAAGCGAAAGTATAGGAAAGCGTCGTTCTAACGTGTAGGGAGCAAAAAAGCACGAGCTGAAAATCTATTTTCCGACAAAAATACGTTGAAGCCACGCCTGCAAAAAGCGTCCGCCGAAACAAAATAAAAAAGGTCGATTCACCGCGCATAGTGAATCGACCTTTTTTATCCTTCTACATACATCGCTTCGAGTGAACGGGCAATGTGTAGCATTTTATCATACACGGCGTCGTGCGCGATTGCTACGTACAATTCTCCATCATAAAAGCGAAACGGAATGCTCGCATTGCCTACGTGCCACATGAAAAAATGCCCGGCAATTTTCATATTGACGCCGTCTTGTGTTACCGAAAACGCGTCCATATATTGAACATCAGGCTGCGTCGCAAAAAATTGCTGGCACTCCTCCAGCGTTAACGTCGGGCTCCCCGCGTCATCTAAACGTGTAATTTTATAGCGTTTATTCATTAATGTCATAATTGTCTCTCCTTAATTTTTCGCTGCAACAAATCCAGCCGCTTCTGCTTCCTCAGCTGTGCAGAACATTTCCTCTGCATTCGTTTGCTCATAGTTTAGCTGTCCTGGCATATGGTAAATTTTATTGCCTTTTGCGTTAATGTTTCCTTTAATGTCGCATGCCTCACCGTCTTGTGTTGGCGCTTCCTCGTCCGCTACAACAGGCGCTGGCGCATTTTTCACCGCTTCGTTAAACGCCTCTTTATCATAGCCACGGTTCGTTACGTAATCCTCAACGGACCAAATGCCAATTGCTAATTTTTGTGCTGTTTTTTGCATCGATTTGAACCAATCGACATGCTTCGTGTTCGGATCGTAAATGTACGCTACACGTGCTAAGCCGTTTTTCAGCAACTCTTCTTGTAAGCTAATGCCATCTTCTGTATAAATATACCCAAGCAGTCGCTTATATTTGTCGCGGTACGATACGTCAAACTCGATATATACGTAATCCTCGCCTTTTAACAACTCCTTCATAAACTGCTTCGCCTCTGGACCGAATGGCTGCTCGCCTAACGTTTCGTGCTTCGTCTCAGGTGTATCAACGAGTAAAAAGCGCACCTTCTCCGATGCCCCCTCATACTGAATGCGAATCGTATCGCCGTCAATGACTTCCTGTAGCTTATATTTTTCAAATTTGCTAACGTCATGCTTCGTCGCACTCGTTTCCGTCGTCGCTACTAAGCTTTGAACGTTAAGCGATTCAGCTGGGCTCGTCGTTTCACTTGCACAGCCTGCGAGCAACAGCATAGCAAGGAGCAACGGCCAATACTTTTTCTTCACAGCAACTGCCTACTTTCTATAATGGTTTCTGATTTATTGTATGTGGAAATGTAGGAAGATACAAGTGTAGCGGAAGTTCGAAGCGAAAGAAAAGACAAAATAACCTTTCATACTTGTTCATTAGCCATTCAACTGGCAGTTACCTTTGTTACCCGTCGCAAATACTCGGCGGCGAATACGATGTTGGTCATGAATGTACGGGCTGTTCCTTAAGGAGTCTTGCCACACGCTCCATGTCATGACAATACAACGTGCTCATCCAAATGCAACTTTATTTCATAACCCGATTCGATTCCCCTTCAACAACATCTCATTCATTTGCTGTGGCGTTTGCTTAAAATCTTCGCGCACCCATTGCATAATAAAGCCGATAATTAAATTGGCGCTGCTGCTGACGATAAATTCCGCGTCCTGCTCGTGCGGCTCCACCGATTCTCTCACTAACGAACGAATTAAATCGAAAAATTGATAATAGTGTGCAAGCGGTGTATTCGGATCAAAGACGATTTTGTAAAACGCCTGATGCTTTTGTACGTGATGAAAAATGCGAATCATATCTGAGTCGATGTGTTCAATTTGAAAATGGGTGCGTACATACGGCTCGTAATACGCCTTACGCAAATCGTCGGTCAGCTCCTCGAAATATTCACCAAACAGCTGCGCGACGTCAGTATAATGTAAATAAAATGTGCCACGGCTCACATTTGCCTCTTTGCATAGCTGTGCCACTTTAATGTTGTCGAGTGATTTGTGCTGTAGCAGCGACAATAATGCTTGCTGCAGAAGCGCTTTCGTCTTCACAATACGTATGTCTTTTTTCATATTTTTCTCCTTTATTGAACAGTTTGCCATCAATTCGTCAATTACTTAACAAAACATTAATGTTATGCATATTGCTTTATTTTTTATTCATATTATAATTATAATTAGACAGTTGTTCAATAAATACATAGGAGGTCTTTCATATGAGACTAGAAGGTAAAGTAGCAATCGTAACAGGTGCCGCTTCAGGTATGGGTAAAGCAATCGCAGAGCTATACGCAAAAGAAGGCGCAAAAGTTGTCGTATCGGACTATAACTTTGAAGGTGCAGAAGCAGTTGCAGCACAAATTAAAGAAGCGGGCGGCGAGGCAATCGCAAACCGTGCAAACGTAGCAGAGCTTGCAGATATCGAAGCGATGTTTGAAGCGACAAAAGCAGCGTACGGCAAACTCGACATTTTAGTAAACAACGCAGGCATTATGGACGGCATGGAGCCAGTTGGTGAAATTACAGACGAAAAATGGGATCGCGTATTTTCAATCAATACGCGCGGTGTCATGCAAGCAATGCGCTTAGCGGTAAACATCTTCCTTGAGCAAGGTCACGGTGTTATCGTGAACAACATTTCAGCAGGCGGTATTCGCGGCGCTCGTGCAGGTGCAGCATATGTAGCATCAAAGCACGCAGTAACAGGCTTAACAGCAAACACTGGCTACATGTACGCACAATCAGGCATTCGCTGTAACGGCATCGCTCCTGGTGGCGTTAAAACGAACATCGCTGCTTCAATGGCAGCAAGCGGCATTTCACAATTCGGCTACGGTCGCCAACAAACAGGTTCAGGCACAATGCCACGCGCAGGCGAGCCAGAAGAAATCGCACAGCTTGCCCTATTCCTTGGCTCAGACGAATCAAGCTTCATTAACGGTCAAGTAATCGCGGCGGACGCTGGTTGGACAGCTTACTAATCATTCCACCTCTCGAACATGCAAGTCGTGTTCGGGAGGTTTTTAACGAGTTTAACAGGCACACAAAAAAGGCTTCCTAAAGTTCAATTTCACTTTAGAAAGCCTTTTTTCAATTAAATTCGCGCATATACCCAATGCTCATAGCTGTCAAAATGTAACGGTTCAGGATGTGTGACATATCGCTCATCACAATGCAGCACGTTCGGAAAATCCGCTAATATTTCAGTCGCTGCGATACTAAGCAACTCCATTTCATCGTCGGTCGGTGCTTCGTCAAAATAAACGTGCCAAACAAGCGTATCATTCTCGATTTTCGCGTACACCGCTTTCGTATTTTTCGTAATGCTTTGAAACAATGCTTTTTGCGCACTAATGATGAGCTGCTTCATCGTACAGGCGATGATGCATTCAAATGATGTAAAACTTGTTGCTGAAGGTTTTTCGTATCAAATGGCACGATAACGTTTTCAGCTAAATACGATTTGTCCTGGAGTAGCTGATGCATCACTTCCTCAACTGTGCCGTTTGGGAAGTTCGCGGCGTCTTGCGTAATAATTTGGTATACGTACACATCTTTCGTTTGTCCGATTCGGTACGCGCGGTCAGTTGCTTGGTTTTCAACAGCAGGGTTCCACCAGCGCGTATAATGAACGACGTGGTTTGCGGACGTAATCGTTAAGCCAACACCCGCCGCTCTCGGTGATAAAATCATGACGCCAAAGCCCGCTTGCTCATTGAACTGGCGCACCGCTTCTGGTCTGTTTGGCGTCTCCCCGTTAATGATCGGTACAGAAATGCCAAACTGCTGGCTAATGCGATGCTTCAGCAATTGCTGTACTTTTTTCAAATCGGTGAAAATCAGTACCTTTTCATTTTTTGTATGAATGTGTTGCAGCAACGTCATTACTGCCTCAAACTTCTCCGGCGTATCTTGCACTGCCTCAAAGCCGCTTAACGCATTCGTATGAGCATACAACGCACGTAAATGATTAATGATCGTTAAGCTATTCGACGTTTTCGCCTGCACGCTTTGAAGCATTGATTTGGATAGCTCTACTTGCATGGACGAAGCTTGAACGAACGTCGGATCAAGCAAATGCTTTTGTGGCAAATGCTCCTTTAACACCTCGTCTTTTGTGCGACGTAAATAATATTTTTGCAGGCGTTGCTTCAGCCCGTCGTAATCCTCATGTTTAATGTATTGCTCTTTAAAATGTGCGAGCGCTCCTAATGCACCGGGCTCGACGAAATCCATAATCGTCCAAAGCTCCTCTAGCGTATTTTCAACAGGCGTGCCGGTCATCGCTAGGCGGAAGTTCGACTGCATGGCGCGAATCGCACGCGAGCGACCAGTATTGTTCGACTTAATGTTTTGCGCCTCATCTAGCACGATGCATTCAAATTGCAGCTGCCCGATGAGTAGCTGGTCGATTTTCAGCGTATCGTACGACGTGAAAATGAGCTGCTTCTCTTTTAGTTGTGCCACTTGCTTTAAGCGACGACTGCCTTGATGAATGTAAATGCTGTTGCTTAGCTCTGGTGCGAAGATGCGAATTTCGTTTACCCAGTTGTCAATGAGTGCAATCGGCAACACGACGAGCGACGGAAACAGCTTGCCGTCTTCATATAGCTTTTGCATAAACGTAATAACTTGAAGCGTTTTACCGAGCCCCATATCGTCTGCAAGCAAGCCGTTTAATCGCTGCTCATACAAGCTCATTAACCAGTTGTAACCTTCTATTTGATGCGGGAATAACGTCGCCTTAATATTCGTTGGCAATGAATACTCGTGAACGGTCGTTTGCACATCGGTCGTCACATCATACGTTAGCTCCTGCTCGTTCCCTTTAATTTCTAAAGCGTAGCGAGCTTTCGCGTCCGTTTCTGCATCAGGGTCGATAATGCCAAGCTTTTCCTTTAGCTTTTTATCAACAAATACCCAGCTACCTTCGTGGTAAATAAACGGCTCATCTGGATTTTTTAAAATGTCGTCTCGCAGCGTATGTTCGTTCAATGAAAGCTCATGCCCGCTCTCTTTATCAAACCATGTGCGCTTGCCATCTTTCATAACCGGCGTTGGGCGCGAAAGCTTTACGAATCCAATGACGCGGTCTGAAAAATCGGCTAAATTAAACGGCTGTGACAGCTCTGGGAAAAACGCTTCTGGATTTTCAAGCAGCATCGGAATTTCCGCCCCGCGAAACACGGACTTGCGCTGAATTTGTGCGACGTCTTCACGAATCGCTTCCGGTGTGACGTAACGTTCACGCAACCAGTCTTGTTTAAACGAGCTTTTGTTTTGCAAGCTGCGTAAATGCGCCGTCTCTGCTTCATCTTTGCCGACGACCGACAGCTGTAACGTCGTATCGTCTAACATCGTCGGTTCAATCGTATATTCGTCGACGATATGATATGTTTCCTTTTGCAAAAACGAATCAAGCTCTACGCCCGCTTCAATCGCCCGCTGCTGCACGATCGCCGTCTTTTCATAGCCGCTGTCATACGTTTTATTCATCGCAACGAGCAGCTCATAAATTGGCTTAGGTAGCACGTAACGCTCGTCGCCCTTTGTGAAAAATGGCTCGTGCACACGCGCAATTTGCTTTACATTTTTACCGTTTTCATAAAGCTGTAAATCGAACGACGGGTCTTTCGCCGGCGTTCCTTGTATTTTGAGCACGCCCGTTACATGCTCGGCTTGCTTATGCAAACATAAATCTTGTAGTGCGACGACATAATCTTCGTCTTGCTGCATCGCATACAAATCCGCAATGCTTAAACGGTCGTAATCATAAATGAACCCTTCATCTAACAAAAATTCATATGCGAAGTAAAGTTGCGCATTATTCGCCTTCGTAATGTCACGAAACTGCTCAGCGCTAATTGGCAATGATAACGGCTGTCCGTCTAGCTGAAATTGAAACTGGATCGAATGTAAGTCGTTCGAGAAGTTCAACGTTAATGTTTTTTGTGGCGTCGCGGATCGTTTACGTCGAAATAAGTTAAACATGAATATCCCACCCTAACTGTTGTTTTAAATACGTATCAAACTTTGCTTGCCAATTGCCGGTATGCGTTAACCAGCCATCTTTATAAACGAGCGCTTTGTTCATAATGTGCTCTCGCTTCAAATGCTTTATCCACGCGTCGTGCTGTAATAGCTGCTCGCGATATTGTTCTACGTCATGCGCAAACGATGCATTAAACGTATGACGGTCGTACACATACGCCGCTCCTGTACCTAAAATTTCAACGATTACGACATCTGAAAAGTAAAATACAATCGTCTTTCGGTCATATAAAACGAACGCATCGTGCATATTCGGAATAAAGCGCTCCCAATAAAGGAAACGCTTATGGTCTTTGTTGCTAACGTCGTTGAAAAACTCATGAATGTTTTTGCGTAAATACCAGCGATGGAACGCCTCTTTAATATGCGGCTCCGTATTCGCCCAATACATCGGACGCTCCTTGTACGTGCGCAGCTTATCGAGAATCGCGTAGCTTACGTCCTCTAACGCCTCTAGTGCATTAGCAGCAATAAACCCTGTCGCGAGTCGCTGCGCCGTTACGTTGTCTGCCGCTTGAAGCATTTGCACAAAACGCTGCTTCTCACGCTGAAATAGCTCCACCGTCCCTCGATCAAACACGTACAGCACAATTGCTTCATAAAACGCATGCTCCTCGCGCACGAAATATAAATCGAGCACCGCTTCTATATTGCGCGCACGCTCTAATACTTTATCGCCAACAAACGACACGTGATCATTTGTTATGCGCACATATTCATGCCACGCTTGCTTCGTCTGTGCATCCCACGTTTGATTGTATTGCTCACCTCGCACTATGTATGCGCGCGATAAAATTTCCCAAAATGGCATAAACTTATTCGTCGAGTAGCACTCATGCAATAAATGCGCAAATACGACTTTTTCACTGCTTACAATTTTCGACATTTCGACAATGGCGACTTTACGCTGCGCATCGTTTACAAGCTGCGTATACACAAACGGAATGAGCCGCTTATATTTCTTTTCTAACGACTCGATCCACTTTGTAAAGCTGTCAATGGGCTCGCCAACTTTAATGTCTGTTTGCCCTCTTAACCGCTCCAACATCGAAATAAACGACGCGAGCTCATAATCGGGGTACGGCAATAAATCTCTTTTCGCAAAATGCTTTTTCACATATTCCTTCAAAAGAACCGGCTTATATTCAAAGTAAAACTTCAATTGTCATCCACCAACTTTTGAATTTCATCAATTTTTTCATCCTCTTTTAAGCGGAATAAAAACTCAACACGTCTTGACGCATCCGCATCGTACGCTCCCACTTCGGTGAAAATCGGCACGACACTGCTTCGCCCGTTCGCCGTTACGACTTTTTTTGAATATTCCTTTTGCTCAAAATCAGGGAAATCGTCGCTATAAATCGTTCTCAACACCGAAAATGCACGCTCCTGCGACAATGCGAGATTCGATAAATATTCGCCCGTATTGTCCGCGTGCCCTTCCACAATAATTGTTGAAATTTCATGTCTATATTTATCTTGCAATAAAATATCTAAATATTTCGGAATGAACTGCGCTAACGTTTCCACCCCTTCCTCGGTCAGTTCAGAGGAGTTGTAATCGTATAAAATGTTCGTCGCAAGCTGAATGGCGCCTGTATTCGGATCGATTTCTAAATTGATGTTCGAGTTGTCAAATTCCTGCATGAGTGCGGCGATAATGTCGCTTTTCACACTCGTAATTTCCTCGATTTGCTCCTCCTTTTGCGCTAAATCTTCACGATAGTCCAGCACAACAACGACTAGCAGTAAAACGAAAACCATTAACAACGCACTCATTAAATCCGCAAATGACATCCAGTAGTTCGGTGCAGTACTTCCCTTTCGTTTCATTAGTCTCTACCTCTTACGTAAGCTAATTTCTCAACCGTTTGCTGCATCGCCTCAGATAAGTTTTCCTGCGATTCTAAATAAGCACCGGATAGCGATTTGAAATGCTTAATAACGGTCGTTAGCTCTTGTTCAAATTGCTGGAACGTCGTCGTTAATCCTTTTTCGATACCTGTTGAGAAGCTGTTCATCGCTACATCGAGCTGGCGACGCGTATCATCAAACGTGCTCGCTGTCGCTTCCCACTGCTCTTTACTATATTGAACTTGCTTCGTCACTTCCTCAAGCTGCGTTTCCGATAAGCCTGTAAAGTTCTCTAAATACGTCAACACATCGTCGTTCCATTTTTGTAAATGTGGAATGAGCTCTGCTTGACGCTCCTGCAATAGCTTTAGCTGCTCCATCGTGTTATGTAACGATTCCGCCGTTCCTTCCATATGGGCAACGACTGGCGTTAACGCGTCTGCTGTCAATTCTGTTTTCGCTAGTAGCTGTAAGTTTGTATCCGCAGCGTCCGCATACGATTCCGCTGATTTCGTTAACTCCGTCGCTAACGTTTCAAAGCGCGTCGATACCGCCTCTGTTTTTTCGACTAATTGATCGAGCATCGACGTTTGAGCTTCTTGTAGTTGCTGACCGAACTTGCTAAATTGCACAATTAAATCGTTTGAGCTTTCGACAAATTCGCTTGAACGCGCTAACACTTCTTGCTGTAACGGCAACTGCGCATTCGATAGCTGCTGCACATCTTTAAGTGATACCGATAACGCCGATAGCTCCTCGGACGCTTTTTCGTACGAGCTTTGCGATTTGGCCATACCTTCTGATAACGCTGTGTACGACTGCATCATTTGCTCTGTACGGTTAAACACTTCCTCTTGCTTTGCGGCTGCAACTTCAAACTTCGTCGTAATGTCGCCAACTGCTTGCACCATATTTTCTTGAATCGATTTAGACGTATGTAACACGTTCATGAAATCTTGCATAATCGTTTTCGTGTCGTTCGTTAATGAATCGACGAGCTTCTCGCTTAAATCCGCGCTTTGATTTTGCGTCAGTTCCATTTGCTTCTCTACTAAATCGTTTTGCGTTTGCAACTGCGTTTCCATGCGACCGAATCCTGAGCGCATCGTTTCAGTAAACGGTGTAAACGCTCGCTCTAACGCATCGGTTAATAGCGTCGTCATTTGCTCTGCCTGCTGCTGCGAAATTTTTTGTAAGCGGTTTAAAAATAACTGCTCGTCGTCCACATCAAGCAATGCTGCAAACGTATGCGCATGCCAATCAATTTTTGCATCTAATTTCATCGTTGCGCGACGATCAAAATAAAGCCAAGCAAGCGACAGTACAACACCGACAACCGACGTTACAAACGCTGTCGTCATACCGCTCATTAACGTATCAATGCCACTTCGCAACTGCTCCGCATCTAACGTATTTAAATCAGACAAGCCGATAATGAGCCCGATAAACGTACCGAGCACCCCGATTGATGTATGTACACCGCCACCGACATCTAAAATGCCACGCTCACCTACTGCATACGTTAACGCCTCGACGCCAAGGTAGCGCTCCACTTTAATTTTTTCATCTTCGTCATTTTTCGATACACGCTCATAATACCGCTTCCATTGTTGAACGAATTTGGAATTGGCATCTTGTTGTTCAAACAGCTCGTTTAACGTGTAGTTCGTCCACTGTTCGTTTGGGTTGTTTTTGATTGCGGCTTCAATATTTTCTAATGCTTGATTCTCGGTCTTTTTACTTTTTTTATAACGAGCTCTCAATCCTAAAAATATAACTGCTTGAACGATAATATATCCAATTGTAAATCCGTTTAAGTTATTAAACACATTCCCAATCGTATTAAAATCTCCCACCTAATTTCACCTCTTCATTATTTTCTATTCCCATTATATAGTCGAAGGAATAATTTAGGTAGTTTTTTAGTGCTTTTCACTTAACAAAAAGGAAAACAAAAAGAAATTATACATTTCCGTTGAACGATTCGTGTGCTCCATGCTCGACAAACAAAAAAATAGCGCGACGCCGTAAAGCATCGCACTACGTTAAATTCGTTTTTCATAACAGATCTGTTGATTAGCCACTTGTATACAGCTGAATCAGTTGTTTTCAGTAGCAATACTGACATGAATGCAGCATTGTAGTGGCATGGAGCGTGCGGCGAGTTTCATAGCGTTACTTTTCCTGTAGCTGATGGATTTGTTCCAATGTTAAGCCGGTAAACTGTTGAATCATGTTCATATCAACATTCGCTGCAAGCATTTCAAGTGCCACTTTTTGAACGCCTAGCTCAATCCCTTCTTCTTTTCCTAGTTCGATTCCAATTTCAATCCCGCGTTCTTCTCCCAATTCAATCCCTTTATCCTTCGCATCACTCAATCTCGCCTCGTCATCAATAATCGCCTTCAACCGCATCTCATACGCAAACCGTGTCTCGGGTGTTTGGCTCAATTCTTCCCACGTACCGAACGCGTCAATTAAGTTTTCGTCCTTCATCGCCAATTCCTCCAATTCTTCGTAAATTTCCGTATACACTTTTTCTTTCCGCGCGTCGACCATGCCGAGCAGCAATAGCCATTTCGCTAAAATATCATCAAGTGGCTGCAATTGCTCGTCGTACTACGCTTTTAAGTACGTATACTGCTTTTTAAAATGTGAGAGCTATTGAAATATGATGTAAAAAGCCACTTCGAACAAGTTCGAGCGACTTCATACGTTACATATGTCGTTTTAATTTTTCGAGCTCGTCGATAGACAGACCCGTTGCTTGTTGAATTGTTTCAAGTTCGACGTGTAATGCAAGGAAGTTTTTCGCTAGCTGCAGTCGTTCTTCGTGGCGACCTGCTGCTTTTCCAATTTCAATCCCTTTTTCAATCCCGCGTTCTTCTCCTAACTCAATCCCTTTATCCTTCGCATCACTCAATCTCGCTTCGTCATCAATGATTGCTTTCAACCGCATCTCGTAAGCAAACCGTGTCTCGGGTGTCTGGCTCAATTCTTCCCACGTACCGAACGCGTCAATTAAGTTTTCGTCCTTCATCGCCAACTCCTCCAATTCTTCGTAAATTTCCGTATACACTTTTTCTTTCCGCGCGTCGACCATGCCGAGAAGCAGTAACCATCTCGCTAAAATATCGTCAAGTGGCTGCAATTTCTTATCGTGCCACGCTTTCAAAAATTTATTCATTTCAATAAAATGCACTTCTAACACATCATCAATCGGTCGCAAACGCTTTAGCTCCGCATCCTCATACAAATGATACGTCGTGTGGTAATGCGATAAGTCGTTAAACACCGTAAAGTTACAAATATTAATCGTAATCGTCGGCAAGAGCGTTCGATAGCCTTTGCCCTTCTCCAATTGCTTTGCAAACAAACGTGACCAATAATACAAAGTGCGTTTCATCATATCGTCTTGATTGGACAACTGCATCTCAATATTAATGTGCTCACCCGATTGCGTTTTTACAAGCAAGTCGAGGCGCGATTGCTTGTCGCCATCATACTGACCACCGAGCTCCTCGTTTAAAAACGTTACTTCTTTGATCGTATCGCGTCCTGTTCGTGCCAAAATCGCATTCAAAAAAACGATCGTAATGTGCTTATTGCGCTCGCTGCCGAACAGTTGCTTAAAGGCAAAATCTACTTTCAAATCAATCAATTTATGCAGCGGAATGCGTCGCAATGCTTGTTGATTCATCGAAAATCACCTCTATATTATTTTTGATTATAGCATAACGACGCGGTACTCCGCAGTCGAGCGAACGTGCAAAAATTGTATTTTGCGCATGCAAAAACCGAAAGTGCGGTCATCACACTTTCGGCAATATACTTTATTTATACGCGACGATACGAATGCGCTTATAGTCCGCAACCCACGTGCCATCTTTGTACAGCTTGTCGCGTGAATGCGCCACCGTTTCATTGAATACGCGCTCTTTTACGTGCGGGGCGATGCCGTCAAATAAGCTGCCGCTAAACATGTCGAGCCAGTTGCGCAGCCCTTCCTCTCCGTCAAGTGGCGTCGGACGATCGAAATGACACGCATACGCCACGCGGAAACCGACGCGCTCTAAAATCGTCGTGTACTGCCCAATTGTCGGAAAATACCACGGAAATTGCTCGTCACGATACGTAATGCCTGCCGCTCGAATTTGCGCGATCAGCTCGGTCGTAATCGTTTCAACGTTTCCAGCGCCGCCAAACTCAACGACGATGCGCCCACCATTGTTTAAGCTGTTGTACATGCTTGTCGCAACCGCTTCTGGCTCCTTCATCCAATGCAGCGCCGCGTTCGAAAAGACGCAATCAAACTGCTCAGCGTACGGTAAGCTCGTCGCATCTGCTACCGCAAACGTCACGTGCGGATATTTTGCGCTCGCCTGCTCAATCATATTTGCCGATAAATCGACACCGACAACGTATGCGCCGCGCTCATGTAACGTATTAGCTAAATCCCCCGTGCCACAGCCGATGTCTAGCACATGCTCCCCTTTTGTAACTTCGACAAGCTCGATGACACTTTCCCCGTACGTCGATACGAATGCATGCTTGTCATCATAAAGTGTTGCGTTCCAAAAATCAGTCATCTTGCTTCCCCCTTGCTCGTTTTTTACAGTATAATCGCATTACGTAATAAACAGAAATAAAGAAAAATACACATTTTAATAACGAAACGTAATTAGGAGGACATAATGGATTTCAAATGGCTCAAAACATTTATCGTCGCCGCACAATGCGAAAACTTTCGACAAGCGAGCGAGCAGCTATTTTTAACGCAGCCTGCTGTGACGAACCACATACAGAAGTTAGAGCAATCGCTACAATGTGCGCTCTTCATTCGAAAAGGTAAGACGGTAACACTTAGCGCGGAAGGACACCGCTTCTTGCCGATTGCGAAAACGATGCTCGCCCAATATGACGACGGACTACAAAGCTTCCACGCATGGCGATTTGGCTACGACAAGCAGCTAACAATCGCCGTCGCTCCGCAAATTGCATCGTCCATATTGCCCGCCATTTTAAAAAGCTTTATGCAGCATGAGCCAACGATCGACGTGCACTTGAACGTCGTCAACTCGTATGACGTTGTGCATGAGGTGCTACAAGGCAAAGCAGATGTCGGCTTAACACGCACCGAGCTAACGCAGGCAAGTTTGCATTATGACGTTGCGCTAGAAGAAGCGGTCGTGCTCATTGCTCCGTTTGACACGACGATTACAGACGAGGCACAGTTGCTAAAAGCGTACCGGCTCATTACGCACAATCACCCAGTGTACTGGGACGACTTGCTCGCTGACGTACAACGCGCTTACCCAACCGTTCAAACGCTAAAAGTAAACCAAGTCGAAGTGACGAAAAAGTTTATTGAACAAGGGCTCGGTGTATCGTACTTGCCACATTCGATGGTACAACGTGAGCTAGACGAGCAGCAGCTAAAGATCATTCCACCGACACGCATCAACTTACCGACATCGAAAACGTATACCGCAACAAAAGTCGTAACACCTGAGACGACAGCATTTTTACAATTTTTCAATGCGGCGCTCCGTTCATAACATCAAAAACCGCCACGAAATGCTCGCGGCGGGTTCACTGAGTATTTATATTTAAACTTATTCCCAATTCATCGCATCATCAGGTACGTTATAAGTATATAACATATAATCAACTTCATGTTCTTCTTCTAAATCTTCACGCTCAGCACCAGCATCAATTAGCTTTTTCGCTTCGCTACAAATTAATGGCAAAATCCATTCCATGCGTCCCATACCAATGATTTCTTCATAGTCGTCTCCATAAGCAAATACAAGTTTTGCACCACATTGACAATGGTCGTGCTCTTCTTCAACAAATTGCTTCGCTAATGCTAAGTAGCAATCTCCACAAACATGTATTAGTTTTCCTTGATCTCCGTGTACCTGAAAATAATCTGTTGGAATCGCTTCTTCTTGCATTTCAGTTTGGCATTTATCACATTTTTCCATAAAAGAAACCCCTTTCTAAAAGTGAATTCCCATCATTTTAACATATAATTAAATCCCTAGACATCATTACTTCAAAAAAAGTAGTTCTTTTATAATGCTTAAATCTCAAAAATTTGTTATAGTAAATTTTAGTATATTTTAGAAGGGAGGCTTTTCTTTGAATACAGAAGAAAAAAAACTTTTGATAAATATCGCAAAAGAGCACAATATTTCAGCTAAAACATTAGTAGATATTATTAGTTCATCAAAGAAATTTAGCTATGAGACAAACACGTCTGGCGAACGTATAAACGAATATTACGGCATGATCAAATATGCCACTAACCAACAACAAAAGTAGGTGCTAGTCAGATGATTTTTAAAAAATTAACATTTAAAAACTACAAAACATATTATGGTGTACAAGAAGTTGATTTACATATTCCTGAAAATGTAACACAAGATGAAAAAAGAAATATTATTCTTTTAGGTGGATTAAATGGTGCAGGAAAAACTACTTTCCTAAAAGCAATTTTATATATTTTATTTGGTAAACGAGGCATTACAAATAGTACATCTAAAACTGTTATTGAAGCCGAATATAAGAAGTTATTTTCAAATGTCATTAATAACACATATTTTGAAGAAGGTGGACGTGATTGTTCCGCATCGCTTGTATTAGAAACAGATGCAGGTGAAGAATGGACATTGAGTGTAAAATGGCATGTAGATTCATTCAAGATCATTAGCCAAGAAGAACGCGAAATTGCTATAAAAAAACCAGGGAGCAATATTCCTAAAAAAATGATGATTCAGCAAATGGATTCGTATAATCGTTTAATTGATAGCGTTATTCCATTTCACGCTGTACCGTTTGTCATTTTTGATGGTGAAGAGATTCGTACATTAGTTGAAAAACAGAATACAGAAGAAATGAAAGATGCTATTAAAAAGATTTCTGGCATTCAATCAAATGACCAACTAATTGAAGATTTATATCAGTTAAAAACAAAACTACAAAAAGATATTGCTAAAATTAGTAATTCGGTAAAGGTAGACAAACTACAAAGTGAGCTTGATAATGTTAATGCAGAGCTGAGTTCTACGCGTGAAAAATCTGCAAAATATGCGAAACTAATAGAAGAGGAAACAACACAACGAGATGCTTTACAAGAAGCTCGTAAAGAAAAATTGCTTCATAACTCTAAATCCCGTGAGACAATTTCTGTAAAGCTTGGTTCCATTAAAGCGAATTTAGCAGCAGCAGAAAAAGAGCTAGAACAACATTTCCAAAATGATATGTTCTCCATAATTTTAGCTAAAAACATTACAAAATTAAAATCTCGTTTACAAGTAGAAAAGAATGTTAGAGAAAAGAAATTGCTTCAACAAACGCAGTTAGAAACGAAGCTACAACCGTATGAAAAATTTATCATGCAATTACTTGAAACAGCTATTAACCCGCCATTAACGTTAGAACAAAAAACACAGTTAAAAGAAAATGGTGAGTCAGTTTGGCTAAAATTAAATAATCAAAAACAAGTTGAGATTCCTAATTTATTAGAATTACATGATTTAAATAAAAACGACTTAAATTATTTATCTTCTTTACCAATTACAAATGCCTCAAAGGTTACAAACTTAATTAATACGATTGATCGCTTAAAGTCAGAGCAAGAAGAAATTTTATTACAACTCCAAAATGCGCCAGAAGCTGCTGATACCTCTATTGAAGAAGAGCAAATTCGCAAAAAAACTGAGCAAATTGCAAAGTATCAAATGTTCAAACAATCATTCGATAAAAAAATTAGAACATATTTGGAAGAAAAACGTTCTCTTGAAACACAGCTTTCTAAAAATGTAGCTGTTGGTGGCAATGCCGACCAACTATATGCAGAAATGCAATATTTAGATCGAACGATTAAAGCACTCATTAAATATGAGGAAGAATATACAGCTTTAAAAACCTCTATTATTAAAACAGAGTTTGAAAGTATGTTAAAGAAGCTGTTTAGAAAACAAGATGAGTTTGGCAAAATTGAATTCGATACGGAAACATATAGCATTCGACTATACAATGACAAAATGAGAGAAATTAGTTTACATGATCGTTCTGCTGGTGAAATGCAAATGATTTCGTCTGCATTTATTTGGGCATTAACGCGTGCATCTAACCTAAAATTACCTGTAGTCATTGATACGCCATTAGGTCGATTAGATAGCTATCACCGATCTCACTTAATTGAGCACTATTATCGTCATTTAGGTCACCAAGTAATTATTTTATCAACAGACACTGAAATCACGCGTGATTATATTGAATTGATGGAAAAATCTTCTTATAAACAATATATGCTTGATTATAACGAAGAGAAAAAATATACCATTATTCGAGATGGCTATTTTAAATTTATTAAGGAGAATCGCTAATGGGAAATAGTAAATTTTATATTTCAAAAGAAGCAAAAGATATTATCGATTCATTTAAAATTATTTTATCGATCGATGAAACACCTACTATTATTAAACTTGCGCTAGCAAAAGGGATTTCGCTGATTGAACCAAACGATGTATTAGATGAAAATCTATATAAAGCTACTGAAAAATGGCTAGTTCCAGAAAACATTATAAAGGAACAAGAATTTTTACTTTTCAAACACCTAATTATTAATGAATACGAAACTGTTATAACAGATAAAGATATTAATAAGTATTTCGCTTTCCTAATAGAAAAAGGGATAAGAAAGTTACATGAAATTGTACAAAATAAAACATCTCTTGAAAACATTTATGAAGCAATCTTAAATTAAAAATACCGTCAGCGAATTACTCGCTGACGGTATTTCTAGTTAATTACGTTCATGAAGAGGGATAATATCAACAACTACTGTTTTCGGTTGAGATAAACGTCCATCTGCTTCTAATTCTGGGCCTTGTACAATACATTGACCTTTTTTCAAATTCGATAGTTTTTCTTCCCAATATTTTCGATCACCAGATTCATTTGCTAACGAATTCGCAATATATGAGATATCCTCTTCTGATTGTGCAAAATAAACTTTTTGTGTTGCATTTTGTAAACGAGCAAGCTCACTCGGGTGCATTTGCGCCTTCAAAAATTGCGTTGCAAACCAAGCAGACCAACCAAATTTTCGTCCTTCTGTTAGCACACGTGCTGAAGGAGCTTCTTCTGTATGATCTAAATTTTGCGCTTCATCCATAATAACAGGCATCGGAGATTGTTTGCTACCATTTCGAACAGAAAAGTTCCATAAATCCCATAAAATAAACTCTGTAATAATGAGCTGTACATCTCGTGGATAACCCGTCAATTGAATAACGAATACATCACCATGTGCATCAATAACATCTTGCCAATTGATTGTTTCGCTTGATGTAAATGGATTTCGGTCGATTAAAGGACGAATTTGAGATAATGTTTTTAATGCCGTACTTGAGCCATCTTCTTCTAAAAGTTCTTTTAAACGTTGTAAATCCATTTTATTCTCATAACGTTCTAAACCTACCAATATTCGATCGTAAATCGTATTCAGTTGTTGAATACCTAAAGTTGTATAAACTGCTGAGAATACACTTTTAATACGTTCCGCAATATCCGTATTGGATTCTTCCAGCTCCAACGCTCCAATTGTCCGTGTAGTTCGAGCAAATGGATTAATTGGTAGTTGTTCAATATATACTATGCGTTGTTTCAAACGAGACCCCAGCTTTTCAACAAAATCTTCCTCCAGTTGATTTGGTAAAAATCCTTCTGTGTAATCAATTACAATACTCGAAATACCTTGTCTAGATTTTTCCAGTAAAACACATTGCATGAAGTACGTTTTACCTTGACCAGATTTTCCTGAAATCAGAAGATGACGGTTTGCTAAATCATTATGCCCGTATTCCCAATACACTTCTTTGTTTGAATTTACGACTCGACCAAGTTTCAAACGAACATCTTTTAACGCAGGCACTTTTGTTTCTGTTTCTGTTTCTGCTTCTGCTTCTGCTTCTGCTTCTGCTTCTGCTTCTGCTTCTAGTATATTATGCCCTTCGATAGCAAGATGTAAATCATCCTTATCAGCTTCCGGAACGACCGAGTACAGTTCTATCTCCTCTAAGTCTAGATCATTGACCTGCTCTATTTCATAATCTGCCGTATATTTGTTTCTTAAAAACCGCTCTTTAATAAAGTCTGTTTCCTCTACTTGTAACCAATTACGGACAGATTCCATCGGCTGCACAATTCCATTAAAACCATCTTCAAGTGAAAATTCAATCATGTTTATTTGCTGTTCATCCATATAATTGGCGCGTGCAGATTTTCCTTCAGTAAAGGTTACAACTGCTCCGTGACCGATTAATGGTTGTAAATAATTTGTGATTTCAAAATCTAGCTTTACTAATTTCTCTTTTAATTCTCCTGAAAGCTGATAATCTTTTTCAGCCCATATGTCTCCTTGTACCATTTTACTAGCATTGGCTATTAACAATTGAACAAAGAAATTTTTATAAAACTTTTCTTTAAATGTGCCACGGAATTTCTTAGTTAATGTTTCCATTAACACTTCTTTCGTTTTCAATACTTGTATCTTTGCTTTTGCCACAACATCATTATTATTAATACCAATTTTCACTTCGACTGGATAAAAATGAACAAACAGTTGATCTGCTTTTTCTTCTATTCCAATTAATAATAAGTCGTCACTCGTTGCGCCAGTCAGCCCTAAATTTTTAGCAGAGAAAATACCACCTGCTTTTGAAAGGTTAAAGACACCTGCAACACGTAATACTTCTTCTAACGAGATTGGAATCCAACGAATATGTTCGTGATCTAAAATAGCTAATGTATATTTAATTGCTGATACAATACTTAGTTTTTCACGATCTGCATAACCTTTTGTTCCAATAATACGTAACAACCATTCCCCATTAAACGTATTAAATGCCTGAATGGTACTTTTAATATTTTCTTCAGTACCATCAATACCTTTATTTCTTAAAAACTCTTTAATTACTTTATAATACTGTCCTGATTTATGTGTTACAGTGATCGCATCAAATTTATTCGATGATGTATATTGATCACTATAATGAATTACGACTAAATCGTTATTAAAGTTTTTAAAATACTCTAAATCTACTGTTGGATCAATAAAAGTCACCCAATGTGAATGTTTAAATATTTCTAATAATATTGTTTCATCTGCAGCATTAACACGAGAAAGTATTGTGTTACCTTTTACATATGAATCACTGCCATCGTTACGTGCATTCGCAATTAATTCATTTACATAATAAGCTGTTTTAACTAAATAATCTGCATCTTGAATTTCATAATCTTTAATCCCAAATCCTGCTTTATATGTTTCTGTATCACGCATTGCTGAAACACTTGCATACAAACCATTTAACGCAATATCTGATTTCATATCTTCCATCGACTGCATAGCAGAACTTTCTTGAGCATGCATTTTGTAAAACGTAATATGTGCATAACGCAAATCGGTAACATCATTATTCGTCATTTTTCGGTAGAAATACAAGTTTTCACGTAACGTACGTAAAACGATATCCGCTTCTACATCTTTTATATTATTGATCGAGGTCAAACCTGTATACTTAATAAATTGCTCCAATGTATCTAGCTTTGCAAACTTCTCAAAAGCACTAGAAGTTTGCATGTTTGAATATAATGTCACTTCAATTGGTTTTACTTGTATAACACCTTTATTTTTAATTTCAGTAATTAAAAAGTTTAAAATACCAATTAACACTTCAAAATCATCTGGTAAGTTAATGATGTTCACTAAAATAGGTGCTTTTGATGTTTGTGTAAATAAGTAGCCAAAATGTTCTTTAAACTGCTTCATCTTGTCTGTAATGACATTAGCTAAATACTGTACGGAATCAGCCAGTGTCACTTGATTAACCGATTTTAAAATCATCCATTCACTTGCATCAGCTTGGTGCTGTGGGCGATATAGCTCTCCTTTTTCAATAAAAGGCAGTAATGCTTCAGGCGTTAATCGAGATAAAATAATAGCATCAATTTCTTCATTTTTTAGTTGCTCATACATCATTAACTTATAAGCAACCATTAAAGGATGGAAAGGTGTAATATAAACAATGTCATTCGCTTCAATCGTTCCTAATCGATAAAGATTTACTGCTTTTTTACCCGCTGGAACGCCGTTATTAAATGATGAAATCTCATGGATATACGCATCAATATATGCCTTAGCACGATCTCGATAATCTTCACATACATGACATAAACTTGGAATCATAGGCTTTTTAAAATATGTTAAGAAGCGACTATATGCTTCACGCAATTCTTCGCTTAATTCCACATCTCTAGTCGTTAATACACCTGCTGGAATTTCACCTGCACGCATACCTTCCTCAAGCCATTTAAATTCCCATTCGAAAAATTGTTCATATTTGCTTTCTAAATAATATTCTCGATGTTGATGTATTAAACGATTCATATCACGATTCCATTTCATATCCGTCATTGATTCACGTACTAATTTTGAAATACGCGCACCAGGAATTGGGATAGAATCTGTTAGCTCATTGTCTATTAAAACCGGTATTAAAACTTGATCAACTTTCAATGTGAATTGAATCGGTTCTTCCTCACCAAATAAATGTGGACTAATCGTAACGACCGTTTGACCTATTAGCTCCGCTTTAACAACATCATTATTTTTAGCCATCTCAACATTGACTATAGGATACTGGCTTCCAAACTTCACAACACCTGTATTTGCTTTTAATAAAAGCTGATTTTTCTTCGTGTTAACATTGAAATTAGATGTAACTGGTATAAATAGTTCTTCACCTAATGGAACAACACAAATATTTAATTCTACACCTAACGAAGGCTTCTTATCGTGTTTATATGTAACGGATTTAAAAGTTGCCTTCGTCTCGCTTGTAGGCACCTGAATATGAATGGTTGTATTTTTTACTGTTACATTTTCAACATTCTTACCTACAAATTCTTTTTTTAGTGATTTAACGGCACCTTCTAAAGAAAATTTAGCTACAATATTAATTTGTTTTAATTGCTTTGGATTGAAAATAATAATTTGTCTTTTTCTTTTACCTGCTGCGGATTCTGAGCTTGCTCGATCCCAAATGACTAATTTGTCATCAGACGTTAGTTTTTCATATACAACTTTTAATGACTTATTAGCTTCTGTAAACTTATTATATTCTTTTTGAATTTGCGTATATGCGATTTCTTCCCAGTTTTCTTTCAATAATTCTTTAGAGAAATCTGGATTAAATTTATTTTGTAATTGTTCTTCTGATTGATTATGTTCATGCGCATTACGTATAAATTCATACATTTCACGATTTTCTTCGATGCGTCGTTTTAAAGGTTTGCCCGAAAATGAATCTAAGTCAGGATCTTTAAACATCCCTAACTCTTTATAGTCTTCCGAATCAATCCTTCCTTTTTGCAATGTAACTAAAATTTCTTCAAAATCAAAAATTGATAATTTCATTAAATAATAGTCTTGTATAAGCTTATCCAAATTATCTGCTAAAATGAGTTTTTCAGCTTTATTTAAATTACTGTCTTGAATTTTCGTATACAAGTGTTTATAAATCACTTTTGCATTTAACGGCATACCTTCATTTTGCAAATCTAGACTACCACCTGGAATCGTATCAAGTTGCTCACATACAAGGCTAACTAACGCCGTATTTTCCCAAATACCTTTTTGCTCACTTACTAAATTTCGAATTAATGCTAAATAATCGGTTTTAACATACTTCCCTGTAGCAGCTACAACAAGCTTCACATCACCAAAGAGAAGTACATATGTTTTATAAGGTTCGCCTTGTTCATGAACATATTCAAACTCTTCAACTATGCTCGTATCATATTGCTTGAGCGCTTCAACTAAATTTGCCACTTCTTCATGTGAATCAAGTCGAAAGAAAAATCGATTTCCTTTTTCAACGCCATTGTCTTTCCAAAAGTTAATCATTTCTGCTGCTATATAATTATAAAATTGGTTTAACATACTGTGCATCACCACTATCACTTTTTTTGTCTAAAATATTATGATTATCAAATAATGTAACGATTTCTTCAATTGAATGTCGATCAAATGCGATTCCTCGTTTTTCAAATTCTTTTAGTAAATCCTTAAATGGCATACGCTCATCTTTTACAATAACAGCTGTCATTAACATTAAAAAACTATGCTGTATATTTAATAGATAACCTAAGCTCCCACGTTGCTTTAAAAAAGTTTCGAATGCTAAGGAATCGAGTGCTGTAGCATAACGAGCCATAACATCTTTACTTACTTTACTTTCAACTAATTTTAATAATTGGCTGAGTAATTCATCGATATGTTGAGACGATGTATCTACTTTCCCTAATCCAGCCCAATCGCTATACGTTTGAATTGCTTGTTGTAAATCTATAATAAATTGCTTTGTATATTGTTCACCATGACTTTCAACTTCAGCTAGTAATTTGCTATAGCTATACACTTCAAGTTCTTGTTCGGCGTGTTCATTGAAGAAGTTGTGACTTAAAAAACGCAGTACAAATTCATGAATAAATAAATTTGGTGCATGTTCTTTAATAAATTTATATCCGTGTAAATAGCTTGCAACTGCACGTTTTTTTGTAACTGCTTCCCAATCTAGAGCAAAATAAATCGGTTGCACATCACCAGAAGCTTTGGATAACTTTTCAAATTGCAATACAGTTTGACAAAAATACATAAACACATAATAATTCATAAACGCTTCAAAATTCGCTACAAAAAAATCTTTATGTTTCACTAGAAACTTCAAATCTTCTTTAAACAATTTAACAAAGTCTGGCAACACATTTGCATATTTAGCTTTAGTATCTTTCTTTTTACCACTGACCAAACTTTCAATTTCTTCAACAATGATTTTTGTCAGCAAATCATCTGTTTCTTTATTTTTAAAAATATTTTGAAGCTCTTCATCCTCACCAATGAATATACTATTAATAAATTCGGCTATATTACGAATAACAATTTGCCCCGCTTCACTTTCTCCGATAAAATTATATAAATAAGTGTGAATAATCTTCATTTGGTTGTCTCGATTAAATAAATAAGAATCGATAAATCGAATGAAATTGACTCGATCCACATCATTATTAAATTCAATTTTGTTACTGCTACCAATGTACTCACTCAAAGGATTTGCATTCTCATAGTATTGAGACATATTTTCTAGTGCAGAGTTATCTAAATTATAACGCGTAACATTACGAGCAAGCTCACTAATAACAAGCTTAAAGTTATTTTTCAAATAAGTTGCATGATGTTGAGACGAGAATGGAAAGAGTACTTTAGGTTTGGTCAGTCGATGCTGCCCTGTTTTAGGTAATACAAACTCATCAATCAGTAATACTTTTGTCATTTTTTAATCCACCTTTTCAAAAACATAACTATCAAACTCATCAATCTTTAAGCTATATTTAACATTCTCTTCAATGAAATCAAATATTAATTCCTTTGATTTTTCACCAAATAACATAATCTTCTCTAAAAATTCTACAAATGTTGTTGCATCTTCAGCATCTTTTTTATTTGGACGATATCCATTTACAACTTTCGTTAGCAGTTCATATAATGAATAATCTACTTCTAGAAACTCCGCACGTACATTGGCATCGTCTGCATACTTAACCGTAATAAATGGCTTAAACGAGTGTAAATTCATAAGCTTAGAACTTTCTAAATGATTAGTCTTTGCATTTAGTTTTAGTTTTTGCGCAGTTGCTAATTCATTATCTAGTCGATTTAAATAAATATAATCAGTTAATGGCGTACCTTTCCAATTAAAAATCGCTTGTTTTAAATTTCTATAAAACTCTTTAATTAAGCTCATCTCACATTTGTTAAATGCATAAACATATTCTACATATTTTTGATACACTGGATTTTTTAAATTTTCCGCAAAATGACTATCCGTTAAATATAAAATAGCTACTAAGTTTTCTACAAATAACTCAAACGATTCTTTAATAGTTTCTGAACCATTCGAAAATGGTAATAGCCATCTCTTTGCGTGTTCTTCATGAATACGTTCTTCGATCAAATTACGCCAATCTGAAAGCGTATTCAAAGAAACTAATAACGTATCAATTGTTTCATTACGCGAATGAATAGGATTTAAACGTGCAATAACATCTAGTAGCTGTGAACGTCCTTGACTATTAAATAAAATATTTGGTAACGAGTATTTTAAACGATCATATTCATTTAATTGTCCTTCATGATTAAAATCATTCGGAATTAGTAGATCGGCAATAAAGTTTAAAAAATGTCTCGATGATACAGAAATTTTAAACTGTAAAATCGCTTGGATGACAAGATTAACAATTTGTTTTTGCACAAATACATTACTCAAAAACATATAATTTTCATGCAAAATAGATGTTCTGCCTTCCTCGATATCTTTTGAATAAGCTAGATAAAAAGGATTGTCCTCTGTTTGAACACAGATTTTTTTTATAAGCGTTGTTAAATAACTGGATTCTGTTCCACCTGGCACTAGTTCAAACACTTGATAGTCTGCAAACGAAATTAAATCAAATACATCATTTGAATAATTCGTTAATACTTTTTGTTCAAATATCTGACTCTCTGTAATAAATGCTTTTAACTTTTCGTATGTGTAATGTTCATGGTTATGATTAATAAAGTTATGCAGCACTCCTAAGTTAATAGCAATAATGACCTTTTCTTCTTGTTCTTCGAAATGCTGATCTGAAAAGTTTTTAAATAATTCTTCTAAAGTTTGTAATGCTGTTTTATTAGGTGAAAAACTTTCAGTAGCATCATTGTAAATTTTATAGTCTTTTATTAAGTCTGGTTGCGTTTCATTTAAATAAGCGAGTAAATGCGATTTACCGTCCCCAACACTTCCACATAATAAAATTAGGTTGCTTCTTTTCTCTTCATTACGACTAATTAATGTACGTTCTACTTGTTCTTGAATAGGTCTTTTAATATGTAAATACTTCTTGAACTCGCTAAACGATTGCGCATTTTCAACGGCTTCAGCTGCTGAAATACGAAGACGCATAATTTCTCGTTCAAGATAACTTCCTTTTAATGTAGAAAGTTCATATGGATTTTCTTTCACATCGACTTCTTTTATAACTGAACTTATTTGTGTAGTTTGCTGAAACATTTCTGCTATTTTTCTTTCGACATCTTCTTCAGTTAATCCTGAACTTTGAACAATGGGTTTTGGCACCTCATAAACCGGAAGTTTTATTTCCTCAGATGTATATACTTCGTAGTACCATACTGCAATTTCATACATCTTTTTATGAGCACTATATACTTGGCTCATATCACTAAAGCCCGCATCATGAACAGCTTTATTTCCTGCACGTCTAATAACGTCGAATGCTTGATAAATCGTCTTTGGCATATACTCTTGATCGTGCAAGTAATTTAACTTTTCATATAAGTTCGCTGTCATGGACAATTCGATTTCTTCAATAGTTAGAACACCTTTAATAACTTCTTCAATGAACAAACGAGATTTCGCTAATGCCCCACTTGCATCTATAAAAAATAATTCTTCCATTTGTTTTGCACATAACGCAGCATGTGGTAAAGAATTACCTAAAAAGCTTAAAAATAATTTCTCCAATTTTCTCACTCCTTACTGAATAGCTCCTATAGACCTATTATGACAAACAATTCCATGTTTATCACCTTTTCCTCTTAAATAAAGAAAAATTATTTTATTATAAGAACTTGAATGTTATAATTAGCAGTATTTACGTACGTAATATGGAAGGATGTCATATATGGATTTATCATTTACTTATAATTTTCCTGCATTGCGAGGAAAGCAGGCAACAAAAGAGTATTTTGTTGTGATGTGTCCGTTACGTCTAATACCTAAAATTTTTTTGTTCGATGAAGAAGAAATACCAGCTGCATATCGAGCCCAACGTATATTAAATCGCTCTCGAATCCCTGAATTGACAAATTATATTTTAGATAATCCCTCTGACTACGTTTTTTCATCGATTACCGCTTCGATTGATGGTGAAATTGTATTTGAACCATTCAATAATAATGGTTCAACAATGCTCGATTTAGGGATGTTACGTATCAGCATGGATTCTCGCTTTCTAATTAATGATGGTCAACACCGTAGGGCAGCGATTGAAGAAGCGCTTAAAATTACACCCGAATTAGGTGATGAGACTATATCAGTTGTATTTTTTCACGATGCAGGTCTCAGTCGCTCTCAACAGATGTTTTCAGATTTAAACTTACATTCCGTTAATACGACTTCATCTATCGGTATTCTGTATGACCATCGTGATCCACTTGCGTTAATTACTAAAAATATCGTTGCATCAATTCCCCTTTTAAAGCGGTATACTGATAATGAGCGCGTTTCCCTCTCAAAAAACTCACCTAAAATTTTTGCGTTAAATTTTATTTACAATACAAATCGTAGGTTGATTTCTAAAAATAAAGGGGACGCTTTATCATCTGACGAACAACAATTTTTGATGGACTTTTGGAGTCATATTTGTCCGCTCATACCTGAGTGGAAAGATGTAATGGAGAAACGTTTAACACCAAGAGACTTACGTATCAATTCTATTGTAGGGCATAGTGTCTTTGTAGAGGCTTTAGGAGAAGTCGGTAAACAGTTAAAACTCGATTCCCCTAACAGTTGGAAAGAACGACTAGTATATTTACAAAACATCGACTGGAGTCGTTCAAATACAACAGATTGGCTAGGTCGTGCATTTTTAGAAAATGGAAGAATACAGAAAACAGGACAAACAATCGGTCGCACTGCCGAACGTATTAGAGAACTATTAGATCATTATTATCGTTTAAACAAGTAATAAAGGAGTTTTTTAGATGGCAGGTTTCATTTCAAGTTTATTTTCAAACGAACAATCCATTGTTGATTTAGCGAAGCAACAAATTAAAGAGGCATATAAAGCTGACCCAAGACCGTGGGTGGTGGGCTATAGTGGGGGAAAAGATTCTACTGTTGTCGTACAATTAGTATTTGAAGCATTGCTAGAACTTGATGCAACAGAGCTCCATAAAAAAATTTATGTCATTTCTTCAGATACATTAATTGAAACGCCACTTATCATTAATTCAATTAATACAACATTAACACGTATACAAGACGCGGCAATTAAAGCAGGACTTCCAATTGAAACACATAAAGTAAAACCGGAACCTAAAAATTCATTTTGGGTAAATTTAATTGGACGTGGCTATCCTACACCAAATCAAACATTTCGTTGGTGTACAGATCGACTAAAAATTGAGCCTGCCAATTCATTCATAATGAATAAAGTTTCTACTTTTGGCGAAGTAATTATGGTACTAGGTGTACGAGAAGATGAAAGTGTTTCTCGCGGTAATAGTATTCGTGAGCATAGTGTAGAAGGGCAACGTTTTATGCGCCATTCAACGCTACCTAATGCGTACGTTTATGCGCCAATTCGTAGTTTTTCACTAGATGATGTGTGGAATTATTTACTTAATTATCCTTCACCTTGGGGAGATGATAACTATGAATTACATCGTTTATATCAAGATTCAAGCAGTGGTGAATGTCCATTAGTCATTGATAAAAACATTAAAGAAAGTGCTGGTTCGTGTGGTAATAGCCGATTTGGTTGTTGGGTATGTACAGTTGTTACTGAAGATAAAGCATTAACAGGCTTTATTAAAAGTGGTCATGACTGGATGAAACCACTTCTTGATTTCCGTAATTGGATTACAACAATTCGTGACGATCGCACACGACGCATGAAATATCGCATGAACGGACAAATTTATTTCCGTGATGTTCGTATCGTTGAACAAGATGGTGTTCAATATGTAGCTATCCCTAAAAAATCTGGACGTGCAGCTGCAAAAATTCCGTTTGCAGATTATGCAGTCGTTGAAAAGCATGAGCTACAAAAGTATTTACAGGAACATAATATTGATTTAAGCGAGCCAAAAGATCAGATGCTATTAATTAAATACGAAGAAGAAACTTTAGATGGTGAACGTATTGAAAAATATGCACAACTCGGATTAGGTCCTTATACAATGGATACACGACAAGAAATTTTGCAGAAATTATTGCAAGTACAACGTGATATTATTCATCCAGAAGATCCAAACTACGAGCTTATTTCAATTGAAGAAATGAAAGAAATTCGTCGAGTTTGGTTAAAACAAGGTGAGTGGACAGACACAGTGCCTTCTATTTATGAATATGTGTATGGCAAATCAAATCAAATTGACTGGGAAAAAGATGATCGACCTCTTTTAACAGATGAACAAACATCGCAACTTGAAATTTTATGCCAAGAATTTAACGTTGATATTAAAGTAATGCGCAAATTAATTAATATCGAAAAAGATTTTGCTGGTTATAAATTCCGCCGCGGTTTAAATGAAGAAATCGGAAAAGTATTAAGACAAGACTATTTACATCTATAAGAAGAGGGACACTATGTATTTAAAAAAAATCGAACTTGTGAATATTGGTGCTTATAAAGGCTACAATTCATTTAACTTTGAAACAGAAGAAAAGAAAAATGTTTTATTAGTCGGTGGAGAAAACGGTGCTGGTAAAACTACACTTCTAAATGCCATTAAATTAGGCTTATTTGGTTCATATGGTCTTGGCTATAAAACAGAAAATAGCGAATACTATAAACACGTGAGTAGTATTTTAAATAACCATGCAAAACGTCAAAAAAATAGCGATTACAGCATTACTATTCACTTTTCTATAGTAGATAACTTAAAAACGTTTAATTACGAATTAAAACGTGAGTGGAAATATGTAAATGATACGCTAAAAGAAATTGATTTTTTAGTCGAAAATGGCAACGTTTTAGACGCTCAAAAAACTGTGTTATTTTACGCTAAACTAAAAGAATTTATGCCGCCACAATTACTGGATTTTTGCTTATTTGACGGCGAAGAAATTGCGCGTATTGTGACGCAAAATAAACTTTCAGATTATATTAAAAAGCTTTCAAAAGTTGTCTTCAATTTAGATTTATTCGAAACGTTAGAAATCGACTTAGAAAACTACTCAAAGCAACAAATTGATCCTGCTAAAGCAAAAACGATTGAACATGAACTTTTTGTCATTAATACAAAAGAAAAAGAACTACGCAACGACATTGCAACTACAACTCGTTCAATTGACTATAAGCAAAAAAACTTAAACGATCTACATGAAGAATATTTAGCAATTAAAACATCATTTGAGCAATACGGCGGCTTGAAAAAACAAGAACGTGAAGATGTACTGCAACGCATTACACAAATTGAAACAGAGCGTAAGCAACGTTTAGAGGAAATTAAGAATTTCGTAAGTAACGTATTACCTTTATTTTTAACAAAATCTTTACTTACCGAGACTCGTAATCAAGTGAAAAATGAAGAATCACTTCAACTTGCTAAACAATTGGATGAAAAATTAACACTAGAAAGTCTGACACAAGTACTTCAAAGCTTAAACATGAGCAGTTCTAAGGAAAAAACAACAGAAATGAAAGAACAGCTTGTTAGCTTACTAAAGCCAAAAAATCATGAAAAAGTCATTCATGGTGCTTCTTATGAAGAATCACTAAAAGTCGAACAAGCTTACACAATTGTTCAAAAAGACTTACCCTCAACTTATTTAGAGCTTTTAACGCTCAATGCAAATGCTTTAAAAGAAGCAAAAGTGTTAAAAGACAAAATTAAAGTTCACGATGAAACAGATGAATTCAGTAAAATTATCGAAGAAATGGATTCATATAATTTAAAGATAGTGAAAGCTACGCAAGAAATTGAGCAAGAACAAGAAACTCTGCAGAAATTAAAAAACGAGCTAGTTGACACTTTAGAGAAAATCGAAAAAATCAAATTGCAGTTACGCAACTACGATAAGACGTCGGGCTCTTTACTTGAGGCACAAAAAATCATTGCACTTAGCCGTAAATATCGAGAACAGCAAATTGCACAACGTTTACAAGATGTACAAATTCAAGCTACTTCGAATTTAAAGAAAATGCTACGTAAGCACGATTATATCGCACTCATTCGCATTGATCCAGTGAACTATGAAGTGACATTATTAGATACAAATAAAAATGAAATCGAAAAACGTACGCTGTCTGCTGGTGAAAAACAAATGTTATTAATCTCGATCATTTGGGCAATTTTTGATTGCTCTGGTCGACAAGTTCCATTTATTTTTGACACATTGCTTGGTCGTTTAGATAAAACACATAAAGCCGCTGTATTAAGCGTATTTATCCCGAATTTCGGAAAGCAAGCGATTATTTTATCAACAGATAGTGAAATTGATGCACATCATTACGCATTACTCTCACCTTCTATCGCGAAAGAATATACACTTGATTTTGACCCAATTCAGCAACAAACGACAATTAAAAAAGACTATTTCAAATTCAGCTAGGAGCGACGTATATGAATTTTCGTTTAAAAACATCAAAAGAAACTGGCGAAACGTTAAAATCGCTTCAAAATTCAACAGGTCTAACGTGGAATATTTTATCTCGAATTGCCGTTGCACTTTCGTTAAACGACCCTTCAATGCCGGACGCTGTACCAAATACAGCCGGTGTTGAAATTCATCGTAATACAATGACAGGTGACCAAGATTATGTTTATAAAGCATTAATTCGTCAACATGCGCAACAACATATTTCAGAAGAAGAGTATTTCCCGGAGTTGTTTAATCGTCACTTAGAACGTGGTATTCAACTATTAGAAGGTGAATACCGTTTAGCAGGTAATTATGAAAAATTATTAACACACTTATTAAAAAATAAGATAGGGTGATGACTATGTTATATTTAGATAATTCTGCAACAACACCTGTTCATCCAGAAGTGAAGGAAGCAATGTTACCATATTTACTTGAACAATTTGGCAATCCCTCAAGTAAATATTATGACTATGCTACAACTGCAAAAGATGCAGTTGCAAATGCACGTCAAGCTGTCGCGAATTTGCTACATTGCAAAACAGACGAGGTTATTTTCACAAGTGGTTCTACAGAAAGTAACAACTTTATTATTAAAGGAATTACTGACCAACGTAAAGACCTCGGCAAGCACATCATTACTACTGCAACAGAGCACCCATCTGTTTTAGAAACGTGTAAGTACTTGCAGACGATTGGATTCGAACTAACAATTTTACCTGTTAATATAAATGGGCGCGTTTCAGTTGAGCAAGTACGTGCGGCTATTCGCCCCGATACAATTTTACTTACAATTCAATGGGGTAATAACGAATTAGGTACACTCAATCCAATTGCTGAAATTGCAGAATTATGCGAGGAGCAAAACGTATTCCTTCATTCAGACGCTACTCAAGTAATCGGAAAAATCGAGTTTTCATTAGAAGATATGCCAGGGTTGCAAGCGATTTCGATATCGGCTCACAAATATTTCGGTCCTAAAGGTGTTGGTGTAGCATATTTGAAGCAAGATGCTTACAACCTTTACCCTGATATTACACCGTTATTTCATGGTGGCGGACAAGAATATGGATTACGAAGCGGCACACTAGCTGTACATAATATTGTTGGTATGGGCGTTGCTAGTAAAATTGCTGCAACTAAACTAAAACATAATATTGAGCAACTTACTTTATTAGAAAAACGTTTAGTTGAATTACTACAGCAACAGTTTGGTTCAAATATTAAATTTAATCAACCTAGCACAAACAAAATACCAGGTATTGTGAGTGTACAATTCATCGGCTTAAATAATGAGATTCTTGTGAAAAAGTTAGCACCAATTATCGCTGTATCGACTGGATCAGCATGTAGCTCCGCAAAACCATCACATGTACTAGCTGCAATTGGCTTATCATTAAATGAAGTGAGACAGACAATACGTTTCTCGTTATCTCCTTATATCGAGCTAGAAGAATTAAATATTTTCAAAGAGCTGTAACGAAAATCGATTTATGCTGAAAATTTCAGTGTAAATCGATTTTTTTATATTTCCCCTTTGAATTTATTGTATAATTCTTCAATAAGAACTTTATTATCGTAAACTAAAAAAGTTGCTTGAAACAAAAGGCGGACTCCTACGGGAAAAGCGTGAGCGCGAGACTACAGGCTCAAGCCACGCCCGCGGAAAGCATGCCTCGACGTGAAAAGCAACCTCAGATGATAAGACAAAACTTAATAAGATAAATTCCATACTTGTTTGTTACATAAAAAACAATTCGGAGGTGAGTTCATGAGCTGGGATTTGCAAGTTGGCGAACTGCGCACACCTTATTTGACACATACGCAAATTTGGCAGGCGACGCATCGCTTCTTTTACAACGGCAAGACGACAACTACATATAAATATGGTTTTATGAAGGCGCTGCTAGAGAGCTTGGCGACTGCGAGCGACGACTATACAATTTCGTTCGATGCGATTTTTGCGTCGTTTACCCGCACGTATTGGAACCTCGTCATGCATCACGGGCTGCGTCAAAGCAATTCCGCAAACGCACGCTCTGCTGTTGAAAAAACGATTGAAGCGTTCGCACAAAAGCATGCCATTCCAAGCGACTGGAACTTCGATGCGATTGCAGCAACAAAGCAGCTCGAACTCATTCAGCTTGTGAAAAAAGTAGGCAAAAAATACGTAGTCGGCGCGACGTATAGCGACTTTGGCGGCGACATTTATGCATTCAACTTGAAGGACGAAACGTTGACGCTACATCAGGAATACTATATTTTTTTCCAAACGCATAAGCGCATGCTCGTCAACATTACGAATTATCAGCTCGCGTTGTTTTTAGAAAAATTCAACGATGCCGAAAAAATAACGCGGCTGCTCAGCAAAGTCGAAATTGTATCACAGCGTCAATCGCTCGCACAGTTTGCACAGCTGCTTTATGCGACAGGCATGCACAACTGCTTTTATTGCGGCAAGTCGCTTCACAAATCGCACGTCGATCACTTCATTCCGTGGAGCTACATGCAAAGTGACGACTTGTGGAACTTCGTGCTGGCGTGCGTGTCGTGCAATACGAAAAAAAGTAACAAAATTGCCGCCGAACGCTTTTTATATGCATTGCTCGAACGCAACGATACACTGCTTCATCATGAACAATATGCCCCACAATTTGCCCATTACAGCGAGCAAAAATTAGTCGATTTGTATCAATATTCTCAGCTAAACGGCTTTCCCGACAATTGGTCACCACAGCTGTCATAATTTGTGTATAATTTAGTTATACGGAGGTGGACATATTGCGTATATTAGTATTGTGCTGTGCGCTCCTGCTTGCAGGCTGTAACGCACCCGCACCAAAGCCATTTACATTCGAGGAAGACATTACGCAAATTGAAGTAACGTCAACCATTCCAGGCAAGCAAATTACCGCACCTGAAACGATTGATTTATTCGAAGAGGCAATGAACGAAGCAGCTGAATTAGAAGGCGATCATACCGACGAAGGTCCACGTCACACAGTCGAAATGACATACGATGACGGATCAACACATCACGTGGACATTTACTACAGCGTACCGCAAAACAACGCAAACTTCATAGTCGATGCACAGCGATACGAAGTTAATGAACAACACGTCGAATCATTCATTCAATTTTTCGAAGCATTGTAATACGGCAAAAACAGCTGTCCGAGCGAATCGGCAGCTGTTTTTCGTTATGAAAGTGTCTATATACAAGAATAGAAAAATATGTAACTATAATAGTACTTGTTAAAGAAAGGACTTTCATATGAAAAAAATACTTACTTTTTTACTAATGCTTACTCTTTTACTATCCGTAAATACATCTGCACAAGCGGCTGATTTCGAGGATATTCCAGCAAAGTTTTCCTTTCACATTGAACTAGATTACTTAATCGAACGTGACATCATTAATGGCTACCCTGATGGTACGTTTAAACCAAATGCATTGATGGCAAAAAAACATATTGCTTCAATGCTCGTAAAAGCACTCGACTTGCCTACAGACAATGTAAAAAATCCAAACTACAAAGATGTACCAACAAGCCATCCATATTATAAAGAAATTGCAGCAGCATACACAGCAGGCATTTTTGGAGATGGAACCTATTTCAAGCCAGAATCTCACATCTCACGCGCATTCATGGCAAAAATTTTATCTGAAGCATTTAACTTAAAATCCATTGCTGATAACGCGAAGACATACAAAGACGTGCCGCAAAACCACGAATTTTACCGTGTAATTCAACTCGTTTCGATGAATAATATCGCTCAAGGGAATGAGATTGAAGATCATAAAGGTTATTTTACATACACATATAATTTCAATCCGAATCAATTACTAACACGCGCACATTTTTCTGCCTTTTTAGCACGTGCAATGTCACTAAGAACAGGTGATTATTTACCAGATAAAAATTATGTTTATATCAGTTATCATGATGGTTACAAAGTTCAGTTAAAGTTTTCACATTATGATTATGAATATAGCGAAAAATCAGGTCTTTGGGAACAAACTGTATATTGGACCAATGGAGAAATTGAAAATTATTTATTAGCATATGGAGCGCAGAATGGTCAATTTTTCTTAGGTTACTATGAGTCTGAAGGTGTCTATTATACATCATATCCATTTACAATTGGCTTAAAATATGACACGTTACATGAAGAGGATTTCCCTGAGAAACAGGAAATCGTCGAAACAAGTGCAAATGTAATGATTGAAGACGAACTCTATAATGATGTAGTTGTTGTAAGGTATACATTGCATAATTGGATTAAAGTAAACGGCGAAGAAGTAAAGGATGGCTATTCTTCTAGTTATATGTATATAGCGAAACAACGTGGCATTATTGGCTTTAGCGACGAGCCTTATGAAAACATTGAATCTTTCTTTTTAGAACGCGTACCCGTTTCTTCTTTTGAATAAATGAAAGCTGCTATGTAACAGGCGCAAAACCTGTTGCATAGCAGCTTTTTTAATATCGATCTACGAAACTTGTAAATGGATTTACAATATACATAGTTGTTCGATCGAATGTATCTTCTACCGTGAAAATATAATTGTAAGAATCAAATTCTTCTTCTACGATTTTCGCGTACTTCGTAATATATCCTTCATTATAAAGAATTTGACGTGCTTGAGCTTTAGTTAAATTATATTTTTCTTCATGTGGCTCATCAAACCAATTTTGGGCAGTCCTTGTAATTTCCCCATCATACATATTGATGTGGAACCATTCCCAAGTCGCTGTCAAACAAATTTCATCGTCACAATTAATTGTATATGCATGAGCGACATATACATTATCCTCAACATGATCGAACTCTAAAATAAAACCTTTATCATATAATCGTTGCAGAGCATCCTTTACTGTTAATGGATATTTCTCTCCGCTAAAATACTTCATTGCACGTGCTAAAAACGCAGCAGCATGCGCATACGTTAACGTAACATTTGGTCGAAACGTATTATCTTCGTACCCCGTTGTGACATTCGAACGAACAAGCTGTTTTACGGCTTTATATGCTGTGTGAGATGCTGGAACGTTTTAAAAGTACGTGTACTTTCTTTAAATGTATACAAACGTTGCAGCATGTCCACGATTTAACGTTTGGTTCGGCTTAAACGTACCATCGTCATAACCATTAACAATGCCTTTTTCCACAGCAATTTGAATATAACCAGAATCTGCGTTATTGTTCTTCACGTCTGTAAACTTTGTATTTACAGGTGCAACATCTTTATAGCCGAGTGCCTTCACAAGCATCGTAGCATATTCACCACGCGTAATAGGTTCCTGCACAGAAAAATCTGTATCATTTGGTTCAATACTACGATCTGCCAAATAATAAATTTCAGGACACTGTGGATGATCTTGTTCAATATCCATATAGTATGCTTCAAACGCAGTTGGATATACTATCATTAAAAATAAACTAAAAAAAACACCAAATAATGCTCACTTCAATATTGATTCACCATCTTTCATTTATTCACACGCCCAACCGTCGCCATCACGGTCATGCTTTTTCGCATACGCTGGGTGTCCGGTTTTCACACCTTTTGGATAAACTTCGCGCATGGCCGTACAGTTTTTAAAGCTCGTCGCGGCACCTGGCACTACGTAGCTACCTGAGTTCACATCTCCAGTTGGCTGTGGCTTCGGTGCTGGGGTTGGTACAGGAGCTGGTGCTGGCTTGTCATTCGAATCGGTCGTTTCACACGCCCAGCCATCTGAATCACCATCAAGCTTCGCCGCATACGCTACGTGCCCTTCTTTCACACCGTCTGGGTACACTTTACGCAGCTCGGTGCAGTTCGCAAATGATGTTGGCACAACTGGCGCAGGTGTCGGCGTCGGTACAACCGGTGTTGGCACGACTGGTGTAGACGCTTGCTGATCGACTGTATGACTGCCACACTGAATCGTTGCGACGATATGCCCTTGCTTCGCCGTTTCGTACATTGACGCACCGACTTTGTGCACATTCGCTACTACTTCTTTGTGCGGATGCCCGTAGCTGTTTCCTTCCCCGTAGCTAATAATTGCCGTATTTGGCTTCACCGCTTGTAAAAATGAAAGCGATGAGCTCGTATTCGAACCGTGATGCCCAAGTTTCACAATGTCCGCTTCAACGTTCGCCTGTTTTACGAGCTGTGCTTCAACGTCCGCGCTCGCATCCCCCATCAGCAGCACATCTTCACTACAAAAGCCACCTTTCACGACTAGGCTTGCATCGTTCGTTTCTTTCGCGCTTTCATTTGCATAGAGCACTTGCACGTATGAATGAACATCGGTATGCTCGATTAACATGTCGCCTGCATTTGGCACAGTAAACGTCGCGCCCTCTGCATCGACTGCTTGTAGCATGTTTTTATACGTATTTGTCGTATGCACTTTGCCCGAATCGACAAAATGCTTCACATCAAACGCCTTCAGTACATCGACCATGCCACCGATATGATCGGCATCTGGATGCGTCGCAATGACGTAATCGAGCGTTTGCACATTTTGCTTCTGCAAGTACGCGACAACCGTTTCCCCTGCTGCGTCCGTTCCCGCATCAATTAATACATTCTCACCCGTCGCAAGCTGCAATAACGTCGCATCCCCTTGCCCAACGTCAATAAAATGCGCCTCCATCGTATGCGTCTGTGCCTCGTAACGCATCGCTCGTGCTAAAAATGCCGAAATGTGCGCGCGCGTTAAATTGTTTTGTGGCTTAAACGTACCATCCTCATAGCCCGTCGTAATGTTCGCTGCTGCAAGCTGGCTCACCGCTGCGTACGCTGTATTGTTTTTCGCCACATCTTTAAACGTCTTCGTCCCAGTTGGCAACGTAAACGCACGCGAAATGAACGCCGCCATATGCCCACGCGTTACGTTTGTTGTCGAGCGAAACGTATTGTCCGTATAGCCGTTAATAATGCCTGCATCCACCGCTGCTTGAATGTAGCCGGAATTCGAATTGTTTTTCTTCACATCTTTAAATTTCGTATCGACTGGCTTTGAACCGTCTAGCCCAATTGCCTTCGCAACCATAACCGCTACTTCCTCACGTGTCACAATGTCTTGCATCCCATAGCTTGCACGATCGACAATGACGTCATGCTCCTCCAAATACAAAATATCGTAATAATTCGAATGCGTTTTCGGTACGTCGCTGTACGACATCGCATTTGTTGCAGGCATGCTAAGCGACCAAAGCAGCGCCCCCATAACTCCAACTTTCATCCATCTGTTCATCTCGTTGTCTCCTCTCATTTGCACACCATATAACCGTACCATAGTTGTAGCTAGAAATAAGGAAAATTTGGATAAAAATTGGGTTTTCGGATTAATTTCATATGCTATGACTGTTTAAATAAAATTGAACATATACAAAAAAGCTGTGTGAGTAAACTATCAAAATGACAGCATACTGACACAGCTTTTTATCTCGTTAGTTCTCATTATTTTGTTCGAGTGTTTGAATAATGTTTAATAATGGCAACACTAACGTTGGAACATTAGCATTTGCTGTAATCGTTGTAATTAACGATCGAACATACGGAAATAAAATGCTAAGCGTATTGATTTCAATGCTTTTTTCATCAATTTCACCGCTTTCATTGATTAAATGGAAATGTCCTGTTATATCAATCTGCAGCTGAAATGGCATACCATTTTCTAAAGCATTTGGAAAGACTTCTATGCTTACTTTTTGAGCGATGTAATCCTCTGACCTTTCAATAGCAGAATTAAATTCCAAGTCAATTTCAACATCCCTCATTTCATAATCTGGGTTATTAATGAATTGAATTTTGTTTACTTCATAACGTAAAAATTTTAGTTTGCTGTTAACTATTTTACTCATGAGCCTACACCTGCATTTTTAGTAGAAGACCATAATTGATTGTATGAAGTCACTTTATAATTCATAGATTGAGCATATAAATTTTTCTTAGCCTCAGACTTCAATTGTTCATTTATCGTCATGTCTTCTGCAATTTCAAATCCAGCTTGCTTCATATTATATAAAATCTGTTCTTTCGGCGTTTCCTCAAAATGTTTTTGAATCGCTTGAATACGCTGTAAAGTGTTCATATTTATTCGCATCTCCTATCCTTTTTTGACTTTCTCAAAATAATATTTAGACAATAGGTAGTTATACATTTCAATCTGATTTGTATAATCAAAATCATTAAAATGTTGTTGCAACAATTTGTCATCTTTAATACATAACTGTAACTGCGGCATAAATGCTATTCTTGATTTAGTTCCTTCGTAATTTTTATAATTGAAACCAAACAACCCTAATACACAATCATAATCATTGTTAAGACCTAAACTTTGGAACAAATAATTAATCACTTTGCCCTCTGGTGCTCGATAAAGTACTTTCGGATTTACTGAAAGTATTGATTTATATGTTTCATCAAATATTATCTTATGTTCTGCTAACATCAAATTAAAAATTCGTTGATCAGGTATTTCTATTGTTGTTTCAATAATTTTATAATTTTCTTGTAATTCATCATATTTTATAATGTGACTAAAACGATATTTGTACATATCCAACATCCATTTATATGCATGAAAAGCTTCTAGAAAAAAGTAGCTACCATCTCCTAGCCAATGATGATCTCCTTTTGTCACTGGAAACAATCGAGAATGTTGAATTTCATTACCACGCTCTTTATTTGTTGCATGATAGAGTGTTAATGTTACCACACTGATACTCCTTTAATGTATCTATCTTTATTGTATCATATTTAGAAATTGTATATAAACTTCACTTAAATTTATGCTTTAAAATTCGTCGGATAATAACAAAACATCGCGTCAAATAGTTGCACTTCCCATCCAATCATTTATAATAGAAATCACATATAATTACTATGAATATATACAACGAGAGTAGGCACATCATGAAAAAGATTTATGTAATTCACGAAAACAACGAATGGACGACGCATTTAGAGAAACGCTTGATCGAGCTTGGCGCACCGTATGAGCTTTGGCATTTAGACGAAGGTACAGTGAACTTGAATGAAGCGCCACCTGAAGGCATTTTTTATAGCCGCATGAGCGCATCGTCGCACACACGTGGTCACCGCTTCGCCCCAGAGTTAACAGCAGCTGTTTTAACGTGGCTTGAGTTTCACGGGCGCACCGTGTTTAACGGCACAGAAGCGTTAACGTATGAAGTGAGCAAAGTAAAGCAATATACGCAGCTAGCTCGTCACGGCATTCAAACGCCAAAAACGGTTGTCGCAGTTGGCAAATCACGCATTGTCGAAGCGGCAAAATCGCTCAACATGTTCCCGTTTATTACGAAGCATAACCGCGCAGGAAAAGGGCTCGGCGTACAGCTATTTTATTCGATTGCAGCACTAGAGGAATACATTCATAGCGAGCGCTTCGAGGAGCCGGTCGACGGCATTACGCTCGTGCAGCAATACATCGAGTCGCCAGAGCAGTTTATTACGCGTGCTGAATTTATCGGCGGCAAGTATATGTATTCAGTGCGCGTCGATACGTCAGAAGGCTTTGAGCTATGCCCTGCCGATGCGTGTCAAATTGGCGACATGTTCTGCCCAGTCGGTGAAACGCCGAAAAAGCGCATGAAATTTGAAATTGTCGACAACGCATTCCCGGAGCTTATTGCGAAGTTTGAGCAATTTTTAGCGGCGAGCAAAATTGACGTTGCGGGCATCGAGTTCATCGTCGACAAGGACGGCAAAGCGTATGCGTACGACGTGAACACGAATACGAACTACAATGCAGATGCAGAAAACTTACACGGCACGTTCGGCATGCTCGAGCTGGCGAAGTTTTTACAAAACGCTTTAAACGCATAATAAAAACGCTCGGTGTTGCGCCGAGCGTTTTTTCTATCATGTATTAAATTGCTACATTACATTTATATCGATTAATGAATATATTCTATATAGTAGATGTATGCCTGCTCGAAATTATATAAATCAGGAATTATTTGATACGCACCATAATCATATGTCAGAATACGTTCAATCATACCGATGTTTTCACGGATAAAATGAATTTTTTGTACATCATTTATTAAAAACACATGTTCATTTGGATAATTACTTGTTATATTTCCATCTTCATCAATTGAATAACGAATGACAATATCATCGGGCTTAATTTCAGATGCCTCTGGATTACATAACACATCCTCTTTTTTGAAGCTTGAACCGTTCCAAGTAAACTGTTTTCCTTGTGAAGATTCACAAACCCGTACGGTATTATTCTTTATTTGAGGATACCCATGATAATAATAACTTGACGATTCATCGATTAACATTTGAATACTTTTTCCGTCTTTACTTCCAAGCAAAATAAATGAAGCGGATTGACCTGGATTCACACCAATAATCACTTGCTCTCGAACATTATTCATCACTGATCCACTATCATAAAATTTAGCGTTCCCACTTAAATACGTGCTATACGTCGGCTGCCACTGTGCTGTATTTGTATCGTAGCTATATGCTTGCACTAACGTTTGCTCTTCATATTCATTATAAAACAATGCAATAATTTCTTTCGTTTTTTGTCCTGTTAATGCATATTCATTAACTTCTATAACTGAATATCCTTTAGGTACGCCGTCACTTTTTAAATACTCTATAAAGTCACTAGCAGTTACTACTTCAGGCTCAACCTTCACATTAATTAAGGCTGTATATGTTTTATTATTATATTGATACATTGCGGTAATCGTCGCTGTATATGGCTGGGCTGCTTCCTCTACAGAAACTTTACCTGTTTTACTTACACGTATACGATCGTCGCTTGTCGTATATTCAACTAGCTCTGTAATATCCATCTTACTTGTTTGTGCCGTAACAACATCTTTCCAATTCACTTTCACTTGCACTTGTTCCACTTCATCACTTGTAGCTGTTAATGTTTGATTTGTGAAAGCAATTTTTTCTACCAATTGACATTCATTTTTCGTAATTAAAGGTAACTCAGTGCCTGCAAGTGGAAAACTACTCACTTTAAATTTTTTTAGTGGTGGAATTTCAAGTGACATTTTATAAAATACACCTGCTTCTCTTACTAAACATGCACCTAAGTTATCTTCTATATCATAATGTTGTTCGATTTTCGCATATGCACCAAAATCGTTATGCATGTTAGCGATACCTAACGTTAAAAATCCTGCTTCAACTGTAAATCGTGGACCAACTTCTACCTTGCCACCACCTACTATTGTTTTGGCAAAATCGTTTCTATTGTCAAACTTCTTAATGCCTTTAAAATTTTTATTCTCATATAACGCACCAAGTGTAAATTCTGTTGTATTTGTATACGCCATTGTCCCTCCAACCATAATAGATGGACGAACAGTAACTCCTGCATGTAATTGCACCGTAAATCCGTATGGTAAGACGTATGTGAATGTACCAAGATTTATTTCATCTTTTGGTAATAATTGCTTATATAACTTTTGAAGTGGCAATTTTACTTGCGGTTCAATAGATAAACTTGATGTCACGATTGCATCGATTTTAAATTGATGTGGTCCTGTCGTAATTTTACGTTTGTCAAAATCCATAGTAAATGACAAAGCATCCAATTTAATTGATCCTGTAACGCCATAAGCTTGCCCCTCAATAGTACTCAGATAATCAATTAATCCAAACTCCCAACCTTGACTAATATCATTTGAAGCTAGTACGACACGATCCTCAAGCTCCATTTTAACAAGTCTATCTGATGTTAACGCAAATGTCGTATTCATATCCAATTCTGAAAAAACTTCATCAAGCGTTGGGAATATCGTTTTTGCATGTACTTGACCGTTATGTTCTTCAATAGAAACGATTTTGCGCATAAATCCTGATGTAAACTCATCGTTTGGCTCCATTTTAATAATGTCACCGATTGAGTATATATTTTTAGGAACTATAAACGTCTCTGCCTGTTGTTCTGGTTCTCCAAATGGAATATATACTTCTCCAGAGGCTAGCTCAATTGAAGATACATCTAAAACATTTTTATTTACAACAATATTTGCATAGCTAGGTTCGCTTGTCATAAAAGTCATCGTTGCATCTTGCTCGAGTATTTCATCATATACTGATTTCGTGTCACTCGATACATTTAACGTATACATTTTCCCAGCATCATATTGGTCATTCGGTGGTAACACTGAAACTGTTGTACCGTCCTTCTCGACTACATAGTTCGGATTATATGTATTTCCGTCCTCATCAGTAACAAAAATTTTATTATGTAACGACTCTTTACTTACAAATGAAGAAAATGTAATTTGCCAAACTTTATCTACAGGTACATCTGTTTGCACATCAAATTCCAATGTATCTGCAAATACTTTAGTGTCATCACTTACCGAAATAATGATACACGCTAATAAAATGACTATTATTTTTTCAATTGATACTTTCACTTTGTTCCTCCTTATTCTTTAATATGAATACAAGCGTGTTGATTAGCCATTCAACTGGCATTTCGCGTATGGTGGCTCGCTTTCCTGGGGCTCGGCTCAAGCCTCCGCGCCTCTCCTATGTCGAGGCTTACGGGGTCTTGAGGCACGAGCTATTACCCAAGGAGTCTCGCCACCCGCTCCATGCCACAAAAATGCAGCGTTCATCTCCGTCTTGCTACTAAAAAAAAGCAATTCAG
>NZ_MATO01000057.1 GCF_001700325.1 Caryophanon latum
AACAGATTCAGCTTTATAAAAATGGCTAATCAACAGACCTGATGTCAAATTTTTATTATATTGAAGTGTAAATATTTACATAAAATAAAATTATTCACTTAAATTTAACAATTCAGATGCGTGTGTGCCGATGTTTTTGTATGCTTCATCGAGTTCTTTCATACTTGCTGAAAATTGTTCAGTAAATGTTGCGACTTGCGATGATGTTGTCGTAACGGTTTGAACAGAAGAGCGAATCGTTTGTAGCTGACGGGCAATTTCGTCGGCGCTTTCTGTGCTGTTTTGTGCCATCTTTTGAATTTCGCTCGCCACGACTGCGAAGCCTTTGCCGTATTCGCCAGAGCGCGCCGCTTCGATCGAGGCATTTAAGCCGAGAATGCGAGACTTTTGCGCAATGTCTTTCACGATATGTACAATTTCGTTCGTATTATTAATTTCAATGTCCATGTTTTCTGCAAATTTTACGAGCTGCTGCAGCTGACTTGCCACGTCGCTACTTGCCCCTGAAAGCTCTAAGTTCGTTGCCGTCATTTGTTCTACAGAGCTTGATAAATCGCTTGCGACTTTGCGAATTTGATCTACTTGGTCGTTTGAGATGACGGCGCTTAAAACACCAATCGTTTTACTACCGTCCATAATTGGCTGCGCTGTAGCGATGTAGGCAAATCCAAAAAGCTCAGGGCCGTGCTCTTCGCGTAAAAAACGACGCTGTGACAATGCTTTTTCTGTCACCGTTCCTCTAAAGTTTGCGACTTTTGTACCGACGCCGGTTTTTAAGTCAAATGTTTTTGCAGGCAAATAACCGACAACTTCATGTTCATCGATAATGACAATGCACGCATCACTTGGATATGTTGCTTGAAAGAGCGCCATTGAGTCAACAGCTGCTTGTAATTTTTGATGCATAACTGAACACCTCCATAATGTTATTACCAGTGTAGCGTAATTTACAGAAAATTTCAATTTTATAGAATGTTATATATTCACAATCAAGTCAGACTATTATACTAAAAAAAGTAATAAATTCGTTAACCATTTGCTGTTTATTTGGAAGGAATATTGTATACTGACTGTAGAGAAATAGATGGAGCATATGAAAGCTGTTTCTACTATAAGTACGTTACATACTAAGGAGAGATTTGCATGACACCACGTATTGAAAAAGACTTTTTAGGCACGATGGAAATTCCAAAAGACGTATATTATGGCATTCAAACGATGCGTGCGAAGGAGAACTTCCCGATTACTGGCTTAACAGTAGATCCTGAGCTAATTCGTGCGCTTGCAATCGTAAAAAAATCAGCTGCTCAAGCGAATGCGGCAACAGGAAGCTTACAGCAAGATATCGCTGAAGCTATTATTCAAGCAGCGACAGAAATTATTGACGGACTATGGCATGAGCAGTTCGTTGTTGACCCAATTCAAGGTGGGGCAGGGACGTCATTAAATATGAACGCCAATGAAGTCATCGCAAACCGCGCCCTTGAAATTTTAGGGCATGATAAAGGCAACGCGAGCATCATTAGCCCGAACTCACATGTCAACATGGCACAATCGACGAACGATGCATTCCCGACCGCGATTCATTTATCAACGGTGACGTTACTCATTGAGCTATTAAACGTGATGGAGCATATGGTAAGCGTGTTCGAGCAAAAGGCAGAGCAGTTCGACCACATTATTAAAATGGGGCGCACGCATTTACAAGACGCGGTGCCGATTCGTTTAGGACAAGAGTTTTTAGCGTATGCGAAAGTGCTGCGCCGCGACATGAAGCGCATTAAGCAAACGAAGGAAGATTTATACGAAATTAACTTAGGTGCAACGGCAATCGGTACGTATTTAAATGCGGACGAGGCGTACATCGTATCAGCAGTTGATTTCGTGAAGCAAAATACAGGTTTACCATTTGTCGCGTGTGAAAACCACGTTGACGGTACACAAAATACAGACATTTACACAGAAGTGTCAGGTGCGCTAAAAATTTGTATGCTGAACATGTCGAAAATTTGCAACGACTTACGTTTAATGGCATCAGGTCCGAAAACGGGCTTCGCAGAAATTTTATTACCAGAGCGTCAGCCAGGCTCATCGATTATGCCAGGGAAAGTGAACCCAGTAATGCTTGAAGTCATTAACCAAATTGCGTTCCAAGTGGTCGGCAATGACGCGACGATTTCGATGGCATCAGAGGCAGGGCAGTTCGAGCTAAACGTCATGGAGCCCGTGCTCGTATTTAACTTACTGCAATCGATTCGCATTATGACGAACGGCTTTGAAGCGTTTACGGAATATTGCTTACAAGGCATTCAGGCAAACGAGGAAGTGCTGCGTGCAAACGTTGAGCGTTCAATCGGTGTCATTACAGCAATCGCACCGCATGTTGGCTACGAAATTGCATCAAAGCTTGCGCGTGAAGCACTCGAGACGAATGAATCGGTGCGCTCGCTTTGCTTAAAATACGGCTACTTTACAGAAGAAGAAATTAACGTCGTGCTTGATCCGTTCCGCATGACGACGCTACAAAAGAAGCAATAAATGATTGAAATAGGAAGAAGCTGCGCTAACGGTCTAATTCGACTTTTAGCGCAGCTTCTTTTTTGAGTTTCTTCCATTATATAAGTAATTATTCATTATATTTACTGGAAATATAGATTTTTCAGTTAATGAGCGGTATTATGGAACTATCAATATAGGGGGTGCTATATGAAAAAGTGGTTGTTATGCGTGTTGTTGCTGCTTGCGGTCGTTGCGTTTCCGACGTTCGTCGATGCAAGTAACGTACGCGAAGTGAAAGTCGTCAATGCAAATAGTTTAGCGGTGAAAGGGGCTGCTTCACCGAGCGTAGCAGATATTGCGTCATTACAGCGCGGTGATCTCGTCATCATTTCGGCAACGGGCAATGGCTGGGCGAAAATTCAGTCGAAATCGATTGCAGGTTATGTGAACGAAAGCTATTTACAAGCGATTACGCCGATCATTAAAGTGATTACGGCAAATGGTCTTGTCGTGAAGCAATATCCAACACGCTCAGCGAATACGACGGCAACGTGGCAAAAAGGATTGCTCGTTGAAGATTACGGTTCAGTCGGTGCAGGGTGGAATGTCGTAAAATACGGTGACGGAATCGGCTATGCAGCAGCCTCGTCCATGACGGCAGCGAAGGCGAAAACACAATACGTCCATGCAGATCAACTTGTGATGCGTAATACGGCGACGAAAAGCGGCGTGCAGCTAGCAACGTTACCGAAAAATACGAAAGTCACAACATACGGCACGATTGCAGGCTGGGCATACGTCGCAGTAGGAAATATGCGCGGTTACGTTGTCGCAAGCGAGCTACACGACCAAGCCGTAACGGTTATTAAAGGGGAGCGCATTCACCAAGGCGATTTATCAAAAACCGTTCGCTTCACGACGACATTGCGTGATGCAACGACAGGGAAAAACATTAAGGCGCATCTCATTAGCTACGGTGACTATAGTGGCTACGGAAACGATGATAATATTTGGGCAGGGCTAGCTCCTGGCGATTTATATTATGAAGGTGACTTTAAAATCGGTTTACAGGCAGAGGGCGACAAATATGTATACATACAGCCGTATTCAATTAACGACTATACGTATAACAAAACCGCACAGCTCGTTTACAAAGTACAAGGCAAAACGTCAAAGGATACTGATTTATTTATGGTGTCTAAAGTATGCGGATCAAACTGCCGTGAAGCGACGATTTTTTACGTAACGAACGGACAATTATCACGCGCAGGAATTATTCTTTATACTGCGCAGCCAAAATCAATTGGCAATAACGAATATCAAGAAATGGTTTATTCGAATGCTGGAGAAGTAGGCTATCATTTTTCAACATTCAAGCTCGATCCGAAAGCAAGCTCGATTAAATATGTGCGCAGTAAAAGCTTTATGAACGATCAATTCGATGACGGTTCACGCATATTTGACCTATGGCTTAGCATGCCGAACTACGTTGTGAAATAATGACGAACGCTCACGGTGAGGAATCATTGTGGGTGTTTTTTTGAGTTTCTTCTATATAAATAGTACTGACACCGAGCAAGTATCGTATCACCGAACTGGTCAAAACTTTTGCTGTACAAAAAAGGTGGAAATTGGTAAGCTAAAGAAAGAAAAAGTGGTGCATTTCGCATCGCAAAGCATGGTGCGTTTTTTGCCTAAAAACGGCGTTCACCATACCTATGTCAATATACTAACATTTACACGAAAAAGGCTTTAGGCTAAGTGTTGCACGTTCATTTCGCTATATCGATATAATCCCTGAAAATTCCAAACGAAAATGCACCAGTCACCATGTAAAACGGCTCGTGAAACGCTTGGGACAGTAAGGGCGAAAAACGGTACTGTGTAAATGGATAACCTTGAGATAGAGGATTAACACACAACTTCAGCTACTTCTTTAGCACCGAAATGAGCCACTGTGTAAATGGATAACCTTGAGATAGAGGATTAACACTAAGACTGTTGGATGTAATGACACAGACTGCCCATGTGTAAATGGATAACCTTGAGATAGAGGATTAACACGAAGAATGGTCAATCACAGGAACTGCTTTGTTGTGTGTAAATGGATAACCTTGAGATAGAGGATTAACACTCTGGAATGAGAAGCCGCCCACGTAACCACACTTAATGGTGTAAATGGATAACCTTGAGATAGAGGATTAACACAGTAAGCCTGCCGCTACAGGAAGGTCTTCGCAGTCTTGTGTAAATGGATAACCTTGAGATAGAGGATTAACACTCAAAATAGCCACTTCATATAAGCCTCCTTCTTCCGTGTAAATGGGTAACCTTGAGACAGAGGATTAACACATTTTGTCCGCCGATTCTTCGAGCGCGTGATTTAACCGTGTAAATGGATAACCTTGAGACAGAGGATTAACACTGCGCCACAAATTCTTTTACAGCTTCTAATGCTTGATCGGTGTAAATGGATAACCTTGAGATAGAGGATTAACACGGTAAATTTCACAATCACTTAATGTAACAATGTAGCGTGTAAATGGATAACCTTGATTTAGAGGATCACCAGTTTTATACGCACTTCACCAACCGACACGATTACGCAATCATTTACGACCGCTTCCTATGCTGAAGTGGTCTTTTTTGTGCGGCAATTACGTTTGCTACACTTGTTCTAGCATTCATAAAACGCTAAATATTTACAATATATAACGATAACTGTATGATGGAAAAAAGCGCTTCTATATGGCGTACTAATGAAAATCATTTCGAAAAGGGGGATGTTATGTTCAAAAAAGTAGTAGCGAGTGTTGCAGCAGTGGCATTAACGTTATCGCTTGCATTACCAGCAGGGGCGACGAAGTTTAAAGATGTGCCGTCTACACATTCATTAGCGACGGAAATTAGTTATTTATCAAACGCAGGGGTTATTAACGGTTATGCGGACGGTACATTTAAGCCGAATGCATTGCTTGCGAAAAAGCACATTGCGGCGATGCTTGTGAAGGCGCTGAATTTACCGACGACGAATTTGCGTGATCCAGGCTATCGAGATGTGCCAAAAACGCATCAGTATTACACTGAAATTGCCGCGGCGTATACGGCAGGTTTGTTTGAGGCATCGTCTAACTTTAAGCCGGAATCAAACATTTCACGTGCATACATGGCAGATATTTTGACAAAAGCGTTTCAGCTAAAATCAATTGCGCATAACGCGGTGACGTATACCGATGTGCCGTCAACATCTGCACAATACCGCGCCATTCAGCTCGTGACGATGAACAACATTGCAAAAGGCTATGAACAAAAAAATTATACGCACACATTTGAGCCAAATAAGCTGTTAACACGTGCGCATTTTGCGGCATTTTTAGCGCGTGCGATGTCGCTACAAAGTGGCACGGTTATGCAATATGTGCCGAACAAAAACTATACGTATTATTTTGCGACGAAAGATCAATATTTGAAGATGACGTATGAAGGGCAAGATGCAGGTGGAGAAGCAGGCGTTTACAGTGTATGGGATATTTATGATGATCGAACAGGCGCGTATTACGGGTATTTAAATTACACAGAAGATTGGACAGGCATTTCGTATTTTTCAAACGCGGTCATTGAAAATACAGTCGTGCTCATTAACCTTCCCGTAACAATCGGTTTAAAGTATTCACTAACACCGACGAGTCAAAATGTTTTTGAGCAAATTAGTGAGAAAATTTTGGATACGAAAGCAACGGTGAAAATTGCCGGCAAGACGTACACGAATGTCATTGTCGTAGAGGAAGTGTTCGGCACGTCATGGAAAAATGCGCAAAAGCGAACAACGTACATTACGAAAGATTACGGTGTCATCGGCATTAAAAATCATCAAGGATACTGGCGCTTCTGGTTAGATAAACGAATCGCAAACTAACAAAAAAACGGCTTGACGCTCATGATGCGCAAGTCGTTTTTTAATATAAATGAAAATATTTACAAATAATGTGCGTTATGCTATAGTAAATGTGCAACGACTTGAGCGTTGTAAGTGTCTTCTTAGGCACTTCGCACGCATCATTTTTCTCGCTAAAATGAGCGGCATCGAGAATTGTAGTAGCGAGCTGCATTTCTTAACGTGATCACGTACAACTGAATACAACAACTAAATAATGATGAATTTTTAATATTTGCATGCAATAAATCGATACGGCATTGTAGCGGTATCACTTATATCATAGAACAATCAATAACTCTTCATTAATTAAATTGGACGATAGACGAACTAAACTTAAAAGACAATTGCCACCTATACGGCAATTGTCTTTTCCCCGTTCTTTCAAGCTGCATGCACAAAAATGAGCGACCGCTTTTTATAATAGAGCGGTCGCTGTCATATAAGTAATGTAGCTATTTGAAACGATATCTTTGTAATGGAAAAATGTATGAATGTATTAAAACATTAATTGTTAAAAGGTGTTACACTAATTTGCGCCGTTACATCTGTTGCATTAATTGTGTGATGTCGAAATCATCAAGTTGATAAACTGTTGCATCATGTTTATATTGACATTCGATGCCAGCATTTCACGTGCTACTTTTTGAATTCCTTTTTCCGGTCCCACGCTCTTCCCCTTTGTCAATCGCATCACTCAATCTCGCTTTATCATTAATAATTACCTTCAGTCGTATCTCATACGCAAACCTTGTCTCCGGCGTCTGACTAAGCGCCTCCCACGTACCAAATGCATCGACTAAGTTTTCGTCCTTCATCGCCAATTCCTCATAAATGTCCATATCTACTTTTTCTTTGCGAGCATCGACCAAGCCGAGCAACAGTAATTATTTCGTCAAAGTTACATATGTCGTTTTAATTGTTCGAGCTCGTCGATAGACAGCCCCGTTGCTTGCTGAATCGTTTCAAGATCGACATGTAATGCAAGGAAGTTTTTCGCTAGCTGTAGTCGTTCTTCGTGACGACCTTCCTCTTTTCCTAGTTCTCTTCCAATTTCGATACCTTCCTCTTTCCCCATTTCGATGCCTTTTTCAAGCGAACTTTCCTTCGCATCACTCAATCTCGCCTCGTCATCAATAATTGCCTTCAGTCGCATCTCGTATGCAAACCGTGTCTCGGGTGTCTGGCTCAATTCTTCCCACGTCCCGAATGCATCGATTAAGTTTTCGTCCTTCATCGCCAACTCCTCCAATTCTTCATAAATTTCCGTATACACTTTTTCTTTCCGCGCGTCAACCATGCCGAGTAGCAGTAGCCATCTCGCCAAAATATCGTCAAGTGGCTGCAATTTTTTGTCGTGCCACGCTTTCAAAAATTTATTCATCTCGATAAAATGCACTTCGAGTACGTCATCGATTGGACGTAAACGCTTCAGTTCCGCGTCCTCGTACAAATGATACGTCGTGTGGTAATGTGCTAAATCATGAAACACCGTAAAGTTACAAATATTAATCGTAATCGTCGGCAAGAGCGTTCGATAGCCCTTCCCCTTCTCTAATTGTTTCGCAAACAGTCGTGACCAATAGTAAAGGGTACGCTTCATCATATCGTCTTGATTCGATAGCTGCATTTCGATATTAATATGCTCACCCGACTGCGTTTTTACAAGTAGATCAAGGTGTGCTTCTAAGTACTTTAAATAATATGATAATGGCTGTATGCGCGCGACGAGACTCCTTGGGGAAAAGCTCGTGACTCAAGACCCCGCAACCGCTCGCGGTGAGGAGGCTTGAGCCGAGCCCCAGGAACGCGAGTCGCATGGCGCATACAGCCTTTCTGTAATCGTATCGCGTCCTGTTCGTGCCAAAATCGCATTTAAGAAAACGATTGTAATGTGCTTGTTACGCTCGCTGCCGAACAGTTGCTTAAAGGCAAAGTCCACTTTCAAATCAATGAGCTTGTGTAGCGGAATGCGTCGCAATGCTTGTTGATTCATCGAAAATCACCTCTAT
>NZ_MATO01000058.1 GCF_001700325.1 Caryophanon latum
TTTGAAGAAATGAATCGAATGGGTAAACTTGATGGCTATGGGGTACATCCGTAAACTTCGAATCATTTTTCAAATCAACGTTAATTTGAAATAACATCGCTAAAATTTTCGTCATTTGCGAGCGTGTAATCGGCTGCTGTGGATTAAAATATTGCTGCTCTTTAATAATCCCTTGCTCTACTAGCTGTTCAACGACACCATATCCTTTTTGCGTTGGCGAAAAATCCTCAAATGCGAGCTGTTTCGTTGCTGGTCGATCGACGATACCTTTCATCGCCGCAAGCGCTACGATGGCATCGATGCGTGGAATTTCTCTATTTGGTGAAAAATAGCCGTCATAAGCAGCCATATACCCTTGTTCGACAGCCCATTTCGCAGTCGGCGCACCCCAATGTGTATCGGGTATGTCCTTGTATGAAGCCGCGGCTGTCGTTGCACAACTAACAATACACATTAGAAATAATATGCTTATTATTTTGCGCATACGCTATCCCCTTTCTTTACCGGTCATATAAAAATATAATTGCTTACAAATATAACATGTTTTTCGCAGAGCGTGTTGATTAGCCTCCCATTGTACTGGACGTGTATGACGAATGCGATTACTCGTCGCCAAAAACATTTTTACGCTTCGTCCTTCACAGCAGCAAACTATTAAGTGCCGGAATTTCTAGAAACAGTCTCGCTGCAAACTCATCGTAATCAGTCCGGTCGTTCATTCGTTTAGCCGGTTAAAACACTTCATTTACCATTTGGAATGGCGAATCAACCGACCTACGCTTGAATCAACTAACTCTACCAACAGCTAATAAAACCACTCATTCGTTTACAGCGTTCATTTGTGCGGAATTATAAAGTTTTTAGACACGTCCTAATCAAATGAACAATTTTCATACGCGTGCAATATGTCAGTTTACACTACTTCTCTTCATCGCAAAAGCAAAAAAATATCATTCGACACATCGCTGCCTCGAATGATATTTCTTTTTCGCTACTTTACTTTAAACTTTCAGCTGTTTCATATTCGATGAGCTTCATGTAATTGGCAACGTGCGGTTTTTCATCTTCTTCTAACTTATCATACGCTTTGCGCGCAGCTTTTAATTTTGTCGCAAATTTTTTCGGCTCTAGCGTTACAAGCTCGTCGATATTTTTCATAACCTTCTCTACTTTTTTTACCGATTTTAATTCGTCCTTTAAGTAGTTATAGTTTACGACAAGCTTGCGATACGAAGACATGAGCTGCTTATAGCCTTGCTCCGCTGAACGCGCATCTTTCACGTAGTTAGGCGATGTAATCGATACGTTTTGAATAAGCGTCACGATGACATTTACTTCACGCATTTCCATCTCGGCTTCGGTAATGCGGTATGCACCTTCTACAAGACCTTTTTGCTGCTCCGTTAAGCTTTCATACGTTTGACGTGCTGTCGCTAAGTCCGTCGCGAAATACAAATTCGTCGGCTTTAACGCCTTAATTTTTTTTGATACTGATACTGGCTTTTCGTATTCTTTTAATACGTTGAAATTATAAACGAGTAGCTTTTGGTTCGGCTTTAATTTTGCGTATGCTTTTTGCGCTTTATCGAACGCCGCCATTAAGCTTTTCGGGCTATCATCTAACGCCTCGATTAACTCCGCTGTTTTTAATACAGGCTTAATTTGCTTTTCGACACCTTGAAGCTCCTTGTATTTCGACACGAGCTTGCGGGCGTCCTTTGGTAGCTCATTATACGCTGTGCGCGTTTGTGCCACATACTTTACGTAGTTTTCTTCCGGTTCCTCACCGACGCGCGCAATGCGTTCATCGACGTAATTCGCCTGTGAAATCATGCGCTCTGCTTCAACTAATTTCGGCTCTGCTTCATAGTTGCCGACAAAATCGCGCGTTTCTGCGTCAAACTGCATGTACTCTACACGTAAATCTTCCACGTCTTGGCGGTACGTTTTTGACGATGTGCGCAGCTTTGAAAGCTTTACTAAAAAGTCGCTAATTGGACCTGTTGATGCTAATGCGCTAACATTACGCACGTATAGACGCTCCTCTGGTGTAAGCTTATCAAACGCCTTTTGTGCAGCTGTTGCTTGCTTCGTAAACTGCTTGCTTTGAATATCAATTTTGTCGATTAACGCCTCGACTTTTAATACGTCCTTCACAATGCCCTCAAACTTCGTTAACTCGCTTGCATTTTCTACGAGCTTGCGCTGACCGGCATCTAGCAGCTCAAATGCCTCGCCTGCTGACATTACAACGCCCATCATATCTTGTGCTGTTGCGCTCGCAATTGTGCTAATGAGCTTTTCCATTTCCTCTATTTGCACTAGCTTTTGCTCCGCGTCTGTTAATGCGCTGCTATTTGATATGTAGCCTTGCTGCGTCGGTGTTAACGCATCGAAGCGCTGACGTAAATCTGCTACATCTGCTTCAAACGTTTTTGACGTCGTTTTTAATTTTTTAAGCGCGTTTGAAATCGCTGCTGGTTCGATATAGCTTTCTAATTTATCGTAGTTTTGTACGAATTTACGATCTGTCTCTGCAAGCGCATCGTATTTTTTCTTCACCGCTTCTGTACGTGCCGCAAATGTTGCAAGCGACGGCGAAATTTCATTAATTAACGCGACAATTTCCATCGCACTGCCGATCCCTTTTTCATGATCTAGCACGAGCTGATATCCTTGTACGAGTTTGCGCTCCGTCGTACTTAAGCTTTCATACAATGTTTTCGCCTCAGCTAGCATTGCGACGAACTCACTAATTTGGCTGTCTGTTAACGTCGATATATCTTTATTTAGCGATGCAATAATTGTTGATAGCTCGTCTACACGGTGTAGCGTATTTTCATGTGTCTTTAACGTATCCATATTCCCGACTGCATTTTGTACTTCCATCGGTGCATTGTCAAACGCCTCTTTAGCCGCTTCTACTTTACGCTTATATTCCGCTGCTGTATCCGTTAGCTTAATGTTAGAAATTTGCGTTACGATAATTGCAGCTGCCTCATATGTTTGTAGCAGCTGTTCGTTGTACACGTAGCTTTTCGCTTTGTCCGTTAAAGCATCATAAGCTGTGCGGGCATTCGTTACTTCACGCGAAAAGCCTGTTAGCTTATATGGGTTGATCGAAGCGATATCATTAATGACATCATTAACTTCTGTCGCCTCTTTAATTTTATCTTCTAAAATCGTGTATTGTGGCTCGCCTTTATACGTTGTTTTAAATTTTTGTAACGTACTTACGTAATCTTTAAAGCTCGACTCTGTTACTTCCCCGTTCGTCATCGTCGGTGAACATGCTTCAATATTCGTACTAAAGCTTGTCGCATCGACAATTTGTCTACATTCATCATTCGTTGCTTCTACACTCATTGCGCCGACAAACATCGCACCTGAAAGTAAACTAATTGCGACGATTCTTTTCATCGTCTTCATTCCCTTCTATATAAAACATTCTCATAATACATATCGACCTTTTATGACCATTTTGAACGCACAAACAGCCGACATGTACAAAATGAGCATTTGTAACGTCTCATGCATCGTAAGTAACGATAGCCACATAATAAAAAAAGGCAATATACCTATGCATAGAAGCCTATTGTCGCATAGCTATATTGCCGATTCATTATTTTTTTATGTGACACATCATCACTCAACCGTCGTAATGTTTAAGTCATCGCGTAATGCGTTCATCGTTCGATATAAAAAGGTTGCAACGTGCCCGCGTGTTAAGCCTTGATTCGGACTAAACGTTGTCGCCGTTGTTCCTTGTGTAATGCTGTAATTAATAAGCGTTTGAATATAAAGCGCCGTATCGCGATGCTCTGGCATATCTTTAAATTTCGAATCAATCGACGACGCCTTGTTTAATGCAAAACCGAGCGTCAGCATTTTTGCTGCGTGCGAGCGTTTAAAATTGCCATTCGGACGAAACGAGCCATTTTCACCAGACACAATACCTAAATTAGCGAGTGCGGCAATTTCCCCGTAATAAGCATGTGATGTCGGCACATCTTTAAAGTTTGGATTTTTCACGTTGATCGTATCAAGCTGTAATGCTTTTGCAAACATTTTAGCCGTTTCACCACGTGTTGCAATCGCGTTTGGCTCATATTTATTTCTCGTTGCGCCAAATACGATACCCTCAGCATATAAAGTTTCAATGGCTTCCTTATGTGTATTACCTTCAATGTCAGTAAACGGTGTTTTTTGTGCAATGACAGGAATTGCGGCTTGCACTGAAAAAACAATGACGATGGCAATACATACAATTAACCAGTATGTCCTCTTCAACGAAAGACCTCCCAATTTCAACGTATTTTATATTTCGTTGAAAGTTTCATGTTGTTTCATACAGTATAATATATCGCGTTTATTTGTTACAGAAGAAATCACAAACAACTATTTTCTAGTCATAGAACGTTATATTTCTAAACAGTAACTTGTCTGAAAATACACTGTAAAAGCATATTTCATTATAACGAAAAATGCGAAACATATTACGCGCAACTATTTATCTTTAATTCTTAATTTTCCCTTTTCATTTAGGGAATTTCTGTTACATTTATTAGTAGGGAAATTATTATAATGAGCTATTTAAGAAAGGGGAATTTTCTCGTGTTCAATTATTCAATTTGGCGCACGTTCGTAAAACCAGCTCCTTTCCATAACGCATTACAACAAGAAATGGAATTTAAAGGATACAAGTTACGTGTATTTCTTGTATTTTTAGCAATAGCCGTTTTCTTTTTAGTACGTGATTTATGGGGACTCGGAACAGAACAAGCGACTGCGCTATTTGCACAGGGCTTTATGGATCAATACGTAACGGCTCGTTATGTGTCGGCGCTTGGTGCAACTTTACTAGGGATGTTATATTTTGCATTCCACTACTACATCGTAACGTATTTTTTATACTTACTAACAGAGTTGCCATACAAATGGATTCAACGCGTACAAGTGTATGTTATTTGCATTTTACTTGTAGAAAAGCTCATTCATTTTATCGTCTTCTATAACGTAGGATATGCAACAAATTTATCATTTTTATCACTTGCACCTATTTTAGCACAATGGACGACAAATGAGTTTACGCTATTTTTACTTAACCAATTAACAGTTGGGGTCGTTGCAATTATTGGCGTTCAATATGCATTCTTAAAAAAATGGAACGAAAGCAACAACGCGCCGCTGCTATTCAAAATTATTTTCGTACATATTATTATTGCGATTTTTGTAGCAATTATAAGTGTGCTGCCATTACAAGACTGGCTTGTAGGGGGATTATAATAATATGACATTAAAAAAATCAGTATGGATTCCTACCGTTTTATGTGCGGCCGTTGCTGGAACGAGCAGCTACATCGCATTTGGTGAAGACAGTCCTGTAGAGCGCTCATATTTTATTAACGAATATGCCGTTGCAACTGCAGATGCGCATGAAGAAATTTTACAAAAAGATGCCGTACTTGCCTCTGCCTCTGTACAAACAGTCACAGCGAACGCAATCGATGTCGACGAGCTGTTAGTAGCTCGTGGCCAGGTCGTTGCAGCTGGCGAGGAACTTTTAACATTCCGAACTGAAGCAGCTGAACGCGAATACGAGCGCCTTCAAATTCAAGCAGATGCGTACGCGGACGAATTAGACGCACTTGAAACAATCGCAAGCTCACTCGGCTACTCAGGATCAAATGACCCGACTGGCACGTTAAATTTATCGGAAATTGGCGAGCAGTTAACAGTCGATATGGAGCTTGAAGTATCGATTTTAGAATCACCGCTACAAGCAGCTGCTATTATCGACCAACGCATTATCGAAGTGCAACGTGAGCTAGATATTATCGATTCGTACTTAGCGATGGCTGACGAAGGTGAAGCAGCACTCATTAGCCCAATTGACGGTACGATTACGGCAATCGAAACAGAATCAGGCTTCATTACAATCGAAATTTATTCAGCTGAGCAAGAATACGTAACGTTCGTATCAGACAGCGAATGGCAGCGTCTATCTGAAGGACAAGCTGCAACAATTTCCGCTCAATTAGAGGACGATTCAATCGAAGACGAAATAACAGGTACAGTATCTGTAAAGCATAAAGTACCTGCAACAAATTCACCTGCGTATGCGCAAATTCAACAGCTCGACGTATACAAAGACCGTCCGCTTTATGAAGTAGCGATTCAAGCAGATGAAACGCTTGATCCATTACCGTTTGGCTCAATCGCACAGGCGAAAATCGTATTGAACGAGGAGCTATTTGCGTACAAGCTACCGACTGCATGGATTGCACCACCACCTAAAAACTTACCGGCACCAGCTGACGATGAAGCAGTTGTTGAAGGCGAAGAAGTGATCGAGGATGAAACGGTTGACATTATGCTCGACGACATTCAATTAGACTCATCATTTTACGGTGAGGATAACGTATACACGCTCGGCTATGACGGACGTGTACGCTTAAATCCAATCGACGTATCATTCACAACAGGTAATGCTTCAGTTACACCGACAGACTTAATCGACGGTACAATTTTATTAAATGCGACAGCGCGTGACATTTACGCGGAAACATTTTTAACGATGCCGACGAAAAAGCTTGAGTGGAGCAACTTAAAGCAACTATCGTGGGAAGATTACGTGAAGTATTTAGTATTTTAATGAACAGCTGTGCTAAACGTCGATGCCGACAATTAGCACAGCTTTTTTCGTCTCAATTAACGCGATCGATGCACGTAAAGAAGCGTAGACAAAAAAGTGCCATCAGGAACAATTTCCTGATGGCACTTTTCGACTGCGCTACGTCATCTATATTTCACGATGAACTTCATCCGTTGAACAGTTGAAACTCACTTCTATTTTAAACGGCTGTTATCGTTATTGTACTGTTACAGTCGCGCCGTTAAATTGTAATGCGTTACGGTTACCATCTGCAATGTTTGCATTCGGGTCTAACGTAATGCGCACGGACGATTTCGATGCGAATGAATCACCTTCTGCAAGTGAAATAAGCGCCTCTGTTACAAACTGTGTGCTTTCTGCTGCGCTTGTCGTCGTTTTCGCACCGACAAACACTTTATCACCTTCTGCAACGATAAATGCATTCTCTCCTACGTTGTGTACCGCTTCTGAGAACGTCACTTTCAGCTGATTGTCCTTCACCATTTCAACGCTTGATACTTTCGGCGTTACGTTTTCTGTTAACGTGATCGTTTGACGGTAATTATCCATAACATTTGATGAGCCTGCTGCTTTAATGTTCGCTACGCTAATGTAACGCGTACCGTCATGCTCAACCGAATCCGCCTTTAACGTTACGATTGCTTTATTTAATGCACCTGCAAGTACGACTACGCGCTCCACTTTCGCACTATCGATCGTATAGTTCGATGCTGTCGTCGCTGTCGCTGCATCTACGTTTTCTGTGAAAATAACTTCGATTGTATTGTTATCTACGATGACGATGTCGTCCACTTCTACTTTCGTCGTGTTTTCGCTTACATCCTCACCGCGTGTAAATGTGACGCTATTAACCGTTTCAGCTGCTACGTCTGCCTCGCTCACGATGTTTTTGAAGCCAAGTGATACGTCATACGCCGCACCGATATTGTTTTCTGCGATATCTGAAAGCTTCACGCGCACTGTTTCTGCATCAACGCGCGTTACCGCAACGTCTTTTCCAACTAATGTGTTCGTTACCGCGTTTTGAACGTACGTGCCATTTACCGTAACGGCTGCACTGTCGTTTAATGTAACAGGCTTGTTGAATTTAATCGATAAATATTGATGCCCTTTATCGACAATAACGGCTGTTGATGATACGACTGGCGCTGTTTTATCTACTGCAAATGTTGCTGTCGTCGTAACAGATGCCGCTTTTTCACCTGATAAATCTTCGACGTTGTTTACGACAATTGTATTTAAGCCGTCTAACACGTTCGTTACCGTTACTTTATATTGCATATCTGATAGTTTTTCAACCGCTGTTACGCCATTTGCCGTGCTAGCACGTGATACGGAAATGTTTGCTGCTGTAAATGCACGCACTGGCTCTGATAACGTTACTGTAAATGATTTTGCACTTAGCTGCTCGATTTTTGAAATAGTCGGTGCTACACCGTCTGCTGAGCCTTTTTCAAACGTTACGCTCGCTGGGTTTGGCGAAATTAAATTACCGGCAACGTCCGCTGTGCCAACGAATGTCGCGGTTACTTTCGCGTTTGGTGGAATCGCTTCAGACGATAAATCAAACTCCACTGCTGTTTTATTGCCAATTAATTCCGCTACTGCAACAGCTGATGAACCGTCCGCTAGCTTTAACGTGACAGTGCCGATGTTTGAAAGTGGCTCTGAGAAATTCACGATGACGCGGTTTGCGTACGGACGCTCTGTACCAACAATCGTCGGTGCTGTTTTGTCTGGTGCTACGTTAATAATTTCATCGTACGATACGTTATCTACGCCTGCTGCTGTTTTAAAGTTTTCGACAACGACTGCGTAACGTCCAACGAATACTTCCTCAACTGTAATGATCGCTGACTTTTTATTCGCTGAAAGCTTCATATCCTTCACCGTTACGACCGCATTGTTCGTATCGATGCCGCGAATAGTTACGTCACCTAAATCTTTCACTTCTTGATTAAACTTCACTTCTAGCTGTGTACCGTTTTTCGCTACGACGCTTGATACTTTTAAATCTGATACGACATTCGTCACTGTCGCTTTATATGTTACGTCATTAATTTTAAATGATACTTCTGTCGCTTCGTTATCTACTAATGGTGTTTCAAGTACAACGTTATGTAATGAACCATCACTTAACTCTGCTGTTAACTCTGTCGCTGATACAACTTTTACATCCTTTAACGTTAAAACAACTGGTGGCTTTACTTCTTCTTTAATGAATGCACGATGTAAAAATGATACGAAGTTTGCGCGCGTTACGTTGCCTTTTGGATTAAACGTCGCTACGTTTGAAATACCGAGTGCGTTAATAGCTGTAATCGCTGCACGTGCCTCTGTTTTCGCTTTCTTTAAATCCGTTACGTTACCTTCTTTTTCTTGCTCTTTCGCAATCGCAATTAACGTTTGCCCTAAAATTTTCTCCGCTGCACGGTCTAGTACGAGCGCCATGTTTTCACGAGAAATTGGCTGATACGAAATTAAGTTGCCGTTGCTCCCTTGGAATACGCCTGCATCATAAACGATCGCTGCGTTCATAATTAGATCTTTATCGCTCGCATCTAAACGAATATCTTTAAAGCGCTGTTTCGTTTCCCAGTCAGTCGGAATCGTCGCATACCCTTCCTTTACTAAAAAGCGACCGAGTAATTTTACAACTTGCCCGCGCGTAATATTACGTGCAGGTGAAAAAGTCGTTTCAGACGTACCGTTAATAATGCCCGCTTCCGCCAATGAAACGATTTCATCTTGCACCGTTTGCGAATATTGACTAATATCAGCGAACTTCACGTCGGCCGATGCAGGTGCTGCAGCCGATACAACTAATGCGGCACTTGATGCTGTTACAAAAAACTTTTTGTACTGTGTCATAATAAAAATTCCTCCCTATTCATTACATTTAAAAGACAAATTATCAAGCGTGTTGATTAGCCAATCAATTGGCAGAAGCGTATTGCGGCTCGCTTTCCTGGGGCTCGGCTCAAGCCTCCGCACCGCTCCTACGTCGCGGCTTACGGGGTCTTGAGGCACGAGCTTTTCCCCAAGGAGTCTCGCCACACGCTTACTGCCATTAATATGCAGCATTTATTTCCAGATGGTTGCTAAAAACAACCGATTTCACTGTATATAAATGGCTAATCAACAGACATGACAAATTATGTTAGTTTGTTCACATTCTTATTGTACGCATAATAACATCTTTTTTCAAACTATGTACTTTGTCATTGAACTGCCTCTTATTATAGCCGAAATGCTACTTTTTACTATTAAGATTCCATTAAAATTGTTACAATTACTGGTCATTTATATGATAAAAGCGTTACGTGAACGAAAATTCAACGTAACGCTCGTTTATTTTGTAAGAAATATGTCGCGCAAATAAAAAAATGCTGCGTTCAAGTCATTTCAACTTGAGCGCAGCATTTTATTTTAAAGCTGACGATACATTTCAAGTACAACGCGGTCGATGCGTGCAACCGAGCCGTTTTTCGTCACGACACTAAATACATACCATTCGCCGCTCTTCCCGCGAAGATAACCTGATAATGAATTAACGCCTGTATGTGTACCTGTTTTCGCCATGACGCGGTTCGGAATTGACGTTAAACGAGAGCGTAACGTCCCCCCCATTAAGCGATCATAATGACCTGCTTGTGGTAAGCTCGGTAAAAATGCAGTTTTATACCACGAGCTACGGTTTGATGAAATGAGTAAACGCGTTAATTCGTTCGCTGTGAAACGGTTGTTCAGCGACATACCTGAGCCGTCGACTGCGCGTACGTTATTCATATTTAAACCGATTGATTTTGCGTACTCTGTTAATACGGCCGCACCAGCTGTATTACTACCTTCACCTTTTACGACACGTCCTAGCGTCTTCACTAAAATGTCCGCAATACTGTTGTTGCTTAGCTTGTTCATCATGTATACGATGTCATCCATTGGAATCGACTTCACTGAATGAATAAGCTCCGCATGCTTTGGCACTTTCGCATATGTTTGCTGTGAGCCTTTAATGAATGTTACCCCTTGCGTTTCCCACACTTGCTTCATCGCAACGAGCGTGCTTAACGTCGGGCTATATAATGTCATCCACTCACGCTTCGTCGCACCGACCGGAATGCTTCCTGATACGATAATGCGGTTCGTGTTGTATTGGCGTTTAATGGATAGCGTGTTTGCTTTTCCTTTTGCGACTGTTTTTGCTTGGTTCACGATATTCATACCGCTTGAGTTTGGCATGTATGTAAGCGTTGGAGCTTTACCTACTGAAGAGCCTGTTGCCGATACGATCATTGTACTTGCATCGTAATCGTTGTTCGGTGACATCGTTAATGCTGAAATTTGCGCACCGTAATATTGTAATTCATCTGTGCGTCCGATACCTGGTGCTAAACGCGGACCTGTAAACCACGATTCATCTCCGTAAAAATGACCGTTAATTTGCGTAATCCCTTTTGCTTTTAACGCATTCGCAAACGTAATGAAATCATCTGCTTGGAACGTCGGGTCACCTTCACCGCGCACGTACACGTTACCGTTTAGCGTATTCCCTTCGATCGTGCCGTCGATATATAAATCTGTCGTCATTTCATAGTCTGTACCTAAATGATGCAATGCAGCCGCTGCGGTTAACAGCTTCATGTTCGATGCTGGGGCAAGCGCTAAGTTTTGATTATACCCGTACACAAGTGTGTTCGTATCTAAATCGCGCACCGCAATTGTTGCCTGCACGCCTTTCATTTGTGCTTGCACTGTTTTTGTAAGCTGTGCCGTATTTGCTGATGCAGTCGGCGCCATCGTTGCGACAACTAATAACACAGACATACATAAAGCGATTATTTTCTTCACGTTTTCGTTTCCTCCATTTTCAATAGCTTTACGATATTACTCCATAATACCATTTTAACATGTCCTTTTGGTCACTGTTTCGAGCAATAAATTAATACGTTTATGCATATTTCTCTACATGTAAAAACAAAATGCTAAAGGAAACATCGTCGCTCCCTTTAGCATTTTCACATTATGGTGTCGGTGTAACCGTTACGGTCGCTTCCTCGTAAATGCGTTTTACGTCTTTTTCGTAGTAACCTTTCACTGCTTTCAGACCGCTAATGTCATCCATAATAATGGTCATGTTCGGGTTGCTGAAATGTGCAGCGTTCGGTAAGTGGTCTAGCTTCACCGTTACCGTCGTGCCGTTTACGACAACGCGCTCGTTCACATCTGCTGCGGCAATTTTTAGCTGCTGCGGAGTACCTTCTACTGTGTAGTTGACGATGAAGTCCTCTACCGGTAAGAAGTTGTCAAGCGGTAGCTCTACTGCTTGCGAGAACGTTAACGTTAAGTTTCCGACGAACGATTCGTTTTGACCGAGCGTCCACGGCGTTTTAAACTGTGTTGCCGGGTCTGGCGTTGGCGTCGTCGCAACTGGTAAATCATTCACCTTTAGCGCACCGTTTAAATTGTCGTTCGCAATTTCTCCGGTCACCGCTGTGAAAATTTTCAGCTGATCGTTTAACGCTTCTGCTCGGTACTTGCCTGTAAACTTCTCATTAATCATTGCCGATAATGCCGTCATGCTTGAGAATGCTGGCACTTCCTCTAGCTTCTCTACGTCTGCTGGACCTGCCTTCGTCGAGAACTTGTACACTTGCCCGTCAAGCACGAGCGTACTCGGCTTTTTATACGCTGTGAAAAATTCTGCTAACGGAATATCGATTGACGTCGCCGTTAAACTTAGCGTGTACGTGCGCATATTCGTAATAATGCGGTATGAAATATCCTCGCGCGTTTTCACCGTTGCACTGTCGCTCTCAGCCGTTTCTTCTTTCGTCAGCGATAAGCCTTCTTTTAACGTAAAGCGAATGGCGTTGCTCGTAATTTCAATGTTGAAAATGTCCGAGAATGCACTTAACCGCTGCTCTAGCTCTGTACGGTTTTTGTACGTCGTGTCCGATGACTTCGATGAATCGAACGTTTGCTTCGCTAAAATTGGTGACAGCTCGATCGGTGGCTGCGTCGTCGTCGGTTGTCCTACCGTCGTACTACCGTCAATCGTTATTTTCGGTGTTGTCGTCACTGTTTTTTGTACCGCTTTCGTTAACGTCAATGTACTCGCCGGCACTTCATCTACGCGCATATCATCAAGCATTACCGTAAACTGTGCTGGTGTGCGGTCTGTTTTTTGTAACGTCGACGCCGCTTTGTTCATCCATGCTTCGATATATTCCCCGTTTACCGTCACGTATTTTTCCGTGCCGTTTTCAGTGAACTGCTTATGCACTAATACGTTCACAGCGGTCGTTTTTTGACTGCCGTCTGCTGACGAGCTCGTCGGTGTTGGCACAACGGTAATTTCTTTAATCGCCTGCATCGCATCTTCATTTTTTACGTTCCATACGTCGCGTAACGCTTTTCCAACTAGAGACGTCATAATCACTTTATCCGCATCGCTTAACGTTTCACCGTTACGCAGCTTGTCCATTAACGCCGCATTTGCCGATGTGAAGTATTTGAAAATATCGACGCGCTCAGTCGCTGTAAATGCATCGTATTTCGGTAATGTGTTCAGAAGACGAATCGACGGTGATGCTGCCATTTCACGCGTGCCGACCATAACAACGACTGAGTCGACCATTGGCTTCACATCGTTACTTGCTGTTACTGTATTACCGCTTAGCTTCATCGCTGTGCCATTTTTTAATTTCACAGTCGCACCAGTTGGCATTGCTACTTCTACATCGTCTACGAACGCTTGCGCACGAATTGTCAGCGCATCTGTTTTCGTCGGTGCAGCGCCGTAGCCATTTGCCCATTCGTAATTCGCTACGTCTAACACTTCCTTGCTCGTGTTGAACGATACTTTATATTCATACGCATCCGCTTCAGCTGGCACTGTAATTTGCTTCACCGCTAACGGGAACTCGCCAAGCTTTTTCGCTTTATTTGCTGCTGTATATAAGCGTAACGTGTACGTGCCTGCATCGTTTAAGTTCGTTAAAATCGTACCGGCGCCGCTCGCATAGCTCGATACGGCTGATGCTGTCGCCGCTTCTGTTGCGCCTTCTTTCGTTAACGTGTAAAACGGTGCGCTCATCGGTAAGTCAAAGCGCTCGCCAACTTGGTCTAGCACATCGAACGAAATCGTACGTGCAAGCGGTGTAATATTGCTTGAGTTTGTCGTCGCAATCGCACTACCTGACGTCAGCTCTGAAGATGTCGCTTGACGTTGCGACACCATGTTTAATGCATACGTATACGGGTTATCAAGCGGTACACCGTCCACATTATACGTAAACTGCACATCTAAATCTGCTGCTGATGCAATCGTTAAACGACCTGTCGCTGCGTTCACTTGTGCCGACGTCGTATCTGCTTGCCCTGTAATACGATTCGCAAAGTTTACCGTGCTAATTTTAATGTTGTTTAACGTCGCCTCATCTGTAATGATTTTCCCTGCGCCGTTCGTTGCTTGTAACACTTTAAAATACACGTTGTTCGCATCTACATCATCTTTTGATACGACGCTGTACGGATATTTCGTATGCGTGCCGTTTTTGTCCCACCATAGCTCGACTTTATCAATCGACACAATCGTTTGCTCATCGACGACATACACTTTTAGCGGTGCGTATTTGCCGCGGTATGAAACGTTTACTGTATAGGCACCAAGCTTTGAATTATCAAAGCTCGTAATTTCCACTTCCTCTGGCGTACCCATTACGGTAATTTGCTCATTTAATGCGTTGTCGAGCGTCACGTTTAACTTTAGCTTCGTGACGTCTACTTGCCCGCCGCGTGTGACGAATACCATTTCTGGCTCTACCGTGAAGTCGCGCACGTTGTTTTCGTTAACGCGCACTTTTAACGTCGTCGTTTTATCGCGGTATGAAATCGTTAACGTTTGCTCGCCAACTTTCATCGGATCAAAGCCCGTTACTTCATAGTCGCCTTCTTTTAACGTTTCGTCACCGTCTGCGAAGTTTGCCTTCACCGTCAGCGTACCTGGAATGAAGCTCTCCCCTTTTGAATACGTCGATTTCGTCGTCGAAACGGTTAAGCCGTCTAACGCTACGTCATACACTTCTACTTCAAACTCAGCGATGACGTCACCATATTCAATTTTGAACGTTTGGCGACCAGGTTTTGACGTATCAATCGTGCTTAGCTTAATGTTCGGGTCATCTAGCGGTACTGGCTTCGATGTGTTGTCGTTGTAAAGCCCTGTTAATTCAAGCCCTTCAATCGAGAACGGAATACCTGTACGATAGCGAATGCGCTCTGGTAGCTTATCGATAATTAATTCCTTCAGCGCAAGCGGTGATTTTGAAATCGTTACGTCAAATGTCGTTTCTAAATTGTTTAACGTAATCGTCACCTTTTGCTGCGTGCCGTGCGCCGATGAATCGAAGCCGCTAATCATGCTTTTCGTAATTTGCTCCTCACGTGTGCGGTTGCCCTCATACGTTCCGATTACTTTTAAGCCTGTTAAATCGAGCTCCTCACCTTCGCGGTACACAACTTTCACTGGTGGCTGCTCAACGTGAATGCTAAGCAGCGGTAATACTTTCACTTTAAACTGCGATGATTTATTATCATACGTTACAGTAAGCACTTGCTCGCCGACTAAGTTCGGGTTAAAGCCTGATACGGTTGCTAAGTCACCAGGGAATATGCGCGTCGATTGGTCGGAATATTGCGCTTGTAGCTCCATACCTGTTAAATCAAGCTCCTCACCTGGGAAGTACGCAAGCTTATCTGGCAGCTTCGATACAGCGATGCGGTCAATGTTCATAATCGTTACGTTGAAGCTAATCGCACGACCGTTATACGTAATACGCACGCTTCTTGAACCTGGGCGCGCACTGCTAAAGCCTGTAATTTTCGCCTCGTTTAATTTCACGTCCATTTCACGACCGTCCGCATAGCGCGCGATCAGCTCCATGCCTGCCGTGTTTAACCCTTCATACACTTGGTATTCCTTTTGAATCGGTGGTCTTCTTAAAATTAAATCGGTCATTTCAATCACGTCGACATCAAACGTCGCCATATGCCCGTTTAAGCTAACCGTTACCGACTGCTTCCCTGCGCGCATCGGGTCATAGCCCGTAATATTCGCCATGTTCACACGTTCAACACGCTCTGATCCGTCCTCATAAATACCTGTTACGACCATGCCATTTAAAAGCAATGATTCCCCTTGGTAATACGTTGTCGTCGTCGGTGGGCGCGTAATTTTCAACGCCGAAACGAGCGGTTGGTGCTGTGCGACTACTTGAATAACATACGCTGCTGTACGATTTTGCTTGCGAATCGTAATCGCCTGTGAGCCAGGGCGCGTTAAGTTAAAGCCGCTCGCATCTGCATCGGTAATCGTTTCACGACGCACTGTACCGTCCGCATACGTACCTTCCACGACAATACCTGACGTCGAAAAGCTGTCGCCAATACGGTACATCGTTTTCGTCGGGTTCGTAACGATTTTAATGCTCTTTAACTCAAGCACCGTCACTTTCATCTCTTTACTAATGCCGTCTACCGTAATTTTAATCGTTTGGTCACCGATTAAGTTCGGGTTGTAGCCTGTAATATTCGACGACTTAATGTGCTGACGCTTCAGCGAGCCGTCCGCATACACACCTTGCACGACGAACTCTGTTAAATCGAGCGCCTCACCTTGATAGAACAATTTATTTGTACGCGTCGTATATACGAGTAAATCTTCAAGCGACTCCATGCCGTTGTTTTCTTTCCCGTAATCCGTCACGTAATAAATGCGCGTTTCCGCTTCGTCCATATTCATTAAAATATCGACGAGCTCACGCTTATAGTTTTTCGCTAAAATATCGACTTGCGCATGCTCACCGACGAAAATACGTGCATCCTCTGACGTTACGTTGAAGTTGCCGACACGTCCGCGCAATGACAGCTTCGCAATGCCTTTACCACGGTAGTTAAACGTCGTAATCGTTCCGGTTCCTTTTACTTCTACGTCGCCACCGCGCGCTTCAAGCATCTCAATGTCGCCGTATAAGCTAAACGCCGATACATCGTCTGCTACACTTACGTAGCGCATCGGTGTATCTGTCACAAACGTCGTAAAGTCGCGTGCGATCGATACAACGCCAAGCTCCGAATTACTTACCGTCACTTCAATTTCGTCCTCTGCCGTCGCAGGTGACGTCGTATTGTTCGTGCCGTCAAACTGATCTTTTACCGTCGTCGTCCCTGCTACGCTCGTATTGCTAAACTTCACAAATTTCGCCGTACGATTCGCACCTGAGTTCACACCGTTAATGACAACATCACCGTCAATCGTAATGTTGTTTACTTCCGTATACTCACTTTTAATAGCGAGATTGCCGTGGAATACTTCCTCACCACCGTCGAACACGATCGGCGATGATTCGTTACCGCGCGCATTGAGCTCGATGCTTTGCACACCGACAATGACGTTGTTCGTAACGTACACTTGTAAATCTGCACCTGTTAATGCACGCACATTGTCCATGCTTAAAATGCCGCGCAAACTAGCACCAATCGTATAAGTCCCTTTATCTGTTACTAAACGACCGTTCATTAAATTTTGTACTTTCACTTCCATCGCACGGTCTTCTACGTGGCGCGCACGCATAACGAATGATGCTAACTGTCCACGCGTGACCGCTTCACTTTCCGAATACATCGTCGCCGTTTTCCCTACTGTTACGCCGAGCGCATATAACGACTTAATTTGGTCGTAATATTGGTTGCCCTCTTTTATATCTGTAAACGGCAGCGCTACGTCTGGAAACTTATCTAAGTTAAAGCCGTTATAAATAATTTTCGCCATCTGTCCACGTCGCAGCGTATTGTTCGGCTTATACGTACCATCTGGGTAACCGTTAATAATGCCTGCTTGTGCTAACACCGCAATGTACTTGTAGTAGCTATGCGTCACCGGCACATCGGCAAAATTCGGATTCGGCCCTGTGTATGTATTTTCCGGCTTAATGAGCCCAAGCACACCTGCGATAATTTTCGCCGCTTGCCCACGCGTTACAGACGCATTTGGCTTATACGTACCATCTGGATAACCACTAATCACTTTCTCGTTATACAGCGCCATAATATTATCATAATGCGTTTGCGTTTTCGGCACATCTGAAAATACTGTGTCCGCCGCATTCGCTACACCTGGCATCACGATCGGAGGTGTTACTAACGTCGCCGCCACCGCAGCCTTTAAAATTTTTTGCATAAATAAATCCTCCCACATAAAATCATCGTGCTTTTAATATCGGCTTTTCGAACGTGAAATGGAGCTTTTCCTTCAAAAGAGGGCGATGAATTCCGATAATTAAAAGGACATACGCAAAAAATAAATACAAAGCTCTATGAGAAAGGAAGATTTTTCATGAAACGATTGTTACTCGCTTCTACATTAACGGCAAGTCTATTTTTTGCCCCAACGACGACCGACGCATCTATTTTAAAAGACGATAACGTATTAACGATTTCGCCAAATCATACATTTACGATTACATTTAGCGACGACGTAAAGAAAAACGAAGCACTCATTGAAGAAATTACGATTTTAACAACTGCTTCACCCGTTACATTTACGCCAGCTATTTCAGGTAACACGATGACGCTTGATCCAACAAAAGACTTGGAACAAAACGAAGCTTACACAGTTGAAGTAAAGCTAAAAAATGAAAAGCCAAAAAAGCAAATGTTCTTCACGACATCAACAGTGAAAACACCAATCACGACGTTCATTGAGCAATACCCGCAATACAAAGACGCGACAATCATTACGACGATGCAGGAGCAATCAGAAGAGCATGCGTATTTACTATCAATCGGTGAGCAGCCGAGCAGCGCGCTCGCAAAAGCAGTGAAGGACATTCCAGCAAACATCAATTCATTAAAAACGCTCATTCAGCAAATCGACAACACAATAAAAAACGCTGAAGCCATTTCCAAATCGGCAACAGCGAACGAAGAATATGTCGAAATGCAGCTCGACACATTGCGCGACATGGCATCTACACATATTACGGACGCACCGTCATTACACGCATTAACGAAAACGAACAGCGCGCGCGAAAACATCATCTCGCTCATGCACGCAACACAAAAAGCAAGCGACATCGGGCTCGATTTAATTACAGCGCTTGAAGATTTAAACAGCGCCATTTCAGACATTTATCTCGTAGCGCCATCATCACAGCCAAATATGCATTACGTCAACAGCTTACAAACGAGTTTCCAGCAAAACTTAAGCAATGTCGCAGTATCAGAAAGCACAATTACGAAGCAAATCGATGCGATCGACGCATTGCTCGAAAACGCGACTGACTACACGTACTTACTCGATGAAGTGAGCGTATTCGTCCAAGACGTTCAGCTCGTGCAGCAACAATTCGATTCATGGAAAAACGCAACAGACATTCCAAACGTTATCGCAACGTATCCGACCTTGCAGCAAATGTTACTTAACGTAAACAACATAATCGCAACGACGTCCAACATCGACACGATCGAGCAAACATTAAGCATAGCAACCGACACAGTCGAAAACATTAAAATCAACATTCCAGAATACATCGATGCATATTTAGAAAGCAAAGTCGAATACTTACTAACAGCACTCGAACAAGCCGAAGAAGCCGCTGACGCAAAAGAACTCGACTACATTTACACAGATCAATACATCGACGCAGACGAAGCGGTACGCAACGTCGAAGTCGCATACAGCTTCTACGACGAGACGATGACGTACGACAAACTACAAGCCGACTTCAAAGACGCACATGATAAAATTCATGCGCTGAAGATCGCGTTAGAAATATAAAAAAAGAGGCAAGCGCAAAAATATCCGCGCTTGCCTCTTCAATATTTCTATGGAGCTTCATATGAACTAACTTGTTTTAAAAATTCTTTATTAATTGCCTCTACATTATCTGAATTTATAACATTTTCATTGTTAAAAATTCTTTCCATCATTTCTTTATTAATCTCAGGTTTATAATGTGATACATCCTTGTAATTATCTAAGTTATGCGTCCATTCTTTTTCAATAGAAAAATCAAATAAATTTACATTAGATAAATGTCCTAGTTCTTCCACTAAAGCTAAACGAATCTCATTAATCATTTCGTTTGAATTTTCATTCATTCGATTTGCATATGAATAATATAAAATTGAGGGTGCAGTTAAAAATAGATTAAACTCAACATTTGGATTAGCCCGAATTATTGGCTTTATATAATCCACAATCGTTTTTGTAGGGCTCATATTAAAAGTTTTTGTATCATTTATTTCTTTAATAACCTTACTGTAATCTTCTAAAACTACAGTTTCATTAAAGTCATAAAAGTCATAAAAATCTCCCCAATAAGCGTACTTTTCTAAATCAGTAATACCTCCTTGAAAATAAGGTATTATATTATGATTGTAATTATATAATTTAATAGCATCATTTAATGTTTTTAGAGATATTAAATATTTATAATCATTCCATCTGTTACCATCCAATAAGTAACTTGATATTTCAGACTTATCATAGTTATAGTCATCAATATTAAATTTAAAAAAGTCTAATCCCCAAAATACAGTTTCAATTTCTTTCTCAGAACCCAAAGCTTTATTAGCGATTTCATACTGTTCTCTTAAAGAGGCTCCAGCCATCGATAGTTTAATAACATTCGTATCGAATAATTCATTTATTTGATTTATATCGAAATTTTCTGTCATAGATGTTCCTAATATTATAGATTCATAGTCCAAATTTTCACTTAAGCCTGGAAGTACGACACGCTGATTATTTATATACGCTTTAGGATCTTTATACTGTGCGTACGGATCGATCGTATAATTTACAATCGCTACTATAAGTAAAAGCAAACCTGTAGCTATTACTACCCATGAAGTCCAAATTTTATGTTTCATTTACCTTTCCCTCTCCTCAAAATTTATCTTAAATTTAAAGATACTAAATTCAAAATGCCTAGAAATTAAAATATAAAAATTCTGAGACATTTGATAAATTCAAAATTCCATATGTAAGTATCACAATGATAAATAAGGAGTACAAAGGTGTTGGATTGAACTCTTTCATCATCTGTATAGAATTTTTGAGTTTCGTACACACATATAGTGAAACCATAATAAGAAGAGATACTTGGATTACTTCAATATTTGAGAGATAAAAATTATTAAACTGTATGTTATAGTCACTTAATATAGCTGCCTTACTTTCAAAGAATTTCGGTAACGATATACCATTGAGACCCAGCATCGATTTTAAAACCTCAATTGCTTGCCCCCAAGACTCTGCTCTAAAAAACACCCAAGCAATATTCACAAAGTTAAATGTAATAAACCAAGCGACAAACTTATTCATTTTGTACCCAGCCATCTTCCAATATCTACAAATCATAGATGCTACACCGTGCAAGAATCCCCAAAAGATAAACGTCCATCCAGCTCCATGCCAAAAACCACTAATCATGAAAATAATGAAAATATTAATATATGTACGACGCTTGCCTTTACGATTGCCTCCTAAAGGAACATAAATATAATGTGTTAAAAAACGTCCTAGCGTCATATGCCATCTACGCCAGAAATCTTGAATATCGAGTGCTTTATACGGCGAATTAAAGTTTTGTAATAAATTAATGTTGAATAATAAAGCTATACCTATAGCCATATCACAGTATCCACTAAAATCAAAGTATAACTGCATCGTATATGATAACGATGTAATCCAACCCTCTATTAATGTCAACTTACTGGAGTTTTCAAAACCATTTGTTGCCCATACTGCAAATGTATCTGCAATAGCCACCTTCTTAAATAAACCTACTGCAAATATAAAAACTCCCGCTGAAATATTTGACCAATTAATCTTTTTTGTTTCTTCGCTTTCAAATTGAGGAATAATTTCATTATGATATACGATTGGTCCTGCAATTAGTTTTGGAAAGAAAGTCACAAACATAGAATAATCTAGTAGTGTATAGTGTTTGGTTTCACCTCTATAACTATCCACCAAATAACTAATTTGTTCAAAAGTAAAAAAGCTTATAGCTAATGGCAAAGCAAGATGCAATAAAGCCATGTTAGTACTTAATGCTGTATTGATCGTATCAATGAAGAAATCTGTATATTTATAGTATCCAAGAAAAATAACGTTTAATACTATACCTACAGTGAGTAGAAGCTTTTTATTAAATCTCAAATTTTCTTTACCTAAAAGATTACCAATAAAAAAGTTGATGAACAAAGAGCCTAATATTAGCGGTAAATAAGCTACGTTCCACCAACTATAAAAAAATAAAGATACTATCACAAGCCAGATTTTTGAACAAGTATATAATTTATTGGCCGTTTGTAAGAAATATATGATAAATGCTATTGGTAAGAAAATGAATATAAATTCAAATGAATTAAATAACATACTTAACCTCATTCTAAAGATTTTAATTTTTTAAATACTAAGTCAAGTTGATTGGCAAACAAGTATTGCGGCTCGCTTTCCTGGGCTCGACTCATTCCTCCGTCGCGCTTTACGGGTTCATCGGGCGAGAGCTATTCCACAATGAATCTCGCCGCCGCAATCTGCCGTGATTGTATAGCAATGATTCTCGTTTTGCTCTAAAAGAAACGATTCAGCTACAAAAAGATTGCTAATCAATAGACCTAAGTATCTAAATATAGCTGTTACGAAAATAATTATAGTTAAAAATATTTTTTATTATCACGCCTGTTGATTAGCTAATTTTTACCGTAAAAAACTAATAAAAAAGAGAGATTCCATGTAAAATGTAAGTTACCACACAAACTTTTTACGAGGAGGAATCTCTCATGGCTAAGAATACCACGATTTTCACACTACTTCAAAACTTTATTTCACAGGAAGAACTCGCGGGTATTCTTACCGAATTCGGCTTTGAAGATACGGCTCGTAAATGCGATGTCCCTACGCTTTTACGTTATTTAGTGGGGGCTGCGACGTTTGAATGGAAAAGCTTGCGTCACGCCGCGGATGTTGCACCAGCGCAGGGCTTACAACCCGTTGACTATTCGACACTTTCGAAACGTTTAGGTGAATTGAATTATCAGATTGTCAAACGTATTTTGGAGGTGATTGTCGGTCGTCTCAACCGAGCGACACGCCGCAAATTAAAGGTAAAAAAAGACATACTGGCGATGGATTCGACAACGATTACCGTTGGGAAAAATCGCTTACCCTGGGCGCTTTATCACGGTGAACGCTCAGGTATTAAACTACACGTTAGCTTCACGAATACAACAGGGATGCCACTTCAAGTCGTGGAAACAACGGGTTTACGACATGATGGGCCAATAGGTGAACAATTGGAGGACAAGCGCTTTATCCTGGTGGCAGACCGCGCGTATTTTGCGCTGGATAAAGTGGATTGTTATGCGCAAACAGGGCAAGATTTTGTGATTCGTTTAAAGGAAAATATCCAATTAAACCGAAAAAAATCGTTGAAACGAACGATGCTAAACGATTCGAACATTCTCGCAGATTTTACGTGTACACTTGGAACTGCGCAAAAACAAACCAAAAAGCGTCATCGTGTCGTGGAATTTATTGACTATGAAGGCGCACTTGTACGTGTTGTGACCAATCTTCGTCACGTAACCGCAGAAGACATCGCGACGATGTACAAAGAACGTTGGGCGATTGAATCGTTTTTTCGCTGGATCAAACAAAATTTAAATGTACCTGTGCTATTTGGCACGACACCCAACGCCGTATTTAGCCAACTGTTCGCAGCACTAATCGCGTATGTGCTACTAAAGTTTTTACACGCACGTATCAATCGAAAATCAGACGTAAAATCCCTGTCATTCGCAGGATTTACACGCCTGTTTCTTTGGCATGCGCTCGATCAACAATGGCAAACGTATGTGGAAGAAATTCTGACCTCAGCTCGATTCATTTATCAAGAAAGTGATACGTAAATTTCGCTAATCAACACGTGTGTTTTATTATCTTTTAATTCTAAAATTCACCGATTTTATATGACTTATTATTTTCTTTTTTTCTGCGATAGATGCATAAAATAAAAACAAAAAAACAACATATATAGCTAAATATACTAGCGATACACTAAAAAACATTATCCAAGTATTAATATCTAGATTAATAACAAATATCTTACTAACTAAAGTTATTAACACAATAATAAGAATTATTCTACCTATTTCATTCCAATATTTGAGCATATTCAATTTAAGAACACTATGAAAATATATATTAAGGATTATAACATTCCCTAGTAATATAAAAGCAGCTGTAATATATGCAGTTCCTATCGAACCATATATTTTTATAATTGGAACAGATATTATAACATTTAAAACTGCACAAATGATTAGCGTATATGCTCGAAAGCTATATTTCCCTTTCGCTTGCATTACTGTAAGCCCCAAGTTTTGAATTAAATCAATGAAAAAAGTAGACATTAATATTACAACAAGAAAGTAGGCCAGTTCATATTTTGGTCCAACCCATAATTCAATAAAATCTCTACCTAAAATAATAAATCCTGAAAAAGCCAATCCCATCACAAAGGTTTGATACTTACTCACTTTTATATATAAAATATTAATTTCTGTTACAGAATAATGTTCTGCATTAACAATCTTAGTTATTCTAGGTAAAAACACATTAGAAATAGCTAAAGAAAGAGACATAAAGATGTTAACAAATTGAATAGCTACAGCATAAATTGCTACATCTTCTGGTGACTTTAATATGCCTAATAAAATTTGATCTGTTTGCCAATACATTTTATCTGCAATTGCTACAATAAAAATAATCACAGCATAAGAAAATATTTCTTTTTTAAAATCCTTATTTAATTCTTCAAAAGATAAACTCAACCTTAAAACTCGCTTATAATATACAAAGTAGCATATAGAAACTATTGAATTAACTATAAATAAAATTAAGGTTAGTAATACTAAATTCTGAGTGTTGAACAAAGCAATAGTCGAGAAAATCGGTACAGCTAAAGTTCTAACAACATTTAATACTTTCAAAAAAATATATTTCTCATAAGCTTGAATTACAGATGCAAAAGTATTAAAAATAAATCCTAACGCAAAGTTAAATGTTAAAATTAAAATCATCCATTTTAAAGTGTATAATGAATCGTTAGGAAAGTTGTTAGACACAATAACCTCTATATTAAATGCGATTAATATCCCCAAAATTAAGGTTAATACTGCGACATAAGAAAACAACTTAAAAAAGTAGCCAATTATCCTTTTTTCTTTCTCTTTATCACCACTCACCGTATTAGAAGAAATATATCTAACAATAGAATTGCCTATCCCTATATCTAGAATTGCTAAATATCCAGCTATCGCAAAAACAAATGCATAAAGCCCATAATCATTTTGCCCTAAAGTTCTAATTAAAAACGGCGTGTAAATTAAGCCGATTACAAATGTAAGTACTATAGATACATAATTTAATATAATACCTATTTTTATTTGTTTCATAATGCATCCCTCTCTCAACCACAAACTATACATATGATTTATCACTACTAAATTATGCGTTTTGTTACTGGACCTCCAGAACTTGCTGATGTGACAAGCATTTCGTAAGTTCAAATGTTGCTGAGTCAGTATATGTACTCGCTCAATTTAAGAAGGGTAAGATACATAGGTTGTAAGAGTCGAATAGCACTTTAGTTCTGTTTCGCACTTTATTTTTAATATGGTTCCATAAAATAATTAATAACGAAAAGTATATTCCCCAAAAAACCATAAAAACATACTTTCCTACCCTTATAAAACTTAAAAAGGTATTTAACTAATTCCACTATCTACTCTACTTGTAAAATTCAGTTCCTGCTTAATTTTAGAAGTAGAAATTTCTGGGGTTCTCTCCAAATAAACAACTTCACAGTATTCTTTTAAATAATTAAACTCCCCTTCCCAATCATCTCCAATCACAAAACAATCCACCTCATATTTTAAAATATCTTGAATTTTTTGCTCCCAATTCTCTTCTACAATTACTAAATCTACATATCGAATTGCTTCTAATAATTGTTTGCGTTCATTTAAATTGAAATAACTTTCTTTCCCTTTTATTCGATTGAATTTATCTGAAGAAATACCAACAATTAAATAATCACCTAATGCTTTTGCTCGTTTCAACAAATTAATATGCCCATAATGTAGCAAATCAAATGTTCCGTATGTTATAACTCTTTTCACTTTATTTACCGCCCTTTAATTTCTTCAAGATTCTGTTAAACATTCTAAAACTAGATTATATACTCTTTTGGCTGACTGGTTATCCTGATAAGTATTAAAATATTTGTTTACCTCCGCACGTTTTTCTACAAATTCATCTGTCTCTAAATAAATATTGTTCATAAAAGATTTTAAATCTTCAAGGTTAGATAGTTTCGATCCGATTAGAACATTCTCTAAATCGTCAAATACAAATCCCAATTTATAACTTTCAATGTCATCATTCGTAAAGGCTACCGGTTTATTAAGCAACAAGTAGTCAAAATATATAGAGGAATAATCTGTTATTAATGCATCTGTATGCGGCAAAATTTCATATAATTCTTTATTTATGCTTCTAAATTGCTCCTCTAATATAATTTTCACATTAGACAAGTCTTTAATTTTTAAATAACTCAAGTCCTGTGCTGGATGTAACTTTAATAGTAAAAATATATTATATTGCTTTGCTAAAGTATTAATTATTTCAAAATCTCTGATCGAATAAATAATTGGAACACCTAAAGGTAAAGTATTTATACTATCAATACGATTTTGCTTATGTTGTCTAAAAGTAGGCATCCATATAATTACTTTTTCATTTTGATAGCTCGGAATTAACTCGTTCCACTTAAAAATATTATTTTTAAATAAAACATCATTTCTTGGTGCACCTAATACTTTAATTTGCTCTTTATCAATGTCGAAACAGTCCACATATATGTCACTCATTCCTTCTGACGCTATAATTACATGGTCAGCATTTCTTCCGGGACTATAAATACCTTTTACATTTTTCAAAAGTGTCCCGTGATTCAGAAAAATACGTTTTGTCTTTTTATTCACTTTTATAATCATTTTATTTTCATCTAGAATCAAACTAGATCGAGCTATATAAAAAAGATTTTTCAACTTCCTAAATTTACTTGATGGAGTATATTCTCTAAAAAACACATTTTTAACCTTAATATGATTGTACTTATCAACATCTAGAACAAACCAAGTTAGCTCATATTCATCATTTAAACCATTCTTCAACATTTCTTGATACACTTGATAAGTATTCCCCGTTAAATCTGGATGACTTTCTAATAAAATACGTTTCTTAACTGGTAAAATTGAGAGCATACTAAATACTAGACTGCGTAAAATTTTTCTCATTTCTTACTTCTCCTAAATCTTCGTATTAATGATGTTAATAATTCTTTCTCATACTCATTAAATACAAATTTGAACAAACAACTACATAAAATTATTACATATGTGATTATCGCTAAACCTAATGTTAGCCAATTGTTAAGTGCATGTTCTAATACGTAATACTTGATAATGAAGACAACACTAGTAATAGCAATTATTATAATTGAAATCCCAAAAATCTCTTTCCAATATCTTGGTATATTAATCTCTATATATTTATAATAATAATAGTTCATAATTAAAATCTGTCCAAAGAGGTTTGCAATAAACATACTAAGAGCTGGACCAATTTCATTCAATTCGATTGATAGAAAATAACTAAGGAAAACATTAATGACAGCTAATACTAAATATAATAAAACTCGAAATTGCATTCTATTTTTAGCCTGCAATATAACAATTCCTATATTTTGAGAAAGTGGAATCAGCGCAGGAAACATAATGATCAACGCTATATAATAACTATTAACATAGTCTTCCCCAGCCCATAAAACAATGAACTCCTTACCAAATAGAAAAAAACCACTTAGAACAAAAGCTAATATAATAAATTGTAATCGACCTATTTTCACAAAAATATTTGATATTTCTTTTTTATTATCTTCTACAACTAAATGGGTGATTCTCGGAAGAAACACACTATTTAATGATGTAGACAAAGTTGTAAAATAACTCGTAAACTGAATACCAATAGCATATATAGCAACAGCTGCTGTCCCAACAGTAATACCTAATATATATTGGCTAGTAGGTGCATATAATTTATCCACCAAAATATTAATTAAAATAAAAAATGAGTATACGCTTATATCTTTGAATAAATTGAATTGAATATTTTTAAATGAAATTTGTATTTTAATCTGTTTATAACAATAAATTGATGCAATAATCAATGCTATTATATTCAAAATTGCAGTAATCAATACTAGCGAAATCGATTTGTAGCCTATTAAAAGAAGCGGTGTCATTATAAGCGGTAGCGTAAGCGTTTTAAATAAATTTAAACTCTGCATAACTACAAATTTTTCATATGCAATTAATAATGAATTGTATATGCTCATAAATAACGTAAAGGCTAAGTTTAAAATTAAAATTCCAAACATGACTTTTGCTTTATTAACTTCATTTACCGTCAACGAACTTCCTATTAGGAGTTCAAAATTAGTATATAAAAAGTATCCAATTATTAAAGAAATCATTGCCATTGAACTGTATAGTATAACAAATAATCCGTTTAATTGAGCTACACCATTTTCATCTTTTAAAGCTCTAAACTTTGAATTAAATCTGACAATAGAATTTCCAAATCCTAAATCCAAAATAGCTAAAAAACTCATTAACGCTAAAATTAATGAATAAAGTCCATATTCATTTTGGCCTAATATTTTTAATAAAAAAGGAGTGTATATCAAACCTATAAGTGTTGCTACAAGAATATTAATGTAAGATAATACTGCTCCCAATCTTCTTTGCCTTGAAGAGTTAATTTTTAATCCCCCCTATTTCTTCGGGTAACATATTAATTTTTTCTCGCCCTCATAAAAATACTGTTTGAATCATATTTAACTTTCTACAAACATTTTCGCTTGAATTGTCATTTACTCCAACATAAAACTTACACTTCGGCTCCGTACCACTCGGACGAATCGCTACCCATGAACCGTCCTCTAACACATATTTCAGCACATTTTCACTCGGCAACGTAATATCCTTCGTCGTACCATCCGCAAATGTCGCCGTCTTTGTTAAATAATCTTCCACACACGTTACTGCTACACCGGCAATTTCAGTTAACGGATTGTTGCGGTAATTTGTCAATAACTGCTGCATTTCTTCCTGCCCGCTTTTTCCAACGAACGCCTTTGAAATAAGCGCTTCTTTGTAATAGCCATACGTTTCAAATAAATCACGTAACGCATGAAGCAATGTCTTCTCTTGCGCTGCATAATACGATGCCATTTCCGCTGTTAATAGTGCAAGTTGTACCGCATCTTTATCTCGTACGAAATCCTTCACTAAATAACCGTACGATTCCTCGTAACCGAATAAAAATTGCTTCTCACCTGTCGTCGTATATTGCTCAATTTTTTCTGCGATATACTTAAAGCCTGTTAATACATCAACGACTTCAACACTGTTCGCACGTGCAATCGAAGCACCGAGCTCTGACGTCACAATCGTTTTTAACACAACCGCATTTTCAGGTAGCGTCCCTGCTTCCTTTTTTGCCTCAATTAAATAGTTCACAACTAATGCGCCGAGCTGATTGCCTGTTAATAACACATAATCTTCACCATCACGTACTGCAACGCCTAGACGATCGGCATCAGGATCCGTCGCAAGCAGTAAATCAGCACCTACCTTTTTCCCTTCCGCAATCGCTAACGTGAACGCCGCTGCTTCTTCCGGATTCGGATACGGCACTGTTGGAAAATCGCCATCTGCTATCGCTTGTGCGGCAACAATCGTTACATTATCGAAGCCAAATGCACGTAACCCTCGCTCAACAGGTACGAGCCCGGCTCCGTGAAGTGGCGTGTACACAAGTTTCATGCTTGCATCAACTTCACGTTCCTTCAGCTCCATTAAACGAGCTAAGTACGCTTCATCAATATCGTCTAAAATCCATTCACTATATGCTTCAAAGTCTGCAACTGGCACTGTAAATAAATTTTCTACCGCTTTCATTTCATCGATGATTACTTTCACATCTGTCGGTACCATTTGCGCACCATCACTGCCGTACACTTTAAAACCGTTATATTGCTTCGGGTTGTGGCTCGCTGTAATAACAACACCTGCAAATGCATTGTAATGACGCACCGCAAACGATAGCTGTGGCGTCGGGCGTGCTTCGCTAAACACGTAGCTTTTCACACCGTATGCACCGAGCACACGCGCTGCTTCAACCGCAAACTCCTTCGAAAAATGGCGCGTATCGTACGCAATGACAACACCACGCGCTTGTTCACCGTTTTTCACGACATGCTGCGCTAAACCATGTGCCGCTAATCGCACCGTATAAATGTTCATACGATTTGTGCCGACACCTAGTTCCCCACGCATTCCCCCAGTACCAAACGGCAATAATCGATAAAATGCATCTTCTAATTGAATACTATTTGTCTGTAACTCAGCTAATTCCTCTGCCATATACGTAGGCAATTGTTGTTTCAGCCAATGCTGTACTGTTTCATTCATTTTAATTACTCCCCTTACATAGTAAAAACTCGTCTGTCTAATTGTAGCACAAACGAGTTCCCATTATTTATCCAGTAACTCTAGCATTTTCTTCTTATACGCCTCTACCCCTGGTTGGTCGAACGGGTTCACATCTAACAAGTACGCACTAATCGCACATGCTTTCATAAAGAAGTAAATTAAATACCCTAAATGGAACGCATCGAGCTTCGGTAACTCTAATTGAATAACAGGCACACCACCTTCTGCATGTGCAAGCGCCGTCCCTTGCTTCGATAACGCATTGATTTCATTAAACGTACGCCCTGCTAAATAGTTCAACCCATCTTCATCACGTAAATCATTATTGACCGTAAAATCTGACTGAATTGATTGGAAATGCAGCAGCGTCTCAAATAAAATCGGACTTCCATCTTGAATAAACTGCCCAATCGAATGCAAGTCCGTCGAAAAATTAACGGTAGAAGGATACAATCCTTTTTTATCTTTCCCTTCACTTTCGCCAAACAACTGCTTCCACCATTCATGGAATTTATTCAGTGACGGCTCAAATGACGCAAGCAATTCAATTTTATAGCCTTCTTTATACAGTATGTGACGCATCACCGCATATTTGTACGCATCATTATGCTCTAAGCTCGGCTCATCTAATTCCTCTGCCGCTTGCTTCGCCCCAGCCATAAGTGCACGAATATCAATATCTGCCGCTGCAACTGGCAATAGCCCAACTGGTGTCAATACAGAAAAACGCCCACCAATATCATCTGGAATAACAAACTGACGATACCCTGCTTTATCTGCAATGCCTTTTAAAATCCCCTTTTCTGCATCCGTTGTCACAATAATACGACGAGCCGCTTCTTGCTCACCATATTTGCCTTCCATGTACTGACGCATCGCACGAAATGCCAGCGCAGGCTCCATCGTCCCACCAGATTTCGAAATAACATTGACATATACACGTTTATCAACAATATATTTCAGCAGTTGATTAATGTACGCACCACTCATATTTTGTCCAACATAAATAACTTCAATCCCTTGCATTTGGCGACCGAAATATGGTGTCAACGCATCTAAAATAGCGCGCGCACCAAGGAATGAGCCACCAACACCTACAACAATTAGAACATCCGCTTCTTGACGAATCTCCGCAGATACCTGTTCAATTTGTGTAAGTAATGCATCATGGTTTTGCTGTGGATAGTGCAACCAGCCTGTTAATTCGCTTGCCTGCTCTAATTTATAATGAAGTGCTGATATAACATGTTCATATCGTTTAATATGTTCTTCTGACAAGGTACAATTTAAATGTGTTGTGTGTATAGATTTCGATAGCAACTTCATTACCTCTATTCTCTTTTTCTTTTTTGGAAACGGGTATTAGTATTATATTATACTCGTTATAATACTCGTTTCCCTAATTCCAAGAATTAACCATCTAATCATCTCAATTAAATTTTCTAGCATCTTTTAATATAAAGTTTGATGCTTCATTAGTTTGTAGTAAACTTCATTCAAATAAGATAAACCCAAGCGTGTTGATTATCCAGTTAATTGGAAATTAACATATTGCGGCTCGCTTTATGGGGTCTATTCCCTAAGGAGTCTCATCGCACGCTCTTTACCACTAATGTACAGCATTTATTTCAGCTTGGGTGCTAAAAATCATGCCTTTCAATGTATAAAAATGGCTCATCAACACACCTGAGATAAACCATTAAACTTTTAAATTTATTTTCTTTCTATTAAAAATTTTAAAAGTTTATAATAAAGATAAATACCTAAAAATAATTGTTTTCTAAACATATAGTATAACACTTTTTTTCTTAGCGTATATTTACGAACATCTAATGTTTCTACTAAACTTAAAAACTTGAAATCGGAACATATTTTCTTAATATATTTCAGTGTTTCTTTAAATGTCCCATTAGGATTACTAACTTCATTTATTATACTAACTATACGAATTGTAATGTATCTATTATTTAAATACTCCTCTATTTTTCCATTAATATGAACACTTATTAAATCTTCTATTTTAGAATATACTTTTTTTTGGATATCATACATATTTGCTCTATATTTTATACTTGCAGAGCTTTCTCTATTAACATAATTATAGAGAGGCTCATTAATAACCCCTACTTGGTTTACATTTGATAAAATTTGAATCATAAAACAAAGATCTTCCATCAAAGGCAAACTAGAATCAAAACAGATGCTTTCACTCTCTAAAAAAGATTTCTTGTAAATAGCCCTACAAGCACTTCCCATCACTGGAGTTATATTACTATCTAAATTTTCTGATGAGATCATAGGGCCTATTAATTCATCTAAAATAGCCGCTGATTCCAATAGATCATTTGATGTTTCCAGAGAGATAATTTTTCTATTTCCATTAAAAATTTCGGAATATGCACATAGTACTATGTTTAAATTTAATTTCGTCACTTTATTATATAATTTCTCTAACATACTCGACTCAATCCAGTCATCTGGATCTATGAAGACTAAATATTCTCCATGAGCTTGTTTCATCCCATTATTTCTAGCAGTTGATACACCTTTATTAGACTGATTTATTAATTTCATTCTATTATCAAGATCTATATATTTTTCACAAATTTTTAAACTATCATCTTCCGATCCATCATTCACTAAAATCACTTCAAAATCTTTAAAGTTTTGATTTAATATACTTTGCAAACAAATTTCAAGATAATCTGCGACATTATAAATAGGTATTATTACACTTATTTTACAACTCAACTTTATCCCTCCTTTTCGAAATTATATTACAACTCAAATAATTTATAACCTTCAGAAATATTCGGTGTATCGGATTATTTTTTATACAATGTCGAGGCAGGGTTTCCGCGGTCTCGGCTCAAGCTTCCTCGATACGCGTTCCTCGTATCTGCAGGGTCTTGCGACGCGAGCTATTCCCACAGGAGTCCGCCTCTTGTTTCAAGTAACCTGTATGCGTCATCACAATTTGTGGTGACGAACAAATTACAAACGTAGTTTTTAGACAGAACCTAGATTGAAGCACTTTTTCCAACTTAAACAACAGGTCGCCCTTCTAAAAGAAACAACTGTGAGATATTCAATGCGATGTTGTGGATTGCGCGTAGTGGTCCGCCTTGGCGTGATCTGCCTGAACGATATGACTTTTAGAAAACGGCGTATGCCCACTTTTGTAAATGGCGCAATGATGGCAAGCTCCTCTTGATTTTTCAAGCACTTCTTCAAATCGAACCTGATTTTGAAAATACCAACATCGATTCGACAACGGTTCGTGCACACCAGCACAGTGCAGGGGCAAAAAAACGCCATCCATCACGAAGTCAACCAACACATTGGCATAAGTCGTGGGGGAAGAACGACGAAAATTCATGCGATTGTCGATGCGCTAGGCAATCCGTTATTATTTCAACTAACGAGTGGACAGGTACACGATAGCCAACCTGCTTGCGCGCTATTCGACCAACTCGCCATCGAAGGCCGTCACGTATTAGGCGACAAAGCGTACGGTGCACAAGCCATTCGTAACCAACTGACCAGTCAAGGGGCTTCGTATACCATTCCACCACGTACGAACGCCAAGAAACATTGGTCTGTGGATTGGAATCGTTACAAGGAACGTCACGTTATCGAATGCTTCTTCAATAAAATCAAACATTTCCGTCGAGTGGCAACGCGTTATGACAAATTAGCCACTTCTTTTTTGACATTCGTTTATATCGCTGCCATTTTCAAATTGACACAGTGAGATGGAGTTTTTAGACACGACCTAATACTAAAAATAATGAAAACCAACTCATTTTGAGATGACTTTCATTACATTTTTATTGCAATTGTTTCGCCTTGTCTATGATTAGTGTTCTTACAGCATCAGATAAATCTGCACGGTCTAATGCAAAATCTAAAGTTGTTTCAATAAAACCTAGTTGCTCACCAACATCATAACGACGCCCTTCAAATTTATATGCAAATACACGTTGAATTGTATTTAATTGCTCAATCGCATCAGTTAACTGAATTTCTCCACCTTTTCCTTTTTTCTTCTCATCTAAGAAACGGAAAATTTCTGGTGTTAGTACATAACGACCGATAATTGCAAAATTTGAAGGAGCATCTTCTAATGCCGGCTTTTCGACAAATTGATTTACTTGCATTAACGGTTTATCTACACTTACTGGATCAATAACACCGTATCGATGTACATCTTCATCTGGAACTTCTTGTACACCGATAATACTTGAGTATGTATCGTCATATTGCTCCATTAATTGTTTTAAACATGGTTTTTTACTTTTTACAACATCATCACCTAGTAAAACTGCAAATGGCTCATTCCCGATGAAGTTTCGTGCACACCAAATAGCATGCCCTAAACCAAGTGGCTCTTTTTGACGAATATAGTGAATGTCAATATTAGACGATACATTAATTTTCTCAAGCATCTCTAATTTATTTTTCTCTTGTAAGTTTGCCTCAAGCTCTAAATTACGATCAAAATGGTCTTCAATCGCACGCTTTCCTTTACCTGTTACAATAATAATATCTTCAATGCCAGAAGCAATTGCTTCTTCAATAATATACTGAATTGTTGGTTTATCAACAATTGGTAACATTTCTTTTGGCATTGCTTTGGTTGCTGGTAAGAAACGTGTACCTAAACCTGCTGCTGGAATAATAGCTTTTCTCACTTTTTTCATGACTTACGCCTCCAATTTGATTTCTTTCTGAATTCATGTAGCCTTTTAGAAATCAAGTAATAGTTGTAGAAAGTTGTTCATAAATATGTTCTATAATTTTACTGGACTTTTTTATATCATATAATGAATCCTTTAAATCATTGTTCCTTTCGTCTAAATTTAAACTCATTTGATAGATAGTATCTTTCCAATTTGCAAAATCCGATTGTAATGACAAATATTTAACATTTCCATTAATATTACTTTCCTGGGAGACCCCTGTCGAAACAATACACTTTAATCCATTCACCTGTGCCTCTATTAAAGCAAATGGTAACCCTTCAAATTTTGACGGCATTAAAAAAATATCGATCATATTAAGAAGTTCATTTATATCACTACGTAATCCTAAAAAGCTTATTTTATTATCTAACTTCTTTTCAGCAACATAACTAATCAAATGATTTTTTAAACTGCCCTCACCAATTATAATTAAATGTACTGGCAACTGATTTTCCTTAACCAACACTTCAAACAGATCTATTAAATATTGATGATTTTTCTCAGCTTCTAATCTGCCTATATGGCCTAAAACTATTTGATCATTTAAAGAAAAGAGCTCTCTTATTTCATTTCTTTTAGCTAAATTAAATTCATATTTTTCAAACTCTATTGCATTAGGAATTACAGTAAACTGTTTTTCACCAAACATTACTTTTCCAGCAAATTCCGAACAAGCTAATAAGTGTATTTCTCTCCGCATATATATAGCTTTAAAAACATAATGAAAAAATAATATTCTCTTATTGCTTGTTAATTTCGACGTATGGCTATGCAAGATTACTTCGCAATTGTTATTAATATATTTAAATGGTAATAAATACGATAAATTAATAATATGGTAATGAATAATATTAAATTTATTTGATTGTAGAATATTTTTCAGTTGCTTTTTGTGCTCTATATAATTCTCTTTTCGAGAAACTATATAATGTAATATTCCACCGTTCTGCTTCAACGTATTAATTAAATGAATATCTGTACTAGTTGAAACAATAAACTCTAGTTGAAACTTCTCTTTATTGATCCCTGTCAACAAATTAAGAACATACGTTTCGATACCGCCAATAGAATCCGAAATTCCCATATGTAAGATTCTTTTCTTAGAACAATTACTCATTTTATAACTTCCTTTTTATTTTTAAAATAATTATCTAAATATTACATTCTATCACCAACACAGCATAATATACGTATTATCACTAAACTCAGTCTATTTCTTCTAAATTTTAGAAAAACCCCAAAAACCTTTAAAAATATATTCTAGAAGTGTTACTTCAAACTCCAAAGGATTTAATTGTATATATTGTATATACAATCCTAATCCGATTAAATTAATAAATAAAAGAATAATTAATATTCTTAAATATTTTTGTAATGCATTAAAAAACGGAAGAATTAAAATCGGGAAAAAAATAAATAGAAAATACGTATATCGTGATACTACAGTAGGAATATAGTAGAAGCTTAAATTAGTTATTATAAAAATCATATAAAAAGCATATGCTTCCTTACCATATAGTTTTACAAAAGATGGTTTTTTAAATGCCAAAATAAGCAATAATATTAAATTTAATAACAACATAAGATAATATAAAAATTCATCAAAAAAATTAGTTATAGTTAATTCTTGATAGATAAAGATTCGTTGAACTAATAATTGGACATATGATACAGGTATTAACGATAATATCTGAGATATGTTTTCAATTAATATAGACCCTACTATAATTAGTCCGCTTAAAAGAAATATTTTGTATCTAAATAATTTAACTAACATAAAAATAGCTACGATATATACAACCCCTATATGAATTAAAGCGGCTATCACTATAAAATAGTAGCCTATTTTTCTCTTTAAATATATAGAGTATACTCCATAGGCCGTTAAACTAATAGCTGTAGAAAAACGTACTCCACTCATAGGTAAAATTAATTGAAACCATGCTAAAAATAAAAAAAATAAAAACAAAATCCACTTTTTATCAACATTACAATACCTACCAATACCAAATATTGTGAGTAAAGAAAAGTAATAAGTAATGATAACTGCTGATACTGCTAATAAATTATAATTCCCACTAAGAGCAACTAAATAAAACCATAAATTTTCTACAATTAGTGGACTGAATGTTACCGCTTCAAAAAAATCCATCCTTATTAGTAAATCCATTTTCAAGAAATGTTGATACAGATCGTAGTTTGTCGGAGGTATAAAGTAAAGCGCGACTCCCCCTAATGTGACACTTATCATCAAAATATAAATTTTATTATATTGATTAGTTTTTAAAAACAGAAATATAACTATTGGGATTGATAAAACGGGGAAAAAAATAAAAAATAAAACTAATAATAAAATCATATATACTCCTTTTGTTTATATTCCCTTTTATAAAATATTTATTAACTAATCACGCTTTTATATGTCTCAATATATTGCATAACTGTATTTTCGATTGAAAATTCATTCAAATTCAAATTTGTATTATTTTGATTCGATGCACTTTGAATTATTAAATCCGCTAACGCGTTTTCATTCCCTACCTCAAAAAGTGCGCCTTCTAGCTTTTTTACAACATTATTTAATCCAGGCACATTGGATGCAATAACAGGCAATCCAGTCGCAGCAGCCTCGACTACTACTAGTCCAAAACCTTCCCATTTAGAAGAAAGAACGAATATGTTACTCATTTTCATAATAGACGCAATATCTTTTCTTTTACCTAGAAATTTAACTTTTTTTGAGCCGTAATCTTTTGCATATTGCTGAACCTCATTCATTCTTTCTCCATCACCTACAAATAAAACTGTATAATTTTCAGGAAGCAATTTACTAGCTCTAATTAACGTTTCTGGATCTTTTTGTTCTCTCATACCAGCTACCATTAAAACTAAAATTTCTTTATTGTTATCTACTCCTAATACTTCCATTCGATTAGCTGGAACTCCATTTTTATATGCATGTAAGTCTATCCCGTTAATAATTACTTTCGTTATATGTTCAGTAAATCCTAAATACTTAACTAAATTAAGCTTCGTATCTTCAGAAATAGCTATTATTCGTCGATATTTTTTATACATCCATTTGTCTAAAAGATAAAAAGATTTTATATCTCTTCTCCTGTTATGTGTACTATGCTCAGTAGTTACTAAAGGAATGTCTTTATTTAATCCTAGCATAGCGAGAGGTGTAAACAATTGCGCTCCAAACAAATGACAATGAATACAATCATAACTATTGTTATTGATTATATTCCTTAAAAAAAATATATTTTTCAAAGAATATACGTTTGAATCATGACCAAAATAAATTTTAATTTCATGTTCAAGCAATTTATCCCCAAAAAAATTAGGTGCTTTTGCTAAAACTGCTATTTCACAATTAATATTCGATTTCTTCATATTTATAACTATATCAACCAGCATTTTTTCAGCGCCACCTGTATCTAAATTCGGAATAACATGTAATATTTTCAACATTTTAATCCTTTCTTTCATTAATACTTTCACATATTCTCTCTATTATTTTGCAATCTATAGTAGTATCAAATTTCCTCGCAAATAATTTAGAAGAATTTTCAAGTTCTTCATAGTCATTCAACTTGAAAATATATGGGTTTCCACGTTCCCAATCGACGTAACGCAAATTTTCACCATAGTTTTTTTTATAAAACTCCGAATTATACATCAAGGTTTGTAAAAATATTTCATCTCCACATAAGGTATAACGAAACACTTTTTCAATCCAACCACGATTTCCCAATATATACTCTGTAAATTCATTTGTTATACTGAACCAATTTGGCCCAAACATAAATTCTTCATTTAACATTTTAGTACGATTTATTCTAAATAATAGTTGTAGTTCAACAGATATTTTATCAATCAATCTAAATATCTTATTCATACTTTTTATTTTTGATCTATAATATTTTTGAAATACACTATACCCATAAATTCGCTTTTTTATAATTCTATGTTCTTCAGTCCATTTTTTATCAATAAAAGAGACAAATTCTTTACCTTTATTAATTTCAAAAAAGTCATGGAATTTTTTTTGATCAACTAAAGGTAAATCTACCCCTGAAATTAAATGATAATAACTAAAACTTAACGGATAGTCAAATGCGGCTTGTAATAACGTTAGCTCACAATCAATTTGACTATAGTCACCCCAATATACATTAATTCGTTCTGTAAATATAATTGGGGAATATGTTAATACTAAATCTGATATATACGCAGGTACTTCACTTTTCTTATCTACATGAATAAATATCACATTGTCTGGGAAGTCTAGTAATTCAAGTAAAATCAATAATTGTTCAAAATTATTGTGAGCCATTATTAAATATGCATGTTTCATTGCTATTCCTCTTCAATTTCACAATAGTGTATTTTACTTCTCATTCATGATTCTTTTATATATTAAAAAATACTCTTTTAAAATATTTTTTAATGTATATTTTTCACTTTGCATAATATTTGCTTTTATTGCCTCACTATTTTTAACTAAACTAGTCACATGTAAAAAACTTGATTTCAACCCTTTTGCATCATTTAAATCTACTACATAGCCATTAATATTGAAGTTTATTAAGTCTCGTGCCCCTCGTATATTTGATACAATACAAGGTATACCTTCTAACATTGCTTCAATTAGACTTTTAGGCAACCCTTCTCGCAAAGAAAGCAAACAAACAATGTCTGTAATTTTTAAAAGCTTCGGAACATCACGTCTGAAACCTAAGAAATGAATATCCTTTAAATCACGTTCTGCTACAATTCGTTTCAGCTCTGCTTCTTTCTCACCCGTACCGATCACTAATAACTCATATTGTGGTGTGACGGCTTTAATTTCCTTCCAATTGTTGAACAGAAATATATGATTTTTATTATCATTTAATTCTGCCACATACGAAATAACGATTGAATCTTTACGTAAATTTAAAGAAGCTTTGAGCTCCCTCTTTTCCTCCTCCGTTAACTCAATTTTTGAAGGCTCTACGCCTACTCCATGCGTTAACGATACTTTATGTGCTGGCAGAAACTTTTTGGCATTATTATAATCTTCTTCATTGATTGTAATTAAGTGATCCGTCCAGCGCGCAGCTAATCTTTCTAACGGATAATAAATTAACCAATTTTGTAAAGGCGCACCTTTGAAAAAATGAAAACCATGTGCAGTATACAAAATTTTCCCATAATCACTTTTACGGAACGCAGCTCGTGTTAAAAACGCTGCCACTGGTGTATGAACATGCACAAGGTCAAATTTCATTTCTTTAAATAGCTTCTTTAATTGTTTATATGCCTTTACGTTATCCGAAGAAAAGGGACTTCGTGAAAACGGGATATCAATACATGAAATATTATGTGCCTCTAAAATGGCTTTATCTTCATCACCAATTCCTGCTGCATATACTTCATATCCCTCTTTCTGAAAATATTCCATAAAAGGTATATGGAATGCTGTTAAATGTCGATATACAGAGGCTACAAATAATACTTTCATCTATCGTTTACTCCTTACTCATTCAGAAATTAATACGGATTGTTTTGCTGTTTCATAGCGCCATGCATCTTCGCACATTTGCACAACGTCATACTTTGTTTTCCAGTTAAGCTGTTCATAAGCTTTTTTGGCATCCGCATAACATTCAGCAAGATCCCCTGGACGTCGATCCACAATTTTATATGGTACTTTAATGTTATTCACACGTTCAAACGTTTGTACCAGTTCTAACACACTTGTACCTTTTCCTGTACCGAGATTATATGCGTGCGCACCTGGCTTACTATGCTTCATTGCTGCTACATGACCTTCTGCTAAATCGACTACGTGGATGTAATCTCGTACACCTGTACCATCTGGCGTATCATAGTCATTACCAAACACTTGTAAATATTCACGCTCTCCAGAAGCGACTTGTGTAATGTATGGCATTAAGTTATTCGGAATACCGTTTGGTCGTTCACCAATTAAGCCGCTTTTATGCGCACCGATCGGGTTGAAGTAGCGTAGTAACGTCACTTCCAACTGAGGATTGGCTTTTGCTGTATCTGTTAAAATACGCTCGCACATTGCTTTCGTTTCACCATATGGGTTTGTCGTCGGAAGTAATGTCATCGTCTCTTTGAACGGCACTGCATTATCTCCATAAACGGTTGCAGATGAACTAAAGACAAATTTTTTCACATTGTGCTTTAGGCATGCATTCATTACAGCAATTGTGCTCATTAAATTGTTGGCATAATACATTAATGGCTTCTCGACAGATTCACCTACTGCTTTATAGCCTGCAAAATGAATAACTCCTTCAATCGTATGCTGCGAAAAAATAGCATTTACTTTTGATTCATTCGTCACATCGACTTCGTAAAAAGGAATGACCTCACCTGTAATGGAGGGCACTGAAAAACTTCCGTTTTTATGACTCTTCCATTTTT
>NZ_MATO01000059.1 GCF_001700325.1 Caryophanon latum
GGAAAGAACAACCGTATTTCCCACTCGGTATTTTTAAAATTCGTATACCGTTTATTCATTATCGACTTGAGAAAGCAGAATTTATACAAGCATTTATTATGTTCGTAGTAAGTGTAAGTATGATTCCGTTATTACAGCAAGGGTTAGGTTTACCATATGAAGTTGCGATGGCATATATATTCGTTTGTGGTATCGGCTTCTTGTTACCAGCATTACTTGGGGAACCGGTTGTACCTGGATGGATTACACCGGCGATTCCAATCGTCATGCTTTATTTAAGTGGCTATGAGCCTGGACCAGAAGCAATTAAAGCGTTAGTTGCATTGCAATTGTTAGTCACATTTATTTTCTTATTTTTAGGTATTACAGGGCTTGGTGCCAAGCTTGCGAACAACTTACCGAACTCATTAAAAGGTGGTATTTTAATCGGGGCAGGGATCGCGGCAATTTTAGGCGAAATTCAAGCAGGTGGGCGTTTAGCAGAAACACCAATTTCATTAACAATTGGTAGCTTTGTCGCAATTTATTTACTGTTCTCATTATCTTTCAAAAAGCTGTCATCAAGCAATAAATTTGCACGATTCCTTGCCAATGCAGGAATTGTACCAGCATTATTAATTGCAATCGTCATTGGATGGGCGGTAGGAGAATATAAAACACCGAACGTTGAGTGGGGACTGAATTTACCTGCATTCGGTGAAATGTGGAATTACTTACCGTTTACAGTTGGCTTCCCAGATTTAAGCTTATACATAGCGGCGATTCCGACAGCGATCATCGCATACATTATTGCTTACGGTGATATTGTAGTAGGTGGTGCGTTAGTCGATCGTGCAAAGAAAGATCGTGAAGATGAACATATCGATTCAAACACAAACCGCATTCATATTATTACAGGTATTCGTAACTTATTACACTCATTCTTTGCACCGTACCCTGGTTTAGCTGGTCCGATTTGGACAGCGATTACTGCAACAGTTGCAGAGCGTTACCGCAATGGTCGAAGCGCAATGGATTCAATTTATAGTGGTGCCGGTACATTTTGGATTGCTGGTTTCCTTGCATTATTTATGTTACCACTCGTAACGATTTTCCAACCGGTACTGCCAGTTGCGTTATCGTTAACGTTAATTTTAACAGGTTATTTATGTATTACGATTGGTATTGAGCAAGTTGAAACAGAAGCTGAGCGCGGTGTTGCCGGTGTCATGGCGGTAGCATTAGCAGTATACGGCGCAGCGCCAGGTTTAATTACGGGTGTTATTTTATACATTTTAATTGAGCGTACATCAATCTTTAAATCGGAGCAAAAAGCAGCAGCGAAAGAAGCTGAATTACAAGCAGTTGAAGGCGATGTAGCTGTTTTAGATCCTGATTCGAAATAAACATTCGCTTCAAATTTCATAGTCACGACGTATAAGGCGGTCGTATGCGAGTTTATTGTTGCATATGACTGCTTTTTTTCTATGAGCTGGCGTTTACGAATAAAGATTGAGCCGCACTGCGGAAAGTAAACTTAAGTTATAGTGGCGAGCTGAAAAATATTCATTAAAATGTAATTTTGGCATATTTCCAGTTCCTAGAAGATGACCATTATGCTAAAATTAATCGAGAATAAGCATAAGACAAAAGAAGTGGATATTTTCTTATATAAGGATGTAATGCTAAATTACATACATTTTTATAACTATGAGTTAATAGGAGAATCACATAGAAAGGAACTAACTATGATAAAGAACTTAAAAATGTCGATTAAAGCAAAAATATCTATCATTATTATCGTCGCAGTAGCAACGAACATATTAGTTGGAATGTCGGGATTGTATAATCTTCAAAACGTTCAATCGTCGCTCGAAGAAAGCTTAGAAGTGCGCGCGAAAAATTCGAACTTGTTGCGTACGGTCGGCATTGACTTCCACCAAATGCATATCGCCGAAAAAAACTTATATTTATATGAGCCAGGTACGGATGAATTTAATGAGCAAATGGAAGAGTACAACGGGCAAATGCAGGACATTGAGGAGCGCTTTGCGGAGTACAGCTCGAACATTAGCAATCTTACAAATGAGCAAGCACTCATTAATACATATTTAGGCATGAAAGAAAAATACTTTACAATTTCAAATGACATCGTGCAACTGTTGTCATCTTCAAATCTAGCTAATCGTGAAAAAGGGTTAGCGTTATCTCAAAGTGAAGGGTACGAAACGTTTGCGGCTGCTGAAGATGCGTTAGATGTTATTGGGGATTTGTATTTTGATCATAACGATGTTGTGTTGCAGCAATCAAAGGAGAAGTATACGGATTTATTTATCGTCACGTGCATCACAATCGTTTTTTGTTTAATTATTAGCGTACTACTTGGGCTATGGGTTATTCGCTCAATTAACGGTCCTGTTCAGACGTTAAGAACGAACGTGAAAAAGATGGCTGACGGTGATTTAACGGTGAAGATCGACACATTTACGAACGATGAATTAGGGGAGCTATCGAATGATTTTAATGTGATGGCAAACCAAACGAAAGAGCTAATTTCAACGGTGAAAACGACGATGAATCATCTCGGTGAATCGTCCGACGAGCTAACAGCCATTTCAGAGGAAACAAGTAGTATGGGCGAAAAAATTAGTAAAGAAATTTCAGGCATTGCACACGATGTAGCGAAGCAAACGGAGCTAACGGAAGCGACGAATTTAAAAACGCTTGAGCTATCGGACGTGATCAATCGCTTAAATGAGAAAAATGCGTATATGGATAGTCTTTCGGAAAATGCGAATTATGTGCTGCATGAAGGTGTAGGGAAGCTTGAGAACTTACAGCAAAAAACGGCTATGTCCATTAATAGTACACATGAAGCGATTGAAGTAGTACAAGACCTTGCGAACAATATGAAAAAAATCGGCTCGATTGTGCAAACGTTAAATGACATATCGAATCAGACGAACTTACTTGCGTTAAATGCAAGCATTGAGGCAGCACGGGCTGGGGAATACGGAGTTGGCTTTGCGGTCGTTGCGTCGGAAGTACAAAAGCTCGCGTCACAATCTACAATTGCCTCAAAGCAAATTGAAGATACGGTCATGACGATTGAGTATGATACAGTGAAAACGCTCGACTTAATGAATCAAGCTGCTGTTGTGAATAATGAGCAAAGTGAACTAATGGTGGAAACAGGGGCCGCATTTAATACGATTAGTGGTACGATCAATCATATTTTGCATTCGCTTGCAGAAATTAATGATGAAATTTCGCACGCTAATCATATTAAAGAAGACGTCGTGGAAGCGATTCATCATATATCGCATGTTGTGAGTGACGTGTCGCAAAAGACGCAGCTCATATACGCTTCGGTTGATCACCAGTCAGAAATATTTGGCAACCTTCAAAAGTCAGCTGAAATGTTAAATGAGCTCAGTGAAAAAGTAAATACGATGATTCATAGTTTCCACATTGATTAATTTATCAGACGTGTTGATTAGTCATTTTTATACCGCTAAATCGATTGTTTGGAGCAGCAAATAGGAAATAAACGCAGTATTATAATGGCAGTGAACAGGCGGCGAGACTCCTTGGGGAATAGCTCGTGACTCATGACCAACATCGTGTTCGCCGCCGAGCCCCAGGAAGCGAGCCGTAATCAGTTCACTGCCCATTTAGCAGCTAATCAACACGCTTGTTAATTTATGAAAAATACTTGAGCATATAAAAATCCCTCGAAAAGGAGTATATCCTTTTCGGGGGATTTTATTATTAATAATATGTTAATTTATAGGTTTATTAAAGGTTCTTTGAATTATTGATGACTAATAATTACATGGACAAAAACATATAATAAAGCAAAAAAAGAGCGTTTTTCGGGATAAAGAACTACTTATTCAATTTTTTGTAGTTAAAAAATCCTAAATGTGGTATTCTGTTCAACGGCTTTTACAAATGACATATTTTTGGTTCATCACCGTAAGCTGGGGTTGGCGTATAAAAGTTGCTTGAAACGAGAGGCGGACTCCAGCGGGAAAAGCGCGAGCCTCAAGACCCCGCAGTCGTGAGGCACGAACGACGAGGAGGCTTGAGCCGCGCCCGCGGAAAGCCTGCCTCGACGTGAAAAGCAACCCCAAGTTATGGTGAAGAGCCATATTTTTGTTAATGATGCGATAGTGAACATAGTATGTATAGCAGCGCATATTACGTTTTAGTATCGAATGTAACATGTTAATCGCTCAAAACAACAATAAGTATGTAAGTTTTCCAAGCGTTTTGATTCGCGATTTAATTGGTAGTTCGTGTATTGTGGCTCGTTTTGCCTCTTTGATTACTCGAGACAGATCTATTCGGAGGCTCGGCTATGAACATTGTGTTGGTCATGAAAGCGATTTTTGTGTAATGATGCTAATCGGATGCTAATCGCCGTTCTCAATTTTCCGCACCGATTCGGCGTCACGTTTTACAGGGTGTTTTGGCATAAGCTGTTTTATAAGGAGGCTCGCCGCCCGCTCTTAGCGACGACAATTGATTTCCATTTTGCGGCTGAAACCGACCGATTCAGCTGTAGAAAAATGGCGTATTAACAGACCTGTAAGTTTTCAAATTAAAGATTATGACATATAAAGGAGCGTTACATATAGTGTTTAATAGACAAAGTAAAAAATCATTAGAAATTCTTTTAGCACAAAGCGAAAATTTAGCAAGTGGTACATGCTCAAAGTTAGATTATTTAACTGAAAATGAAACGTATAAAAAAATTGTTGATCGTTTAAATGTAGTTCAAGTACAGTCGACGGAAGTGAACGCGCAACAGCAAATGGCAGATCAGCAACTTAAAGCGCTTCAGCTTGCAGGTATCGGAGTGTGGACGTGCGAAGTGCACAACAACGATTTAATGCATGCGGATAACGTTATTACATGGTGCCCGTCCAGTGAAAAGATGCTCGGCTATAGCGGGCAGAAAATGTTGCCACAAACGTTTAAAACAATTCATCAGGCGATAGATGTAAGCGTTTTCGAACAGCAGTTAAACGATGCGTTACGCAGCACAGCACGCCAGCAAACGATACAGGCAGAGCACGTCATTCATCACGCAAACGGACAGTCTCTTTGGGTGAAGACGTCAATTTCTCTACATAAAGGAGAGCGTACGACGATCGTTGGTTGTATGGTAAATATTCATGAACAAAAGAAAAAAATGGATAAGCTATCGGACTATTTTATAAAGCAAGATTTAATTAATAAAGTGCTAGTTGAAGCGTTTTGGGATATGACCGTTGAAAAAGGTGACCCGGTAAATCCGAATAATGAATTTTGGTGGTCAAATCAATTTCGTCAGCTTTTAGGCTTTAAAGATGAAAGCGATTTTCCAAACGTAATGAGCTCATGGAGTGACCGATTACACCCAGAGGATAAAGCGATGGCGATGCAGGCGTTTGCGAATCATTTATTAGATTATACAGGTAGAACACCGTTTGATGTCGAATATCGTTTACAGCTTAAAAATGGCAATTATCATTGGTTCCACGCAACCGGTGAAACGATGCGTGACCGAAATGGCGCACCTTTACGTGTAGCTGGCATTATTCGAGATATTACAGCTGAACGAAATAAAGAATTATCTGTTGTGCAAATGAACGATAAGTTTGAGCAGCTGTCACATTCCATTAAGGCGATGAATGAAGCGATTTTATTAATTTCAAATCATGCGCAGGAGCTTGTATCATCGCAGGAGCTAACTGTAAAAGCGGCAAATACTGTGAAGGAGACGACCGATCAAACAGCGGAAATTTCAAACTTCATTAAAAGCATTGCGGATCAAACGAATTTACTCGGTTTAAATGCATCGATTGAATCAGCACGTGCAGGCGAGCATGGAAAAGGCTTTGACGTCGTGGCGCAAGAAGTTCGTAAGCTTGCGATTCACTCGGCAGAAGCGACAGGCAAAATTGATACGAGTTTAGACAATGTAAAGCAATCGATTACGTCAATCATTTTACAAATGGGGAAAATTAGTGAATTAACAGAGCTGCAGGCGACGTTAACGGAAGAATTAAACGCTTCTGCGGATGAAATTAACTTAATGTCGATTGATATGATGGAGCTGATGAAAAGTAGCTAAGTGAAAACGTTGTCAACATGTCATCCATTCCTTGCTATAATGGAACAAACAACTTTAAACGCAAAGGAAGATGAACATGACATTTGAGGACATTTTACCGAAATTAAAAGCAGGCGAGAAAATTATTCGTGCAGGCTGGGGTGGCGCAGAGCTATACGTGAAGTACGTGCCAGCAACAGAACTAGATGGATTAAAGATGAACCCGTACTTCGCTATTAACGTAACAGGTGAGGGCTATACGATGTTTACCCCAACTGTGTGCGATATTTTAGCAGACGATTGGGTAGTTGTACAATAAAAAAAGAAGCTGACTTGTTTACGCAAGTCGGCTTTTTGTGTGGAGGGAACAAGATGGAGCAAACATTTAAAGGAAAAACAGTCGTTGTCACAGGTGCAGCATCAGGTATCGGGCAAGCACAAGTGCAAGCGTTTTTACAGCGAGGGGCGCATGTAGTAGGCGTTGACGTAGCAAAGACGAATATTTCGCAAGAGCGTTACACACATATTTTGGCGAGCGTTGCGAATAAAGAAGCAATCGAAGTGGCATTGCGTGATGTGAACGTTGATATTTTATGTAATACAGCTGGTGTACTTGACGGCTATGCGACGACGCTTCAGACGGACGAGCAACTATGGAACCGCGTCTTTGATGTGAACGTAAAGGGCATGTATATCGTGACGAACGCGGTGCTGCCAAATATGTTAAAGCGAAAGAGCGGCATCATTATTAATATGGCGTCAATTGCAGGAATGATTGCAGGTGGTGGCGGTGCAGCGTATACAGCGTCTAAACATGCGGTGATCGGTTATACGAAGCAGCTGTCATACGATTATTGCAAGGAAGGCATTCGTGTTAACGGCATTGCGCCAGGTGCAATTCAAACGCCGATGAACGCAGCGGATTTTGAAGGTGACGGTGCGATGGCGAAATGGGTAGCCGAGCAAACGCCAGCAGGAAGATGGGCAAGCCCAGATGAGGTGGCGAGCGTGACGTTATTTTTAGCGAGCGACGCAAGCGACTACATGCATGCGACGATCATTCCACTTGATGGCGGCTGGATGAATAAGTAGTAGGCGATAGCTGTTTCGTGTAGTAAAATAAGTAAGGATATATTATTCACATGTTAAATAATGACGGTGAGCTAATATATAACGCACTATGACACTTCGGCACGGTACTAGCACCGCAGCTCCTTTGGTCATAGTTATTAGTGAAGTAGCGGCATACGTTATTTCATAAAGGAGGAAATTGAATATGCAAAAAGCGGTTTCTCATGCACAAACGAATGTGCAGGAAACGACGAAGATGGCAGTAGTCGCCTCGCTTTACGTTGCCGTGACAGTCATGTTATCTGTCATTAGCTTCGGCGCGGTCCAATTACGACTATCGGAAATGTTTAACTATTTAGTGCTGTTTCACAAGCGATATATCGTCGCCGTTACGTTAGGTGTCGTCATCGCAAACTTCTTTTCACCGATGTGGTGGATTGATGTGCCAGTCGGGGGGATTGCGACATTCGTCGTGCTCATCATTTGTCGCCTCGTTACACGAAACATCGACAACATTGTGTGGAAGCTCGTTATAACGGGCATCATTTTCACAATTTCGATGTTTACCGTTGCAACGCAGCTTATGATTGTGTTTGACTTACCATTTTGGCAAACGTACGGAATTGTGGCAGTAGGAGAAGCGCTCTCAATGCTAGTCGGAGGCGTCACGATGTATTTAGTACATAAGAAAATTGATTTTACGAAATAGATGAATGAAGCGGTGCTTAGACATGTTCTAAGCATCGTTTTTTTTGAATGGATGGAGGAGCTAGCATGGACGAGGTAAATAAAACACTATATATCCCTTTATACGGCAAAGCGTACGTCAGCCAAAAAAGCTTATTTCTCCGCGACGATATGGCAGAAAAAATTTGGGCGTCAGAAGGATTTCAGCTAACGGGCAAGGCGAAGTCAAAGTGGCTTGCTTATTATATGGGCATGCGGGCGGCGGTGTTTGACGAGTGGGTGATGGAGCAATTAAACAAGTATGAAGAAGCGGTCGTTTTGCATATCGGCTGTGGACTCGACAGTCGTGTACTACGCATTGGCACGAAGCGTATGTGGTATGATATCGATTTTACCGAAGTGATTGACGAGCGTAAACGTTATTACGAGGAAGCATCGAATTATCGCATGATTGCGGCGGACATTCGCGCACATAATTGGCGACAGCATATTCGTGAAACGCGCTGTGCAATCGTCGCAGTGGAAGGTGTTAGCATGTACGTGACGAACGATGAGCTGCGTGCGTTTATGCAGCAGGTGAGTGAGCATTTTGACGAAGCGGTGCTATTAATGGATTGCTATACGGAGCTTGCGGCGAAACTGTCGACATATAAAAATCCGATTCACGATGTCGGTGTGAGCCGTGTATACGGTGTACGTGAACCGCAAACATTACAGAGCGAGGCGTTTACGTTCGTACATGAGCATACGATGACGCCAGTGCATTTTGTGCAGCAGCTAAATGGCATCGAGCGGTTCATTTTTCAAAAACTGTATGCAGGGAGATTTTCAACGAAGCTGTATCGGTTGTTTAGTTATAATAAAAAAAGTTAGTGTGCGTTGATCCGCCATGTTTAATCATTCTATTCAACGTCGTAGTAGCAGAGCACGAGCGGCGAAGCTTCTTAATGAAAGCTCGTGACGAAACAGTACGTAAAGCGCGACGGAAGATGAAATCGAGCCTGCCAAACGATGAGTTAATCAACTTAGGTAGTTTTATGTGAGTATTTTCTCTTATGAAACTTCTTTTTTCTTTTTGTGTACAAATTTATAACATCGATAGTTATAGTCGTTCAGAATTTGTTTAGAGATATTTGATAAGCTTTACAGAATAATTAAATCATATTTGTTGATTGGACATTTTTATACAGTGAATTCGATTGGTTTAAACAGCAAAATAGAAACAAATGCACAATGTTAGTGGCAGCAAGCTTAAGGAATTGATTTATCTCGAGTAATCGCACATATAAAATGAGCCGCAATACGCGCACTGCCAGTTGAATCGCTAATCAATACGTTTGATATTAGGTACGAAATGTGAATAGGAGAGTTTCACTTTATGTTTTTTCAGAAAAGAACGAAAACAAAAGCAATGGATTTAACAAATTACCGAGGTGTTATTAATTTATCTAGCTGTACAGAGCTAGAACAGCAAGTGAATATGCTACATATTACCGTTCAAGATTTACAATATTTAAACGCGCTACAGCCGTACGTGCAACAGCATATCGAGAGCATCGTGGAAGATTTTTATACGATGATTATGCAAAAAGCAGAGTTAATCGATATTATTGAAAAAAATAGTACGTTAAATCGTTTGAAAGGTACGTTACGAGCGCACATATTAGAAATGTTCGACGGTGTTATCGATTATGCCTATTATGAAAAACGTGTAACGATTGCTCGTGTACATGTACGAGTAGGATTACGCACACAATCTTATATTGCCGCATTTCAAACAATTTTTGATAGCCTTGTTAAAATTATTGAACAGCAAATTTCAAATACAATGGATCAGCTTAATATATTGCGCGCTGTATCGAAAATTTTCCACTTTGAACAGCAGCTCGTCGTTGAAGAAGTTGAAAAAACAGTAGATATGCTCAAAAGGAAAGATGAGGAGCAACGAGCTCATATTAGTGAAACAATTCAAGCATCGACGGAAAGCTTAGCAGTGATATCAAAAAAAACGAGTACATCCTTTCATCAACTAGATGATCAGTTGCTTGAAATCGAGAGCTTTGCAAAACTCGCGTATGAACAGTCGTGTGAAGCGGAGCAACGAGCAAGATTAGGGAAAGCGCAAATTTCTGAGCAATCGTTCAAAATAGGGAGCATGGGCGATAAACTAACAGATGTAGCAAATAACATTTATTGTTTAGTCGATGTTTTAAAAGAAATGGAATCTATTATGCAACTTGTGACGAGCATCGCTAACCAAACGAATTTATTGTCGCTAAACGCGGCGATTGTTGCAGCGAGAGTCGGCGATGGGGGGAAGGAATTTAGCGTTATATCAGAAGAAATTCGTTCATTATCCGATCAAACGAAGACGTCGGTTAAACATGTGGAACATTTAATTGATAGTACAAATAGTAAAGCAACACAATTAAGTGAGTCACTTCATTTAATTCAGCAAGATATTTGTACAGGAGAAGAAATTATGAATCAAACGGAAAATCAATTTGATGAAATTTTACATTCAATGAATAAAACAAAAGAGCAAAATAATGTCATGGAAATGTCTATTGAAACAATTGTACGTGTTGTTAGCGGTCTCGGTATAGCGTTTGACGAGGTGACGAATTCAGCATCAGGCTTAGCCGCGCTATGCCATTCATTAGACACATAACGAATGAAAGATTTTAGTTGACGAGCGGTACCATTATGAGTATATATTAATCGGCTTACTATTTAGGACGTGTCTAAAAACTCTGTAATTCTGAACAAATGAAGGCTGTAAACGAAAAAATGGGTTTATTCGTAGCGTTAGTTGATTTATGAGGGGCAACTGGATGCATAGTAGGTATGTTGATTCGCCACTTTTATCGGGCGTTCGCCGCTAAGTCGTAGAAATGCAAGCGACCGTACGCGCCTGTCAAGCAAGCATCTAATTAACACGCTCGATGAAAAATGTTAAAAAATTGCCGTTAATTCTCGTATATATTATAATAGTCATATTTGAAGCTGACGATTAATGAGTTAAGTGCAGCGATAGTAGGACAAACTTTAGTTTGTGCTACTATTTTTTTATAATATTTTTGATGTTTAGGAAGGTTTCGATGAGAGCGATTATTATAGACGATGAAATGATGGCAATTGAAGTATTACGTATGATGCTGGAGCAGTTTAAGCCGTTTCCAGTCGTCATTGAAGGAGCATTTACGAACGTAGAGGATGCGTTTTATTTTCTAGAAAACAAACGAGTTGACGTCGTATTTTTAGATATGGAAATGATAAGTATGCATGGCTTGCGCGTAGCTGAGCATATAAAAAGTCATTATCCAACAAGTCAAATTATATTCGTGACAGCGCACAGTCATTTTGCGGTCGAGGCATTTGAAGTGGAGGCGACGGATTATTTACTGAAACCGGTAACACCGAAGCGGTTACAAAAGGCGCTAGAGAAGGCACAGCATAAGCTTTCTACACAGCAGCCTGTAGAGAAGGAACATTACCTTATAGCGCATACGATGGGCACATTTTACTTAATGAATAATGAGAATGAGATGGTGAAATGGCGCACGAAAAAGACGCGCGAGCTTTTTTTATATTTATGGGTGCATCAGCATAAGCCGATTTTGAACATAGCTATTAGTGAGGTGCTTTGGCCAGAAATGGGGCACGAGAAGGCGCTGACAAATTTACATACAGCAATTTATTATTTACGGCAGTTGTTTAAAGCAAATGGAATTGATAATGCGATCCAGCTAGTGAACAATCACTACATGTTAGCCATTAATGTACGAAGTGATTTTGAGGAGTTAATAAAGCTGCTAGATGAACAGCATAAGGAGCAGCATATTGAACGTATCGTGGCGCTATATGAAGGTGATTTTTTACAGGAAGAAGATTTTCAATGGGTGATACCGATGCAGCAGCAGCTAAAAGAAAAAGTACTTGCGACGTTTGAGGCATTTGTGGAAACACCACATTGTACAGCAGCGCTTAAGCAAACGCTTTATAAAAAGATGCTCGATTTGGATGTATATAATGAACGTTACATGCTTCAGTTAATGACATTACTGTTTGAGCAAAATAGACGATCGGAATGTGTACAGCTATACAACGTAATTAAAGAACGACTTGAGCTTGAATTATGCATACCGATTCCACCGTATATTCAGCATATGTACGACCGCGTGATGCAACAAATAATTTAAGTGTGCTGTCACTTCACAAAGGGAGGCAGGAGAATGAAAAGGAATGTAGCGGCAATCATTACGATTGTCGCCTTATTTGTAGTTGTGTTGTTAATGGGCAACTATCACTATTTATTTAATAATCATGCGAAGCTCGTTAATGATGGAACAGCAGTCATTACGAAGGAGCAATTGGAAGGCAATGAAATTCTCGCGTTAGATGGTAACTGGTCGTTTTATCCGAACGCGTTGCTTGCACCAGAGGAAGTGCATAAAGAGGCGCATACGTTCATTAATGTGCCGTCTGATTGGAAAAACGCGGTACAGCCAAACGAGGAAGGACTATCTGTTGGAACGTATCATATACGCCTACATGTGCCAAATGATGAACAATACGGGCTATACATTCGTACGATTCGCCAAGCTAATCGCCTATTCATTAATGACATTGAAGTTGGTGGCATGGGCAATCCAACGCATACAGCTACCGAGTTTATACCAGAAAGCGATGATCGCTATACGGTATTTGTACAAAGTCCATCTGGTGTGCTCGATATCGTCATACACGTTGCCAACTTAAATTATTCAGAGGCAGGCATTTTGTATCCGATTGAATTTGGTACGAAGGAAGCGATCGAAAAGCATTACCAGCTGAAAGTACTCGTTAACATTGTTATTAGCGTCTGCTACATCATATTCGGTGTTATTTACATTATTTCGTACAGTCAAAATTTACAGCGAAAAGAGGAGCTGTTTTTCGGGCTTTTTGCGGTGCTATTTGGGGTGTACATGTCGTTTATTAATGAAAAAATATTTTTCCTACTGTTCACGAATTTCTCCATATACGAGCAAGGTCGCTTGCAGCTAGGAATTTTGCCGCTTCTCGTATTTTGTTTAACACATTTTGTTTATTGCATGTACCCACAGCTCGTGCGAAAAAACATTTTATATTTCATTTACACTTTGTTGGCCGTACTGTTTATTGTTTACGGTGTTAACGAAAAAGTACCAACAACGATAAATGGCGTATTTTTTTATCAGCTTATTTTTGTCGTCGCTATGTTTTTATCGGCATTGTATAGCATATTTATTTTGTTTAACGTCTTACGGAAAAAGCTAGACGGTGCGTTTTATATTTTCATTATTTTAACGTCGCTCGTATGCTATATGATTTTATTAATGATTAACTTTTTAACAGGTATGCCAATTAATTTAACGGAGCTACTCGTATTTATTTTAATACTATATAGTTTTGCGTCGTTATTTAGCTTTCGTGCAAACGTCGCGTATAAAAAAGCACAGGCAATGTCTGAAGAGTTGCTGCTATATAACGAAATGAAGGACGAGTTTTTATTAAAAACGTCGCACGAGCTGCGCACTCCGCTAAATGGCATTTTAAACGTCTCAAAAAGTTTAATGGAAGGTACGTACGGCTCATTGAAACGCACGCAGCAGGAACACATTTTACTCATCCATAGCGTGACGCAGCGTTTAGGCAACTTAGTTGAGGATTTACTCGTATCGTCAAATCATTTTAACGGTGAAATGCGCATTACGCGTGGCGTCGTGTCGATGGATGTCATTAACGACGTCATTATGGAAGTGCGGCATCTCATACCGAAAGAGCAGCATGTAACGGTTGTCAATACTATTGAGGAACATTTGCCAATGCTCTATAGCGATGAATTGCGTTTAAAGCAAGTGCTATACAATTTGTTGCATAACGCCATTCAGCATACGACAGAAGGGCACATTACAGTATCGGCGAGCGTCGTGAATGAGAAGATGCACATTCATGTGACCGATACAGGCAAAGGCATTGCACCGCAGCACGTAAAGTATATTTTTAATACGTTTTATCGTGTAAGTCGTGATACAAATAGCGGTGGATTAGGGCTCGGTTTAAGCATTACGAAAAACATTATCGAGCAATTAGGCGGTAATATTTTTGTGACGAGTACGCTCGGTGAAGGCTCGACATTTAGCTTTACGCAGCCGCTTGCGACAGCGGAGCAGCAACCGTTAGCCGAGCCGAAACAATATGTGATGCAGCGAGTACGTAATGCGTTTCAATTAACATTACCACTCGTGCATGAAGGGAATGACAAAACGATCGTCATTGTTGATGATGACCATTTGAACATTAAAGTGTTAGCGGACATGCTTATACAGGAAGGCTACACATTCATCGCGTTTGATAACGGACAGCATGTGCTCGATTATTTGAAAACGAACAAGGTCGACTGCATGCTCGTCGATTTAATGATGGCGCAAATGTCTGGATATGAGTTATGTGAGCTTGTGCGAAAGCAGTACGACATGCTAGAGCTGCCAATTATTGCACTCACAGCTATTACGAAGCATTCAGATTTATTGCTGTCACTAAGAGTAGGGGCGAATGAATATTTACAAAAGCCGATTTCTATGGATGAACTCCGCCTGCGCATTCAGTCACTACTAGCGATGCAGCAGTCTTCAAAGGATGCAATTGGGGAGGAGCTAAACGCGCTATATACGCAGGTGACGCCACATTTTGTGTACAACACGTTAAATACAATTATCGGGCTAAGCTATACGGACGTCGACAATACGCGAGAAGCATTATATTGCTTAGCGACATATTTCCGAGCGAAGCTAAATGTACATTACCAAAAAAGTATCGTATCGCTAGAGGAGGAAATGGAGCTTGTGAAGGCGTACTTGTACATTGAGCAAATGCGCTTTGGCAGCCGCTTAACGATCAACTACGACATTGATGAAAGCATTGACTGTATGCTTCCGGCACTGTCACTTCAGCCCCTCGTCGAAAATGCGGTATTCCATGGCATTTCGAAAAAGCAAGAAGGTGGTACGATTGATATTACTGTTCAACAAGAAGGTTCGTTCGTCTCGATTCGCATTCAAGATGACGGTGTTGGCATTCCTAAAGAAAAGCTACAAATGCTGCTTAGTGGTGAGAACTCAAGAATTGGCTTTACGAATCCGATGAAAAAACTTAAGCTGCTGAAAAATGCAAGCTTACATCTTGAGAGCGAAGAAGGAAAAGGAACGACGGTTACTATTTTGTTACAGCAACCTTAAATTTTAAACTGCACTGCGATCTTTTATGCGCAGTGCAGTTTTTTTACGTTACGTAATTGAAATTTGTAATGACTCCTCCAGGAAAAGCGAAAATGCTTGTTGCAGTTTGTAACCGCAGAGGAAAACGTTTTTCTGCCTCGAGTAAGTATAGAGGCATAAGCGTGACACGAAAGGCTTAAGGAAAACAATGAGTGCCACGTCGATTTGGCATTGCCTTTATAACAAACATTGTGTTTGCCCTACGCCCACGGAAAGCCTGCCTTGATATGGAGAGCTAACTAACAAAGCACGAAAATACATTCACGGTCTATATATAAAATGTCAACAAAAATAAATACTATAATTTGACTATTTTTATAGTAACAACACCTATATATGGTATTATATTTTTAAAATATTGAATAGGAGGCATATATGAAAGTTACTATTAGCGGTAAATTATTCCTAGGATTCCTTTCGATTTTAATTATCGTTGTTTTAGGTAGCGTTATTTCAATTAACCAGCTAGGCTATACGGACAAATCATATAGTCAATTAATTGAGGACAACATTGACAATGCGATGGCAGCGAAAGATTTAGATGCGCTATATAGCAACCAAATGGAGTCGATTACAAATTATTTATTAACAGGTAATGCAAATTACATAGATGTATATAAAGAAAATTTACAGATGGCAAACGAAGCGGTCGCGTCGATGCAGCAAAGCTTTACACGCGACGAAGACTTAGAAAAGCTTAGTCAGCTTGCGGCGTTTCAACAGCGCTTTGATGAAATTGTACAAAAGATGATTCAATTTAAGCAGGAGGGCAATGTCGTTGGCTATACGAATGTACTGAGCACTTCTGGTCAAACGATTATGAATGTATTTAATGCAAAAAGCTTAGAGCTTAAGGATGCACAAGAAGCAATTGTGTTAGCGAAGACGAATGAAATTAATCGCAATGTTAGCTTGACGAAATGGGCAATGATTATTATGAGTATTTGCGGCATCGTTGGAGGATTGTTGCTTGCGATGTTCATTAGCCGTACAATTTCAAAACCGATCGTAAAAGTATCTAACGTCATGAAGGAAGTAGCTGAAGGTAATTTAGGTGTTGAGCCAATCGTCGTGAAAAACCGTGACGAAGTAGGTGACATGGTGAAGTCATTTAATACGATGGTACATGATTTCCGCGAAGTAGTCGGCAAAGTACAAGACTCTGCGCAAACGGTATCAGCAAGTAGTCAGCAGCTTGCAGCAAGTGCCGAGGAAAGTACAGCAGCGTCTGAGCAAGTGGCGTCGTTAACACAGCGCAGTGCAGAAGGTAGCCAAGAGCAGCTCATTCACTTTAACGATTTAGCAGGTACGATGACGCAAATGAATGATGACATTCAGCAAATTACTGCAAATAGCAATGAGCTAAGTGAAATCGCAGGCGTGGCGAAGGAATTAACAAGTCGCGGTTCGGATTTAGTTGATAACGTTGTAAGCCAAATGGATTTCATTCAAAAATCGGTAACGAAGGCGAGCGATTCAATTTTGTCGTTACGTGACCGTTCGAATGAAATTAGCTCCATTATTGAAATTATTACAGACGTCGCCGATCAAACGAATTTACTTGCGTTAAATGCAGCAATCGAAGCGGCAAGAGCGGGCGAGCATGGGAAAGGCTTTGCGGTCGTTGCCGATGAAGTACGTAAGCTAGCTGAGGAATCGAAGCGCTCGGCAAATCAAATTACTGAAATGATTATGCACATTCAACGAGAAACAGATGAATCGGTACGCATGATGAGTGAGGAAAGCGAGCAAGTCGCAATCGGTTTAGCGGACACGAAGGAAACGGATCATAAATTCCACGAAATTTCAGAGGCGATGAATGATGTCGCATATAAGGTAGGAGAAGTGAGTGAGTCGTTAAAAACGATGATGCATCGCAGTGATGGTATGCTGCATGCAGTCGGTGAAACGAAACGTCTTACGGAAAAAAATGTCGACATTAGTCAAGACAATGCGGCGGCAACAGAGGAGCAGCATGCCGCACTTGAGGAAGTATCCGCTTCTGCACAATTCCTAGCAGGGCTAGCAGAAGACCTTCAAAAAATCACATCGAAATTTAAAATCGAGCAGTAGAAAGGGGACGTATTATGTTACGTAAACAATGGATGCTCGTCTTCATGCTAGCAGTTGTGTCGTTACTCGCTGCTTGTAGTGACGAAGCGGAGGAGCAATCAACGAATGAGCCGCACGTATTAAAAATCGGGCACGCAACCGCAATCGACCATTTCGGGCATACATCGTTTGAGCGTTTTCAAGAGCTTGTCGAAACGAACAGTGACGGACAAATTCAAGTCGAAATTTACCCAGCAAGTGAGCTAGGCGGCGAGCGCGAAATGCTTGAGATGTTATTAATGGGTGAGTTAACGATGATGGCACCAGCGTCTGCGATTTTAGATGCGGCAACGAAATATATGGCGGTATGGGATTTACCTTATTTATTTACCGACTTCGAAACAGCTCATCGCGTGTTAGACGGCGAAGTTGGGCAATACGTGCTCGATTCGATGGCAGATAAAGGGCTTGTCGGCATCGCGTATTGGGAAAACGGCTTCCGTCACTTAACGAATAGCGTGCGCCCCGTTACAACAGTAGCCGACATGGCAAGGTTAAATATGCGCACACTTGAAAATCCGATGCAAATTAAAGCGTGGTCGTTAACGGGCGCCAATGCTGCACCACTTGCGTTTAATGCAGTATACGATGCGCTAAAAACGAAGCAATTTGATGCGCAAGAAACGCCGCTAACGCTCATGTATTCGATGAAGTTTCATGAAGTACAAAACCATTTAACGTTAACTGGGCATACGTATTCTCCGTGGCCAGTTGTGGTGAACAAAAGCTTTTACGATCAGCTTTCACCAGATTTACAGCAAGTTGTAACGAATGCCGTTCTCGAAGTGCGCGACTACAACCGCCAGCTATCAAAAGAGGACGAGCAAAAAGCATTGCAACAGCTAAAGCAAGCAGGACTCGCTGTAGTAGAGCTACCTGAGGAGGAAAAGCTGAAGTTTAAAGAAGCGATGAGCGGCATTTATGAGGACGTAAAAGCGGACGTCGGCGAGGAGTTTTACAACAAGCTAATGGAAGCGGCGAAGTGATATAAAAAAGCTCTACAAACACTGTTCATTCAGCGTTTGTAGAGCTTTTATTTTATTCGAAATCGATAATTACTTTTAACGCTTTTTCCTTCGAAGCGTTTTGGAACGTTTCGTAAGCTTCTAACATATTTTCGAATTTGAAGTTATGCGTTACAAGCTCTTCTACTTTAATTTTGCCGCTCGCTAACGTTTTTAGTAGCATCGGTGTCGATGAAGTCGATACTAAGCCTGTCGTAATCGTTACGTTACGAATCCATAAGTCTTGTAGCTGAAGATCAACCGATTTACCATGTACACCTACGTTTGCTAAATGACCGCCTGGCGCTAAAATCTTTTGGCAAATGTCAAACGTTGCTGGGAAACCAACTGCCTCGATCGCTACGTCAACGCCGCGTCCGTTCGTTAGCTCGAAAATTTCTTTAATCGTTGCTTCTGCGTCGCGTGAGTTAATTGTATGTGTCGCACCGAAGCGCTTTGATTCCTCTAAACGGTTGTCGTCTAAGTCAACCATGATGATTTGCGCTGGTGAGTAAAATTGTGCTGTTAATAAAACAGACATACCGATTGGACCTGCGCCGACGATGACAACTGTGTCACCAGGCTTTACTTGTCCGTTTAATACACCGATTTCTAAGCCGGTTGGTAAAATATCTGAAATCATTACCGCTGCGTCATCTGAAATACCTTGTGGAATGTGGTATAACGAGTTGTCCGCATGTGGAATGTGTACGTACTCTGATTGTGTACCGTTAATTAAGTGACCTAAAATCCAGCCGCCATCTGCACAGTGCGCGTATAATGCTTTTTTACAGTTGTCGCACGTACCACAAGCTGTTACACAAGAAATAATTACTTTGTCGCCGACTTTGAAGTTTTTCACACCTGAACCAACTGATTCAACGATCCCAATTCCTTCATGCCCTAAAACAGTACCTTCTTTTACAGCAGGTACGTCGCCGCCTAAAATGTGTAAGTCTGTACCGCAAATTGTCGTTTTTAATAATTTAACGACCGCGTCACCGTCATTAATAATTGTTGGTTTTTCCATTTCACGAAGTTCTTTCTTACCTGGTCCTGCGTATACAAGTGCTTTCAAAATATATTCCTCCTAAAAATAGTAGTATAGGAAAATCTGTTTGGAAAAGCTTAATACGTGGCGAAAGGAATGAAGCAACCACACGTAAATTATAACATGTAATAGTGATGATTAGTATGAATTTTCTGAATTTAAAAGTGTGTCGCTACGAAAGCGATTGTTGAAAGCATCGACGCACCGAGTCCGCTCCTTCCGAACGTGCGCTTACTGCAAACGAGGGAAGTGATGCAGTTACCGTACGATTTTACGCTAACGATCAAAAGCATGATTTCACAGCCGAACATGTCACGAGAGCGCGCATTTACAAGCTTATGTGAGGCGGTGTTACGCGCGCAGTACAGCGTCGCTAAGCAGCATTTCGAATATTTACTGTCGTCATATGATATGTCACAGTGGTATACACACATTCACATTCCGCTATTTAAAGTTATTAAAATTTTAGAGACGAATGAGTTGCTTGCGTACGACAAAATCGAAAAAATTAAAGAGATGTATTGTCACATTTTAAAGGAGACGAAAGTGAAGCTTGGTGAACTACCTATGCAGCGTGACATCGTACTTGTGCTCATCGGTGATGAAGTCGAGCAAGATGAGCTCATTCATTTATTTGAAGGGGTGCTGTACGCAGAAGGGATGTACCCAATCATCATTCGCAACGAAAAATCAACGCAAGAAATCGAAGCGATGATTCAACGACTACACATTACGCAAGTTTTCGCTATCGGCAACGTATCGCAATATGCGAGCAATGTTTGCCATATAGTACTACAGGAGCTTGAAAACATATTAACGACGTGTAGCTACGACGATTTGCAAGCAGTTCACGTGAGAAGTCGATTGCAGCGTTATGAGGAATTATCGATATAGAAAGTGTATATTCGCTCTCCTCGTTTGTTGTTTTGTCGTTTGGATGATATAATAGAGAATACAATTGTTGATTAAACAGTACTGAACATTCTGCTATCCAATTTATAGAATGTTCAGTATTTTTTTTTATTCTTTTTTAACGAAACGAAACAGCCACAATTGTAGCGGTTGGTGAACGAAGCATGCACGACGAGGAGGAAACGGATGATGGATTTACTAAATAAAAAAGTAACACATATGAAGTGGGGCACGGGAACGATCACAGCTCAAGACGATGCGATTGTTAGCATTCAGTTTGATGAGGTAGCGAAGAAGTTTGTTTACCCAGACGCATTTGAGCTGCATTTAACGATTCAAAATGAACAGGACGCTGCGAAATTTTCTGAGATGATTGTTGAAAAAGAAGAGCGCCAACAGCAAAAATTATTAGAGCAGCAACAGCACCGTGAGCAAGCACAAAAGAAGGAGCAAAAGCGTCTACAATATGAGCGCCTAGCGACAAACCATAAGCTACATCCACAATCACAGCTCGTATTTTGGTGTGACGAGGAAGAGAAGCAAGCTGTATTTAAAGATTGGACGTTATTTTCGGGCGCAATGAAGAGCGGTCAAAATAAAGGGAAGCCAAATAAAGCAGTGCGCTTACATCAAAATAGTGCCGTCATCATTACAGCTCGCGCGCCAAAAACGGCAGAGCAAGACCGTCGCATTTTAGGCTTATACATGGTAAAAGAAGGCTTCTACGGCAAGCTTGGTGATGATGGTTTTATCCCGGCACATTCAGAATTCCGCATCCAATTATCAGAGCAGGAATCAGCGCAGCTTTACTTCTGGAACTACTACATGAACGATAAAACACCAAATAAAATGGCTTGGAGCACAGGCAAATACCGCTACTTCTTAAATGAATGGACAGCGCAAATTTTACGCGACATTTATAGCTTAAAAACAAATCAACAAGAAAAAACTAATGTGAAATTATTTTTACAGCATTTCTGTAAAGTAAATCAAATTTCGATTAACAACATTTCTCCGCGCAGTGGTGTACTAGCAAGCATTAGTCAATAAAAAGTCGTTCACCATCCTGTGGTGAGCGATTTTTCTTCGTTTGCAAGCTTGTTTTGTAGGCGAAATGAGCGAAACAGTATAAAATAATGAAGTGATTTTTCTCGTAACATGTATTTTAACGCGATGAACTGAAAGGATGAATCAATAATGAAAGAAAACTTTTGGCAACAGCTACCGAAGCCATTTTTCGTGCTCGCACCGATGGAGGATGTAACGGACTGCGTATTCCGTCACGTCGTTGCTCACGCAGGCGCACCAGATGTTTATTTTACCGAATTTACAAACTCAGAAAGCTACTGCCATCCAAATGGTATCGAAAGCGTGCGCGGTCGCCTTATGTTTACAGAGGACGAGCAGCCAATCGTCGCACATATTTGGGGAGATAATCCTGACAACTTCCGAAAAATGAGTATCGACTTAGCGGACATGGGTTTTAAAGGCATCGATTTAAACATGGGCTGCCCCGTGCCAAACGTTGCACAACGAGGTAAAGGAAGCGGCTTAATTTTACGCCCAGACGTTGCGGCGGAGCTAATCGAAGCAGCAAAAGCAGGTGGCATTCCAGTAAGCGTGAAGACGCGACTTGGCTTTAAAGAAGTTGACGAATGGCGCGACTGGCTAACGCATATTTTAAAGCAAGACATTGCGAACTTATCGATTCACCTGCGCACACGTAAAGAAATGAGTGCGGTTGATGCGCATTGGGAGCTCATTCCTGAAATTAAAGCGCTGCGTGATGAAATTGCACCGAACACAATGCTCACAATCAACGGTGACATTTTAGATCGTCAAATGGGCTTAGAGCTTGTTGAAAAGTACGGTGTAGATGGCGTGATGATCGGTCGCGGCATTTTCAAAAATCCATTTGCATTCGAGAAAGAGCCACGCGAGCATACGACTGAGGAGCTATTAGGCTTGCTGCATTTACAGCTTGATTTACAAGATCAATATGAAGACCAATTGCCACGTGCGATGTCGGGACTTCACCGTTTCTTTAAAATTTACGTTAAAGGCTTCCGAGGTGCGGGTGAGCTACGTCATAAGCTTATGCATACAAAATCAACGAATGAAGTGCGTGCATTGCTTGATGAATTTTTAAGTGGTCATGACGATTTCGTACAGCCGCAAAGTGAATAATACAAGCGTGTTGATTAGCGAGTGAATTGGCAGGAGCGTATGGCGGCTCGCGGTGCTCCTACCGTTACTTGTCGCACATCAATTCCTGGGGATCCGGGGCGAACACGATATTTGTTCTGAAGGTAGTGCCACACAGACGTGGCGTTCACCACCTTCCTCAAGCTTCCTCGCCGTTTCGTTCCTCACGGCTGCGGGGTGTTTCGGCACCTGCTCCTGCGATTACTCGTCGCAAAAAGAATTTTAGCTGTTCCCAAAGGAGTTTCGCCGCACGCTCTTTGCCATTATAAAGCCGTATTTATTGCTATTTTACTGTTAAAAACGACCAATGTAGCTGTATACAAGTGGCTAATTAACAGAACTGTAAATAATAAATGATACTGAGACAAAAACAAGTGCCATCAGGAAATTCAACATTTCCTAATGGCACTTTTCTGCTTTTGTAGTTATATAAATTGAACGTAAGAACGATGCTCTCCTCATGCTAAATACAAAAGTTCAATCTCCATAGTTTGCTGCGAGCAGGCCGATTTATTGGCTAATAAACATGCTTGAAAATATAAGTTTAATTGATATTTTTCTGCATAATCAATTAAGTTTTGAAATGGTAATTATGAGCTATTATTAATAATAATCTGTACTGTTATGTTGGAGGGAGTTGTTTTGTCGTCTAGGAGGGAGTAGTTTTTAATATAGTAATGCATAAAATTGAGTAAAGAAAATATCGTTATTAAACAAAATTTACTCTAAAAAACAAACGTCATAGCGAAATTAACTTGAGTAATATATACTAATTCAGTATGAAAAATATGAGAGTTAAAATTAGTTCTAAAGGCTTAATTCAGTTTGTTTCAAGGAGGAATTCAGGTGATATTATATGACAAGCCGAAATATAGAATGGCTGTATATGAGGATAAAAAAGAAGTACATACGCAAGTTCTAGGATTTCTAAAGGAAGATGTGGTCGGTGAGTATATTGAATCATTAAATACGATTGCTAAAACATATAACCCAGCACATTATACGCTCGTTGTAGATGCTACGTTGCAAGCTCCAGTACCACGTAAAGTAGCAGCAGAGCTAGGAGACACGATTATGTTTTATACAACGTATGGTTATAAGCGCATTGCAATTGTTAAACCAAAATCGAAAATTGCGATGGTACAAATTCGTAACGCTTTAGCACTGAAAAATTTTCCGGGTTCATTTTATGATACAGTAGCGGATGTTAGCCGTCGTTAACGACTATTAAAAGGAGGAGTGAGCAATACATATGACGATCGTAGCGATTATATTACTATGCATAACGTTATTTTTAAGTTTTAAATATATAGAAGTAAAGCGCAAGCATATGCAAATGACTGAAATATTACAAAAAATGAACGTTGTGCTGTCCGGTCAACAAGTAGATCGTTTAAACGGCACTAGTGAGGAAGCTGTAACATTCAATCAATTTATCGATCAACAGCATACGAAAAATGAAAAAATCGTTCAAATTACATCGACAATTGCAGAAAAAGGTACACAACTTGTTGATCAAGGGGAGTACGCAGCAGAAAAAGCAGATATCGTGCGTGCTGCAATTGACGAAGTAGGAAAAGGCTTAAAATACCAACTGAATATGACGTTAGAAAGCACGGAGTCAGTTGAGCAAATGACTGCAGCGATTGAAATGATGTCGATTCAAGCGAACGAAATTTCAGAGCAATCGAATTCGACGTTAGCGTTAACCGAATCAGGAAACGACATGATTCGTAATTCGATCAAACAGATGAATCAATTCAACAGTACAATTAACACGACGTTTGAAGCCATTAGCAACTTAGGTGACAAGTCGAATGAAATCGGTAACATCGTCCGTGTTATTACGGATATTTCAGAGCAAATTAACTTACTAGCATTAAATGCGGCGATTGAAGCAGCGCGTGCTGGCGAACATGGAAAAGGTTTCGCGGTCGTAGCGGATGAGGTGCGTAAATTAGCTGAGCAATCACGTCAATCAGCAGCTGAAGTATCAAGCATCGTTCGCAATATCCAGTCGGAAACAGCAACGGTTGTGACATCAATGGATCAAGGTACGAAGGAATTTTCAAAAACGAATGAAATTATTTTCCAAATCGGCGCGATGTTTGAGCGCATTGTAGAGACGACGAAAGTAATCGCACAAAGCAATGAAAGCTCATCTGCCAATGCAGAAGAACTAGCAGCGAGCGCACAGCAGCTTCTAGCGACGATGCAAGAAATTGCGTTCATTTCACGCGAATCAGATGAAATGTTTGAGGAGTTAATGGAAATTAGTGATGATGAGCTAAGAACGATGGCATCGTTACTTGCAGAAACGAAAAGTTTGCTTCAATTAAAGGAATCAATCGCTGTATAATTACTGGAGATGTGCTTCAAGCGCATCTCTTTTTTCTATTTATTATTATTGTTACAATAATGAAAGTGTTCGTGAAACAACTGAATTTTCTGTAAAAAAACAAATTGTGACAAAATAGAATTCGACGAAAAATGAGCTTGAGTGCTTGATATTGCTTGATTTGTGATGTTCTTTAATATGTGAAAGTGTTCACAATTAAGTGAGTAATTTCGTTTGTTGATGAAAGGTTTATTTACATTGAAATAGCATATGATAAAATATAAGTACAAGAGGTTATACATCATATAAATCGCATTGTTCGACAAAAATACTACTCCCCTAAGTAGAAAATATAAATAATACGATTAAACCTCTACACATAATAACTGCTCAAAAGTGTATTATGTTATACAATCGAAGTTGTTTTTTAGCCGTAAAAAATCACCTTCCTTGTATAGACAGTGTAAGCCGATTTTACGCTGTCATAAGATCAATCTCCCTCAAGGAAAGCCTCTTCGCTGACGAAGGGGCTTTTTATTGTGCGCCCAGCATGCGCATAAACTTTAGGGTGTAAG
>NZ_MATO01000060.1 GCF_001700325.1 Caryophanon latum
TAAACCCTTTTTTCAGTTTGTCCTTGACTTGGGGACCATATTATAGTAATCAATCCTTTTTACATGCTATACCCATATAATATCGTATTTAACCTTTCACCAAAAGTGCGTAAGAACCTTAAATTTGGATATCGTAGCATTTGTAATGATTTTGTTGTGGTGACTTAATTTTATCAAAGGGGCTTCTTTTTTTCATGCACATTTTTGAACCCGAGTTGGACGACGGAGGGCGCGACTTCTGCAGGAACAGCGCGTGCGGAATATCCATTTTTTCGCGCAGCGGAAAAATTAGATGGAGCCGCGCCCGCGAAAAGCGTCGCCCGAAACGGAGCCAACTCGCCGCTACATGTATACATAAAACAAAGCATCGGCGAATATTACATTCACCGATGCTTTCATTCTGTTGATAAACTATTACGTCAATGAATTTTATGTGAAATATCGGGTAAATTCCTTTCAATTCAGTTATTTGAGTAGGAGGGATTTTTTATGTTCTACACACCATCTAGACAAGCTATTGAGAAACATCGTGAAATGTATAGCTATATGGTGGATACTTCGCATCCATTAATTGCCTTAGATCAATTAATCAACTGGTCTACCCTGTTAAAAAACGTATTTCCATATTATTCAACGACAGCTACAGGGCGCCCTACAGCGGACCCGATTGTCCTCATTAAAATATTATTTATTCAAAAGTTAGAAGGGTTTCGCTCCGTTCGATTTACCTGTAAACAAATCCAATCGAACGTCACATACCGTTGGTTTTTAGGGATTAGTCTGTTTACACGTGTCCCACATCATAGTACAATTTCTAAGTTTTTATGGAACCGTCTACAAGGAGCTGATTTTTGGCTCGCCGTATTTAACCAACAAATTAAGCAAATTTATAAAGAAGGATTTATTGCGAATGAAACATGGGCTGGAGATGAAACAGAGTTAAAAGCAAACGCAAATAAACGTTTTCGCCATAAAATTTTGACAGAAAAAGTGATTCCAACCAAACCCGAGGATTTACAAGAAATCAATGCATTTCGTGTGAAGCATGGGAAAAAGCCGTTAAAAGTAGTTGCGCCAAAGGTCATCCATCCTCCGACAAATTATAGCCCAATTGATAAAGACGCGCGTCTTTCTGTTAAACATGTAGAAAGAGGGCAGTTTGCTTATTTTGAACATCGAATTGTGGATACATTACATGGATTTATTATCGCTACAGAATTAACAGCTGCCAATGTCCCTGGTCACCAAGTATTACCAACACAAGTCGATCAACTCCATTTACTTTTTGGCGAATATGCGAAAGAAATCACGCTTGATGCAGGGTACTATAACGCCACTTGTGCGAAGCAATTATTGAAAAGAGGCTTCTTTATTTCCATGCCCTATAAACGTTCGAGAAGTAAAGAACATCCCAAGTGTAAAAGAACGCACTTCAAAAAAGTAAAGGATGGTTTATATGCTTGCCCAATGGGCATTCCATTTTCATATCGGACGACAACTCGAGGCGGGTATCATGAATTTAAAGCACCTAAAGGGAGCTGTACAAATTGTCCTTATTCATTGAAGGAGGAGGATCGAGTTTTACGTATTTCAATCCATCAAAAAACGTATGATAGGTTAAGAGAGATGCGTTTATCTCAGCGAGGGAAAATTTTAAAAGTAGTACGCCCACAAACGATTGAGCTCAGTTTTGCCCATAGCAAAGAAAACCACGGTCTCCGTTACGCCAGATACCGTAGTCTTCTTAAGGTAAAAACGCAAGTTTTGATGACAGCCATCATTCAAAACTTTAAGAAATGGGCCAAGCTCCGTTCACTAAAACAAGTTGGACTCCACCTCACATATAAAATTATAGAAGATGACGTAGAATAATTCAAAAAATCCCTGCGAAATTCACAGGGATTTTATTGACACTTTTGTTTTTCAACAACGTGAAAGCATCGGCGAATGTTACATTCACCGATGCTTTGTTCAATTTAGAGGGGGGGTTTGTCCCAGCCTCTTCTTATTTTATAAATATTTAATTATTCAGTTAGAATTAACCTAATAATTGTAATACGCCTTGTGGCTGTTGGTTAGCTTGAGCTAACATTGATTGAGCAGCTTGAGTTAAGATATTGTTCTTCGTGAAGTTCATCATCTCTTTCGCCATATCTGTATCACGGATACGAGATTCAGCAGCTGTTAAGTTTTCAGAAGAAGCACCTAAGTTGTTAATTGTGTGCTCTAAACGATTTTGAACCGCACCAAGTGCTGCACGTTGAGTTGATACTTTGTTGATTGCAGCATCTAGTGTAGTGATAGCTTTTGCAGCAGTTTCATGTGAAGAAAGGTCTAACGAATTCTCTACTGCTGTAGAATCTGTACCATTTGTTACAGTAGCCGTACTATTGAAACCTGTCCCTGAACCCACAATACCTAATGCAGATGCACGCATATCACCAATTGATACTGTCATCGCTTGATTTTCATTTGCACCAATTTGGAATTTCACAGATTGATCTTTTGCATCTGCTGGAGCTTTAGTCACTGATTTTGTCTCAGGTTCTAAAATATAAGTTTTATTAGATGATGTTGTTGGTGCTGTTGTTGGTGCCGTAAATGTGAATGAAATACCTTCTTGATTAAATTCAACTTTCCCTCCAGTTGCAACATCTTTATAGTTGAAATTACCTAATGAAGCACCCGCTGAATTTTGTAAATCAATTACTACATTACCTGCACTATATTTTACATTGATTTGTGCTAAACCTTCTAAGTTTGAACCTTCAGCAGCAACTTTAATGTTTGAAAGTTCTCCACCATTTGACAATGCCGCTTGTTTTGTTTGTTCTGTAGTTACCGCACCTAAGCTAGCTGTTGGTACGTCTTTTAATGCAATTTCAACTTTCCCCTTTGCAGCCCAATCAGTTGCTTCAGATCCTTTAAAGCTTAAGCTAATACCATTACCATTAAATGAATAAGTATCTGTAGCTACATCATGTGATAGAGCCGCCGAAACGATATTCGTGATATCAGTAGCAGTCGATACTTTTGCATTTAATGTAAATCCACCGTTAGTTGTTTTCGTAATAGAGAAAGTTGCTGCAGTTAATTTAGCGCTAGACCATTCAATGCCCTCGGCTGTTTTACCAGAGAAGCTAACATTAAATTTAGCACCTTCTGTAGTGATAGCCGTTCCTGCTGAATTTTTCCATGTAATTGGCTCTGTACCAACTTGTATTTCTTGACCAGCCTTAGCGACTTGAACTTTTTCTACAGTAGAAGCTGAAGTAGAATAAGCGTCTGAAAGTTCACCATTTACTAATTTCTTCGTGTTGAACTCAGTTGTGTTACCGATACGGTTAATTTCAGAAGTTAACTGATCGATTTCTTTTTGGATTTGAGAACGGTCATCCGTAGTGTTTGTATCGTTACCAGCTTGTACAGCTAATTCACGCATACGTTGTAAAATTGCATGAGTTTCGTTTAATGCACCCTCAGCAGTTTGGATTAAAGAGATACCGTCTTGTGCGTTTTTAGAAGCCATGTCTAAACCACGGATTTGTCCACGCATTTTTTCAGAGATTGCTAAACCAGCAGCGTCATCGCCAGCACGGTTGATTTTGTACCCTGAAGATAATTTTTCTAAAGCTTTTGAAGTTTGCGTATTGTTGAACGCAAGGTTACGGTGCGTGTTTAACGCAGAAATGTTATGTTGAATTCTCATTTGGAATTCCTCCTTGAATGTTTTTTTATGACCCACGTCCGTGTGGGAAAGTTTAGCATCGGTGTAGCACCTTTGCTTTACACTGTATATATCGTGATGTCGCTTAAATGTTTAATAGCTTTTTAAATTATTTTTTTATTTTTTTTCATATTCTTTTCAATAGCATAAAAAAACCGCCAATTTATATGCTTGGCGGCGATGTACATCATTTCTTGAAGTTTTTCAACAGCTCCATATTACTGCTTAACGCTTCCTCATTTTGTTCACGAATTTGCTTATATATTTCTTTACGGTGAATTTCCACGCTTTTTGGTGCGACGATGCCAAGCTTCACTTGGTCGCCGTCCACGCTTAAAATTTTCACCTCGATGTTGTCGTTAATAATAATTGATTCGTTCGGCTTGCGTGATAATACGAGCATTATTTAACGCTCCCTTCCAATGCGCTCACCGGATAGCGGAGTGGGTGCTTGTCGTTATCTTGCAAAATGATTTGCTTGCCGAGCTTCGTCGCTTTATTAATGACAATCGGTGCTAATAAATTAATCGTTGAGCTTTGGAACGTTTCCTTTAGCGTCACGATGCCGTATACGAGCACGTCATTTTCCTGCTCTAACTGTAGCAGCTCTTTATCAGCATCGCTTAAGTCAAATGAATAATCCGATTTAAATGCAAATGGATACGCCACTAAAAAGCCGATTTCTGCTGTTTCAACCGACTGGAACGATGCAAGTGGCACATCTGCTTCAATTGGTAGCAGCACAAACTTTTTCTCATTCGGAAACCCTGGGATGCCCTCTGTAAATGTTAAAATCGCATCCTCGTCAATCGTTACTTCACCTAAAAATTTCGTTTCAATGTTCATACATTCATCCGGCTCCTTTATACGTAAACCTCTACTGATGGACGCTGCGCTACTGTTCCTTTCACTGTACCGTACGTTAAATCAATTTGCGGTTTATTTACCTTTACATCTATTTTCGGCTTTTGCGCTTGAATTTCAACATTTACCTCACCGGCTGTATAGTCCATTTTCACCGCACCTGCCGACGGAATGAACGTAAGTCCGATTTGCTTTTGTGGCTGCACCATATCATTTTGTTTCGCAATTTGCTGAATCGCGGCACCGCGCTGACCTTTTCCTGCCCCACGCATGAGCATGTCGCCTTGCTGTGCTGCTTTAGCAATCGATTCCATCACTGCTTGACGCCCTTTTTCGACGTATTCTTTATTCACTTGTGAAATCGGCTTTAGCCCTGCCTCCTGAAACGCTTGTGATTGATCAATATGTAGCTGACCAGGCTCGCTATTAATTTCAAGCGTCGCTGCTTCTTGCTCAATCGTCATTTCTGCTTCTGGCTGTGAAATGTTTACTTGCGGTGGTTTAATGTCATAATCCATTTTTATGTTATTAATTTGCAATTGAATTTGTGGAATTGCCACCGAAATCCCTCCTTACGATTTAAGAAAAAGCGTTTGAACGAATGCTCAAACGCTTTTTACTATTTCTTTATTTATCGGATGAAGTCGACTAATGTTTGCTGTACAATTTTTGCACCAATTGATAAACCAGCTGAATGAATTGATTGTGCAATCGTTAAATCTGAAATCGCTTTTGCGTAATCTGTATCTTCGTTCATCGACTTTTGCTTCGTAATGTTAATGTTTAACGTCGCTAAACGGTTATCCATCATTTCAACGCGCTGCTGCTTAGCCCCAAGCTCTGCACGAGATACTAAAATAGCTGAGTGAATAGAAGAAATATTAGTCAAATCAGTTGGATCACCAATACCATCACCTAAAATTTCACTAATCGCTGTTGAATCATCTGACTCAATCGCTTCAATCGCTCTTCCTAATGTATCATCAATTCCTTTAAATATTGGCATACCATTAGAATTCACGTTAAACGTAACACCTTCAAATACTTCCATCATTACTTTACCGTCAGGTGCAATAATGTTTGGATTCATTACACGTGCGCCTGTACCTGAACCATCATCGATAAATAGTGGTTTTTGTGTATTCGTGCCTGAGAAAATATATTTCCCCGCTACTTGCGTATTGCCCATATCACGAATTTGCTCACGAATTTGTTCAACTTCCGTTTTAATTTTATCGCGGTCATCTGCTGTATTCGTATCATTTGAAGCCTGTACTAAAAGTTCACGTAAACGGTTCACTGCATCGCCTACTTCACCGTATGTAGCGTCCGTTGTATCTACCCACGTGTTTACTTCGCCGATGTTGCGTTGGAATTGCTCGATTTTGTTTAAGCTTGTACGGTAGCCCATTCCTTTAATTGCTGCTACTGGGTCCTCTGAAGCGCGAGTGAACTTCATACCTGAGTCAATTTGGTTTTGGAGCTTGCCCATTTTGCCATAGCTTGTATTTAAGTTGCGTAGCATATTTGTGCTAAGCATTGATTGTGTAACGCGCATGTCGGTACCTCTCTTTCGTTTTTATCGCTTATTTGTTGATTAACTAATAAATATTAGCAGTCGCTTATTGCGGCTCGCGTTCCTGGGGCTCGGCTCAAGCCTCCTCGCCACTCCTACGTCGCGGCTGTGGGGTCTTGAGTCACGAGCTGTTCCCCAAGGAGTCTCGCCGCACGCGACCTGCTAATATAAGGCTGTCTTCATTTCAATGCTGAAAACAAACGACTTTGCGGTATAAACGCCGCTAATTCTAATCATTATAACTATCTTATAAAGTAAAAATTATAACCCTACGCGGCCCATGCCGTTAATGATTTTGTCTAACGTTTCATCCATTACGGTTAACATACGTGCGCTTGCGTTGTATGCTTGCTGGAATGTAATCATGTTCGTCATTTCTTCATCTAATGAAACAGATGATACAGATGCGCGGCTGTTCGCGATCGTAATTTTTAACGTTTCTGAGTTGAAGCGTAATGTTTCGCTTTCGTTTGCATCGATTGCAAGCTCGGCGATCATTGATTTGTAGAAGCTTTGGTACGTTGCGCCCTCTAAATCGCTCGTCATTGAAACGGCTTTACCATCTGCTTTTACTTGTGCCGCACCGTTTAATGAAACGAATTGTAAGTTTGATAACGCTAATGCCCAGTTGCCGTTTCCTTCTTCACCTGCACGAGATGATGCAGCGAATAAAGATGTGTCCGTTAACATTTCGTCGCGCACTTTCATGTTGCTTGCGTCGAATTCTGCACCGTCTGTCGTTTCAAACATATCTAAGCCTGTGATCGACGTTTCATTTTTTAAGCCGTACCCTTGGCGGTGTACTTCGTTGAACGTCGTCGCAAACGTGTTCGCTAACGTATCTAACTTCGCAAGCATTTCTGGGTAGTAGCCTGCTGGGTCGCCGTTATTATTTTCGAAGCCATATGAATCGATCATCGATAAAATGCTTCCTTTAAATGCTTGTAAATCATCGTATTCGATTGTACCTTCATTTAATAGCGGAATTTGATCTTTTTGCGCTTGATAATGCGTTGCGTAATCAGCAAGCTCTGTATACGAGAAATTTGAAAATAAATTGTTTAAATCGTCGCCGTTAATCGGTAACCCTTCCGTTCCTTCTGTTGCAAGCTGGCGGTAATGTCTGCCATCGATTAAGTCGATGCGCTCACCTGAAGATGTCGTGAAATATACTGTGTACGAGCCTTCTGCAACGTCTGATGCGTTACCACCTGAAGGAACGCGGTCGAACGATACTGGAATGAATTCGTTTAGTTGATCCATTAATACGTCGCGTGAGTCGTATAAATCGTTTGGTACGTATCCGTTTGGCTCTGACGCTTGAATTTGCTTATTAATTTCAGCGATCGATTGAATAATTGAGTTCATTTGCGTCGTTGAAACGTTTAGCTCGTTACCGATATTTGATTGAATTAATTCTAATTGCGTGTTGATATATTGGAACGATTCCGCGATGTGCTGCGCTTTTTGTACCGCTACTTTACGCGCTGATGCGTCCTCTGGGTTTGTGCTAACGTCTTGTACAGACTTCCAAAAGTCAGAAAACGCTTGGTCTAAACCGTATTCTGATGGCTCTGACATAATGTCTTCCATTTGGTTTAAGTTTTGTACTTGGTTCGTCCAGTAGCCTAACTTGTTTTCTTCTTGGCGGTACTGACGGTCGATAAATTGGTCGCGCGTACGCTGCACCGATCCTGCCTCTACCCCTGTTCCGATGTAGCCTGCCATTTTTGGCGTATTTAAGCCGACACCTGGATATGGCAATGTTGTTTGCATGTTAATGCGTTGGCGTGAATAGCCTTCTGTGCTAGCGTTTGCTACGTTGTGCCCTGTCGTGTAAAGCGCTGATTGCTGTGTAAATAGTGCGCGTTTACTCGTTTCAAGCCCCATAAATGTTGAGCGCATTCGTTCATCCTCCTATGCTTGTGAGTCAAAATAGCTTTTCTTTTGCTGCTGTGGTGCTTGCCCGCCAATGTCGCTTGAGTAATTCATTTGCTCCGGTCGCGGCTGTACTAAATCAAGTGTAATGTTTACAAATTGCAGTGACTGAAAAATCATTTTTTGGTTTAAATCGTTGCGCTTTTTCAGCTCGTCAATGACAGCGATTAAGCGCGTACGCATTTGCTGAAGCGCTTCCTTTTGATCCGTCGGTGCTGCTTCGATTAATTGGGCGACAGTCGGTGCTTCAGTAGGAGCAAATCCTTTTGCTCGCAGATAATCCGTTACCTCTACTTGGCGCTGTTGCTCCAGTCGCTCGATCGCGGCAATGTGTGTTTGTTCACTTTTTAGCATATTGTTTAAGCCTTCGATATCGCTTTCTTTAATGACCTCTGTTTTTTTGACACATACGTCAAGCAAGCTGCGATGTAGTCTTTCAAGCTTCTCCAACGTGCTAACAATCTTGTCCATACTCACACGTTAGCCCTCATTTCTATTGTGAAATCATACGCTTAAAGGCGGTAATAGTTCAGCATATCTTCCGCCACTTTTTTCGCGTCTACTTTATATTCGCCCGAATTCACCTGTTGTTTAAGCTCTGCAACTTTTTCTGAACGATGCTGTGCATATGTTTTCGTTGATTGCATTTGTTGAGCCTTCGTTGAAATTTCTAATGTATCCTTAAACGAAGCTTTACCGTTTGCTGTGTTCGGCTTCGCTGCTTGTGTGCGGTATACGTTAATGGCATTTAAATTAATGTGGTTGACTTTCATACTATCCCTCCTACTCCTTCTCTCTATAGTCATTATGTCGGTAAATATAGGATATTATTAAGAAGCTTTTTGCAAAAACGACGCGAAAACAGAAAAATAAGTCGTTAAATCTATATCTTTTAGATTATTTACATAAATTTTTACATCTATCGCCAAAAGTAGCGCACCGTTCGCACTAGTTCGCACATATACAATGTACCTACTAAAAAGAAAGCTTTCCACCTATGTTTCGGCAAAAAACATAAAACTATAAACCTAAATTACAAACAATCGAAAAAAGAAAGTTCGGAGTAGTATATACAAGGTGATTGAAATTTAGAATGTGAACGAGGCTCGAAACAAGAGGCGGACTCCTGCGGGAAAAGCGTGAGCGAGAGACTACAGGCTCGAGCCACGCCCGCGGAAAGCCTGCCTCGATGTGGAGAGCCGACGAACAAAACGCTAAAATACATTCACCGTCTATATAGCTGTAAATATAAAAATACCATTCGAAACGTTTTGTCTCGAATGGTACGCCGCTTCTATGCTGTTATTTTTTGCGCTGTGCTAAATACGTGCCTCGTGTTGACTGTTCAATGTTTTCTCTAAATTCCTCTGCCGCTTCTACGCGCTGTAAATCACGTTGAAGCTTTTCTAGACAGCGGGCGCATAGCTTACCACCGTAAGTTAAATGCCCACACTGGTCACAAGGATAGCCGAGATTCGGAAACATCGCCGGCAATAAACGTTTTTTTCGCACCCATTTGTAAATTAATTTTTCTGAAACACCTGTTGCCTCGCAAATTCGCTCGACGGTCGCTGCTCGATTTTCGCGCTTGCGTAAAAAGCGATATACGATTTGATATAAATCCTCTTCCTTCGCGCTACATTTCCCACATACATCACGTGTCCCGATATAGTTAAATAACTCGTTACAAGTTGGGCAATTGCGAACTTCTGCCATAATGAACTCCCCTTTACTTATCCAGTATAGCTTTTATTATACAAGATAATTTTTATTACTCTTAACTTTGGCAAGAACAAAACTTGAAACTTTTGTCGCGCCATGTGAAAGGAGTATATTTTTGATTTCGCCTACAGTTGCACCTGTTGTATAAATATCGTCGACAATTATGAATTCTTGACCTTGTATGCATATTTCCCCTTGTAGAAGAAAGCGATTTTTATTATTTTGGCGCTCCGCTAACGTTTTTTTCGACTGCTGATCATGTACGACCTTTTTTAATATATTAGCATACGGAATGTGCGCCGCTTCGAGTAAGCAATGCACTTGTGAAAACGTGCGCTCGTGCAAACGTTCACGGTGTAGCGGCACAGCGACAATCGTTTCACGCCGATTACGCAGCGCCTCATAAATGTCACTGCGAAACACTTCAGCGAGCGCGACGTCCTTTCCAAATTTGTATCGCTCAATGTAATGTTTCATCGCATCGTTGTACGTAAATAACGCTTCTACGTCGTCGTTTGGCTCGGCCGCTTCAAACGACTCGCGACATCGCTCACAAATGACGGGCGGGAATTTGCGCAGCACGACGTCGTACCAGCTGCTGCTCGCTTGAAACGGACGATCACATAATAAGCACATCATACGACGACCGTGTTCAATCGTTTAATGTCGGCAATTGCCGCGTCCATCGCAATCGTAATCGATTCAGCAAAAAACGCAATATCGCCGCTCGCATACTGTTTATGCCGCCCGACACGCCCGCTAATTTGCACGAGCGCCCCAGCATCAAAAATGGCGTCGTCCGCACAAACGACCGCTACTTGCACGTTCGTAATCGTAATGCCGCGCTCTAAAATCGTCGACGTCACAAGCCCTTGTAGCTCGCCGCCCCTTAGCTTTAACACCTTTTCTTTACGCTCCTCGTCCTCGGCATGCACCGCTTCGACTTGCGGCACGACCGACTGAATGAGCGGCAAGCATTGTTCAATAAGCGCAATGGTCGGCAAAAATAGAAGAAATGGCTCGCGCTTCGTTAGCCGTTGTTGCAACCAGTCGTGAAGCGCTTTTGGCAGCTTGCTTTGTGCGAGCTGCTTTTGCAGGCGACGCACGACGACGATGCGCGGCACAGGTAGTAAATGCCCGTGATAGCGGCGCGGTAAAAATGAATAGCCCCACCGTTCCTTTTTGCACTGCGCGAGCAATTTATCGCTCGGTGTCGCCGTGACGAACGCAACAGGTGCTTCGCTTGTTTTTGCTTTATTTACAGCGCGCTGTAGCATCGCATCGTACGTGTAAGGAAACGCATCGGCTTCATCGACAATGATGACGTCAAACGCCGCTTCAAATCGCAATAGCTGATGCGTCGTTGCAACGATTAACGGAGAAAAACGTTGCTCGACGTCGGCACCGCCGTATAACGCTTGCACGAACGTGTTCGGGAAAGCTTGCTGCAAACGTGGATATAACTCGAGTACAACGTCTGTACGCGGTGTCGCAATGCAGACGCGCTGCTGTTGCTGTAAGGCGTGCAGCACAGGCTGAAATAAAATTTCGGTTTTCCCAGCGCCGCATACTGCATGCAGTAAATGGTTGCGCCGCGCCGTTAAACTGTCGATCAACTCGTCGCTTGCTCGCTCTTGTGCGTCGCTTAAATGAAGTGGCACGAGCGTATGATTGGTCGGGCGCTCCGTACGTTGACCACGCCAGCGAATGAGCGTCGTGCAGCTACTGACGCGACCGAGCTGTATACATTTGCGGCAATACGTGCAAGCGCCGTTACATACAGCGCAATGAAACGTATAAAAATACGCACGATCTTCGTTTAAGCAGCGCATGCACTTTCCGTCTTGAATGCCGCGTATACATTCGACGTCACCGCTTTCAATATATTGCGCCACGTCGTCAACGCGAGCAGCATCGAGTATGCGCCCTTCTAAAAATGATTGCATATCCATCACCTCAAAAAAATCGTAGCAACATATAAACTACGTCGCTACGATTCGGCCGAAAATTATATTTTGAACAATGATTGCGGCTCGCCGAAAGCATGCCTCGACGTGAAAAGCAACGCCAACTGATCGTGAAGAGCCTAAAAAAGTGTCGCCGCACGTTCACTGCCATTACGATGCCGCATTCATTTCGATGTTGTTGCTAAAAACAACTCATTTAGCAGCTAATGAAAAGCTCAGTCGTTGGCACAAAAAATGAGGAAAGCATAAAAGCTTCCCTCACTGAATTATTTCGCGTGCCAACCGACTGCGATTGACCCTTCGCCTAAATGCGTGCCAACTACAGGGCCGAAATGACTTAATTTAAATGTAACGCTCGGATATTTCGCTGCTAATTCTTCCATGTATGCGCGCGCTTCTTCCTCGCAGTTTGCATGAATGACTGCTGCGTTTAATGCACCGTACTTGTCCGCATCTGCCGCTAAAATTTCTTCAACGCGCTTTAATGCTTTTTTACGTGTGCGCACCTTTTCGGCCGGAACGATTTTACCGTCAACGAAATGTAAAATCGGCTTCACTTGAAGTAGGCCGCCAATTAACGCCGCTGCTGCTGATAGACGGCCACCGCGCTGCAAATGACCTAAATCATCGACAACGATGTTCGCACGTGACGTTTCGCGCTGTTGTTCAAGCTGCTCGATAATCGATTGTGCTGCTACGCCTTGTTGTGCGAGCTCAGCTGCTGTCAGTACGAAATAGCCTTGAAGCGCTGCAGCGAATTGGCTGTCAAACGCGTACACGTCAATGCCATCGACCATTTGCCCTGCTTGCACCGCGCCTTGATACGTGCCGCTAATGCCGCCTGATAAATGAATTGTAATGATGGCGTCGTAATCGTTTGCTAGCTGCTCAAATAGCTCGACAAACTTCCCAATTGGCGGCTGCGTCGTTTTCGGAAACACTTTTGCGCCGCGCACTTTATTGTAAAACTCGACGTCTGTAATGTCTTTTCCTTCGTCGTAAAGCTGACCTTCTATATTCACTGTTAGCGGCACCATATGTATACCGTATTGTTGCATTTCTTCTTCTGTTAAATATGCTGTACTATCTGTTACGATTGCTGTTCGCATTCAGCTGTCACCTCACATGTTAATAGCCTTCATTGTACCGCATTTACTACTATAATTCTATCGTTGTTCGAATTGCGTATTGAACGCACAAAAAAACAAAGCCTCGTCGATCAGCTTTGTTTTCGATGTTTATTGTATATGACTGACGTGGCTCGTTTCGTTGCCGATGAAATACACGCTCGTTACTTTCCACTCGCCGTCTTCTTTCACAAATACGGTTACTTGTCGTCCGCTGCTTGAAAGCGACACGCCAGTAGCACGCTCTTTCATATCGATCGTCAAGTTTGCAAATACTTGTGCCGCCTCGCTCTCATAGTCAATAACCGTCACGTCTACCGCCTGACGATTTACATCATACGTCGCAAACACTTCCTTCGCCGCCTCCTCATCGTCGTCATAATCGAACCCTTGAGGATTTTTCGAAATCATCGCCATGTAACGCTCTAAATCCCCCTCGTTAAACGCAGCAATATATTCATCAAAAGCTGCCAGCAAATCGCGCTTTTCTTTCGTCGGTAAGCTCGCTGCTTCTTTTACTTCGTCACCAGCAAGCTCAAAGCTCACTGCCTTCTCTTGTAAAATTGTATCTGGTTGCTCGGTGCTTGCATGTTGGTCGCTGCTACAGCCTGTAAGTAGTGCTGCTGCCGTAATAAATGCGAACCATTTGTACATCTAGACCCCTCCCTACCTCGTGCAATGTTATAGCTTGACGCTTTTTCAAATGACGCAAACGAATCTTTCGTTTACAAGACGCAGTGAGGTTTTCAAAAGTTCCATATGCATGTTGCAACGATGTAAAAAACGCCCGAGATTTCTCAGGCGCTTTCGTTTATATTATCGCACTTCTACCCAGCCATTTTTAATTGCTGTTACAACCGCTTGTGTACGGTCGTTTACGTTCATTTTTTGTAAAATGCTTGATACGTGGTTTTTTACTGTTTTTTCTGAAATGTATAACGTCTCACCGATTGTACGGTTTGATTGGCCATCTGTTAATAATTGTAGCACTTCACATTCACGCTTCGTTAATAAGTGGAATGGACGGCGAATTTCCGTTTGGTGGAATGAGCCTTTGTTTTCGTGCTCTGATAAGCGACGGAATTCCGCCACTAAATTTTTCGTTACTTTCGGATGTAAATAAGAGCCGCCTACTGCTACGACTTTAATTGCCTCAACGATTTCGTCTGCATCCATTTCCTTTAGCATGTAGCCTAACGCACCTGATTTTAATGCATGCGTTACGTACGTTTCGTCATCGTGGATCGATAACATAATAACTTTTGCCTCTGGATACTGAGCAAGTAAATCTGCTGTTGCTTCAACCCCATTTTTAGCGGGCATGTTAATATCCATTAACACAACATCCGGGCTATATTCCTCGTATAATCGTACTGCCTCTGTGCCGTCATCGCCTTCTGCAATCACCTCAAACGTGTCTTCAAAATCTAAAATACGTTTTACGCCTTCGCGGAATAGTTGGTGATCATCAATAATAATAATTTTCGTCATAATTTGTTACCCCCTGAATGTAGTAATTCTCTGTTTAAGAATTATAGTGTATGTTTACACCGTTAATGGAATTTTGAAAAGCATAATCGTACCTTTGCCAATCGTGCTATCGATTTGCATGCTGCCCTTTAATAACTCTACCCTTTCGCGCATGCCAATTAACCCGAATGATTTTTCTTTTTCAACATTTCGATCAAAGCCGACACCGTTATCTTTTACGACGATGTTTACTGCTGACTTTAACCATTCTATTTTAACCCATATTTCTTTCGTTTTTCCATGTTTTAACGCATTTGTAACACATTCTTGAACTAAACGAAATATTGACACTTCAAAGTTACTTGGGATGCGTCTTTCTACCCCGTTAGATTTAAATTCAATAATGACACCTGGGTTATATTCTTCAACTGTTGACAAGTACTTTCGTAGTGTAGGCACGATGCCGAGGTCGTCTAGCGCCATTGGACGTAAATCGTAAATGATGCGACGAACTTCATGCAACGCATTGCGAACGTTCACCTTTAAGCTTGAAATTTCCTCTAGCGCGCGGTCGATCCCTTTTTCGCGGTACGTACGCTCGACTAAATCGGTACGCATGAGCACGTTCGCCAGCATTTGCGCCGGTCCATCGTGAATTTCACGCGATAAACGCTTTCGTTCTTCTTCCTGCGCTTCAATAATTTGAATGCTAAATTCATGCTTTACTTTCGCACTTTCTAAAGCTGGACCGATATTTTTTAAATCTGCAGTTAAATAGTTAATGACAACGTTCACTTGATTGACGATTTGTCCAGCGCGCTCAATCGTTTCCTCTAACGCACGCAGTCGTCGCTCTAAATCATCTCGACGATCACGCAGCTGCTTTTCAGTAGAACGATTAATCGACAGCTTCACCTGTAAATCATTCGCGGTTTCGTATGCCTCTCGAATTTGTACTTCAGAAAAAAGGTTAAACGATTTACTTACTGTGACGAGCCTTTGCTTTGAAAGTTGCGTCATTCGTTCTAAATCATCGCCTTCTGTTATAATTTGAGATAACTGTGCGCGAATAATTTCTAATTCTTTACGCATTTCTTCAAAGCTTTGACGACTTTGTTCACTTATAATGAAAATATCATCCTTTGAGCTTGTAATAGAATCGAGCATGCGGTTAAAAATTTCATCGATTGCTCCAATATCTACTGGATCGTTTGAAAACATATAAAACCCTCAGTTCTTTCTCGCAATGAAACGAGTTACTCTCTGCATAATTACTAGTGCTTTTATTATAGCATTTTTTTAATCGAATATAATCTAATTTACTAATAATGTAGCGACGAAACATGAAAACGATATAAAAAGATGCTCAAAGACAACCTTTTAGCATAGAATAAACAGGAAGAAGTACAGCTTTTTACCGTCATTTTAAAAAGTTTTTCATATTTTCGAAGCTATAGACGGTGAATGCGTTTTCGTGTTTTGTTAGTCGGCTCTCCACATCGAGGTAGATAAATCTCATGAGTCTCGCCACTTCACTCCTAAAATGAAAGAAACATCACTTCTGCGGGAATAGCAAATTTATTTTGCCTCGAGTAATCGCAGAAGCATCTTAACCGAAAATAGAAGAAACAAAGTCTAAATGCGTCAGCCGAAACAAAAGAACGAACCGTTACAATGTTACGTTCAATCTATAGCGAATGATTCATCTCTTTATAACGTTTAGAACAACGTATAATTTAATTTAAGTAAGCTGAAAGTGAGGTCGCAGCACATGCGTCAAAATTATTTAACAGTCCAAGGATACGGCGAAAGCGAAATTATCCTTTCAAAATCGCGCTTTTTAACGTACGTCAGCCGTGCAGAAACAGAGGAAGAGGCGCTTGCGTTCATTGATGTAATTAAAAAGAAGCATCCACAAGCAACGCACAATTGCTCATGCTACTTAATCGGTGAGCACGATCATATTCAAAAGGCAAACGATGATGGCGAGCCGAGCGGAACTGCCGGTGTGCCGATGCTTGAAGTGCTAAAAAAACAGCAGCTAAAAGATACCGTCGTCGTCGTAACGCGCTACTTCGGCGGCATTAAGCTTGGCGGTGGCGGTTTAATTCGCGCTTACAGTAAAGCAACGTCAGAAGGAATTGCTGCAGCTACTGTCGTCGAGCGCGTCATGCATGCACTAATGAAAGTAAGTGTCGATTACACGTGGCTAGGCAAAATTGAAAATGAAGTACGCTCGTCTCACTATCCATTACATACAATTGACTATTTACATGTTGTCGATCTATTTGTATATGTTAAAAAGGAAGAAATTGATGTGTTTAGCGAGTGGATGATGGAGTTAACGAACGGTCAGGTGAAAATTGACATACATATGGAACAATTTTTAGAGTTTCCGCGTCAATAAAATGATTTGACATTTACGGCATTTTTCTTGCGTAGTATAATACCGAATAGATTCAATATGTAATGATTCGACGTAAGAGGGGGCTCTATATTAACAAAAAGATCAAAGCGTGACGCCAATCATTAAATCATACGATTCGTAACTTCCATAAAGACCTAGTAATGTCGCAACTTAAGAAGCCCCGTTGCCATTACGACCAATAATCGAAAGAGAGGTGAAAACTGCTACTAAAACGAACGAGATGCTTGCACGTTAAAGTGAGCATTATTTTAGAAGCAGATAATAAAGCATATGAGGAAAGAGAATAAAAAAAGCTCCAAGCTCGGGCTGACGTTAAAGGTATGTGCCCTTCTTGTTGCCTCGCTGCTACTCTCTGTAACTGCATACGGTGTGTTTTTATCGAAACAAGCCGAAACAGCAGCTGAGGGCGCATTTGAAGAAATTGATGACCGTGTACAGTCTGAATTACGTGTAGAAGAAGTAGAACCTTTAGAAGATAGCATTTCCATTTTATTTATCGGCGTGGACGACAGCATGCAGCGCTCACAAGGCGAAAGCAACTCACGCTCTGATGCACTCATTTTAGCGACGTTAAACAATGAAGATAAGTCGATTAAAATGTTAAGCATTCCGCGCGACTCTTATACATACATCCCACATGTGAAGTATAAGGATAAAATTACACATGCCCACGCATTCGGTGGCACAAAAGCAACGATTGAGGCTGTTGAAGAGTTATTTGACATTCCGGTCGATTATTACGTAAAAATGAACTTTAATGCGTTTATCGATGTTGTCGATGCATTAGGAGGTGTCGTAGCAGAAGTACCGTACGACATTTTAGAAAAAGATGAATTTGACAACAATGCGATTCAATTAAAAGAAGGACGTCATCTATTGTCAGGATCAGAGGCGTTAGCACTTGTGCGTACACGTAAAGCGGATAGCGATTTAGAGCGTGGTAAACGTCAGCAACAAGTATTAAAAGCGATCATCCAAAAAGGTACATCGGTAACATCGGTGACGAAATATACAGATGTCATCGGCGCACTTGGCGACAACATGCGTACGAACATGACGTTTTCTGAAATGAAATCGCTTATTTCGTACTTATCAGACGGCACATCCAACATTGACACACTAAACTTAGAAGGACGTAACGACCAATCAACAGGTGTTTATTACTACAAGCTAAATGAACAATCATTGGAGGAAAACCGCGAAATATTGCAACGTCACTTAGGGTTATTGCCAAACATTTATGCATCACCTGAGAGCGAATTCCATTTTGATTACGACGAGCCACAATATTCGGAACCATATTAAAAAATCAAGTTTGTTAAAAAATATCAGGTCTGTTAATACGCCACTTTTATGGATCTTCACCATAACTTAAGGTTGCTTTCGGCGGGCGTGGAGGCGAACACGATGTTTGTCATGAAGGTGATGACTCGTGTAGTGGCGTTTATCACCTTCCTCACGATTGCGGGGTCTCAAGTCTCATGCTCCTGCGGTTACTCGTCGCAAAAAGAATTTTCGCTTTTCCCACTGGAGTCCGCCTCTTGTTTCAAGCAACCTTTATGCGTCAACTCCAGCTTGCGGTGATGAATCAAAATATGTAAAAACAAAAAAGGCATTGGAAAATTGAAATTTTCCAATGCCTTTTTGTTTGTTATTTAAATGTTTTCATGAAATTCAATAACGGACGATAATTTTTACCCGCAAGCCCAATTACTTCGACGAGCAGCTCGATCGCTAGTAAAATGACCGCAATTAAAATAATCGCACCCCATACTTTTGCCATCGAGAAGATGATTGCAGCTAAGCCAAACATCGCGGCAATACCGTAAATAATTAATACCGTTTGGCGATGCGTGAAGCCTTGATTTAATAAGCAGTGGTGTAAATGCGATTTATCTGGATCAGACCATTTTTTCCCTGTACGTAAACGACGCACGATCGCAAAAAACGTATCTGAAATCGGTACACCAAGCATAATGATTGGAATGATGAATGAAATGATCGTTACATTTTTAAAACCTAATAACGCAATGACCGAAATCATAAAGCCAAGGAACAATGCCCCTGTATCCCCCATGAAAATTTTCGCTGGGTGGAAGTTAAACAATAAAAAGCCAAGTGATGCTGCTGCTAAAATAGACGCCATCGCGATGACGAAACCGTTACCCATAATCATCGCCATCACCGCAAGCGTAATGCACGCGATTGTTGATACACCTGCTGCTAAGCCGTCTAAGCCGTCGATTAAGTTAATGGCGTTCGTAATGCCGACAATCCATAAAATCGTTAGCGGAATACCGAGCAAACCGAAGTCGATCGTACCGCCGAATGGTAAGTTAATTACTTCTATTTGAATGCCACCAACGAACACAACAATAAGCGCAGCTGCAAACTGACCGAGCATTTTCGCCTTTGCAGAAATTTCACGCATATCATCAATTACACCTGTAATGACGATAATTGTCGCAGCGATTAAAATGGCTGTTCCATATTCTGTTTCAAACCCTGTTGTTACCTTTAAAAAGATATATCCAATTAAAAATGCGAAATAGATGGCAAGTCCACCTAAACGTGGCATAATACGCGCATGCACTTTTCGATGATTTGGTGCATCTACCGCTCCTATTTTAAATGCTAATTTTTTCACAAGCGGAGTTAATAAAATGGACGCGACAAAAGCCACGACGAGAGACACGTAAATCACGTCAGACCTCCTCAATTTTTTTAAATTCTATCCACAGTAATCCTACCGTAGTATACCATGAAATAATTCAAAAAACACTGTTTACCTAATCATAACGAAAAATTCTCTTATAAGTTGCATACGCTTGGAATTTTCGCTGCTTAGCATTACATGACCGTGTTGCTTTCCGCTGTTGAGGCGGCGAACACGATGTTTTTTCCCGCTGAAGTCCGCATCTTGCTCCGAGCAACGCATGCATTTACGTGCAAACGCAAATTTCAAATGTAACATTCTCCGCTCTTTATGTTTATAGCAGTATGTTCTGTAGTCATCACTTCATTTATTTGTTAAAATTAGAAGATGCCTAGCATAGTTTTAGGCTTAGCAGAAGGAGCGAATAAAGACGATGTTCTCATTTTTCAAACGTAATAAAGAACAAACAAGTAAACGTGAATTAAAAGGTTACTATAAAATCGTAAACCAAATTAACGGGCTCGAGGAAAAATACGCTGCGATGTCCGATGATGCGTTAAAAGATATGACTGCGACGTTTAAAGAACAACTCGAAAATGGCACGAGCATACAATCGATTGTGCCGGATGCTTTTGCCGTTGTGCGTGAAGCATCTAAGCGTGTTTTAAATATGCGCCATTTCGACGTGCAGTTAATCGGCGGACTCGTGTTAACAGAAGGCAACATTGCAGAAATGCCAACTGGTGAAGGGAAAACGCTCGTTGCCTCACTACCTTCTTACGTGCGTGCACTAGAAGGTAAAGGCGTACATGTCATTACAGTAAACGACTATTTAGCAAAGCGTGACTACGACCAAATTGGCCAAATTCACCGCTTCCTCGGCTTAACAGTTGGCTTAAACGTGCCGATGATGGAGCCAGATGCGAAAAAACGTGCATACAAAGCAGATATTACGTACGGTGTCGGTACAGAGTTTGGCTTTGACTACTTGCGCGACAACATGGTGCATAGCATTGCAGACCGCGTGCAGCGCCCGTACCATTTCGCCATTATCGATGAGGTGGACTCAGTATTAATCGATGAGGCGAAAACACCGTTAATCGTCGCTGGTAAAATGTCAGCAAACGAGGAGCTTCACCAAATTGCGGCAATGCTTGCAAAGCGCTTCGTCGTTGAAGAAGATTACGAATTTGATGATGAAACGAAGGCAACTGCATTAACGGATCAAGGTATCGAAAAAGTGGAGCGCGCATTCGGCATCGATAACTTATACGACTTAGATCATCAAACGCTGTATCATTACGTTATTCAAGCAGTGCGCGCACACGTCATGTTTGAGCGCGACGTCGATTACATCGTAAAAGATGACAAAATTCAGCTCGTTGATATGTTCACTGGGCGCATTATGGAAGGTCGTTCATTATCTGACGGGCTTCACCAAGCAATCGAAGCAAAAGAAGGCGTAACGATTACCGAGGAAAATAAAGCGCAGGCACAAGTGACGATTCAAAACTACTTCCGTATGTATCCTGCACTTTGTGGTATGACTGGTACTGGTAAAACGCAGGAGAAGGAAATTCAAGAAGTGTACGGCATGTCCGTTGTGCAAATTCCGACGAACCGCCCTCGCCTACGCATCGACCAGCAAGATATTATTTTCGAGCATAAGCAAGAAAAATATCATTTCGTCGCACAACTTGTAAAAGAACGTCATGAAAAAGGACAGCCCGTATTAGTCGGCACAACGTCCATTTTACAGTCGGAAGCAGTCGCAACATCATTAAAAAATGTCGGCTTATCATTCCAACTATTAAATGCGAAAACAGTTGAGCAAGAAGTCGAGCTCATTTCAGAAGCTGGGCAAAAAGGACGTATTACGGTCGCAACGAACATGGCAGGTCGCGGAACAGACATCGTGCCTGGTGACGGTGTACGCGAGCTCGGTGGCTTATTCGTCATCGGTACAGAAAAGCACGAAAGCCGACGCGTTGACAATCAGCTGCGCGGACGCTCTGGTCGTCAAGGCGATCCTGGTGAAAGCTTATTCGTCTTATCACTTGAAGACGACATGTTCCGCCGCTTCGCAAAAGACGATGTCGAAAAGTTCAAAAAGAAAATGACGAAAAACGCAGACGGCATCATTACAAACAAAGATGTACACGAGCTCGTTAGTCGCACACAGCGCATCGTAGAAGGCTCTCAACAAGGTATGCGTGAGTACAACTTAAAGCTCGATGACGTCATCAATGACCAACGCGGCGTTATTTACGGGCTGCGCAACAAAATTATCGGCGGCGAGGCAACGATGGAGCAGCTGCTACAAATGCTTGATGAAACAGTTGACTTTGCGATTCGCGAGCATGCACCAGACGACGCGATGCCGATGGATTGGAACTTCGATGCGATGGAGCGTACGATTAATTCATTAACGCTTTCGCCAATTACGATCGATCGCCAAGCGCAAAAAGTGGATACGCTATTTGAGCAAGTAAAGCCTGTCATCGATGAATTAAAAAACTTGCTTGCGACGTACAACGAAAACGAGCAAATTGCTGCACTCATTCCACAAGTAATGCTCATGCGTTTAGATGCGATGTGGGTGAAGCATTTAGAATCGATGGCGCATTTAAAAGAAGGTATCGGTTTACGCCACTACCAGCAAGAAGACCCAATGCGCATTTATCAGCGTGAAGGTTTAGAATTATTCGGTCGCAACTATCAAGAATTACGCCGTTCAGTCGTGAAGGAAGTTATTAACTTTGCGAAAATGCTGAAAGAGCGTCAGGAGGAACAACAATAATGGGTTTATTTTCATTTTTTAGAAAATCAGATAAAGTAGGTAAAGATAGCACGGTCGATTCAAAAGCCGTTTTAGGCGGTGGCAAAAAAGGACAAATTTCAACACAAAAGCAAGAAGTGTACACGAAATTATCATTCCACCCAGATTGGAACGTCCCTCAAGAGCAGCAATACGTTTTCAACTTTTTAGCGAACGATTTAGAGCCATTAAAGCCAAATCAATTATCTCTTGCGGCGATTAACATCGAAGAAGATGCTGCAACAGGCGCTTGGAACGTAAAAGCATTTTTCCGTTCATCATTAAACCAGCCAATCGAGCTAAAAGATATCGATTTATTCGTAACAGCTGAAGACGGCACAGTGCTTGCAAAACAAAGCTTCGACTTCACACAGCTTGGCACAATTCCAGCTGAAAGTGCGCGTCCGTGGGTATTCACATTCCATAAAGATTCATTATTAACAGATGAAATTCCAGGTGAAGGTTGGAAAATCGCGTTCAACTTAGTATCGTTACGCGGTCACCAGCTAGACCTTGATACACAGTGGGAAAAGCAGTTAAGCAACGACCAAAAAGAGGAGCTTCGTAAAATCGTAAAAGAATTACCGAAGCTACGCGACAAAGAAGTAAACTTCACAGGCATTCAGCACGTCAAAATGGATAACGGTAGCTTAGCAATTACGCTTCTAATTCGTAACGGGAACGACCGCGACATTAACTTAGAGCAGCTACCACTTGAAGTAGTCGATGCAAACGATACAGTCGTTGCAACGGGTACGTTCAAGCTAGATCCAGTAATCGTCGTAAAGGCGAACACATCGAAGCCGTGGACGTTCGTATACCCTGCTGACTTAACGACGAATTTAGCAGACGCTGATTTCACTCGTTGGGCTGCACGCGTACCACAAAAATAAGATGTCACGAGGAAGCTGTCTGATTTTTTCAGGCAGCTTTTTTTGTCGTTCATCTTATCAAATTTTTACATAAACCTATAATAAAAAACGTGCTGTGACTTTTAAAGTAGCTCGCGCGCAAATCCGTTCTATTTCACACACTTTATTGCTCACTATTACTCATTTTTCAATACAAATTTTATTTTTCTGATAATTCCATTTATTGCATGCTATAATAACTAGCAAGTGAAAAACTGTTATATGAAACCGTTAACTTAGGCATATTAGACTATTTAAGAAGTTTATCATTGCTTTTTATCTGAAAATATAATATCTTATAGCTTGTCTTAATTTTATTGCAGTTTTCGCATAATTGACATACAACATGAAGCGTTAACTTTCACGCACTAAATTGTTTGAAAATTGACACTTTTATCATTTGGAGGAATTTTATTATGAAAAAATTTATGCAAGATAATCTTGCAATCGGGCTAATGCTATTTGCGTTATTCCTCGGTGCAGGGAACATTATCTTCCCGCCAGAGCTTGGACAAAAGTCTGGTGAAGAAATCTTTTGGGCATTAGCTGGTTTCTTAACGACGGGTGTCGGCTTACCGCTACTTGCGATCGTTGCCATCGCGAAATCAGGCGGCGACTTACTATTTATCTCACAGCGCATTAACGCAACGTTCGGTTTAATCTTCACATCAATCGTGTACTTATCAATCGGACCGTTATTCGCTTGGCCACGTACAGCAACAGTTTCATATGAAATTGCCGTCGTGCCGTATTTATCAGAATCAATGGCGGATTCACGCTGGCCGTTAATTATTATGACGATCGTGTTCTTTGCGTTAACGTTATTCGTTGCGATGAACCCAACGAAAATTGTTGACATCGTCGGTAAAGTATTAACGCCATTATTATTAATTGTTATCGTTGTTTTAACCGTAAAAGCAATCATCTCACCAATGGGTAGCTTAGGTGAAGCAAGCGGCAACTACATTGAAAATCCATTTACAGAAGGTTTCGTACAAGGTTACTTCACAATGGATATGCTTGCTGGTTTAGTATTCGGTTTAGTTGTTATTCAAGCGTTAAAAGCACGCGGTATTACAGAGCCTAACAAAATTGTATCATCTACAGTTTATGCAGGTATGATTGCAGCAGCTGGCTTAGCATTCGTTTACATTTCACTTGGCTTCATTGGGGCAACGAGCACAGATTCAATCGGTTTCTTTGAAGGCTCAGGTACAGGTAGCGCAATTATCGCAGCAGTAGCACAGGAGCTTTACGGCGGTGCAGGTCAAGCGATTTTAGCAGCGATCATTTTACTTGCTTGCTTAACGACATCAATCGGTTTAGCAACAGCGAACGCACAGTTCTTCAACAAAGTGTATCCAAAAATTTCGTACAAAACGTACTTAATCGTATTCTCGCTATTTAGTGGTGTTGTTGCAAACTTCGGTTTATCGACATTATTAGCTATTACGTTACCGGTATTAATGCTTCTTTATCCGTTAGCGATGGTGTTAATCTTCTTATCATTAGCACATAACATGTTCGGCGGTCGCCCAGCTGTTTACATCGGTGCGTTACTACTTACACTTGTTGTGAGCATTAACGACGGTTTAGTAGCAGCAGGCGTTAACGTAGAAGCGTACCAAAACGCATTAAACTTATTACCATTACAAGGTCAAGGGTTAGGTTGGTTACTTCCTGCGATCATCGGTGCAGTAATCGGGTATATTGTTTCGAATTTCACAAAAAAATAATGCTATAATGAGAGTGTCCGAAATAGGGCACTCTTTTTTATCAGGTCTGTTGATTAGCCATTTATATACAGTGAAATCGGTTGTTTTTAGCAACCATTTGGAAATAAATGCTGCATATTAATGGCAGTAAGCGTGCGGCGAGACTCCTTGGGGAAAAGCTCGTGCCTCAAGACCCCGTAAAGCGCGACGCAGGAGCGGTGCGGAGGCTTGAGCCGAGCCCCAGGAAAGCGAGCCGCAATACGCTTCTGCCAATTGATTGGCTAATCAACACGCTTGCTTTTTTATATTTATTACGACGTGTTGACATACGTCTGTTCATTTAGAATAGAAGGAGCATTTGCGATGAAAAAATTATGGAGTGCATTTTTAGCTGGCTGTTTACTGCTTAGTACTGTACCAGCAAGTGCCGCTTCCGTTGAAGAAGTGCGCTTAATTATCGAAAAAGAATATGTCGACGCGTTGTCTCCTGCTTTTTACGAAGCAACATCAATTGAAGGTATGATAGAAACACTTGATCCATACTCGGAATATTTCACGCGTCAAGAATACGAACAATACGTGCAAGCTGTTGATTTAGAAACAGTCGGCATCGGCATTTATTTAACGAAGCATAGTAAAGGGGTACTCATTACAGAAGTGATTCAAGACGGCCCTGCTCATGTCGCCGGCTTAGTTCCAGGTACGGTCATTTTACAAGCGAACGGCACGGACTTAGCGAATCAATCAATCGATGAGGCAGCAAGCTTACTACAAGGCACAGCTGGTTCGTTCGTAACGCTAACGATTTTAACGCCAGACGATCAAATTACGACGCTTACACTCAAACGCCAAGCATTCTCATCGCCACATTCTGACATGGCACTGCTGCACGGCAATATCGGCTATATCGCACTGTACACGTTTAGTGACAATGCCGATTCATTAATGCGTCAAGCGTTAACCGATTTACGTAAACAAGGGGCGAAATCGTTTATCGTTGACTTGCGTGGTAACGGTGGTGGTTACGTTGATACAGCTGAGCGCATTATCGGTATGTTCCCGAACGCTAAAACGGCATACGTGCTATCGAACCGTTTCCAACAAGTGACGTATCCTGCAATTGGCACGTTAAATAAGTTTCCACAAAACACCCGTCTACTAATTGATGAATATAGCGCGAGTGCGTCGGAAATGACTGCCGCTGCATTGAAAGATCAAAAAGCTGCCATTTTATACGGTTCAAAAACGTATGGCAAAGGCTCGATGCAGCAGTTTTACGATTTTACAGATGGCAGTCATTTAAAGCTAACGATTGCAAAATTTACTGGACCAAGCAACGAGCCAATTAATGGTATTGGTGTCAAACCGCATATTCAATCGAAGCATCCACTGCAAGACGCGCATTTTGACGCACTGCTTGAAACAGGACAATATGACGTGCAGCCGACTGTAACGAAAGATGCGAAAAGCTCGACGCTTCATATTATGCATAAGTATATGACCGTCAATATGCAAGATCGCTATGCATTTGTGAAGCTCGGTACGAACGAAACAATTCCATTTAGCGCCCATAAGTCTGGTAAAAGCTATGCGCGGCTGACGCTAAGTGAGCAGTTACAAGCAGGTCAGATGTACGCGCTCATTACAAAGCCTACCGCTACACAAAAAGGAAAAATTCAAAAAATCATAATTGAAAAATAAGCATGTAAAAAGGTACCCGATTAGTGCGGATACCTTTTTATTGTATAGTGAAGAACAGAACGCTTCTGCTCTCTTCGTATGTATTAAGCTGTTTGCTGCGCTGCTGAGAAGTAAATTGACATGAGTGTCTCCGTTACTTCCTTTGGTGTAAATTCTCCAGTTAATAAGCATGTCAATGTTAAACGTTCAACTGCACCAACTAAAGCTTCTGCTACGATTTTTGAATGTTCGATTCCTTGCACACCGATAATGCTATTTTGTAATTGCTGTGCTAGCTCTGCTTTTACAACGCTTGCATCCATCGCCTCAAAAAAGCCGACTTTCGTTAATAACGGATTTTGCGCAAAAAATGTGAAAACATTTTCTAACTTCTTTTGTAAATCGCTCAATGATACATTTCCTTCTACATCTGTATCAAAGATCGTCATTAATTTTTCATTGAACTCTGCATTTAAACTGTTAAATAAAGAATCTTTACTTTCAAAATATAGATAAAATGTTGGCTGAGTTAAACTTGCGGCTTTTACAATATCACTAATTTTCGTTTGATGATAACCGTTTGCTGCGAATAACTCAATCGCCTTCTCTAATAATAGTTGCTTGCTGCGCTCGCCGTTTGAATTAACTTTTCTACCTCTTGCCATGCTCTCACCTTTTATCTTTCTATATCTTCTTTTCGGGTTCACACTCTCCGAAACAATACTTTTGATTATACAAGAAAGATTATATTTTTGAAACATTAACCACATAAACATAGTAGAAAATCGAAATTCCTACAACTTAATGCTCATTTTACGAATTTATATACAATTTATAGTTTAGTTATTCAATCACATTTCGCTCTCATTATTTTCCTGGATGTGATCACAAAAAAGATGCGACACAGTTTCAACCGAATAGTGAGCATTGTCTGCACATACACATAAAATTTGAAATAATAATTCAAGCGTGTTGATTAGCCATTCAACTGGCAGTTCGCGTATTGCGGCTCGCTTTGCCTCTGCGGTTACTCGAGGCAGATAAATTCCTGGGGCTCGGCGGCGAACACGATGTTGGTCATGAAGGTGATGCCACATGGACGTGGCGCTCATCACTCCGCACCGCTCCTACGTCGCGCTTTACGGGGTCTTGAGGCACGAGCTTTTCCCCAAGGAGTCTCACCGCATGCTCCCTCCCACTACAATGCTGCATTCATGTCAGTTTTGCTACTGAAAACAACAGATTCAGCTTTATAAAAATGGCTAATCAACAGACCTGATAATAATTAAATAAATTTGGGCGCGGTCATTATAAAGCCACATTTATTTCTGTTTTACTGCTAAAAACAACCAATGTAGCTGTATACAAGTGGCTAATCAACAAACTTGGGTTAAAACAAAAAAGCGTTATCGGGAAAATACATTCCTAATAACGCTTTGTCTGTCCGATTACTCCGGGAACGGCTCGAGCCTTGCTATCGCTATGTTTTTTTCCCGTAGGAGTCTCCGCTTCACACGCAACGTCATCAAATTTCCAGCATATTACGAGGCTGCACTTCATTGAACTTATACTTCAGTTCTAGCCTTTTCGCTTTGTTATTCGTGATGTGACGAGCGTGAAAATCGCTTACGTAAACGCCGCAAGCTGCCACTTACTTCTTTAATACCAAACATATGCAGCGATACGAGCGACGTAACGGTGAAAATTGTTAAACCGACGATAAACGTTACCCACTTATAATCAAACACTAAATATTCGCTACTTGCATACGTTACGACGCTAATGATCATAAACGGAATCCACGGACGAAGCCATTGCTTTTTCATTTCATCCGCAATGAGCGTGAAGCCGTATTTACGTGAGCCGTAAAACACAAGCATGAATGTGTTTGTTACCGAGCTAATTAACGTTGCCCAAGCGATTGCTGTTGCGCCGTAATCATCTGTGAACGCGTACATAATGCCGATATTAATAATGAAGACGTTTAAAATACTAAATACGACGGGCGCTGTCGAATCGCCCTTTGCGTAATAAAAGCGCGTAATGTACGTGTTAACTGCTAAAAATAAAATCGATAACACGAACACCTCAAATACTGGCACTGTAATCGACGTTGAGTACGCATCAAACTTGCCGTATTCGAAAATGACTTGTACTAAATTTGTCGCATAAAAATAAGCGAAAATTGATACAGGAATGAGCAGTAACGTTAAATAATACATACCTTTTGAGTACAACATTTTAATCGACTCAAAATCGTCCTCTGCTTCCTTTTTACTTAAAATTGGATAAATAACAGTCGTTACTGCTGTAATTAAAATCGCTTGCGGGAACTGCGTCAGCTTCGATGCGTAGTTCACTGCTGAAATTGCACCTTCACCAAGCGGTCCTGCGAAGAAACGCTGCAGCATCGCATAAATTTGAATCGATGCCCCACCGATCATAATCGGCCATACCATAATCCATAAATCTCTCGTCGATTGATTGCGCTTAAACGATAAACCGACTGGGAAACTATCGAGCTTGCGGTACCCTTTTGCGACGTAATATACCATCACAAGCGCACTTAATAACGCCGAAATACCGTATGCGACTGGTCCGATAACGAATGACAGACCAACTGCGATAATTAAAAACAACACATTGTATAGTAAAATCGCAAAGCTCGATAAATGGAACTTATCGTGAATATTTAACATACCGCTATACCATGACGCAAGCGCAAGTAAAATAGACGATGGCATCATCCAGTAAAATAAATTTACCGCTAAATCGAATGCTTCAGGTCCTTTTTCATCGATGTTAAATAAGTGCATAAGTGGCTCAGTAAATGCCATAATCGCGACCGTCATCACCGTAAGCGATACGACAACAATCGTAAATGACTGCTTGACGAACTGCGCCTGATCGGTCGTTTTGCGGTTATAGATTGAAATGACCGCTGTCGTAAATGCTCCACCGACGACTAAATATAAAAAGTTCGGCAATAAATACGCCGTAAAAATACTATCAGCTACGTGTGTTGAGCCATACTGATACCCGATGACCATTTCACGGAAAAACCCAAATAAACGCGCAACGATATTAATGACAGCAACAGCACCAACAATTTTTATGAACTTGTTCAACGTTGCTCGCCACCTTTACTCGCAGCGTCATACAGGTCGATTACGTGCTCTGTAATCGTCACCTCATCATGCAATGTAAGCGCGGCTTGTACCGCTTCCTCATCGACATATTGATCGCGCGGCGTATGTAACGCACGCAACATTTCCTCGCTCAATGCCTCGCTATTTTTCGCTGGCACAAGCTTGCCTGCCCCGTCACCGAGTAACGATACGAGTCCACCGACGTTTGAAGCGATAACAGGTGTTCCTGATGCAAGTGCTTCGAGTGCTACTAAGCCAAAGCCTTCTAAATGCGACGGCAGCACGAATACATCCGCTGCTTGGAACCATTTCACAAGCTGCGTTTGCTGCACAGGATCCTCAAAGCGCACCGTCGCATCGACTTGCGATTGAATATTTGAAATAAAGCTCATATCACGACGCGAGCCAACGATCACAAGCTCAATATCTTTCGTCGTCTGCTTTTTGACGCGCTTATATGCCGCCACTAGCTCCTCGACACCTTTTTGTTGAATGACGTTGCCGACGAATAAAAAGACGAATTTATTGTCTAAAATGCGTAGTTGCTTGCGTACTGCTTGCTTGTCACCTGCTGTAAAGACGTTACGATTTACACCCATGCTTAACACCGAAATGTTTTGCTTCGCGATGCCAAAGTCTTGCTCAATTTGTTCTGCAAGTACCGGTCCTACCGCAATGACATGGTCGGCTTCTGTTAAAATTTGCGCGGTCCAGTTGCGAATGCGCGCGCTTTTCTTTGCCATGCGCTCAATGTCGCCACCGTGTGCTGTAACGATGTACGGAATGCCGAACATTTTTTTCAGCGCAAGCGACAGCATCCCCGACGGAAATACGTAATGTGCATGTGTCACGTCGTATGCTTTTTTCCCTTTTCGTCCGAGCTGCATTGCACGCATCGCCCATTTTGCATATTTTATGATGACGTTTTTCTTACCAACAGCTGGATTATCATTTACTGCAATGTCCACATGTATTCCTGCTCGCTTCAGAGCCTCGACTTGATTTTTGACAAAGATCCCGTACGAAGGATGTGAAGCAGAAGGATACATATTGCTAATCACTAATACTTTTTTCATTTTCCCTTCACTGCCTTTGCCAATAATTGTTTTCCTCTCATCGCTTCTGCATGTGTATTTGTGGAAATGCGTTTCGTGCGTGCAACGCTTGCCGGCCAATCCGCGATTAGCTCGCTATAGGCGTTCGCCACTAATTGCTTATTTTTTTGTAACTCGTTTATTTCGATACATAAGTCACTCGATTCAATCGAACGCATAAAATCCGTTACTTTTTTATGATATGACAAAGCAATAATCGGCGTTTGTGCATTCGTCGCTAAAATGAGTGAATGCAGGCGCGTCCCGATAACTACATCCATGTCGCTCGTTACTTGCAATAAATCTTCGGGTACTAAATTACGGTCAATAATGTCCACCTTATCTGCGCGTGTCATTTTGTTGCGAATATCCTTTGTGACTGTAACGTCCTGTGGATATTTTGTCGCAAAAAACGTAATGTCTACGTTATGTGTATTAATTAGTGTATCTAAGTTTTCCGCCATGCTTTTTACGTAGCGGTCATATTTCTCTACATCACCAGACGGCCAATAGTTCGCATTGTACACTGGCACCGCAGAAATACCGATGCGCTGCGGCTTTTCTGGATGATTGTTTCGCTCTTTAAACATCGTAAACGCTGGATCACCTATGACGTCAATATGGCGCGTCACACCAATCGTACGTAGCAGCTCCTTTGAATCAGGGTCGCGTACGGAGACGTTCACCGCATATTTACACATGTAACGAATCATCACCTTGCCCGTTACTGTATCAAGCGGACCTGCACCGCAGCCATACAGCACATAAGGTACACCGGAATGCTTTGCCATTAACGCATACGTTCCATATAAATGCGCTTCACGGCGATAAAAATCCATTAAAATACCGCCACCACCGATAATGAGTAAGTCAAAGCCATCCATATAACGTTTGTTTGATTTATACGTATAAAAAAACGTTTTATATAAATTGCCGCGCTTATAATATAGCGGGTAGCTTTTCACACCATATCGTTCGGACGTTTGTTGCGTGTTATTACTGAACACAGTAATATCTTCATTTTGTACGGAGAATTGTTCCTTTACTTGCTGGATCAGACTGTAAAGAATAGCTTCGTCGCCATTATTATCGTTACCGTAATTCCCCACAATTCCGATTTTCATTTAATAACATCCTTTTAAAAAAATTAATGCAAAAGCTTTTTCTTCTTACTACTTTGCATCTTTCTTTGCTATTTTACCATGACGCGTGCAGTTAGAGAAATGTTGCTTTATGTTTAGCGGAAACTTTACGTCCTTCTGCTCCATACAGTGCAGTTGCTTTTCATCTTTTCGCATCGCTTCCTCAACAGACGTAATGTGCACACACTGTTGTTATATCGACCGATTGCGCAAAACAAAAAGGCATAGCTCGCCACATACGATGTGGTAAACTATGCCTCGCTCGTTTTAATATGCTATGACCGCTTTAACTGTTCTACAGCTGAATCAATTGTTTTGCACCAAGCGTGTTGATTAGCCAGTCAATTGGCATTTCGCGTATGACGGCTCGCTTTCCTGGGGCTCGGCGGCGAACACGATGTTGGTCATGAAGGCGATGCCACATGGACGTGGCGCTAATCGCCTTCCTCAAGCCTCCGCACCGCTCCTACGTCGCGCTTTACGGGGTCTTGAGACACGAGCTGTTCCCCAAGGAGTCTCGCCGCACGCTTCCTGCCACTATCATGCTGCATTCATTTCAGTATTGCTACTGAAAACAAACAATTCAGCTGTATAAAAGTGGCTAATCAACAGACCTGGTTTTGCACTGTAGAACCGCAATCCTTGAGGAAGGTGGTGAACGCCATGTCCGTGTAGCACCACCTTCAACGTTCGTCCCCGAGTCCATCGAAAGCGAAGACGCTATACGCGAGCTGCCATGTTAACGAATCATTAACATACGTCATTTTGCTATTTATTTAACGTGCGGTATAGGAATACAGCAAAGTGCGCGCGCGAGATGGCGACGTTCGGTTTGTACGAGCCGTCTTCATAGCCTGTTGTCACTTCGTTTGCAGCGAGTGCTTGCACGTATTCATGCACCCAATGATCCGTCGCTACGTCTTTAAACGTTTTGTTCGCATTGCCTTGTAAATCAAACGCGAGCGTTAAAATTTTCGCCATATGTGCGCGCGTTAGCTGACCGGACGGATTGAACTTGCCGTTTGAGCCGTCGACGATACCTAAGTTTTGTACTGCGGCGATTTCTTTATAATATGTGTACGTCGTCGCTACGTCTGAGAAGTTCGGATTTTTGATGTTGTTCGTATCGAGCTGTAAAATACGGCTAATAATGACGGCCGCATGTGCGCGTGTCAGCTTTTGATCAGGGCGGAATGTGCCGTCCATGTAGCCTGTGAAATATTTTTTATCCGCTAAATATTCAATTTCCTTCACATACGGATACGTCGATAAAATATCTTTAAAGTTCGTCGGCTTCGGCTGTGCTTTCACCGTTACGCTCACACCGGCTGATTTGCCACCGAGCGTTGCAATCACTTTCGCTGTACCTGGATTTTTCCCGGCTACGAAGCGTCCGTTATCGTCAATTGTGCCGATGTCGCCGTCTACTTTGTACTGTAGCTGGTATTTATCATAAAGAAGTGGCTCTTTATTTGCAGCAAGCGCATTAATGCTAAATTGAATCGTTTCACCAGGTGATACGACGGTTGACGTTGCTTTTAAATATAGCTCGTTCGGACTTGCAACGGTCGTAATCGGATACGTTTGAATGACATCATCCTCGTGCGCAATTTGTAAGCGGTCTGTACCAACTTCCGTCATCGTATACGTTAACCCTTCACTTTTAATCGTGCCGCGCTCTGAAGAAAGGTTCAGCTTACTTTTAAACGGTGTAATCGCATTGTAATGTGCGTCGGTCATATTTGAAACGCTCGTTACCGATGCGCTCGCCCCGACTAAAAACGTCCCAACACGTGAGCGCGTTATTTCCGCTTGTACAGGCTTTCCAGTAGGCGCTGTACTAATTGCTTCTAAAATTGTTGAAACGCGGCGCTGAGACCCGTCTGACGGCTTATTAACAAGCACAACATCATTTGATCCTGGCTTACGTATACCCATCGTCGTAGAACCACCACCGTCTAAATTAATCGCTGTATCGACACCGATATCGACTAAATAGTTCGCAAGCTGCGTCATATTCATCCCTTTTGATGCGCTTTGACGCCCATCAACCGTAATGTAATGCACTTGCTTCGTATCTTCATCAACGCCAACGACAGTGCGCGGTGTGACAGCTTTTGCACGTTCACTCGTCGCACTCATTTGTAAGTTCACGCGCCCGTTTTCAACAAGAAGCGGTCCTGTCGCAATCATAAAATCGGCATTATTCCATGCTTCGTTAATGCTGAAGTTGACCGTGACTTCCTCGCCTACTTTCATGCTTTCCATCATCGCGCGCCACGGCGTTCCGTGCACCGATAATACGAAGGCTGTATCTGGAATGTTTGCTGGCCATTTTTCAGAGTATGGAAAAACATGTGTAATTTCCCCTGTTAACGTTTGACCGAATGTGTTTTCTGTAATGCGCTTTCCTGTGTCGACAACTACTTCGACGCCGTAACTATTTTGCCCGGTGTTGCCTAAATAATATTGCGGCGTAAAAACAATCGCTTCGTCGTTATAGCGCTTTCGGTTTAAACCTGATAGCTCATACGTTTTCCCTTTATATTGCATGTTCACATCAAAATCGAATAGCGAAATTGACGGTGTGCCATCAGATTTCACACCGAACGCATACGGCTTATTAACATATTCGTCGCTACCGACAGAAATGCGTCCACCGTTAATAATTTCATTTTTCTCCGCGAGTAGTAATAATGGATTTCCTACTGACATATCAAAAAAGCCTGCGTTAATTGCGCCGACAACACGATGCCCTTCCTTCGAATGCGAGTTTGCCATCGCAGTCGTCGTCATGCGTCCGTTCGTCGTACCCGCAAGTCCAAGTTTTACTTTTGTATATTCATTTCGTAAATTGATCGTTAAGTGATTCACGACGTTCGTTCCGTATGAGGCGCTATATTTATATTGCTCATACGTTACTCCTGGCGATACAGGATAGGATGTAACGGTTTGTTTTGATGCATCTGTTTCCGTTACTGGTGAAAATGTTACGATTGCGGCAATTGCAGCAATCAGTGACCATGTTCGTCTTTTTTTCATACGCTTGCTCGAGTTGAGCACACCTACCTTCTGTCCATATTTGCTTGCATTTAAGCATAACAAAGTTCCGGTTGAAATACTATTAAGCAGAAGTACGATTTGTATTTCCACATCCACTTTGTCGATTAGCCGTTTCTATGCAGGAAAATCGATTGTTTTCAGCAACAAACCGAAAAATACAGGCGACATGTTAGTAGCGACGACACGCTAATTGTTTTAACGTCGAGTGTATGAGTGCGACATGAAAGGCTCAAAAAAAGCACTGCCGCGTCCATGTAGCATTGCTTTCAAAACAAATATCGTGTTTCTCCCCCCATGCCCGCGAAAAAGCGTGTCTCGATGTGAAGAGCCAATTAACAAAACAGTAAAATCCATTCGCCGTCTATATAGTCAAAAATATTCCTTAATTATTTGACGTTCCACGCTACTTTTTTTTCACAACTTTTGATAGGATGTTAATAATGAGGAGGGATTCACATTTGAAGAAAATATTCACCATCCTTTCTATGATTTTGCTACTTATGTCGTCTTCATTAACGACTTATGCAGATTCATTAACTGGAACGACACATGAACAAGGCATGCGTTACTTAATTAAAAAAGGTGCGATTTTACCTGATACAAATAATCAATACTACCCAAACGCAATCGTAACACGTGGACAATTCGCATCTTTTCTTTCTGCTGCGCTTGACCTACCTGAAACTACCATGAATCCATTTAAAGATGTGGTAGGTTCTACAAGACAAGATATCGCCATTCGCCGTGTCGCAAATGCAGGCATCGTCACTGGCTATGAGGACGAAACATTTCGACCTAATGATTCCATTTCACGTCAGCATATGGCACGAATGATTGTACGTTCGTTAAACTACTTAAAATATGATACGAGTAAAATTCCGACGACACTTTCATTTGCCGATACGCAAGACATTGCGATCGCGCATCGTGATGCCGTTGCAATTGGTGTAGCACTTGGGATTATTAAAGGGGACACACAAGCAGATGGCACGTACTTTAAGCCAGGAAACAATGCAACGGTAGGACAAGCTGCGACATTTGTGTTCCGCTTAATGAATGCAGTCGAAGCCGCAAAGCCGGTTACCCCTGCACCACCGACAGTACAAGCACCAGATCCGACTCCCGCTACACCTCCAGTACAGAAACCATCACCAGTACCGGCCGCACATCATAAGTACATTGTGCCAACAACGAAAAACCAAACGATTGTTAGTCAAACATCGTATGCTACGTTAGCGGAGGCGATGAAGGCTGTACAAACGAACGAGCAATTCGTAATGGAAAAAGATACCGGACGCGTTGTGTATATGAAGTCGGGCATTGTATTTGCCAATCAATACGTCGAAATGACGCTAAACAGCAATCGTGATCGTATCGGTGCTGCTACGAACTCACAAATGGAATACGTAAACAGCGATGGCAAAAAAGTAACGGTGAGCTTTGCCAATCAAGTCGGTACAATCGACTTAAACGACAAAATCGAACTCATTCCTACAGGGTTAATCGTAGAGCGCGACCATTATACGATGAATGCAAATGGTCAGCTTATTCATCATTTAGTATCCAATTTAAAAGAAGGTAAAACAGCCGCAAGCTACGTCGTCGGCAAAGCGCCTGCTGAAATGAAAAAGAACACGAAATATTACAGCTGGAACGGCGTCTTCTTTACAAATAAAAACGACAAAAACGATTATTTCGATTACTACAATTACTATCAATTTTTGCCTGCTTTCTCAAAAACAAATTATACCGCTCAGGAGTTAAACAACTATATTTTAAACATGCTAAGCGGGCTTGAAAAAACGGGTAGCTCACAATATAAAAATGCAACGAAGCGCAGTAAGCTCGTTGGACTTGGAACAATCGCCAAAAATATGGAGGCACGCTACGGCGTTAACGCGCTCATGATCATTTCACTTGCCATTAACGAAAGTGGTAACGGCTTAAGTGCAAAGGCGCTCGAATATAACAACTTATTCGGATTAAACGTGCGCGACACTGGCGACCAAAAAGATTACTTCAAATCTGTTGAAGCAAACGTTAAAGCGTTATTAACCGATTATTGGATTCCAAACTACATCGATCCGACTGGCAAATTTGCAAACGGTGCAGTATTTGGCTCAAAATATTTAGGCTTTAACATGAAATACGCCTCTGATCCGTATTGGGGAGCAAAAGCTGCAGGGCATTATTACCGTATCGACACCGCACTCGGACGAAAAGATGCGAAAAACGCTTATAAAATCGGCTTAACACGCTCGGACAAAACGAACGTATTATCTTCTGCGTCAGGCGGAAAATCATTATATCAATATCGTCAAAAAAATTATCCGGTCATCATTAAAAACGATCGTTTAAACAATGTGTACGAAATTATTGCCGATAAACATACGAATGAAAAAGTCGTTTCAGGTTACATTTCAAAGGATGCTGTACGCATTATTAAAACTACACAATAACGAAAAAAGAGCTGTCCGATCAATACATTAAAGTGTACCCTTTGTAAAGGACATTTTGAAAAAGAGCTAGCAAACTTGTTGGAGCTGCTGTCTGTATTTTACAGGCGGCAGCTTCTTTAAGTTCCATTGCCCTCGATAATGATTGTAATACGTCATATAACTTTAGATCGT